>CAWISW010000001.1:0-411744 GCA_963838925.1 uncultured Nitrososphaerota archaeon
CAGTCCCACTGCCAGCCAGCACAGTCGGGCGGCGGCCCCGGCCAGCAATATCCATAGCGCGACGACATTCCATGGCACGCGGCGCGAGAATACGTCGCGAAGCTCAAGGTGCGCCCGCAGCAAAAGCTGCTAGATTCAGGTTCCACTTGGTCAGTGGACCTCGCGAACTGTAGGGCCGCGGACTGTTTAGGTAGAGATAGCGCGGATTCTCTGAGTGACCGACTAGCGCTGGACGCTTGCGCCCGAATGAGCTGGACTTTCTCGTCCAGCTCTACTCGGACTTCAGCATGTACCAGTTGAGCAGGCCTATCAGGACGCCCAGGAGCGCTACGCCGATGAAGGCGGCCTCGACGATAGGAGGCATGTCGTAGAACAGGCTAGACGAGTCGCTCGAGAGCGCCGGAATGATGTCAGCCTGAATGACCGGCAGAGACGACGATCGCGTTGCCTCCGTGGGAGAGGTAGCTGCCGCCCACGTAGCCTATCGCCGCCATTAGACCGCAGGCGCCGAAGGTCCCGACCTCGAAGACGATGAGGTGGAGGGAGCTCAGGAGGTTGTTCGCCTTGGTCTTGCCCCAGAACTTGGAGGAGAAGTAGTAGCTCAGGCCGAAGAACATCGACCCGAAGACTCCGACAAGGATCCAGATGATCCACGCGATAAGGACCCAAGTTCCGGGCCACTGTATGTCCATCGTGGAGAGGCAGCCGAAGAGCCCTGGAGGCGTCGCGATGCAGAGATTCGGGTCCAGGATGGGGAGGGTAAAGACGAAAGCCAGAAAGCCGTTCACAACAGAGAGCTTTAGGAACTCATTTGCTAAGTCCTCAGTTCGCATTTTGCATTGGTGTGCAATCAGCCTATATAATTTTTGCTCGGCGCGGGCCTCCACGCTTGGCGCAATAACGGCCTGATTGGGCCGTTTCGCGCCTGTTTTACTCTTTTTCGCGTCGCCGCTCAAATCGTTTATATGGACCAGAACGCGTTTTCATGCGACATATGCAACCAGCAGCAACGGCGAAGCCCAAGAGCGCTTACGGGCGGGTCAAACTGGCGGCTTACACAGCGCTGGTGCTGAGCATCGTTGCTTGGTGTCGGTGGCGGCGCTCGCTGTCGTCGTGACCCGCGACCTTGGGGGGCAGACAACGACTTCGACGACAACCCTCGCTCCAATATCGGTGTCGGGGCAATTGATCACCCCGCCCCTTTCCCTTGCCGACGCTCCTCCGATCCTCGCGCAGCAGCCGTTCGGCCAGAGGCTGACCAACATCAACGTCCCGCTTAATTCATCCCAGCTTGCCGTGATAAACAGCGGACCTAACTCTTATTTCGAGACTGCAGCTCAGATGTATCTCAACGGAAGCCTTACGAACGTGGTGGGTGCGCAGATAGCTCCCGCGCCCCTCTTTACCGTGAATGGAAAGCCGACGGTGACCTACCTGGGGGCTATCTCTTGCGTCTACTGCGGAGAGAACAGGTGGGCGATGGCGCTTGCGCTGAGCAGGTTCGGGAGCTTCCAGAACCTGTTCTTCGGATATAGCTCACTGGGCGACGAGGACGTCCCGACCCTCTATTGGGCGCCCGCGCATTACAACTCGAGCTCCGCGGTCGACTGGGGGAACTTCTACAACGGCACGTACGTCAACTTCGTCTCCATCGACTACGCCTCACCGATAACCGCAGGGTTCGAGATGCAACCCTTGTCCTACTTCCAGACTCAGGTGAAAGCCACCAACAACTCGGTCTACGAGGCCGCGACGAGCCTGATAGTGGCAGAAAACAACTATGTCGGCACACCATACACGATATGGGCGAAGTACGCCGTTCTAAGCGCGGATGCGCAAGACTTCGGAGACACTACCTCGACTGCCACGACCACTTCGTCGACGACACTCCCGATCTCGTCGATGACCCACGATCAAATCCTGGCCAGCTTCGCTCATCCGACAACCCAATTTGCCTGGACCGAGTACGCGGCTGCGGACTACTACGTCGCGCTTGTCTGCGCCGATCTGGGGTCCGGTTCGACGTCGTCCATGACCGCTCCTCCCATATGCTCCAACGCCTCGATATCGGCCATGACGTCACAGGCCGAGAAGGCGTAGCGGGCCGGACCTTAGTCCTTCAGAACTGGCCTCTCCGGATTAATATAACGGGCGACGCGAGGCCATAATGCGAGGGTTTGGCGAGGGCCCGAGTTAGCAACTGACGCATCTCGTCGCCTTGAACGCTTAACAGCACAAATCACGGAACCAAACCCTTAATAATCTTCGGCGTTCGTTATCTGTCGGTGTTTCGGTAATATGCAGCGTTCCGGAGTGATAGTTCAGGTCTCGGTAGTGGTCTTGCTCGTCGCGCTCGTGGGCCTCGGCGCAGGTGGCCTATACACCTACTCGGCATCCCCAGCAGCGACAGCGGCGTCGTCTGCTGCCGGAAACAAAGGGGCGACGACGTATCTGGGATACCTCCCAAAGGGATACGTCCTAACATCGCTGCTCCCGAACGCGCCATCGTATCCGTGCCCTTCTAACTTCAACTCCACGCAGTGCGCCCAGTTCAAGGCGTCTTGCGGCAACGGAGTGTGCGACCCCAACGAGACTTGCAGCACATGCCCGATCGACTGTGGAGTCCCGCAGGGGCTGTCTTGCGACCCATACACTGGGAGGGCTTCCGGCCTTGGCGGCATCTGCGAGCTGACGATCCCGTACTCGAACACGAACCCGTCCTTGTCGAACCCGACGCTGAACACGCCTACCACGCCTGGTAGCAACACCGGCGGCTAGAGACAAGAAGAAGCGCCCCGAGGGCGCCCGTGTAGACGTGGGCCTCTAGGATTGCCAAGCATGGGGGCTCCACAGACGCGGCGGGTCGGGAAGAAGAATCTTTTTTAACTGATGTTAGGCCAAGGTAGCTTGTCTTGCAGAAGGGTATAGCACGGTCATTTACACTCGGAGTGGTAATCGTAGTGGTCGCCGTCATAGGAATGGCAGCGATCTTTGCAGCAGGCGGGTCGGTCGCGAACTCTGTGGGGAGCATCGTGGCATCCACGACCGGCTCTAGTCAGACCACATCTTCGAGCGGTTCCGCATCAACCGGGTCAGTCACCTACGGCGGCCCGGTCCCCTCGGGCTTCGGCCAATCCGTTGTCCAGACTCACGTTAACAACATCAACGCACGAAACATCGCCGCCGCCACCTCGGACTTTACCTCGAACGGGGTGATGTATTGGTACGGGACGACCCAGGGCCTGGGCGGGACCTACACGGGCCAGGGCAACATCCGTGTCACGCTCCAGACGGCCATCGGAGCCGCGACAGCCCTCACCTACACGATCAACTCCTTCAACGCGAGCGGCTCGGCGTCGAACCCCAACGTCGCCCAGGCGGTAACCGAGATGACCTTCTCAGGGCACAGCAACATCCTGGGCAACTTCAACGGGACAATCGACTCCACCTTCAACTACGTGAACCAGGGTGGGTCGTGGCTCATCCAGATGGAGAGCTCCAACTACAAGGTGTTCAACGTTCAGTTCTCACAGGGAGCGACCACCTTCCCCCAGTGGCAGGTAACCGGACCTCCGCTTCCTTTCCGCTACTCTGAGAGCCCGTTCAAGAACTTCGTGTACTTCTACGGTGGCGCAGCAGCAGCGATAGTCATCGCGGCCTACATAGCGACTCTGCCGCTGTTCTTCTACATCAAGAAGAAGCGCTCGAACAGGGCCAGCGAAAACAGGCCCCAGTAGGGCCTCGGGTATCGCAGGCTGGCTCGGCCGACTCACCGTTGATTCGCTAATCAGAGGCGCATGGAGCTAGCAAACATGAGCAACGGTAGAACACAACCTCCCCTCTTCGGGCAAGTGCGCTCGGAGCAGGCTTCTAGATACTTCTTCAAGGTCGGCCTGTTCAACATCGTGGTCGCGGTCGCCGTGACCCTGCCCGTCCTCGTCCCTCAGCTAGGCCTCCCCCTAAAGCTGGAAGTGTGGCCCGGCACCTGGATGTTCATCTCCTGGTTTGTCTTCGTGATAGTGGGAGTGGTGGGGTCGTTCCTCTGGTGCCTCATCTACTACATGCTGCCCAGGGTCTATGACAAGAACACCGTCAGCGACTTCCTCGCGCTCGCGCAGCTAGTCAGCTTCGAGGTCGCCGTCTTCGGGATGTGCGCATTCATGGGCATCGACGCAGGGTACTACGGGGGGACTTTGTACCACAACGGGTTCGGCCAGGTCATCATAACGCAGATCATCGCATGGGCGGTGATCCCCATCGGCACTCTCATCGTCATCGCCCTGATGTCCACCGTCACCGGAATAGTCAACGTCGTCACGGCGACGAACGAGAAGTGAAAGCAGCATGAGCAGGCGCCGGAAGAGGTCGCTAGTCCTAATCGGCATCGTAGCGCTGATCGCGCTGATAATAGGGATAGAGATCTACTTGGTGTACGGCTACTACTAGACTTTAGCCTAGTAGATTTTGCAAGGCTTAAATAAATCAAACAGGGGCATTAGGCAGTTTTTCGTTTGGTGTCGACACCGAAGCAGCGCTCCAAATCAAGGAACAGAAACGCTCTCATCGCGGTCGGGGTGCTGTTGCTCATCGCCCTCGCGGCGGTATACTACGAGGCGCCAAGGGTAATCTCCTCATCCTCGACTGCGTCCTCGTCAGTCGTGAGCCAAGGCTACACAACGGAGTACGGAAACGCAGACAACTGGGCGTGGAGCTCGAACACGGGGATTCCCGCGGTGAACGCCTCGCTCCTTTCGCTGAACCTTTACAACTCGCTCCCCCTGCAAGAGACCCCGTTTCTGTCTGGAGGCGCCGGCAGACAGGTCGCGCTATCGGGGCTCTCCTATGTCGCGAACGTGGGCAACTGGGAGTTCTACTCTTGGAACATTGAGACGCAGAACGAGGTCTACGACGTCGCCCTGCCGAACGCCCTGAGCGTGCCCATCCCGTATACAACGCCGTTCTTCCACATGGACATCACCACGCAGATCGGGGGCGCCCCCAACGTGTGGGTCTCGACCCCCTGGGCAGGGGTCTACGCGTACGGAGCGACCTCGAGCAAGGTCGATTATGCCTTCAACGCGACCGTTCCCATTCAGGGGAACAAGGGCACATACTCCTGGGCCGCGCCAAACTACGCGATCGACGAGTCGAGGCAGATGATCGTCACCGGCAGAATGGTCAACACGACGGGTGTCCCCGGAAGGGGCTACGTGGAGGGATGGAAGATAGGCGGGCTGAACGTCACCCTCAACGGGGCCGTGCAGAGCACCCAGTCGGCGGTCCCGACGTGGACTACGTATCTCTCTCCTCCGCAGGACGGGAGCGACCCAGGATGGGAGCTCACCCAGGTCAACTTGATCCCGCACGTCTGGGAGTTCAACGGGACCTCCGCGGTGGACTTGCGGACACTGCCGTCCAGCACGCTGCAGTCGATCCTTGCGAACGACTGGACGGCAAAGTCAGGCAGCGCTATCTTCAGCGCTGGCCCGGAGACCAACTCCAGCTGGATCTCCGACCCTTCATCGGACACCACTTACATCGCAACGAGCGCCCCCCAGCCTGAATCTCTCAACAACTCCTTCACAGGCCCCGCGCTCTTCAGCAGCTCAATCATCGCCTTGGACACGAACAACGGCAGCATCCGCTGGACGTTCCAGGTCACCCCTCACGACGTGTTCGGATGGGGCTGCAAGGGCAACATCGCGATGCTCCCGGCGACCATTGGGGGCACGCAGGAGCAGGTCATTGCGAAGCAGTGCGAGAACGGCTACCTCTACCTCCTAAACCCGTCCACAGGCGCGCTCCTCTACTCGGGGCAGGCACCTGGGGTCGTCCGAGCCTCGGGCGCGCAGATTCCCAACGTCCTGAGCTCGAGCGCCATGCAGTCGTCTCTCGCCTCTCTGACAGGGGCCAGCCCTTCGCAGCGGCCCGTCGTAGTGTATGGGACTAACATCGCATACGATCCCGACAACGGACTCCTCCTGGGAGCGTCGGGCCAGGGCGCCGACCCGCTAGGGAGTCAGACCGTTGCCGCCAAATGGAACAGCACGGCGTACGCGTTCGACCTGACCAAGCTGACCTTCGCGTGGAATGCCCCTGTCCCCAACGAGAACTTCAGCTACATCGGAATAGCGAACGGCATCGCCTACATGGCGACGTACCAGGGAGAGGTGTACGTCGTGAGCACGCAGACTGGCTCTCAGTTGAAGGACATCCACGCCGCGTTAGCCGTGACGAGCCTCTTTGTACAGGACGGCCTGCACGGGAAACCGGGACTGGTCATGCTCGGGAACAGCATCCAGACGAAACAATTGATTGAGACAGAGCTGTTCACACCTTCTGGCCTCTGATTAAGAGTTTGTTCATAAGACCGCCGGTCGGGCTAACAATCTGACCATAAAATTTGAAAATTGTCGCTAGAGTTATATAGACAATATTCGCTAAGTGTAGAATAAGGATGAAAACAAAGGCAACTCTACTAACTTCGATAGCAATATCAACAGTCCTGCTGATGTCGTCAATGGTGAACTCACCAGTGTTCGGCATAAACAACAGCACAGCAGCAGCCTCCACAGGGTCTTCAGTCCTGTCAACGGCACCGTTAGCGCCTGTAGCACCGACAATCCTGCCGGGAGCTACTCCGTATAACTCGTCGCTCGACTGGACTGAGTACACTGGACCTGCTGTTGGCGGACTACAAAACACAAACTATTCACCAGAAACCCAGATCACAGCAGCCAACGTGGCCGACCTTCAGGTCTCGTGGCTGTTCCCAATTCCTAGCGCCCTAGCCTCACCCACCGCCTTCGCGACTCGCGTGCCCGGATACACATTCAGTACCGGTAACGAGGGTACCCAGGCGACGGTGCTGACGGCGAACGGCATAGCCTACACCCTGACGAACTACCTCAACATCTACGGCATCAATCTCGAGACCGGCGCGACCGCAGGCGCGGCACCTTCCTCATGTACAGTACCCACCGGTTCTTCGTTGGGCACTGTGATTGCGGCAGATGTCAAGGCTGCACCCGCCGGAACAACAGGCACTCCTTGTCTAGGAGCACCTGGCGAGATGGACCCAGCTTACGACTTTAGCTACTGGCTGACACAGCCAGAGGCTTCAGGCGGTCCCAGCCACCAACATGGTTGGAACATCGTAAACAGCGGGTCTGTCGGCGACGTTGCGTGGATCCCAGGATGGGGATGCAATATCCAGGGATGGCAGGTCTCTACGGGAACGCTCGTAGCGAACCTCACCGGAATGTGCGGCTCAAAGGCCAACCCGGTCCCCGGAACAGTGTCTCCAATCGCAGGCTCTGGCAAGATGGCCAGCAACGGAATCGGCGAGGTCCAAGTTGACCTAAAGTACAACGAGATCATCTTCTGGGCATCAGGCTCCAGTGAGGGTTCGGGCGGATTCACGGACAACGTGTTCGCCTGCAGCCTCTCTGGTGCACTGTCGGGCTATCAGCCTGGCGTTGGCTCACAATGTGTGCCAAACTATGCTAATAGCAACGGCGGTGCGTGCAACACAACTGCTGGAGGAGCATGCTCCACCGGCAGCGAGATGCTCTGGAGGACCTTCTTGATGCCCGCGTATGATGGGAGCACACCCAACTTCGCGGTCGGACTTTGCGCAACAGGACACGTCTGGATCGTGGGCGTTCCATGCTCAGCAGTTGAGCAAGTCAATGCCAACATCATACAAGTCGACGGTCAGAGACCAGACCTAGCGTCACAGAATGGAGGAGACCCAGTCTTCCCCAGCACTGGATGCTCAGGCTCTTGGGGTCAGATCGCGCTTGACGATGCTAACGGCATCATGGCAATCGGCACCGGAGACACCGGCCCCGACTGGAACTCTACACTAAGAATGGGCTTCTCGATCCTCTGCAACGCAGTCGTCGCTCTGAACCTTCAGACCGGCGCCTTCATGTGGAGCGACAAGTCCTTCACCAAAGACATCAACGACCAAGATTGTAACCTGAACACCTCGTACACAGCTCTGGGTGCGCCGGGAAGCGCAAGCAACCCGACGAGCGCGGTCACAGTATCGCAAAGCCCAACAGCGGCTTACCCATCAACAATGCCAACCAACATACCCTTCGCACAATCAGCCTCAGCTCAGCTGACGGCTGCCAGCAACCCAGTCTTCGTCAAGACTTGCAAGTCTTCGATGACTTTCGCAATGAACGGGCTCACAGGCCAGCCACTCTGGTATCTTGACCCGTCCATGCCCGACTACTCAACAATCACAGCATCGTCAACCTCCAGCAACTCCCGCGTGATGCTATGCAGCCCGACAAACGCGACTGCATGCGACATCGGAAGAGTCTGGGACCAGATCGCACACAGGATAGTTCAGAACGACACATACCCGAACCACGTGAACGTGGCGGCTAGCGCCATCAAGATGCAAGGCACCAACCCGCACCCACACGGATGGATTACCGGTGGGCCAGCGAGAGGCGGAGCCAATCTTGACCCGCTCAACAACACTGAGATCGGGACATGCACTGGTGTAGGCACCAGCGGCGTGACCTGTACCCCAGGAGCCACCTGTCCAACTGGTATGCACACTGACTGCGTCGCAAACGACGTACAAGGCAAGGGTCAGGGCTACTATGAGGAGAGGTACATGGCTGAGAGCGAGGACGGTATCGACCCAACGACAGGAGTCTACTTCGCAATAGTCATGCACGGTCCAGCAGAACATGACTGGATCGGTGACGTCGCGAAGCAAGGCCAGTCAGGGAACGTATCGGGCACAAGTCTCTACTTCTCCGGAGTCGAGGGAACCAACGCAACCGAGTTTGCAGTACAGATCTCCACTGGACAAGTCCTCTGGACTTACCAGCGGCCGATCTACTACAGAGGAGGGATCATAATGTTCGGCGGAGTAGTTGCTTCAG
Organism: uncultured Nitrososphaerota archaeon; assembly: GCA_963838925.1. GTDB lineage: Archaea > Thermoproteota > Nitrososphaeria > Nitrososphaerales > Gagatemarchaeaceae > Gagatemarchaeum. Next base: position 8,913 of record CAWISW010000001.1, read on the forward strand.
ACTGGCCTGACGGGCACCTGATATTCCAATCAGAGGCAAACGGGGCAGTTCTGAAGGACATCAACGTCGGAGTCCCACTCTTGGCGCCATTCAGCATCGCACCTGACCTCAACGGGGTCGAGCACGTGCTGATCAGCTACGGAGGCGTCAACCACGGCAACCTCGGTGAGCCTAGCATACACGGTGTCCTCGGACGCGGAACAGTCACCACTGGCGCAGTGATCTCGTACGTACTAGGTCCAGCATCAGTAGCAAGCACAAGCACAACAACCGTGACTTCAGTCGGCTCGACCACAGTGACATCAACTCAAGTGATTGGCGGAACAACTTCCGTCGTTACCTCAGTCGTGTCGTCAACTGTGACGTCGGTCTCGACAGTCTCGGGCTCCATCAGCACAGTCACATCTAGTGTAGGCACATCCGGCATCTCTGACCTCGCATTCTACGGGGCAGTCGGTGTCGCAGCCATACTCGCTATCGTCGCAGGCGCTCTGGTCGTCCTAAGAAGGAGACCAAGCGCCTAACCTTCTTTTTTAGTCACAAACCTTCTAGTCTGTTTAGAAGGGTGTAGGTTCTGGACCGATTCAGATCTATTCCTCTTCGAACTTCCGCAAGTCCACGGGTAGCTTTCTCCGCGACTTTCCGGCAATCGGAGCCTCTTCAGAGGCGTTGGTGTGAAGCACGCGACTCGCAGTCAAATTTAAATACGGAAATCTTTCGCTTTTGCATACAACATGAGTTCGAAGCTCAGTATAACTTCCGCTTCTTCGATTGCGATAATGGCGCTCCTTCTGACGTCCTCAGTGACCGGCATCCAGCTGGTCAGCACTGCTGCTGCCGCTACACCCAGCAACCCGATCGTGGTGTCTCAGGCCGCCGCACCGCTAGCAACGGTCGGCCCACTCGCGACTAACTCGACCTCGAGCCCCACATGCGGGTCATCGCTCGACTGGACCGAGGACACCGGCCCCGGCACCTGTGGCACCAGCGGCTGGAACTACACGCCCCAGACGCAGATCAACTCGAGCAGCGTAAGCAACCTCGCGATCTCTTACATGTTCCCGATTCCCAGCATCTGGAGCAGCACCCCCATTTGGGGCCCATGCTCCTATGTGAACGGCACCGCACCCTGCCGCTTCCCCGGGCTCATCTACAGCACTGGCCTCGAGGGAACCATGGCTCCGGTTCTCTCTGCGAACGGAACCGGATACATCGCCACGAACGGCCTCTCCGTGTACGCGATAGACCTGTCGTCGGGCAAACTGATCAGCTCTGACTTTCCCAGCATGGACTGGGCCCATTTCGCAGCTTCTCCCATCGCGCCAGGGTACGGCCCCGGCCACCTGCACGGAGTGAACATGGTGAACGGAATCATCTGGGTCCCGGGCTTCGGCTGCCAGCTCCAAGGGTGGAACGCCGCGTCGGGAGTCCTGGTGGCAAACCTGACCTCGCTTTGCGATAACATGCCGGGGAACTACAGCCCCCACACGGGATGGGGGCTCTACTACCCATACGGCGACGCTGAGATCCAGGTCGACGCCGCGCACAACGTGATCCTCCTCTCATGGGGAGGGTCGGCTGAGGGCACGGGCGGGGGCAGGGCCTTCGTCGAGGGATGCAGCCTCTCAGCAGCGGTAACCATGAACGTCACCAAGGGAGGAGGTTGCACAGCGACCGGAGGGCCGTGCACAACAGTGAACGGCGGCGTCTGCAACGCAGGCAGCAGCATGCTGTGGCGGACATTCCTCTTCCCGGCGCTTGACGGCAGCACTCCCAACTTCTCGAAGAACATCTGCGCAACCGGCCACGCATGGATAGGCGGCGTGCCTTGCGCCGACCTTACGCAGAGTCTGATTCAGAACGACTGGCAGAACCCCTCCAGCGTGACTGGAAGCTGGAACGGGACCGACATCGGCCCTAGCAGCGGCATGAGCAACGCATGGGGCAACTTCGCGCTTGACGATGCCGACAATCTCTTCGTGATGGGAACTTCCCAATCCGCACCAGACTGGAATGCCACTTTCCGCCCCGGCCCCAACCTCCTAGCCGACTCGATAGTCGGCCTGAGCATGACCAACGGGAGCATAATGTGGGCCGACAAGTCCATCGCGAAGGACCTCAACGACTACGACTGCAACCTCAACGTCATCTTCGCCGCGGTGAACAGCCAGAAGATGATACTAAAGGCCTGCAAGAGCGGGGTCGTCTACGGCATCAACGCGCTGTCGGGGCAGCCTGACTGGATCCTAGACTCGACGATGCCGAACTACACGACCTTGGGCGCCTCCACGTCGCCATACTCGCAGCCCTTCGAGTGCGTGCCCGGCAATGTGACGAGCTGCGACTTTGGGGCGATGTGGGACAAGATCTACGCGATGTATGACAACGGCAAGGGGACCCTGAAGATGCAGGGCACAGACCCGCACCCGCACGGGTACGTCCAGGCGGGCCCGTACAGGGGTAGCGTGGCAGCAGACCCCCTGAACAACACGGAGATGACCCAGTTCACGTGCCCGATAGGCACGACCGCGCAGTGCCAAGCAATCGCTGGCGTGGGCAGCATCCTGGGCTGCCCCGAGTTCTCTACTACGATCTCGTCCGAGGTCCCCACTTGCCCGTCTCTGGAGAGCCTGAGCAAGCCAGGGTTCTACGAGGCTAGGTACCTGATGGAGTCGGAGAACGCCTACGACGGGAAGTACTTCTACGTCGTCGTGATGGACGGCCCGATGGAGCACGACTATATCAGCGACGTCAACTACAAGGGCACCTCAGGACTGACGTTCGACACGGACCTCTACTTCGCGGGCACGATGCCCACGAACGCGACGGTGCTCGCCCTCGACCCAGCCACGGGACACGTGGTGTGGAACTACACGCGACCCATCTACTACAGGGGCGGGATCATCGCGACGGGCGGAATGATCATCACCCAGTGGCCCGACGGGCACCTGATCTTCCTGAACTCCAACACCGGCGCGGTCCTCCGCGACATGAGCTTCGGGCTGCCGCTCCTCGCGCCGATGAGCATCGCCCCTGACTTTAACGGCGTGATGCACCTCCTGCTCACCTACGGAGGCGCCCAACACTCGGTGCTGGGCGAGATCGGCCTCCACGGATCTCTCGGCCACGGGTACGTCGTGCCTGGAGCGGTAATCTCGCTCACGGTACAGCCCTCTACGGCCGGTGTGAGCACCACGACGACCGTCGTGGCCAACGGCGGCGGAGGAGTTGGCGTCTACAGCGACGCGTTCTACGCCCTCGTGGGGACGGTGGTAGTCCTGGCAATAATTGCCGGAATGCTCGTCGTCACGCGCAACAGGGTCGGACCCGGGGTCGCGCCGACCTAGTCGCTGGCAGAGAACAAGTCCCCACAGAGGGCTTCCGCCCTAACATCAGCGGACCCTCCCCAACACATATCTCAGGCCGCTGACCGCCCACGCGACGTTTAGCATTGGTCGACGCGTCCGACGCCGCGGGCAGCGTCATAGGGTTCGCCAAGAGGCTCACCCCCCGGTCAGCGCAGGGGGCTGTGGCGGGCATCTTCGATGGTTGCACGAACTTCCTTGAGACCATAGCCGGGCGGAGGCGTGGAGAAGGCCCGATACCTTCGCCTCCGCTAAGGCTCAGACTTCACGTCGGCCCGTTCCTCGACCCGAGGCTCTTCCGCTTCACCGCGCAGAGGAACCTAGCGGCCTTTCGAGAGCTCGCAGGGCTCCGCCCAGACTCCGCTTTCCTGGACATCGGGTGCGGGGTCGGGAGGATGGCTTCCGCCCTCACGGCTTACCTGTTGCCTACCGCTAAGTACGAGGGGTTCGACGCGGCGAGGCCTCCCGTCGACTGGTGCAACAAGGAGATCACCCGCCGGTTTCCAAACTTCAGCTTCCGGACGACCGACACCTTCAGCGTGAAGTACAACCCTTCGGGCAAGTCGAGCGCGGCCCAGCTTGTCTTCCCCTACGAGGCAGGCACCTTCGACTTCATCTTCGCAGGCTCGGTCTACACGCACATGCTGCCCGAGGAGGCCAGGAACTTCGTGATGGAGACCGCGAGGGTGCTGAAGCCTAGCGGAGTAAGCTTCGCGACCTTCTGCCTTCTCAACGAGGCGTCCCTCCCCGCCGTCGTGGAGGGCAAGACCTCACCGATCCTGCCACACGCGTTCGGGGAGTTCAGAGTGAAGGACCCCTCGGATCCCGCGAGCTTCATCGCGCAGCCCGAATCCTTCGTCCGCGGCCTCTTCTCAAAGGCAGGCCTCGCCGTCCACGAGCCGTTGAGGTACGGGACGTGGGCTCGCGCCCCTGAAACGCCTGAGGAGGAGGACAAGTACTGTTTCGCGCAAGACATCGTGCTCGCCACCAACGCGGCGGTCTAGGGGCTTCCTACGCAGACTAGACCAGCAGGTTCCCAGTCTCGCGGTCGAAGAAGTGCGCCCTGTCGGGTTTGAACTGGAGCCAGACCTGCTGGCCTACCTCCAACTTGAGGTCCCTCGGCGCTAGCACCTTGACGATGGCCGAACCCGGCTCATCCGCGCCCCTGCCGAGCTTGACGGCGACCAACCGGTATAGCGTCAGGGGCTCGTCCAGGAAGACCTTGCCCTCAGTCGCGCCCGCGGAAGCGCTCACGCCGAGTTCGATATCCTCTGGCCTTATCGAGACCTGCATGTGCTCGGCCTTTGCCTTCTCCTTCAAGACGCTCGCCTTGGCTTCAGCGACTGGGAGGCGGAAGCCCTCCCCCTGCGCGAAGCTCCCGCCGGCTGGGTCGCCCCGTTTCAGCGACACGTTCAGGATGTTCGCCTGCGGGTCTCCCACGAACCTTGCCACGAACGCGCTCGACGGGGTCTGGAAGACGCTCTGGGTCGAGCCGTACTGCAGCAGGTGCCCCTTGTTGATCACCCCTATCTGGTCAGCCAGCGCCAGAGCCTCTGCCTGATCGTGGGTTACGTACAGCGTGGTTACCCCGATCTCCTTTTGGATTCGCTTGAGCTCCGACCTCAGCTGAGCCCTTAGCGGCGCGTCCAGGCTGCTGAGCGGCTCGTCCATGAGGAACGCCTTCGGCTCCCTCGCGATTGCCCTGCCGATGGCCACCCTCTGCTGCTCCCCGCCAGATATCTGCTTCGGGGACTTGTCGAGCACGTTCTCGATCTCCAGCAGCTTCGCCACCTCCCTCACCCTTTCGTCGATGGCCTGCTTGCCCACGTTCCTCACCTTCAACGGAAACGCGATGTTCTCGCGAACGCTCATTATCGGGAACAGGGAAAAGCCCTGGAAGACCATCGCGAGGTCCCTCTCCCTTGCGGGGATGTCGTTCGCAAGCTCCGACCCGATGTAGATTTCTCCCTTGTCCACGGTCTCGAGGCCGGCGACGCAACGGAGCAGCGTGGTCTTCCCGCATCCCGAAGGTCCGAGGAGCACCGTGAACTCGCCGTCGCCCACCACGAACGAGATTCCGTCGAGGACCTCCGACTTGCCGTAGTTCTTCTTTACGCCCTCAACTCGGATTTCGACCATGAACGAACTTGGCCGTTAGACGTGAAGATGAGTGATATATGAATAGCGTTGGCCGAGAATGGCCGGGCGCAATGTTATTACGGTGGACAAGCCGCCTTCCGTCGCGGGTTCTGCCCTAATGACCACACCTAACAGCAGTCCCGGCCCTGCCGCGACATCCGGCGTCCGAAACAGGTCGCGTCGCGATTTCTTGAGGAAGGCCGCGGGGGTCATCGGCGGCGCTCTCGCGGTCGCTGGAGTCGCCGACCTCGGGATCCAGGGCTTGCAGCTGAACCCCAACGCGCAATACAGCAAGTACCTCACCCAGACGACGACGCCGGTCTCCTCCTCGCAAGGGTTCCTTCCCGATTATCTTGACTTTCTGGAGTGGATGCAGAGCGTGTCCGACAAGGTTCCCGCAAAGACCGTCGAGCTCACGCTCGAGCAGGAGTTCGCCCCCTACGGCGCCCAGACCCTCGACCCGAGCTTCCTCCAATACAGCGGGATCGCCGCCGGGTACAACGAGCTGCCTTACCTCTCGCAGTTGGGGACGGTGCAGGTGGCAGTGAGCACCAAGAGCCCCTCCTACGACGTCTACAGCATAGACAACCAGAACATCGCGTCTTTCGAGAACGGGATCATCCCTCCCTCGCAGCTCGCGCAGACCTACCCTGAGCTGACCTATCCCAACTACGACGTAAGCGACTTCATGACGACGGTCTGGGACTACGTCGCCGCATACCCGCCGATCACCGCGGGTTCGAGCGCGAGCGCCTCGAGGACCAGCTTCACTCTCTTCCCCTTCGACGCGCCGCTGATGGTCCTCTTCTACAGGAAGGACATCTACGACAAGCTCGGCTTCTCCGCTCCCACCACCTGGGACGAGTACTACCAGCAGTGCCAGAAGCTCCCCGGTAACGGGACCGCATACGCGTCCGTCAACATGGCGAACGCCGACGTCTCGATAGTCTACGAGTATCTCAACCATCTCGCGAGCTTCGGCGGCAGCCTCTTCAACATCGACGGCAATACTCTTACGCCGAACCTAGAGAGCGAAGAGTGCCTCGGGGCGCTCGAGAACTACATCAGGTTCGCCGAGTTCGCCGATCCAGGCTCCCACACGTTCACGTGGACGGACCAGTTCAACTCGCTCGCGCAGGGCACGTCGGCGACGGCCGTTCTCTGGCACGACTATTACAGCTGGCTCAACGACCCCGCCCGTTCTCCCATCGCGGCCGGTCACTTCGTGCCGGCATTGAACCCGGCCGGGCCGAACGGGTCGTTCTCGACCTACGGAGGCGCAGGCCTGGGCGTCTCAGCGTTCTCGAACCGCCCGGAGGCGGCTTACCTGTGGATACAGTGGGCCACATGCAAGGGGCTCCAGGAGCAGATGCTCCTCGGCCAGTACCACATCTTCCCGACAAGGACGTCGGTGTTCGACGTCCCGGAGGTCCAAAGCCAGGTCAACACCCAAGCCCTGGGGGCGCTCAGCGTCGCCAAGCAGGCTTGGGCGACGGGCACCACCGCGCTTACCCCGTTCCCCAAATGGCTGCAGGTCCTGGTCCCGCTCTCTGTCCACCTGAACAACGCGTGGACCGGGTTCGAGACTCCTTCGGAGGCGCTCACAAACGCCCAGAACCAGCTCAGCCAAGCGCCCTTCTCGCCGATGACCTTCACCTGAGAACCGACCAAGAGCGTGAAACAATATGCCAAAGACCGCGAGAACCGTTCGAGAGCCGACGTTCCTCGCGGCCCTCTTCGTCCTCGTCCTCTTGGTGGGCTCGTCCGCCAACGCGGCGAGGGCTGCCTCCCCCCTAGGAAGCCAGGTCACGCTGACGAACGTCGACCCCAACGGACAGGGGGTGAGCACCTTCTCTGTCTACTACAGCCTCCCTCAGCAGGCGAGTGTGGGGTCGCCTCTCGTCGTACCGGTCTACTTGTACGTCGATAACCTTACCAAGCTCATGGTGTTCTTGTTCGACTACTCCGTCCAAATCTCTGTGAGCCTGAACAACGGGAAGCAGATCTCGGGACAGGCGGGCGTAAACTCCACCGAAGCCGCTGACAACCTTGGTGCCCTCCAACTGCACGAGGGTGAGTCCTGGGGCCCCACCAACGTCACCATACCACTTACGCCGTCGAACACCGGCTTGGCCCAGGGCCAAGAGGCCCTTGGCACAGCGACCCTGACGGTGAACGCGGACGTCTGGTTCAATGAGCCTATCAACTTCTACAGGCCGCAGGCAAACCAGACCAGCATTGGCAACGTGGTCTTCGCCAACGGCACGCCTTCTGGTCCGCAGCCGAACTACCTGGGATTCGTCCTCGTGGGGCTGGGCGCAGTGATAGTCGCCGCCACAGTCATAACCAGACGCAAGAAACCGTCGTCGCCAAAGCCCGGCGCGCCGCAGAAGAAGGCGCCGGGATCCGTCTGACGCAACGCCGTCGAGCCGGACAGAGAGGTTCCTTTGGCGTCATTTGAATGGCCGGAAGTGCCGTCGACGGTCAATTTTTTGCGTCCTCTCGTCAATAACTTTCGCCGAAAGACGAAAAAGGAGAAATTAGGTCTCAAAATAAAGGTTATAAATCCAGTTCAGCGGAAGACGCGCTACCCGTGCTAGAAGTCAAGAATGTCAGCAAACGGTTCGGTAAGTTCCAAGCACTGAAGGACGTCTCCTTCACAGTCCCAAAGAACGGCCGAGCGCTTCTACTCGGCCCGAACGGCGCCGGAAAGAGCACCATGATCAAGGCCGTCATGGGGGTCCACAGGTTCGCAGGCGACATCACTGTCGACGGCATCGACGTCTCAAGGAAGGGCGTGCAGGCGAGGGAAAAGGTGGGATACGTCCCCCAGTACAGCGCGTTCTACGAGACGCTCACAGTAGACCAAGAGTCGAAGTTCATCGCCAAGATCAAGGGCGCTAGCAAGGACGCGATCCAGGAGAAGCTCGCCATCGTCGGGCTGACGGATGCGACGAAGAAGACGATGAAGGCGCTCTCCGGAGGGATGAGACAGAGGTTTGCCCTCGCGATGGCCCTCTTGACCAACCCACCGATGCTCATCTTCGACGAGCCGCTTGCCAACATCGACCTCAAGGGACAGCTCGACTTCATGGGGCTGGCGAGGACCCTCGCCATGGGAGGCCACACGCTCCTCATCGCCACGCACCTGACCGGCATGAGCGAGTTCGCTGACCAGTGCATCGTCTTGAACAGGGGTAGGAAGATCGCAGAGGGCGCCCCAGACGTCCTCCTGGCCCAGCTCGACGCAGACCAGACGCTCTATCTCAGGCCCAAGGCAGGCCACGAGAAGGAGCTATCCGAGATACTCGCCAAGTTCGGCGCGAAGATAATCAACGACCAGAGCCTCACGCGGGTCGTTTCGATCCCCAACAGCAAGAAATTCTCCCTGCTGACCACCCTCTTCTCCAACGGAGGGGTGCTCGAGGACATCGCGATCGAGCCGTCCAAGATAGAGGCGGCGTACACAAAGTTCCTCGAGGAGAAGGCACCGGCATGAACTCCCCCCGCGTCATAAGCGCAATCATCGGCCAGACCGTCAAGGAGTCAATCCGAGCGAAATGGCTGATCATGTTCACGATAGTCTACTTCCTCGTGACCATCAACGTGCCGTTCCTCATCCTGATCATCGAGAGGCTGCTTCCGCCCTCGACCCTGAACAGCTACCTCGTGTACCTCGGGACGATATCATACCCGTTCCTGCCTCTACTGTCCCTGCCTCTCGGCGCCCTCAGCATCGTTGAGGAGAAGGAGTCAGGTACGCTGCAGTACTTGCTCTCCAACCCGATATCCAGGATGCAGTTCCTCACGGGAAGATTCTTCGGCCTCCTGATATCGACGACCATAGTGCTTCTCGCGGGCTATGGCATCGCAGCCGCGGTCGCATTGAACGTGAAGTACTCGGTACTCCAAGGGCTGGGGTTCATCATCGGCCTCTCGCTAGGCCTGAACATCATCATGCTCGCGGTCGCCATCATCATCTCGACGATGAGCAGGAGGAAGGTGACGGCCCTCAGCATCGCCATATTCATGTGGTTCCTGCTGGTGCTCGTCTCGGACTTTGGCGGGTCCTTCGGCGCGATCCTCGCAGTGGCCAACGGCACCAAGATAGCGCTGGTAGCCGCCCTTCTCAACCCGATAGAGAGTGCGGGGTTGATTTCTGAAATCCACCTCAACGCCTACGGGGCAGAACTGGCCATGACAGGCGAGATCATCGAGAACGCCTTCGGTGCCGCAAATGGGCTCTTCATCATGGGCGTCTCTCTGATTCTGTGGGGCGCGCTCGCTGTCGGACTCATGATCATCCTCTTCAAGTACGTCGACCTCGTCTAGTACCCGATCATTGGGGCCGCTCCGGCCCGCATCCTTCAGGCCCGCTAACGGCAGCGACAGAGTGGTCGCCTAAGGCCGGTCTGGCCCTCCCGCCGCGATAGAGCCTGATGTCGTTGCGTAGCCGCGCGCTTCGCCGCCGCTGATGCAGGCGTCGCTTGTAGCTCAATGACCAGCTCAGCGGGCGGTCGCTAGGCTGAATCCTTTCGCCAGATACTTCCTGATCGCGAGTATGACCACGGCGGCGGGCAGGAAGCCGAGGGTCGCCGCAGCCTCCAGGTCCGTGAACTCCGGCGTCTTGTTGGCAGCCCCTAGCCCCGAGAACACTCCCACCGCCACCGTCTTTGTGAGGGGGCCCGTCATTATCACGGAGATCAGGTACTCGTTCCATACAAGCACGAACCCGAAGATCGCGGCGATGATGATGCCTTGGAGCGCGATGGGAAGCGCGACCTTCCAGAAGATCTGGCCTTCAGTCGCCCCGAACATCGAGGCCGATTCGTAGATTTGCCTTGGGATGTCCTGGAAGAACCCCTTCACCATCCAGACCACCACGGTGAGGATGAGAAGCAGCTCGGCCAGCGCCACCCCTTGGTAGGTGTCCCATAGGCCTATCCTGGTGAAGACTATGTAGAGCGGAATGACCACCGCGAAGGGGGATACGGTCCTCAGCGCCAACAGCACGAACGAGACCGCGCTCCTGCCCCTGATTTCGACCCTCGCGAGCACGTACGACGCGGGAACCCCGACTAGCAAGGCTGCGCCCACGCTCAGACCCCCGATCAGAAGGCTATTGATCACCCTCGAAGGGAACGCGCCGAAGCTCAGCGCATCGGCGTAGTGGATAGGGGTGAAGCGGAACAGCCCGTTCACGTACGGGATTCCCTCGATGTACACGATGTTGTTGTGGGCGAAGAGCGCCGCGATGTTGAAGCCGAGCGAGTCCGCTGCGGCCGCGAATATGGGATAGAGCGTGTAGAGCGTCGCGATGACGAGCGCGACAATGAAGAGCGTCCTGCGAACCATTCTCCTGAGGCGCCGGCCGCTTCGACTCGTTGAAGCCTCCGACCTCTTCCCTTGTGTCGTCATTGCGGTCTCATCGTCCTATCCTGCCCAAGAGCCGCATCATCACCGTCGCCGAGACCAAAGTGACCACCAAGAGTGCCACAGCGATTGCGGAGACGAGCGGGAGGGGGAATCCGAAGTAAGGCACGAAAAGGAGCTTGTAGAGGTAGAGGCTCATCGTGTCGACCGGGGACCCGACGGACGTCGAGAACCCGACCCATGTCGACCAATCCAGCGGGACGGCGAACGAGTTCATCGCGTCGATGAACCTCAGCACGAGAACAAACTGCATCACCGGGGAGTTGAGCACGGCGGGCACCATTACCTTCGTGAAGAGCTGCCAGCTGGACGCCCCGTGAAGCTTCGCAGCCTCGTAGATCTCTTTGGGCTGTGAGTTTATGATGCTGAGGGAGACGAGCATGATGAGGGGCGCCCACTCCCAAGCCTCTGAAGCCGACATCACTGGAAAGTAGAAGAGAATAGAGAGTTCGTTGAAGAAGGGGGCTCCGAGCACGAAGTGGGCGAAGGACTGGAAGTCGTCCCAAAACGCCGCCGGCCCCCACAAGATTCCCACCGCGATGGGGGAGAGCGCAAGTGGCAGGATGAACATCCCCTCGAACCATCCCCTCCCACGGAATTCCTGCACGACAAGAAAGGTGAGACCCAGCCCGATCCCCACGGCTATCCCGGTGCTGAGGATCGCGAACGCTAGAGTCGTGACAACGGAGCTCCAAAAGTCTCTGTTGACGAGCATTGTGTAGTAGTTGCCGAGCGTGAAGCTTCCACTGGGGTTCGTGAGGCTCAGATAGAGCGAGTAGAGAAGAGGATAGAACTCAACGACCGAGAGCACGGCAAAGATGGGAATCAGGACGAGATACCAGTACGTCTCGACCTGACCGCGCCTTCTGGTTGTCTGGCTCATTTCTTCTTGTCACCCATGTGACGCCGGCGTCAATGGTTTATTGCTCGAGGACGTTATTAAGGTATCAGAGGGACTCGCGAGGCCGTGGGTGGACATAGGGGCCGCGCGCCTTCCCTTCTAGCCTAGCATCACTTCACTATGAGGTATCCGGTTATTTGGGATCCGGGCTTGCCGTTGCTCGCCGCGCTGGGCGCGGTCTGTGGAGAGTACATCTTGTAGACGCCAGCCGCCCCTACCGAGAACGTGACTCGTTCAGTCTGGCCGGAGACTATCGTCGAGGTCACGTTCAAGGCGCTTATCTGGAAGACGCGCGTCTCGTCATCGTTGTTCTGGATTGCTAGAGTGATCGTGGTCCCATGAGAGGCGGTAACGTTCGCTGGGACGAAGCTGTCTATCTGGTTTACAGGGTCGGTCTCCACGATAGAAAGGTCGACTGGCCCCGAAACAAGTTGGGACCCTCCGGAGCTCAGGAAGTAGACCCCCGCTCCAGCAACTACCACGAGCGCAAGGATGGCGACGATCCCTTGCATCTTCGTTATCGCTCCCCTCTTCTCGAACAAGGCGGTCGGCTTTCCCCCGGGGCCTACTTTAATCATGCGGGCTCTCAAGACGTTTTCGACCTTCTACCCAGAAAGTGGTAACGCATATATCATCGAGTAGCCTCCGACGGGGACACCGTCGCGTGCGTTGAAAACAACCTCTCTCGTGCTGGTCGCGGTCATCGCAGTTGCCCTGCTCGCCGGAGCATACTACGCGTCGGCGCACAATTCTTCGAGCTCATCGACGAACTCCGTCACCGTGGACATCGAGATCGTTGGGGGCGTAGGGAACGGCACTGTGGACACGTACTCCCCTGACAATTTCACGGTCTCCGAAGGGCAGCACGTCACGCTGGCCGTGCTCAACACCGACGACAACACCCACGGGCTCGTCATCAAGGCGCTGGGGGTCGACACGGGGATAATCGACCCCGGAGACACCAAGCGGGTGAGCTTCGTCGCGAACGAGACCGGGACTTTCGTGTACTACGAGCCGCCTGGATACTGCACGGGAGGCGTCGGGAAGGTCTGCAACAGCGCTCAGCACATGACGGGGAACATGACCATCGCTCCGTGAGTTCTGTGCTGCTGCGGCGTGGACGCGGTTCGTTCGCCCGTCCAAACAGCATAAATCGGGGGTTCGCGCAACGCTAGCCATGGGCACGATGATGGTCGGGCTGAATCGGGGAGCGAGACAGGCGTGGTGAAGAGCTCCGTCATCCTGGCCGTGGTCATAGTCGCGGTCCTTGCGGTGAGCGCGGGCTACTACATCAATGGCGTCTCGGGAGGCAACTCCAAGAACTCGGTGACGGTAGACATCACGGCCACCATGGGCACGGTCGCCAACGGGGCGCCAGACACCTTCTCCCCGCGCACCTTCACGGTCACTGAGGGGCAGCACGTCACAATCGTCTTCCTCAACTCCGATGACGACCCTCACGAGCTGGCGATACCCCAGTTCAGCGTTGACACTGGGGTAGTCCAAAGCGGCACCACCGCAAGGGTCAGCTTCATCGCCAGCCAGGCGGGCACCTTCCAATTCTACGAGCCGCAGGGGCTCTGCGGAAACTGCACTAGCACGCAGGAAATGACCGGCAACATGACTGTCTTGCCTCCTTAGCTGCGTTCCTCCTTCCCTCGCTCGAATAAATAGCCCCCGCACGTTGCGAGTCGGCGAGTGAAGAGTGACCCTCAGATGGTCCCATAGGGCCGGCGTGGGAAGGAGGCGGGCTTCCCTGGCGGTCATCCTTGTGGTCATGGTAGCTGGCGTGGCGGTCTACTCAGCATTCGCCCTCCGATCCCCCTCCACGCCTCCGGTAACCACCACCAGCAACCCGAACTTCGACTCCTCGACAATCAGGATAGGATACGTCTCCGAGATTACTACGGGGCAGGGCACCGCCGGTGCCAACGGAGTCGGCGTCACGCCCGTGCAAGCCGGCTACGCGGCGAGGATAGGGGCGGAACTCGCGGTGAACGAGACGAACGCGGCTGGAGGGGTGGACGGAAAGACGATCGACCTCGAGGTCCTCGACTCCCAATCGAACCCACAGAGGGCGGCCCAGCAGGCCGCGACCCTTGACCAGCAGGAAGGGGTCCTCGCGATCACAGGTCCAACGAACCTCGAAGACGCGATGGCGGTCTCGGCTTACACCGAGTCGCACGGCGTCCCGTTCGTCACTTCAGCTGTCTCGTCGGCCCTACTTGCACCGCCCGGCTCCAACTGGACGGTGAGCGTCCAGCCAGACGCGGTGCAGTGGGGCGTGGCAGTCGCGAAGTACGTCTCGGAGGCGGTCCCAGACGCGAAGATCGCGCTCATGACCCAGAACGCAGACCAGCAGAAGGAGATGTCAGCTGGCGTGAGATGGTTCGCGGACACCTACAAGAACGAGAGCGTCGTCTTCGACCAGCTCTACGCGAACGCCCAGTTCCCGTGGGGGACCGCCTCCGAGGCGGCAAAGTTCTCCGGGGCGAACGCCGTGATAGTCTCGTGGCTCCCGACTCCGGGCTTCTCCCAGGCGAACGTCGTGGAGGCGCTCCTGTCCGCCGGCTTCCTTCAGAGCCAGATCTTCGTGGCGTCAGTCGACGACCAGGTCAGCGACCTCGGACTCAACGCCACGGGCGTCCGCGGCGTGACGCTCTTCGACAGCGCCATGTCAAAGGGGTATCCGAACGCGTCCGCCTTCGCAGGCCAGGTGGAGCCTTTCATAAAAGGGCAGGCGAGCCCCTTCATCGCTTATTGCGGAATCTGCCCGACGGAGATAGGGCCCAACTACTACTACGCGTATCTCGGCATGGAGATGATGATCGGCGCGATAAGGGACGTGCTCTCGAGCGGCCATGCGCTGACCAGGGCTGACTTCATTTCAACCCTCAAGCAGGCGAGCGTCACTGACGCCTTCGGGAACACGCTCGCGCTGGACTCAGCCGGTACCTCCACGGGGACGTTTTACGTGGCCGTGGTCGCCGAGTTGAATGCGAACGGGACCTCATACGCGATGTCTCTCCTCAAGAGCATCAGGTTCGCGCCGGGGTCCATCCCGTCCTACGAGATCGCAAAGTCCGCCTGACGCCCCTGAATGGCGTCTCCTAGTGGGCTACCCCGAGGCTGAATCCCTTCGCGAGGTATCTCCTTATCGCGAGCATGATGGCGATTGCGGGGATGTACGCAAGGGTCCCGGCAGCGTTGAGGCTGTCCCAGGAGACGGCGCTGAAGGAGAGCTGGTTGATGGACAATCCCTCCCAGACCCCCACGGCCACGGTCTTTGTCCCGACTCCAGTGAGCGCGTCGGCCATCAGGAAGTCGTTCCAGATGAGCACCAGCGCGAACACGGTGACCACCACCACCCCGGGGATGACCATAGGGAAGACCACGCGCCTGAAGACCTGCCACTCGCTCCTGCCGAAGACTGTCGCGGCGTCATAGACGTCCCTGGGGACGTCAGAGAAGAACCCGCGAAGCATCCACACGACGACCGAGAGGATGAGCACCTGCTCCGCGAGCGCGATCCCTGTGAACGAGTCGTACAGGCCAATCTCAGAGTACGCGATGTAGAGCGGTATTATCACAACAAACTGCGAGACGGTCCTTATCGCGAGCAGGAGATAAGAGATGAACGTCTTCCCCTTCACGTCGATCCGAGCCAGGATGTAGGCGACCGGGATGCCGACCGAGAGCGCGATGGCGATGCTGAGGGCAGAGATTGCCAGCGTGTCGACGACGAGCCTGGGATATGCCTGGGCGCTCAGCGCCTGCATGTAGTAGTAGGCCGTGGGGTAGACGCCGCCCTTGAAGCTCAAGCCTCCTATGAACCTGACCGCCTTTCCCGAGATGAACGCGCCCAGGTCGATGTTGTATCCCTCGAGGACCATGGTCATCAACGGCCAGAAGGAATAGAGGAGCGCCAACGTCGCGGCGATGTAGAGGAGAATCCTTCTCGGCCTTCTCCCAGGCTTTGAGCCGCTTCGGGCTTTGCCGCTTGAGGTACCTTGCTTGGCCTTTTCCAACCCCTATCTAGCCTCCCACGCTCTTCAGAATCCGAAGGAGCACCGCCGCGCCGACCAGGGTGATGCCGAAGAGGGTCACGGCCACCGCCGAGACCACGCCGATAGGGAACCCGAGGGTGGAGGAGAAGAGCAGCTTGAAGAGGTAGAGGCTTATCGTGTCCACAGGGGAGCCGATGGAGGTGGTGTACCCCAGCCAATTGGACCAGGCGAGGGGGATCTCGAACGCCCTCATCGCGTCGATGAACCTCAGGACGACGACGAACTGCATCACCGACGACTTGAAGATCGTCGGGAGCGTGATCATCCTGAACTGCTGGTATGCCGACGCCCCCGATAGCTCGGCGGCCTCGTAGATCTCCTTCGGCGTGCTGTTGATGATGCTCAGCGCCACGAGCATGATCAGCGGCGCCCACTCCCAAGCCTCGGAGAGGAACATTACGGGGAAGTAGAACGACGGAGCGAGCTCGTTGATGTACGGTTGGTGCAGCTGGAAGACCAAGAACGTCTGGACGTCGTCCCAGAATCCGCTCGGAGCAAACACAGTGCCTACCACGATCGGGGCCACCGCCAGCGGGAGCAGGTAGACCAGCTCGAGCGCGCCCTTTCCCCTGAGCTCCTGGGTCAGGATGAAGGTCAGCCCGAGCCCTATCGCGACGGCGATGATGGTGCTGCTAAGCGAATAGAGCAGCGAGATGTTCACGGCATTCCAGAAAGTGGGCGCGGTGACCATGGTCACGTAGTTTGTCAGCTCAAAGACCCCGCTGGAGTTGGTGAGGCTGATGTACACGCTCAGGATGAGAGGATAGATCACCACGAGGCCAATGACCGCGAACAGCGGCAAGAAGAACAGATACCAGCGCTTCGACTCCATGCCAACCCTTCACTCTCGCAGGGGCAGCACGGTCATTCCCGTTTTCAGACCTCTTCTTCAATATATGACCTTTTCGCGCATCGTCGAAGACTCGGAGCGCCCGGCCGGGAATTTTCGGGTTGACCCACCTGGAGCCGGTGCGCCGACCGTCTAGGTCATTGAGTGACGGTGAAGTTTCCGGAGAGATACGGCCCAGGACGCCCCTGGCTAACCGGGCTCGGAGGCGTGGCGGGGGAGTAGAACAGGAAAGTCCCGACCTGGTTCATCTGGATGGTGACGCGCACCGAAGTCCCCGCCGGCATGGACTCGTTCACGTTGTAGCCGTTGAGAATGAAATACCTGAACTCGTCGTCTCCGTTCTGGATGGCAAGGGTCACGTTCTCCCCGAGCTTCGCTGTGGCGTTGTCTGGGTAGAAGTGGTCGAGCTGCAGCACAGGGTTGTCCTCGACGATTCGGATGTCGATCTCCCTGGGTCCGTTAGAGCCGGTGTTCAGGACGTATTCTCCCACTCCAACCAAGAGCACTGCCACGACGACGAGCACCAACACCGTGCGAGATATGGCTCGTCGCTCTTTTCCGACCAACTGGACAAAATTTCGGCCCGCAGATTATTTAGCCTCTTCGGTCATTCCGGCCGCCGCTGCCCTGAGCGGGCGCGGCGCGCTCGGCTGAAAAAAGGAGAAATAACACGGAGGACCGGCGAGCCCATCGGCCCATGACCCTTGAAGTTCTTCGCGACGTGCTCTCCGCTGACTACAAGGGGCCGAGGGCCGTCTTCTCCGAGGTCCACGTGCTGAGCGCCATGCTAGCGATCGGTTCCGCCGGCTCGGTGGGCAGGGGCAGGCTAGGCGCTCTCGTGGGGCTGGGCCAGGGAGAGGTGAGAACCCTGATCAAGCGGCTCAAGGAGAAGGGCCTCATCAGCATAGAGCCCGACGGCTGCAAGCTCAGCAAGAAGGGAGAGAAGGAGTTCCAGAAGCTAAGGGAGAAGGTCCCGTGGTCCTCCGCGGTGAGGGCCAAGTCCCTAGGCATAGGCGACAAGTGCCACGCCGTCCTGGTCAGGGGCGCCGCGAAGAACGTCAGGAAGGGGATAGAGCAAAGGGACGCGGCCGTGAGGGTCGGCGCCAACGGGGCGTTCACCGCGGTGTTCACGGGCGGACACTTCACGCTCCCAGGGGAGGGAGCAAACTGCGAAAATGACGGGCCGCGCGAACTCTGGTCCCACGCCAGGTCGGCCGGGCCCAGGGATGGAGACGTCCTAGTCGTCGTGGGCGCCGACTCCGACGAGTCCGCCGAGCTGGGGACGCTCGCAACAGCCCTGACGCTCTTCTAGGGCGTTCGCGCGTGTTAATAGATTCGTCAACAGGGGGTGCGCGCTAGTCATGAAGTACACGAGCGTCGTCGTCGACGACAAGAAGCACTGCCTGGAGGTGATGAGGCGGATGGAGGAGGAGTTCCGCAAGGGAGACGAGAGGTTCTTCATCGACGTCATGGAGAACGAGCCGAGCCTCGTCCTCAGGGTGCACGCCGTCACAATCCTCGCCGACCTCGGCACCGAGGCCGCTATCCCGACGCTGACCAACGTCCTTCTTCACGACCCAGACCCTCTCGTCCGCCATGAGGCCGCCTTCACGATGGGCCAGATCGGTCTGACGTCTGGCGTCAAGGGCCTGGAGGAAGCGACATTGAAGGACAAGGACCCCATAGTCCGCCACGAGTCCGCTGCCGCCCTCGGCTCGATAGGAAGCCAGACGGCCAAAGCGACGCTCCAAGCCGCCCTCAAGGACAAGGACGAGCTCGTTAGCAACTCGGCGGCAGCCTCGCTCTTCAACCTGGAGTTCCTCGAGACTTTCGCGATCGGCGGCACAGCTAGGGACAGGGCACCACGCCCTTGAGGACTGCCCGAGCTCTCCCAGGCACTCGGTCAATTTATTAACGCGCGACCATCTTTCTGTCGTGGGTTGCGTCCCAGCACGCTCGGCACCGGCCCAGCGCGGGTCGGGGTCTCCAAGGCGGTCGCGGTCGTTGTGCTCGCAGTCATCGTCGTCGCGGCCGGCGGTCTCGCAGCGCTCTATGGGAGGGGCACCATAGGCGCGACGTCCTCGACCTCCCAAAGCACCTCACCTTCCGCATCGTCTGTCAGTTCCACTTCCACGTCGGTCTCGTCGACCTCGTCCACAGGCCCCGCTTCGGTCTCCACCTCGACAGCTGGCTCCGCCCCTGGTCCCTCTTCCGGCTCAAGCACCTCGACTTCGAATCTCGGGTTCAGCCTCGCGATCACCGAGATGGCTGCAGACGTCGTAGGACCCGGCCTCAACCACCTCGAAGACAACGAGACGTACGCGGTGTCCACCGACGACGAGATACTCCTCGGGGTGGCGGGGAGCAGCTTCGACGTGCAGTTCGACCTCGTCTATTCCAACTGCGCGAACGACTGCCCATCGCACGTCGCGAACGTCACGACCGACACGCCCGGCTTCAGCGTCGTGGATTCGAACCCGGGCTTCCCTATACCGATCGACAATCCCGCCGGCGCAGGATTGGGTCAGGTGGAGTTCCACTTCACAGTGGGCGTGCAGTCTCCCCAGGCGCCTTACAACGGTGAGCTCACGCTAATCGCCACCACCTAGTGACACGGCGGAGGCGGGCTGGACCAATCGCCCTCGAGGACATAGCCGCAAGGCTCTCAAAGGCTTAAGTCCGGGCCGGGCGCCCGCGACCGTCGATTGAGGCTAAAGGGGAAGGTCGCGGTGGTCACGGGCTCGAGCACGGGCAACGGCGCCTCCATCGCGCAGTCCTTCGCTCGGGAGGGGGCGGACGTCGTCGTCCACTACAGGAGCTCCGACGCGGAGGCGAAGAAGGTCGTCGCGGCGATAAGGAAGACTGGGCGCGAGTCAATCTCTGTGAAGGCCGACATCTCAGTACCAGAGGAGACCGCGTCGTTGTTCAAGCAGGTAAAGCAGAAGTTCGGCAGGGTCGACATCCTGGTGAACAACGCAGGGCTGGCTGACGGGAAGGTCTGGAACGCCCCCATCGGGGAGATCACGAGGGAGATGTGGCTCCGCGTCTTCGCCGTCGACGTCTTCGGGGCCTTCGACTGCGCCCAGAGCGCGGTCGAGCTCATGCCTGACGGAGGCGCGATAGTCAACGTCTCCTCGACGCCCGTCCTGGCCGGCGACACGCAGGGGCTGGTCTACGCCTGCGGTAAGGGGGCTGTCCTCACAATGACAAAGATGCTCGCGAAGTCGCTCGCCCCCCGGGTCAGGGTGAACTGCATGATACTGGGCTCGATAAAGACGGGGTGGCTGCAGTGGCTCGACAAGCCGACGGTTGACTCCCTTCGGTCTTCGATACCAATGGGCAGATTCGGTGACCCTTCGGACGTGGCCAACCTGGCGGTCTTCCTCGCGAGCGAAGAGTCAAGCTACATGACGGGGCAGGGCATCGTCCTCGACGGCGGGGAAGTAACAGACTGACGCCCTAGCCGGCCGCCTCGTAGAGCCCGCCCGCCTTGTCCAGCTTCACGAGCGCCGAGGAGACCTCGTCCTCGGCCGAGACTATGCCGTTCTTGACTACCGTGTCCCAGAGGTCGATGTAGATGTCGAGCGCCTCCTTGATCTGAGGGGGCTTCCCCTTGCGCGTCTCCTTGAGACGGTCGACGTACTCCTTGACAGACATGTTGGGCTTGCCCGGCATCGAGCTTCGGGCATGATATCCCACGCGAGTAATTAACCGCTGGTGGCGCGGCCTATCCGAGCCCCTCTGCCCACCCCGGAGAGCACCGTCTTGTACCCCATGTGGGTGATGGCCTTCCTCACCTTGCCCTCGTCCTCCTCGCTGGTGTTGATGAAGACCGATGGCCCGGTCTGCATGGAAAAGTACGCCTCCACGCTGTTCGATCGCAGCTCCCTGACCTTGGTGATGATCCTTATCGTGTCTGGGCTCATTATCACCAGCCTATTCGTTCCCGTCATCGTGATGCTGTGGAGCTCCAGGGTGTCCTGCTCCGTCAGCTCCCCGACCTTGCGCAGGTCTCCTCCCTTTATCGCCCTCTCCATCTCCTCGCAGCGCCTGGAAGCCGACTCTATCCTCGACTTGAAGAAGGGCGAGCTCTCCACCTCCCGGTGGGCGTCCTCCGTCCTGACCGCCGAGGTGAGGGGGACGATCACCATCCTGAGTGGAAGGTCCTTCTCGTCAGCGAACTTCTCCGCGTATGTGTCCTCGTAGCCCTTCCCCGCGTAGAGCCTGGAGTATCCCCCGACCACGGTCCTCGATGCCGAGCCCGCGAAGAGGCGGGCGACCCTCGACAGCTCTGTGTAGTCGGGCTTGTCCTTGCTGACGGCGTGGAAGAGCGCGAGCGTCAGGGCCGCCCCCGCCGAGGAGGAGAAGCCGAGCCCCTTCGCGTCGAGGTGGGGGAAGTTGCCCGAGTCAAGGTGAAGCCCGAGGTCCTCGAAGCTCTTCCCCGTCAGCCTCTTCGAGACGCTCTCGAGGCGCCTTAGGGCGTCCTCGTTCTTCTTCCCCTCGACGAGGAGCTCTCCCTCTCGTCCCGCCTTCGACTCCCTGACGACCACCTCGCTCCCGAGGGACGTAGTGTTCACGGAGATGCTGTCGTGGTAGGGGATCCTGAGCTTCCAGTCCCTGAGGCCGTGGTACTTTACCAGGGCCTGCATCGTGTTGGCTGTAGACTTGAAGGGCGTCAAGCGTAGACTTCTATCCTGAGCAAGCCCGCCGCCCCGGGGGATTTCAAAGTTCTCACGAGCTCCCTGGGTATGTCCCTGGCGGACGCCCCTGCTCCGATCGCGAGGGTCCGCCCGCAGACGAAGCCGCTCGTCCTGATGACCATGTCCGTCGGGTTGTCCAGCGGAAGGTCCTTGCTGCCCCTGGCCTCAAAGGCGAACTCCCCTCCGGGCGCGACGATGGTCAGCCTCACCCTCGCGCCGTCCGACCTGAGGGCCCTCTTCATCGAGGGCGAGAGCATCGCGACGCCCTTCGCGGCCGCGACTCCGACTATGCAGTCTCCCCTCGCGGTGAGGTGGCCTTCGGTGGTGATCTCGATCGTCCGCTCGTGCATCGCGCTCACCAGCGCATGGCCGGAGAACGGGATCTCCTCGACTGCGCAGGCCTCCTCTGTAGCTGTTTTCGTGCCAGTCGACCTCTTCTTCCGACCCGGAGTCCTGTCCCCTGATTAATTGTTTGGTTGGGCCTGGGGAGCCTTGGGCTGGGCGGCGACCTCCTGGAGGCCGTTGCAGTGGCCGCACCTCTCCGTGCCGTCCAACACCGCGGTGCTGCAGAACAGGCAGAAGTGGTAGCCGGGCGGAGGCTCCACGCGCTCGTTGATCTCTTCGAGCAGGAACCCCGAGACGAGCACCACAAATCCGCCCGCGGTCAGGGCGAGCCATGCGTCTCCCGCGAGCGCCACGAAGAGGGCCACTCCGGTGGCGGTGATTATCCCCCCGGAGACGACAAGGCTTGACCGCATAGGATTTCACGCGCGGTCGATGGGTTTATAGATTTTGACGGCTTGGCAAGCCTCGGCTTGGTCACGGAGTACGAGCAGCTTCTCACGGGCATGCTCAAGGAGAGGAGGGAGAAGCTCGAGGCGCTGCAGGCAGGCAAAAAGGGTAACAAGAAGCAGGTCGACGCCCTCCTCTCCGAGATCAGCTACGTCCAGGGGGAGCTGGATCGCTATCAGACCGGCATGACGCTCTTCAGGACCAAGGAGCTGCCTAAGGTTGGGCGCTGGGGAAAGCCTGAGGCCGCGCAGCAGGGCGAGGCGTCGCCCTAATTCTCAAGGGCCTTAAATAACGAAAACCTGGCCGGGAAACGCAAAGATGGAACGCTCGCTCTCAAGCGTGATGCTCGCCGAGGCCTACGGCACCTTCCTGCTCACCTTCATCGGCGCCACCTCGATAACCGTGGCGAGCGACGCCAACCTCTTCTCAGTCGGCCCTTCGCTTGGGCTGGGGTTCGTGGGGCTCGCCTCTGGCCTCGCGCTGCTCGCGGGAATAGCGTCAGTGGGCAGCATCTCCGGCGGATACTTCAACCCGGCGATAACATTCGCCGCGTTCACAGCCGGGAGGTTCCCGAAGAACAGGGTCCTTCCATGCTTCGTGGCACAGTTCGCGGGAGCCATCCTCGCCGCGGCGGTGGAGCTCGCGATGGTCGGGATGACCGCGGCCTCGATACCTGGAATCGACCTCGGGAGCAACCTCCCGAACACGGCACTGCCCAACTACCTCTTCGCCGCTGTGCTGGCAGAGATCGTCGGCACGACCTTCCTGACGATGGCCGTGCTTGGGTCGACTGACCAAGAGTCGTCCAGCATCCCATGGGCGAGCTCGAGCATAGGCCTGGTCTTGGCTGCCTCGATCTGGGCGCTCGCCTCGATCTCGGGAGCTTCCCTCAACCCGGCCCGGAGCTTCGGACCCGCAATCATCTCCCTGATCTTCAACATCGATTCGACGCCGATCTCGTACTACTGGATCTACGTGGTGGGGCCTGTCCTCGGAGGCCTCGTCGCAGCTATGCTCTACAGGCTGATCTACAGGCGGGCATAAGACGATGAAGTCCCAGCCAAGGCTGAACCGCGAGAGGGCGAAGGAGCTCCTCGGAGAGGTCGACCTGCTCATCTCTCGCGGACTGACCCCCGCGGCCTTCAGGAAGTCCGTCGTCCAGCTACTCAACCTGGAGCCCACCTACAACTGGGTCGGGCTCTACCTGGTCAAGGGAGCGGAGCTCCGCTTGGACTCTTGGAGCGGTCCCGCCCCGACCACGCACTCGGCCATCCCGCTGGGGAAGGGGATATGCGGCTTCGCCGCCAAGTCCGGTCGGACCGAGATCGTGTCCGACGTCTCGAAGGACCCGAGGTACCTGCAGTGCTTCGCAAGCACAAAGTCCGAGATCGTCGTGCCAGTGATGAGCGAAGGCAAGGTGGTCGCAGAGGTCGACATCGACGGGGACATCATCAACGCCCACTCCTCCGTGGACAGAGAATTCCTAGAGGCTCTCGCTGCGAAGATAGCAAAGTTCTGCGTCTGAGCGAACGCGCTACTTGACCTTCGTCTTGCGCGCATAGAGGAGGAAGGCCACGCCGGACACGATCAGCACTATCGCGAGGATGCGAAACGCGGGCGCGAAACCGCCCGCGAAGGCGACCAGCGACCCGGTGACGAGGGAGGCGATGCCGTACCCCACGTGCTCCATCGCGTGGTTCGTGCCCATTATCGCAGCCCGGTTGGAGGGGTGGCTCGCCTCTGCCAGTATCACTAGCTGGCTGACCCTCACCACGCCTATGGCGAGCCCGAAGGCCACGGCGGCGACCAGGAAGGTGACCAAGGTCGCCGTGAAGAACACGAGCGTGAGGGCACCCGCCGCGCCTATCAACCCGGCGACGAGGTAGGGCATCCTCCTCGAGTGCCTGTCCTCGTAGTGGCCGAAGGGCACCATGAAGAGCACGCCTGTGACGGCCATGATCGACGCGAAGTAGCCCCAGAAGAGAGCGAATATCGGCACCTGCGGCGTGCACGGGGTGGGACCGCACGTCCCCAGCACGTGCGCGTACAAGGGCACATAGTAGAAGAAAGCCGCGAAGCCTACCGCGCCGACCAGCGTTGTCAGGAGCGCGACGCCGATTATCGGCGTCCGGAACGCGTTGAGGTAGTCGCCCCAGCTCGCGCTGTGGCTGTGGACGTGGTCTCCCTGCTCTACGGGAAGATCGTGCTCATCGTCGTGGCTCGCGCCTGTCATTCCCATCTGGCCGGCTCCGGCGGGCGTGAGGCCTAGCCTGATCTCAGGCATGGCCATGACCGCCACGACGGCGGCGATCAACATCAGAAAAGTGGAGAGCTCGAACACATCGGTGCTGCTGTTCGTCAGGAAGACCACCGTGGTTCCTAGCGCGGGCCCGAAGGCGAAGCCCGCAAACTCGGCCCCGTCGACCAGGCCGTACGCCTTGCCCATCCCCTGATACTTCTCTGCGAGGTCCCCGCCATACGCGAGCGTGCTCGAGGTGTAGGTGCCATGAGCGAGCCCGAGGCCGGTAAGCGATATCGCCGTCGCTATTGCAAACGGCGCGAGCTGCGTGGCCTCGTTGCCGACTATCAGCGAGATCAGCGCCACCGACCCCAGCATGCACCCGAGGATTGTCATCCTTCGCCTCCCGTACTTGTCGGCCAGGTGGCCCATGGCGATCGCGACCACCCCTGAGGAGATCAGGAAGGCGCTGGAGACCAGACCTACGAAGAAGTAGCCGAAGTTGCCCAGCTGGAAGGTGACGGTGAACTTGTTCGAGATGAATGCCAGGACAACGACGAACGACGCGTACTCCGCCATGTAGGTGAGGATGCTCATCGCCCCCACCGGGCCGAAGATCTTGAGGAAGCTGGGGGGCTTTCGTGGCCGCCTAGGCGCGCGGGATGTCGGTGTCGTCATCATGCCTCACAACTTGGATGAGCCAGGCCTCGGCCGATTCGCCTAAGGAGAAACAGATGCAAAGCCGGCCTTCTCCACGAATCGGAACGACGGATGACGAATAATAAGCGTTCCTCGAAACCTTGCGAGCGGCCACACTCGCCTGGGCGTGCCGCTACTTGCTCGGGGGAAGCTTGTTGACGAGCTTCATCATCTCGTCGTAGTGTTGCCTGATGATGCTGGCTCCCTTCTCACCCATCATCGCCTCAGCGTTTGACTTGCACTGACCGATGGCCGTGACGATCCCGTCCTTCGTGGGCTGGTCGAAGCTCGCTCCGCAGCTCTGGAACGTGCCGGTGACGAACTGCCTCACCTGGGCCTTTAGCGCCTTGTCGTCGGTCGGCTGGTTGAGCACGTTCATGAACTCCCTGTTGGCGTCCTCGAAGCACTTTAGAAGCTCGTCCCTGACGAGCGTCGGGGTTACCTTGCCCTTGGGCACGTCTGGTGCCTTGTATGTGCCTGCCATGGGGGAGCGTCCCCGCGGGTGTTATTTAGCATGACATCCTAGAATATTCCAAAATGACTCGCGACCGAGCTTGGATATTCGCAAGTTCATCTCTCCCGGATATAACCTAAGTTATAGATTTATATAATAAAGGCCGACCGCGTATTCTGAAGCAGATGGCCAAGCTCGAGATCCGAGACCTCCACGCCACCGTGGAGGGGACCGAGATACTCAAGGGAGTTAACCTGACGATAAACCAGGGAGAGATACACGCGCTGATGGGCCCGAACGGCTCGGGCAAGAGCACCCTCGCCAACACCCTCTTGGGGCACCCGAAGTACAAGGTGACCAAGGGCGACATCCTCATCGACGGCGAGAGCATACTAGAGCTCTCGCCCGACAAGCGGGCGAAGAAGGGCCTCTTCCTCGCGTTCCAGTACCCCGTGGCCGTGCCCGGAGTGACCATGTTCTCGTTCCTCCGCGCCGCCTACAACGCCGTCCACACGGACGAGAAGAACCAGGCGCCGACGATATTCGACTTCAAGGACACCCTGGCGGAGAAGATGAAGGTCCTCGAGATTGACGAGTCGTTCATGAACCGCTACCTCAACGAGGGCTTCTCGGGCGGCGAGAAGAAGCGGGCCGAGATCCTACAACTGGCGATGCTGAAGCCTAAGTTCGCGGTCCTCGACGAGACCGACTCCGGTCTGGACATCGACGCGCTGCGCGTTGTCGCCGAGGGCGTGAGCAAGCTGGCGAACAACGACCTTGGGATTCTCGTGATCACACACTATCAGCGGATCCTAAAGTACATCATGCCAACTTTCGTCCACGTCATGTACGAGGGCAAGATCACCGCCTCGGGCGGGCAGGAGCTCTCGCTGAAGCTAGAGGAGAAGGGCTACGGCTGGCTAAAGGAGCAGGCCGGAGTCGTCGCCTAGCACCTCAGATATACTCAGAAGGGTCTACGACGTTCTTGGGGGCTTCTCCCCTAAGGAATCGAGTCAGGTTCTCGACTGCGGCCTTCCCAGGCTCTCCCGTAAGGGCGGAGCTCCCTCCCGCGACGTGCGGAGTGCCTATGAAATTAGGGAGTTTCAGGAGTGGAAACTTGGACGCGTACGTCTCCTTGCCTCTCTTGATCTGCCACACGTCCGTCGCGTAGGTGAACTGCGGGAACTTTACCAGATGGCGGTATAGGGCCTCCTCGTCGACTATCTCCGCTCGCGCGACGTTGACCACGATCGCGTCCGTCTTCATTGCCGCGAGTTCGGCGGCCCCAATCAGGCCGAGCGTCAGCTTCGATAGAGGGAGTGCTATCACTACGGCGTCGCTCTTCCGCAGCACCCGGTGCAAGCCTTCTCCGCCGTGGAACACCTGGACGCCGCCCTCCTTGCTGGGGTGCCTCGAGAAGGCGACGACGTTCATCCCTAGCGCGAGCCCGAGCGACCCTACCGCCCTCCCTATCCCGCCGTACCCGAGGACGCCCAGCGTCCGTCCCTTGAGGACGACGACCTCGCGGAACAGGTGCCCCCAGTCCGCCGGGTCGAACTCTTCGGTGCGCAGCGCATAGTCCAGCTTCACCACCCGCTTGGCGGCCGCAAGCAAGAGCGCGACCGCGAACTCCGCCACGCCCGCCGAAAACCCGCCCGCGTTGCTGCTCACCGTGACTCGCTTCCCGAGGTGCTTGAACGGGATGTGGTTCACGCCTGCCATTCCGGACTGGATGAAGCGCAGTCGGCTCATCCTCGAGACCCGCTCCGGAGAGAGGGTGTCAGGCCACCAGGTCTGGACGAACACGCAATCAATCGACGGAAGGAGCCGGTCGAGCTCCTCATCGTCGAGCTCGTCGAGCATGTAGACGTTCGCATAATGGAGTAGACTGTCAAACCTTCCGGCGACAGCCGAGCTGGTCACAAGCAAGTTCGGCTTCTCGCTCATGCGGATTCGGGCTCGCTTTCGTCCTTGCCTGCTGTAATTAGCCTTTCGAGTGATGACGGCTGCCGTAGAGAACCATTCAACCGCGCCCGCCGAGCCAGCGGTGCTTGGCCGGGCTCGCCCCGCCCTCGGTCCTCTTCTTGACCTCCATCAGGATTATGGGGGCCCCGTTCCCCAGTATCGTTCTCAGCTTGGCCTCGAACGTGTCGGGGTTGAGGTCCCCGATGTAGAACAGAATCGCCTTTGCCCCTGAGTCGCCCAGAATCGTCCTCAGAGCCGTCCTGACGGCCAATGAGTACTTCTCGAGGTCTGGATTTCCTGCCATGGGAATCAACCTGCCGTCGCCATTGCCCTCGGGTTCCACGCCTTGTAGAACAGATAGAAGCCCACGAGGAGGAAGATTGTGGTCAGCGCCTCGAAGCTCTCGGCGACGGCATCGCCACCTGACGAGCTCCCATAGATCGCCTCATAGAAATCGACGATCTGGTTGGCCATGAAGAAGAGCAGCGAAGTGGCTATCAGCTGCCAGGCCCTCCAGAAGATGCCTCCCTTGAACGTCTTCCTTGTCTCGAACCCAAAGAACCACGTTGCCAGGGCCATCCCCGCGATCGCCGCGCTGTACGTCGCCAGGAGTGGCTCCACCATTTGGGGTCAACTCACAGCGATTCCGCTCGCTTAAAAGCGTGCCACTTTTCACGAACATGCCTGCGCAGAATTGCTAGTCCGGAATCGAACTGCCCTCGGCCCTACCGCTCGTCCGTCTCCTGTCGCCTGCGTCGGCCGGAGGGTGTCTATGCCCCAACCCGAATCGTTTTTATACATAACATAGGTAATATCAAACTGCTTCATGACAGCAGCGGCCGACATCGTAACTGACGATTACAAGACAAAGTACGGCTTTGCCGACTCGACAGGCTACCTCGACGACAGGCGCAGGGGCATCAACGAGGACGTCGTCAAGGAGATCTCGAGGCTTCGGAACGAGCCCATCTGGATGGAGGAGTTCAGGCTAAAGGCGCTGAAGCACTTCCAGGAGAGGGCCCTGCCCACCTGGGGAGTCGACCTCTCTCCGATAAAGTTCGACGAGTTCTACTACTACGCTCAGCCGTCGAAGGAGACCGCGAAGCGGTGGGAGGACGTCCCCCCGGAGATCCGGAACACGTTCGAGAAGCTGGGCATCCCCGAGGCCGAGAGGAAGTTCCTCGCCGGCGTGGGCGCCATCTACGAGAGCCAGGAGGTCTACAACAGCCTCCAGAAGGACCTGCAGAAGCAGGGAGTGATATTCACGAGCGTGGGCAACGCCGTGCAGGACTACCCCGAGCTCATCAAGAAGTACATCGGGACGATCGTCCCCGCGAACGACAACAAGTTCGCGGCCCTCAACAGCGCGGTCTGGAGCGACGGGCCGTTCATCTACGTCCCGGAGGGCGTGAAGATAACGATGCCCCTCCAGTCCTACTTCAGGATAAACGCGCAGGGGATGGGGCAGTTCGAGAGGACGCTCATCGTCGCAGAGCCCAACAGCGAGGTCCACTACATCGAGGGGTGCCTTCCAGCAGAGGAACTAGTGAGCACAGGCCAACAACTCGTTGCTATCGAATCGCTCGGTTCAAGAGACGCTGTCGTCTCTCACACGGGATCGCAAGCATCCGTAACCAAGCAATTCGTCCACACCCACAAGGGCAAGATGCTCACCATATTCCCGCAGTCCAAGGGCAACGCGTTTAGACTGACTCCGGAGCATCCCGTGCTCTGCGTGAAGAGGGAGCAACTTTCCTTCGGCAAGAGGGTCAACGGCAAGCGCAAGATTCTGTCCAAGAGATTCGACTCGGTCGAACCCAGATTCGTCCCAGCGGGTGAACTGGAAGTCGGCGACTTCATAGTCTACGTGGCACCTACGGCGACCATCGATGATCCAGTATTCTCTGAGACGATTCTCAAGATCCTGGGTATCTACTTGGCAGAAGGCTCGATTTCGTTCAACACCAGCCTCGGAATCGACGTCATCCAGTTCTCCTTCGGGTCTTCCGAGAAGGAGAGGCAGCTCGCAGAAGAACTCGCCGACCTAATACATTCGATTGGAGAGAACGCAAGCGTCCACAAGGCAAGAGGCGCCTACTATTGCGTTGTGACATATTCGCGTACGCTGATCGACTTGTGCGCGGCGCACTGCGGGATGGGCGCAGCGACCAAAGTCCTGTCAGAAAAGGTGCTCAAGCTCCCGACCGAGAAGCAAGGATTGCTGCTAGAGTACTACTTCAAAGGCGACGGGAACCGCTACCTGAAGCATCCGAGTCCCTCGCTGATGGTAAGGTGTTCCACCGCGAGTCGCTTGCTGGCCTTCCAGATTCAGGAGATGCTCGCCCGGTCAGGAATCTATGCCAACATCTCTGTCCGCAAGGCTTCAAAGGACAAGATTCTTGGAAGAACAATCTCTCGGAGGACCCAGTACATCGTCCAGTACACCGAGAACAAGAAGTGGAGCGAGGTCAGGAAGAGGGGTAACCTCTTCTTTGTGCCCATCAGGAAGATTGTCAGTCAGCCATGGAACGACCTCGTCTACAACCTCGAGGTCGAGAGGGACAATTCCTACCTGGTCCGCGGCTTCGCGGTCCACAACTGCACCGCAGCGATGTACCAAAAGTCGATGCTCCACGCGGCCATCGTCGAGCTCATCGCGATGAAGGGCGCAAAGATCCGCTACATCACTATCCAGAACTGGAGCAAGAACGTCTACAACCTGGTGACGAAGAGGGCCCACGCCCACGAGAACGCCAGCGTCACCTGGCTCAACGGGGAGGTCGGCTCCGGCAGGAACATGAAGTACCCCTCGATCTACCTCCTAGGCAAGGGCGCCACGGCGGAGATACTCTCGATGGCCTACGCCGGCGCCAACCAGATTCAGGACACAGGCGGCAAGGTCATCCACCTCGCCTCTGACACCTCGTCCAAGATAATCTCAAAGTCGGTGTCCAAGGACGGCGGAGAGGCCATCTACCGAGGCCTGCTGCACATCGCGAAGGGCGCGCACAACGTAAAGGCGACGGTCCGGTGCGTCAAGCCCGACACGATAATTTTGGGAGACAACAAGCAGATAGCCCAATATGCCTCGGGAGACCGCGCAATTGGCGCGACAGGGCTAAACGGCGTTACCCAAACCTTCGTCAACGATTTCAGCGGGGAGCTGGTCAAGATAAGGGCTGCAGGTCTACTTCCAGTTGAAGTCACCCCGGAGCACCCGGTTCTAGTGTCCAGATCAAGAATGACTTATCCGCGCGTAGAAAGAAAGGGCCGTCCCGCTCACACTGCGAGGATTGCTCTTTCAAACCCAGAATGGAAAAATGCGTCCGAGATAGCTGCGAAGAAGTCCAACCTTGACGGGGACTATCTCCTAGTGCCCCGGCAGACCGGGCACCTCGATTTCCAAGAGCTGGACTTGAGTCCCTTCGCCAAGAGCGGTGAAGGATTGCGGACCTTCCTTCGAAAGGGTCACTCTCTAGCCATAAAGTTGAACACGCACTTCGCGTGGCTGCTGGGAATTTATGTCGCGGAAGGCTATTCCGGACAGGACAAAGTAAAGTTCGCCCTCAATTCAAGCGAGCATCATCTGCGGGACAGGATAGCCGAGATCTGCGCCAGCCTCGGGTACAAGTCGAAGACGTACAAGCGGAAAGGGGAAGAAGGAGTGGAGGTCGTCATATTTGCAACCCTGCTCTCTCGAGCGCTCACGGCTTGGTGCGGCGCGGGGGCTCCGAACAAGCGGATTCCCGACTTCGTCCTGTTCCACAAGGACGAAGGTGTTCTTCGAGCCTTCCTCGAAGGCTACCAAAACGGCGACGGATGCAAGACGGAAAACTGCATGCACAAAAGGAATGTCCTGCACGCTGTAACGACCTCAAAGCTCCTTGCAATGCAGTTGCAGCTCATGGGGTCGAGATTGGGAATCTTCTACAGGATCTCCCGCGCATCAGACTCCCCTGTCATTCAAGGGCGAAGAGTAAGGACCCACGAAAAGTTCGATGTCCGAGCCAACGAGAGCGAGAAGATCCAGGCCAAATTCGACAACCACTGGATGTACGTGCCCGTCCGAGAGGTAAGCAAGGTGAAGTACGACGGTCCCGTTTACAACATTGAGACGACGGACCACACCTATCTCATCTCCAACTTTGTCTCGCACAACTGCGACGCGCTCCTGCTCGACGACAAGTCCAAGACCTCGACCATCCCGTACGTGGAGGTGATGGCGGACGATGCGACCGTCACCCACGAAGCGAGCGTCGGCAAGGTCGGCGAGGAGCAGATATTCTACCTCATGGCTAGGGGGATCAGCGAGAGGGACGCGCTTAGCATGATAGTCAACGGCTTCGTCGAGCCCTTCACCAAGGAGCTCCCCATGACCTACGCGATAGAGATCAACCGGCTAATGGCCCTCGAGATGACCGGCGCGGTCGGCTAGACCGACCCCGAAGAAAGTGAACCCGATGGCCCAGCGCTCTGTCTCTCGCTTCACCGAGGAGCAGGTGGAGTCGCTCTCCAAGGGCCTGGGAGAGCCCGCTTGGCTCAAGGACTACAGGCTCGCGGCACTCGAGAGCTTCTCCTCCCTACCACTGGAGACCTCCCCCCTCTACAAGAAGTACGAGGGCGTCTCGGCCTTCGACCCCGAGCAGTTCTCCGTCGCGCGACAAGACGAGCCCGTCGACCTCAGGTCGCACTTCGAGGGCTTCCTCACGGGAAAAGAGACCAACATCATCCTCCAGGGCAACTCCACCACCGTCCACGTAGACCTGGACGCAGAGTTCAGGAAGAGCGGCGTAGAGGTCCTCACCATCCGCGAGGCGGTCGAGAGGCACGAGGCTCTCGTGCGGGAGCTCCTCGCAAGGAGGCTCGCAGACCCCTCGAGCGAGAGATACGCCGCTTTCAACGCCGCATTCTTCAACACGGGCACCTTCATCCGCGTCCCCAAGGGGGTCGTCGCCCCCCAGGCGCTGAGGCGCATGCTCGTGACGCGCGACCCCGCCTCGAGCATGGTCGAGATGACGATAATCTACGCGGAGGAGTCATCGAAGTTCAGCTACCTTGAGGAGTCCTACAGCGCGGAGAGCAAGAGCCCCTTCCTCGTGAGCTCGACGCTCGACGTCTTCGCGGAGACGGGCGCCCACGTCGACACCAGCAAGCTCCAGCTCCTCGACGACAAGGCCGTCTACCTCTCCAACGAGGGCGTCTCGGTCGCCACCAACGCGAAGGTCTCGATGGCCTCGATCCTGCTCGGCGGGAAGATCACCCGGTCGAGGTTCAACCTTGGGCTCAACGGCAGGGGCTCCTCGTTCGAGGGATACCAGGTCTTCTTCTGCGACGGCGAGCAGAGGTACGACCTCGACGCCAACCTGACCCACAACTCCCCCGACTCGGCCGGGTCGCTCACCGCGAGGGGAGTCCTGAAGGGTTCGTCCCAATCAATCTTCAAGGGCATGGTCAAGATCAAGACGGGGGCGAAGAACTCGCACTCCTACCTAGCCCACCACGCGATGCTGCTGGACAAGAGGGCACGCTCGGACGCCATCCCCGGCCTCGACATCGACACGAACGAGGTGAAGGCGACGCACTCGGCGTCGGTCGCCCAGATAGACGACGAGCAGATCTTCTACCTGATGGCGAGGGGGCTTCCGCGCGACGAGGCGAAGAAGCTCATCGTGCTGGGGTTCTTCGAGCCCGTCCTCTCGCGCATACCGATCGAGTTCGCTCGCGAGGGGGCGAAGTTCACAGTCGAGGGCAAGTGGTCTGGCGAGCGGAGGCGCCTCGTGGACAGAGAGACCCTCCTCGCTCTGACGGGAGAGGTCCCCGACGAGGAACGGCAGTCCGCCGGCGACATCTTCGAGCGCCACTACAAGTACAGGGGCTAACCGAGGAGTTGCCCCGATTCGTGAAGGCCCTCGAGCTGTCCAAGCTCTCACCGGGCACGATGGCAGGGGCAGAGGTCGAGGGAAAGCACCTCCTGCTCTCCAACCTCGAAGGACAGGTCTACGCAGTGGACGGCGTCTGCACCCACGAGGAGGCTCTCCTCGCCCAGGGGTTCATGATAGAGGAGCGGGTGGTCTGCCAACTACACCTCTCGCAGTTCGACCTCAGGACGGGCGAGGTGTACAACCCTCCCGCCACGGAGCCTCTGAGGGTTTACAATGTTAAAATAGAGGACGGCGGCATTTTCGTAGAGATCTAGGGCGCTCCGTGAAAGAAGAATGCTAGAATCGACCAAGGCCGTTGACGTGGAAAAGGTCAAGACCGACTTTCCCATCCTGAGCAGGAAGGTGAACGGCAAGCCGCTGGTCTACCTCGACAACGCGGCGACGACGCAAAAGCCGAAGGTCGTTATAGACGCGCTCGTCGACTACTACTCGAGGTACAACGCCAACGTCCACCGCGGCGTCCACCAGCTGAGCATCGAGGCAACCGAGACCTACGAGAACTCCCGGAAGAAGGTGGCCAAGTTCATCAACTCGCCCTCTCCCCAGGAGGTCATCTTCACGAGGGGGACCACCGAGTCGATAAACCTGGTCAAGTTCGCCTGGGGCGGGAAGTTCGTCAAGCGGGGGGACCTGATCTTGGTCACGCTCATGGAGCACCACAGCAACATGGTGCCCTGGCAGCTCCTCGCGAAAGAGAAGGGAGCCAGGCTGGAGTATGTACCGATAACATCCGAAGGACGCATCGACGTCGCGGAGCTCGAAAGGCTGCTGGGGCTCTCTCCGTCCCTCTTTGCTTTCACCCATTGCTCGAACGTCCTCGGGACGATCAACGACGCTGAGAAGCTCTGCTCCATGGCCAAGAAGGCCGGCGCGACGACGTTGGTTGACGCCGCGCAGTCTGCCCCCCACATGCCCGTCGACGTCCAGAAGATCGGCTGCGACTTCTTCGCGTTCTCGGGCCACAAGATGCTCGGCCCTACCGGGATCGGCGCCCTCTTCGGGAGGAAGGACATTCTCAACGCGATGGACCCCTTCCAGTCGGGCGGCGACATGATCAAGGAGGTTCACCAGGACGGCGCCAGGTGGAACGACATCCCCTACAAGTTCGAGGCGGGCACGACCAACATCGCCGACGCCATCGGGCTCGGGGTCGCGGTAGAGTACCTCACTGCCATCGGGATGGAGAACGTGAGGCGGCACGAGGTCGACCTGCTGAGGTACGCCTTCGAGAAGCTCTCACGCATACCCAACCTCAAGATCTACGGCCCCATGGACCTCGAGTCGAGGGGCGGGGTGATCTCGTACAACCTCGCCGACATCCACCCGCACGACATGGCGTCGATCCTCGACGAGGAGGGAGTGGCGATCCGCTCCGGGCACCACTGCGCGCAGCCCCTGATGGAGCACCTCAACGTCCCCGGGACGAGCCGCGCCAGCTTCTACGTCTACAACTCCACGAGCGACATCGACGCGTTCATAGGAGCCCTCCTAAAGGCCAAGAGCGTGTTCTGCGTTTGAGCAGCGACTTCTACCGGGAGCTGATCCTGGACTACTACAGGAACCCGAGGAACTTCGGGAAGCTCGACCCCCACGACATCGACGCTAGGGACACCAACCCTCTTTGCGGCGACGAGATCGAGATGCAGATCAAGGTCTCTCCTAACAAGGACGCCATCGAGGAGATAAGGTTCATCGGCAAGGGCTGCGCCATAAGCCAGGCATCCGCCTCGATGCTCACCGAGATGGCGAAGGGCAAGCCCCTCGAGTGGGTGAAAGGCCTCTCCCGGGACGACATCCAGAAGATGCTGGGGACTTCCGACCTGGGGCCGGCCAGGATAAAGTGCGCCATGCTCTCCGTGAAGGTGCTCAAGACCGGAGTGTACGGCTACCTCGGCGCGCAGTACACAGAGCCCACCGAGTGACGCTACGGGTTCTCCAAGAGCTCCTTGTTCGGGTTGGGGAAGACCTTCGCCCCGGCCCTCGGCTTCGACCTCCTCCTGAGAGGCGACCTCGCTGACATCACGTGCCTCTTCAGCAGCTGGATGCCCAGCGCAGGGTCGACGCCCTTGGGACAGACCGCGGAGCATGTCCCCGCGAAGTGGCACCTCCACACGCCGTGCTCGGTGTCGACAAGGTCAAGCCTCTCCTCTCCCCCTTCGTCCCTCACGTCCTGCGTGAACCTGTACGCCTGGGCCAGCGCCTGCGGCCCGGGGAAGCGGGCGTCCGTGGAGCTGGTGGGGCACGACGAGCTGCAGAGCCCGCACTTTATGCAATAGGTGAACTGGACGATGGAGTCTAGCTCCTCGGGAGTCATCAGATACTCGCCGCTGGGGGACTCCTGCTCCTGCGGGTCGCCCTTCCTCACGAGTCCCGGGGAGATCCCCGCGTGCTTGTGGAAGAAGGACTCCAGGTCGACGACGAGGTCCCGCACTATCGGGAAGTTGTCCATGGGCTGCACCGTTATCCTCCCCCGACCGAGGTCGGCCACCTGAGTCTCGCAGGCAAGGCGCGGCCTGCCGTTGATCTTCATCCCGCAGGAGCCGCAGGAGGCCATCCTGCACGAGAAGCGCAGGGCGATCCCGTGGTCGATGGAGTCCTTCGCGTAGAGCAGCGCGTCGAGCACGGTCATCCCAGGCTTCACAGGGACGGAGTACTCCTCCACGTGCGGGCCCTTCTCGAGCGAAGGGTCAAACCTCTGGATCCTGAGCGCCAGCTTTCCCTCGTCCATCTATGCCACCTGCCCCGTGGCCGCGAGGACCACCGTCCTTGTCCCGTACGCGATCGTCACGAGCGCCGCGACCAGGACGACCCAGTTCACGCCCTTCGTCCACCCCGAGCTCTGCCGCCACTCTAGAAGGATGATCCGGAGCCCGTTGAACCCGTGCGCGAGGACCACCACGAGCAGCATCTCCAGCAGTGCCCCGTCCACCGCATTGCGGTACAGCGAGAGGACTCGCTGGAACGAGACGGCCTCGCCGTAAGGGACCAGGACCCCCTGCATCAGGAGGTGGACCGTCACGAGAACGATCGCGAGACCTGCCGTGAAGTACTGTAGCTGCATCATTGTGGACTCCCTCACGCTCGCCCATCACCCAAAGAGTATCCCTCCCGAATAGAGCGCCGCCAGTATCGCGCCCACTATGGCGACCCAGATGAGGTGCCTCTGGATGGTCCTCAGCGACTTGGCCTTGTACGGATAGTCGGGCCTGGCGGGCCTGTCGAATATCACACCGTACTCGGCGAGCATCAACCGAATCCCGTTTAACCCGTGGTAGACGACTACGAGGACGACCATCACCAGGACGAGGTGACCGAGCACGTTCTCCGTCAGCCCGAGGTCGAGCGACCAGCTCGATGCGCTCGGCCCCTCCCCGAACGGCCCTCCCACGAAGAAGCTTGTGTCGCCCACGTGGGCCACCACGTAGGCCAGGGCGGCCAGCCCGGTGACCCTCTGGAAGACGTACGCCCACCTCTCGATGTTGAGGTGGAGCGGGTTCATCCAGCCCGACACTCCCCTCTTGTTGGAGGCGGCTTTCGCGCCTGGGTCGGCCTCGGCGTCCTGCCCTCGCTCTTCCAGCTAGGTCACCTCTCCTTCTCGGGTCGCGTTTTCTATAAAAGTTAGTAGCGCCTCTCGGCGGGCTGGTACCGCGTTATCCTGACGGGCGAATACCCTAGCTTCACGTGCCCGCCTTCGGTCTCTTCGGGCGAGAAGTGCGCCAGGCTGTGCTTCAGCCAGTTGACGTCGTCCCTCTTGGGGAAGTCCCTCCTCGCGTGCGCTCCTCTCGTCTCCTGCCTCGCGAACGCCGACCGCAGTATCGCCTCAGCCGCGAGCAGCATCGCCTCGACCTCGAGGACGTTCGTGAGGTTCGTGTTGTATCGCCTGCTCCTGTCGTCGCAGTGCAGGAAGTCCTTCTCCCTGAGGGCGGCTATCTCCTTGATGGCGCCCGCGATCCCGTCCCCGGTCCTGTAGACGAACGCCCCCCTGTCCATCGCCCTCTGGGCGGAGTCCCTGACGTCGTAGGGGTTCGTCCCGCCTCGCCCGTGGAATATCCCGTCGAAGACCCTCCTCTCTTCCTTGTCGACCGCCTCCTTGGGGACCGCTCCCGCGCCCCTGGCAGCTGCGTGCCGCGCGGCCGCCTCGCCGGTTATCCTCCCCCAGACGAGGCACTCCGCGGTCGAGTTGGCGCCCAGCCTGTTCGCGCCGTTGATGCTAACGCACGCAGCCTCGCCCGCGGCCCAGAGCCCCTTGACCCGCGTCGCGCCGTCGATGTCGACGTCGAGCCCGCCCATCATGTAGTGGCAGACCGGCCTCACCGGGAGCGGCTCCTCGACGGGGTCGATGCCCCTGAACTTCATCGCGATCTCCCTTATCCCGGCGAGCCTCTCCTTCACCTTCTCCGCGCCTATCCTTGTGAGGTCGAGCTGGACATAGTCGTACCCCGTCGTCTCGTCCTTGAAGCCCCTCCCCTGCTCGACCTCGGTCATTATCGCGCGCGAGACGACGTCTCGCGAAGCCAGCTCGAGCTTCTCCGGGGCGTACCTCCCCATGAACCTCTCCCCGTCCTTGTTCAGGAGCACCCCGCCGTCCGCCCTCGCGCCCTCGGTGATGAGTATCCCCGAGGGGATGAGCCCCGACGGGTGGAACTGGACGAACTCCATGTCCTTCAGGGGGACGCCCGCCCGGTACCCCATCGCGATGCCGTCGGGCGTCGAGCTGTGCCCGTAGGTCGCGAAGCTGAACAGCCTCCCCGCGCCCCCGGTCGCGATTATCCCTGCCTTCGCGGAGACGGCGAGCAGCTCGCCGGTCTTCATCTCTATCGCGGTGAGGCCCCTGAACTCCCCGTCCTCAACGAGCAGGGAGGTCGCGAACCACTCCTGGTAGAACGTGATGTTGGGGTGCTTGGTGCAGGTGTCGTAGAGCGTCTGCATCTCGTGGAACCCTACCTTGTCCTCGGCGAAGGTCGCCCTCGGGTGGCTGTATCCGCCGAACCATCTCTGCGCGATCCTCCCGTCGTCCCTCCTCGACCACGGCATCCCCCAGTGCTCGAGCTGGTAGATCTCCGCGGGCATCATCTTGACGAACCGCTCTATCGCGTCCTGGTCGCCAAGGTAGTCTGAGCCCTTCACCGTGTCGAAGACGTGCGACTCGAACGAGTCGCCCAGCTCAGGGTAGAGCACCGCCGCCGTCCCGCCCTCGGCGCTGACCGAGTGGGACCGCATCGCCTGCAGCTTCGTGACCACTGCCACGTCGGCCTTCCCCGCGCTAGCGCGCGACGCCTCGATGGCCGCGCGCAGACCCGCGATACCGGAGCCGATGATCACAACGTCGTGGCCCGTGCGGTCCAGCGCGCAATCCTCCTTCCGGATGCAGACCTCGCAAAGGCGTTAAACTTACTGTCAGGCCTGGGAAAACCGAAAACACATTGCATGGCGTCCGCTAAGAAAGCTGGTTACTACCACCCCATCGTTGAGTTAGCTTTATATCCACTACGCAAGCCGGTCGGAGATTACGGTACGCGCTAGTGCCTCACTTCGGATACAGTTTCGAGGGTTACGACCCCGCGGTTCACGTCAGGGCTAGCGGGAGAGAGGTCAACATCTCGCCCAAGGCGGCGCGAGAGATTTGCACCACGCTCAAAGGCATGACACTCACAAAAGCGATCACACTCATGGAGACGGTAGAGGCGATGAAGGCACCCGTCGCATTCCGGCGCCACAAGCTGAAGGTCGGGCACAGGAGCGAGCTGGTCGGGTTCCCCACGGGCTCCTACCCGGTGAAGGCGGCCGGGAAGATCCTCATCGTCCTACAGAACCTCAGGGGGAACTGCGAGTTCAAGGGCTTAGACCCGGAGAGGGTGCGCCTCATCCATGCTTCCGCGAAGGCGGGCAGGTCGATAAAGGACTACGTCCCGAGGGCGCACGGTCGAAGCAGCCCGAACTTCCACCAGCTGGTGCACGTCGAGTTCGTGGCGAGGGAGGCTCAGTAGAGGGTCATGTCTCAGGTCGAAAAGAGCGCCGTCAAGAGCATACTCTCGATGCACAGGACATACGCTGACCTCGACGAGTACCTTGAGGCCCAGTTGAAGGAGGCTGGCTACGCAGGCGTCGACGTCCAGAGGAATCCGGTGGGCACCAGGATCACGGTGTTCGTCACGAGGCCCGGCCTCGCGATAGGGAGGCGCGGGACTGGGATCAAGGAGCTAACCGAGAGGGTCGCACAGAAGTTCAACCTCCCCAACCCGCAGATAGCGGTCTCAGAGGTGGACAGGCCGGAGCTCAATCCCCGGATAATGGCGCAGAGGACCGCGCAGATCGTCGCCCGGGGGACTGCGTTCAGGCGCGCGGCCAACTGGACGATGACCACCATCATGGAGGCGGGAGCGATGGGGTGCGAGATCGGGGTCGCAGGGAAGCTGAGGAGCGACCGCGCCCACAAGGAAAAGTACAGGATGGGGGTTGTCCCGAAGAGCGGAGAGACCGCCGACGAGATAGTCAGGTCGGCCACCACCGACGTTCTGCTAAAGCTAGGGTTATTCGGCATAAAGGTCAAGATCGCGATCGCCGACGCCATTCCGCCTCCGATAGAGTTCGCGGTGCCCAACGAGGAGGCGCCGCAGGCCCCCGAGGCTCCGGCGGCCGCACCCGCTCCGGCTCCCGCTCCCCAGGCGCCCGCACCCAGGCCGGTCGCCGCTGAGCCGATGGTCGCGCCTGCCCCCACGGTAGTGGTCGAAGCTCCGGCTCCAGAGGCACCCGCGGCACCCTCCGCGCCGGCAGCGGAGGCAGAAGCGGTCCCCGCGAAGAAGGCGACCAGAGCGAAGCGCGCGACAAAGGCCAAGGCCGCGCCCACGGCCGGGACGAAGAAGAGGGCCACGAGGAAGAAGGCAGTGAAGGAGACCAAAGAGGAAGAACAAAATGCCAAGAGTGAAAGCTAAGTCGTTGAGAGAGCAGGAGCCCAATCAGCTCAAGGACAGGCTCTTTGAGCTGCGAGGGGAGCTCGCTAGGCTGAAGAGCCTCACCGCGAGGGGAATGATACAGAAGCAGAGCGGCGCCCAGAGGCGCGTGAAGCGGGACATCGCCAGGCTGCTGACCATCATGAAGGAGAAGGGTACCCGCGAATGAGCTTCATCATCGGTGAGGACGTCAGGATCGCAGCCGCGAGGGACACCGTCCTCCTCGGCTTGAAGGGGAAGGTCGTGCTCGAGACCATGCACACGCTGACGATCAGGACCGACGCGAAGCGGAAGCTCACCCTGCCAAAGGCTGGGAGCGCTCTTCAGCTCTCGGACGGCACCATCGTCATAGGGAACGACCTCGAAGGAAGGCTCGAGGACAGGATCGCGATTAGCAAGAGACCAGGTCACGTCGGAGGGAGCAAGAGATGAGCTCCGCAGGCCTCGACATGGCGCCACCGAAGCGCGCCTGCGAAGACTCGCGCTGCCCGTTCCACGGCCATCTCAAGGTGCGCGGAAAGGTCCTGGTCGGGACGATCGTCTCTCTCTCAAACAAGCAGACGGTGGTCATCCAGAGGGAGCTGCTGCAGCGCGTCCCGAAGTACAACCGTTACGAGAGGAGGAGGAGCAAGGTCCACGCGCACCTCCCGCCCTGCGTGGAGGCAAAGGAGGGCGACATCGCGACCATCGCCGAGTGCAGGCCGCTCGCGAAGACCGTGTCTTTCGTCGTAGTCCAGACGAGGGGAGCTGACTAGAGATGTCCACGAAGTCCAGAGCGGTCTCTGCGAAGGGAGTCGAGGAGTTCAAGACGTACATCACCCGCTCCATACCACTCAACGCGGTCATCGTCTGCGCCGACAACACGGGCGCGAAGACCCTGAAGGTCATAATGGTCACGAGGGCCAAG
The DNA here is from genome assembly GCA_963838925.1 of uncultured Nitrososphaerota archaeon. Taxonomy (GTDB): domain Archaea; phylum Thermoproteota; class Nitrososphaeria; order Nitrososphaerales; family Gagatemarchaeaceae; genus Gagatemarchaeum. Next base: position 50,316 of record CAWISW010000001.1, read on the forward strand.
ACGAGGCTCGCCAGGTACCCGTCCGCCTCGGTCGGGGACCACATCCAGTGCACCGTCAAGAGGGGCCCACCCGACCTGAGGAACCAAGTCTGGGGCGCAGTGGTGATAAGGCAAAAGTACGCCGTCAGAAGGGTCAGCGGGCAGAGGATCTGCTTCGAGGACAACGCGGCGGTGCTCGTGACCCCAGAGGGCGAGATGAAGGGCACCGACATCAAGGGCCCGGTCGCCAGCGAAGCCGCGGAGAAGTGGCCTAGGATCGCCAACCTGGCGTCCGTGGTGGTATAGAAAAAGAGGGAATGATATAGAAATGAAAAAGTTCGGCGCGTCCTTGTCAAAGGAACTCCGCGAGAAGCACCAGCTCAAGGCCGTCAGGCCAGTCAAGGGGGACGGAGTGAGGATAGTCAGAGGCGGCTTCAAGGGGATCGAGGGCAAGATCACTGGGCTCGACACGAAAATCGGGAAGCTGTACATCGAGGGGGTCACCCGCGAGAAGATCGCGGGAGGCAAGACGAGCCCCGTCCAGATTGACTCTTCGAAGGTCATCATCACCAGCCTGAACCTAGACGACAAGGTCAGGAGGCAGCACATCGAGAGGCGGAGCAAGGGGGAGGCGAGCTAGGCGATGGGCAAGAAGAGCGGAAGAGGCAAGATGAAGCGCATCTCTGCGCCTCGCAGCTGGGACATCGCCCGCAAGGAAGCCCGCTTCATCACCAAGCCCAGCCCCGGAGGCCACGCCGTCGACAAGAGCTACTCCCTGGCGGTCGTGCTGCGCGACCTCCTCGGCGTGGTCGCGACCCAAAAGGAGGTAATGCAGGTCCTGACCCGGAGAGAGGTGCTGGTTGACGGGGTCCCAAGGCAGGACCCTGGCTTCCCTGTCGGCCTCTTCGACGTGGTGAGCATCCCCAAGGAAGGCAAGTCGTTCAGGCTAGTTCCGTCCCCAGACGGCCTCGTCACGAGGGACATAGTCTCGACGGAGGCGGGAGTGAAGCTCTGCCGCGTAAAGTCCAAGGTCAAGATAGGCGGAGGGCACATCCAGTTCGGGTTCCATGACGGCCGCTCGCTGCTCGACGACAAGCTGTCCATCTCGTTAGGGGACTCCGTCGTCATGAGGGTCCCGACGCAGGCCATCGTGGACAGCGTCAAGCTCGCGAAGGGCGCGACAGGCCTGGTGGTCTCTGGCGAGAGGGCCGGGCAGGTAGGCAGGATAATCAGCGTAAAGAAGGGCACTAGCTCCCGCGAGAAGATGATTTCGGTCTCGCTCCCCACCGGGGAGACCGAGCTCCCGGAGAGGATGATCTTCGCAGTCGGGAACGAGAAGCCAGCCATGGAGGTCCAGGCCGCAAGTTGATGGCCAAGGCAGAGGTAAAGCAGGACGCCGGCGACATGCGCAAGATCTCGATCGGGAAGGTCGTGATAAACATCGGAGTCGGCAAGTCGGGCGAGGCGGTCGAGCGGGCGAGGAAGGTCCTCGAGCAGATAACCGCGCAAAAGCCGGCCACCCGAAAGGCGAGGAAGTCGATACGCGACTTTGGGACCCATCAGGGAGAGCCCATCGGCCTCATCGTCACCACCAGGGGGCAGGAGAGGTGCAAGGAGCTCATAACGAGGCTTCTCGTCGCGAGGGAAAAGAAGCTCAACGGCTCCTCCTTCGACGACAGGGGCAGCGTCTCCTTCGGACTGAAGGAGCACATCGAGATTCCGGGGATCCGGTATGACCCCGAGATAGGCATCTGGGGGATGAACGTCTCCATACTCCTGCACAGGCCGGGCTTCAGGGTGTCGAGGAGGCACCTCAAGGCCGCCTCGATCGGGAAGAGCCACGTCGTCACGAGGGACGAAGCGATAGAGTACTTCAAGCGCGAATTCGAGGTAATCGTAGAGTGAAGGAGAGACACCCTAAGGTCAGGAAGTACGGCAAGTCCACCAGATACTGCCGAAGGTGCGGGCAGTACGGAGCGGTGATCCGGAGCTACGACCTGTTCCTCTGCAGGCAGTGTTTTAGAGAGGTCGCTGAGAAGCTCGGCTTCAGGAAGTACGACTGAGAGAGTGAAATGAGAAAATGCCAGTAACCAACATCCTCGCGAACCTATTCATCTCCCTCCAGAACTCCGAGATGAGGCACAAGAAGGAGTGCGTCGTCATCCCGGCGTCCAACCTCGCCAGCGAGGTCATGCGCGTGCTTCAGAAGAGGCGGTACATCGGCGAGTTCGAGTTCATCGACGACGGCGTCAGCGGCAAGCTGCGCGTCCAGCTCCTCGGAAGGATAAACAAGTGCGGCGCCGTCTCGCCCCGCTTCCCGATCAAGGCGAAGGAGTACCAGAAGTGGGAGTCGAGATACCTGCCCGCGGTGGGCGTTGGGATGCTCGTCGTCTCGACGTCAAAGGGAGTGCTGTCACACACGGAAGCCCAGGAGCAGAACCTGGGCGGGAGACTACTCGGGTATGTCTACTAGCGTAGCGGCAAAGTCGGCCCAGAGGAAGGAGGGCGGGTCGCGGACCGTCGAGCTGCCCCAGGGGGTCACGGCGAGCGTGAAAGGCCGGGAGCTCTTCATGAAGGGCCCCAACGGGAGCGCGACCAAGGTCTTCCAGAGGATCCCCGTCGACGTCGAGGTCAAGGGCAACCAGGTCACGATCAAGCCCTTCACGGGCAAGAAGAAGGACGTCATCTCCGCCAACACGGTCTCCTCCATCGTCAGGGCGCTGGTGCACGGCGTCACGAAGGGCTACGAGTACAAGATGAAGGTGGTCTTCGCACACTTCCCGGTGACCGTGAAGATAAAGGACGACACGGTCATGGTCGAGAACTTCATGGGCGAAAGGTCCCCCAGGCTCGCGAAGATACTCGCGGGCTGCAAGGTCACCACCGAGGGCGACGACATAATAATAAAGGGAGCCTCGCTCGAGCAGATAGGACAGACGGCCGCAAACGTAGAGCAGGCCACGAGGATAAAGAGGAAGGACCAGCGCATCTTCCTGGACGGGGTTTACGTATACGAGAAGAAGAGGAATTGATGTAATCGATGGCAACAGCAAAGCAGGGAACAAAGGCCAGTTCGGCGAAGAAAGAGCTCCTCGAGCTCCTCGAGCTAAGGAAGAGCGTAGCGGAGCATAGGCCGAAGTTCGTCCGCCCTGAGAGCTGGAGGTACGTCAGGCTCCACCCTGAGTGGAGGAAGCCGAAGGGCCTTGACAACAAGGTCCGCAAGTCCATCAAGGGCTGGCCCAGGCGGGTAAAGGTGGGCTACCGCGGCCCGGTGAAGGCGCGTGGCTACCACCCTAGCGGGAGCGTCGACGTCCTCGTCCACACCGTGGCGCAGCTCGACGACCTCATCCCCGAGAGGGACGCCGTGAGGATAGGCCGCGTCGTGGGCGCGAGGAAGCGGGCAGAGATACTCAAGAGGGCCACCGAGCTGGGGCTCCGAGTGCTGAATCCGACGAGGTTGAGGAACATTGAATCTGAGAAGTAAGAGACGCCTGGCGGCGGACGTCCTCGGAGTGGGCGAGGACCGCATCCGCTTCGACCCCGAAGCCGAGGACTTCATCCAGGACGCGATCACAAGGAGCACCATCCGGGGCCTCGTGGGCCTTGGCGCCATCAAGGTGGCGCCGGTCAAGGGCAACTCGAGGGGGCGCTTCCGGACCAAGCACAAGAAGGGCAAGATCAGGCACCAGGGCTCCCTCAAGGGCAAGAAGACCTCGCGCAACCCCAAGAAGCAGGCGTGGGTGCACAAGGTGAGGGCGCTCAGGTGGAGGCTCACCGTCGCCAGAGACAGGAACGAACTGACGAAGGAGAGCTACACGAAGCTCTACAGGCAGATAAAGGGAGGCCAGGTCAGGGACGTCAAGCGGCTCCTTGAGATGATCAAGGAGACGAGGGCAAAGTAGGTAGCGATACAAGATGACGAGCACAAAGCAAAGTTACGTCCCGGTTTACCGGCGAAGGCGGATGGGAGCGACCGACTACCGAGCGCGCAAGAAGATAATCACCGCCTCGGTCCCGCTGCTCGCGGTGAGGATCTCATCGAAGAACGTCTCAGCCCAGTTCATCCGGCCCAAGACTCAGGGCGACGAGGTTCTCTCCTCGGCGCACTCTAGGAACCTGAAGAAGCTCGGGTGGAAGGGCTCCACGAAGTCCATCCCCGCCTGCTACCTCCTCGGGCTGCTCGCCGGGAAGAGGGCCAAGGAGCGCGGCGTGGAGAAGGCATACCTCTACACCGGCCTTTCGCAGTTCGTCAACGGCTCCCGCGTCTCCGCCCTGGTGAAGGGCGTCAAGGACGCAGGCGTCGACATCCCGATGTCCGACGAGGTCGCACCCTCGGAGGACAGGCTCTCGGGCAAGGCGGCCGCGGACTACGCCAAGTCGCTCCTCGCCGAGGACAAGGTGAAGTACGCTAAGCTCTTCTCTGGGCTCATAAAGGCCGGCTTCAAGCCGGAGGAGTGCCAGGAGAGCGCAAAGGCGCTGAAGGCGGCGATACTGAAGGGAGCAAAGTGAGATAGAGATGTCACAAGGTAGAGGTTATCGCAGGCGCGAGGAAGAGAAGCAGATCCCCTGGGTGCCGCGCACCAAGCTCGGCACCATGGTGGCCGAGGGGAAGATCACGACCCTCGAGGAGATCTTCCAGCAGGGATGGAAGATCCGCGAGCCCGAGATGGTGAAGAAGCTGGTCCCCGACCTCTCCTCGGAGGTCGTCTACGTCGGGATCGTCCAGAAGCAGACCGACGCGGGCGAGCTGACGCGCTTCGGCGCGGTGGTCGCGGTCGGGAACGGCAACGGCTGGTTCGGCGTGGGCAAGGGCAAGGCCGCGCAGATGAAGTCGGCCATCGACAAGGCGACCAACGACGCGCTTCTCAACATAATCCCGGTCAAGCTGGGCTGCGGGAGCTGGGAGTGCAAGTGCGGCACGTCCCACTCGGTGCCCTACAGGATCACGGGCAAGGCCGGGAGCGTCACTGTGGAGCTCCTCCCAGGGCCGCGCTCCCTCGGAAGGGTCGCGGGCCCCGCCCTCACCAACCTCCTGGCGCTGGCAGGCGTGAAGGACGTCTGGGTCAGGACGTTCGGCTCGACGAACACGCTCTCGTCCCTGGCGAACGCGGTCTACGACGCGTTCTCAAAGTCGCACGGGCTGAACGTATAGGAGAAATGGTGAAGAGACAATGGGCAAACTACTCGTCGTGAACCTCCACGGCCTGATCAACGTCCCCAGCGGGACGAGGGCCACCCTCATCCAGCTCGGGATAGGGAAGCGCTTCGCCGCCGCGGTGGTGGGCGACGACCCGGTCTCGAAGGGGTCAGTGCACCTCTGCAAGGACTACGTCGCGTGGGCTCCCCTCGACTCCGAGCTCCTCACGGCTCTCCTCCAGGCGAGGGGGCGTGTGAGCAACTCCAAGGTGCTCGACGAGGAACAGTTGAAAGCCATGGGTTTCAAGACCTACGCCGACTTGGCCCAGGCCATAATGAAGGGAGAGGTGACGGACAGGCTCTCCTCCATCAAGGGCCTGAAGCCCTACTTCGGGCTGTCGCCGCCGAGGGGAGGGTTCAAGCGCTCCTCCCGGAGGCAGTTCCGCGAGGGAGGGATACTCGGCGAAAACCCCAAGCTCGCCGACATCGTGAGGAGGATGATCTGACATGCCGACCAGGATCCGCAAGGTCAGGAAGCAGCGCGGCTCCCGCACCCACGGCTACGGGCAGATAGGCCAGCACAGGCACTCGGGCAAGCAGGGAGGCCACGGCAACGCGGGCCTCCACAAGCACAAGTGGTCCTGGCTGATACTCAACGACCCAGACCACTTCAGGCGCGACCCCTTCAGGCCGCCGAGCTACCACAAGGTCTCGAAGTGGGCCAACGTGGGAGACCTGGGCTCCTTCGCCGACGACGGCCAGAGCAAGGGAGGGCCGGTCTCGGTCGACCTCGAGGCCTTGGGCGTGGAGAAGCTCCTCGGGAGCGGGGACGTGACCAGAGCGTACAGCGTCAAGGTCTCTTCATATACCGAGAGGGCGAAGCAGAAGCTCGAGGAAGCAGGTGGCAAGATACTCACAGAGTGAGAGCGGAGTTCACAACTAGCCTTGGTCTCACTACGGAACTTTGTCAAGAGCGTCGCGACCGTCCTTCCAGAGATACCTAAGCCAGTCAAGAAGCCCAGCCTCACTGAGAAGTTCATCTGGACAGGCGGAGCCCTAGTCCTCTACATGCTGATGGGGATCACCCCGCTCTTCCACTTCGGCAACGAGGCCGACCAGTTCGCCTTCCTCAGGATCATCTTCGCGTCCTCGCAAGGGACTCTCACCGAGCTGGGCATCGGCCCCATCGTCACGGCGGGCCTCATCCTCCAGCTCCTGCAGGGCAGCGACATACTCAAGCTTGACCTCGGCGACACCGAGGACAGGGCCCTCTTCGGGACCGCGACCAAGCTGCTCACATTCCTGGTCATCGCGATAGAGTCAGGAGCGTACATCCTCGGAGGCGCGCTCGGCACGCTCCAGACCACTCAGGCGATCGTGATCTTCTTCCAGCTCTTCGGAGCCAGCGTCATCATCCTCCTCCTCGACGAGCTCATCCAGAAGGGATGGGGCATCGGCAGCGGGATCTCACTCTTCATCCTGGGAGGAGTCGCGCAGACGCTCTGGTGGGACACGTTCTCCCCCTACCCCGTCTCCCCGACCCAGGGGGCGCCCCCGGAGATCTACGGGTTCCTTCCCGCGCTGGTCAACTCCCTCTTCAGCGGAGGAGGAGGCGTCGCGACGGTCTTCATCAGGGGCAACCAGTTCCCCAGCGCCTTCACGTTCGTGATGACCATCGCCGTCATCCTCTTCATCACGTACATCGAGGGGATCAGGGTGGAGGTGCCGATCACCTCGGTGAAGTACAGGGGCTTCCAGGGCGTGTACCCGATCAAGCTCCTCTACGTCTCCAACATCCCGGTCATACTCGTCTCGGCTCTCACCGCGAACATCTCCTTCTTCACGCGCCTCCTCCACAACTACGTCGGGGCGACTTCGCCATCCTGGATGAAGTACCTCGTCACGTACGACACCAACTTCAACCCCACGGGCGGGCTCGTGTACTACATCACGCCGCCCAACGGGATACAGCAGACCGCGCAGGACCCCCTGCACGCCGTGATCTATTGCCTCTTCTTGATGACCTTGGCGGTGATGTTCGCAAGGGTATGGGTGGAAATAGGAGGGCTCTCTTCCCGGAGCGTAGCGAAGAACCTGATGAACGCCGACGTGCAGGTCCCCGGCTTCAGGAGGGCGGGCCTCTCCATCGAGCAGGTCCTGAACAGGTACATCCCCCCGATCACGGTCATAGGCGGCCTCATCATCGGGTCTGTCGCCGCCGTCTCGGACGTCTTCGGCGTCTTCGGGACGGGCGTGGGCCTCCTTCTGGGAGTGGACATCGTCCTCCAGTACTACCAGATGCTGGTGAAGGAGCAGATAGAGGAGTTCTCCCCGAGACTCGCAGGAGTCTTGGGGCAGGCCTAGCCTCGGGTGAATGGTCATGGGTCTAAGAATCGTAATCGTAGGCGTCGCCGGCGTGGGGAAGAGCACCGTGGTGGAGAAGGCGAAGGAGGCCGTCCCCGGGTCCACCGTCCAGGTCTTCGGGACGGCCATGTTCGACGAGGCGCTCAGGCTGAAGTGGGTCAAGCACAGGGACGAGATGCGAAAGCTCCCGGTGGCCAAGCAGAAGAAGCTCCAGGAGGCCGCAGCGGCGAGGATCAGCCGGGGGAAGGGGAAGGTCGTATTCATCGACACCCACCTCTTCATCAGGACCCCCGAGGGGTTCTGGCCGGGGCTCCCCCTCCGCGTCATCGAGCCGATGAAGCCCACCCACCTCCTCCTGGTCGTCGCCTCACCCAAGGAGATACTCGCTCGCCGGAAGAACGACAAAACTAGGTACAGGGACGAGATAACCGAGGCAGAGGTGAGCGAGGAGCTCGAGCTCGCCAGGGGCTTCCTCTCGGCGGCTTCGCTGGTCAGCGGGGCGCCGATGGCGTTCGTCCGCAACGAGCAGGGCGGGGCCGACAGGGCGGCGCAGGAGATAGCTTCCATCGTGAGGGGTGCGAGAGTCTGAGCCTTGCAGTCCCAGATTCGACACTGATCATCACGCTCACCGCAGTCGCCCTAGGGTTCATGTCGAACGTCGCGACGAGGCTCCTCGTCGACCTCAAGAAGGAGAGGCGCATCAAGGCCGAGGTAGCAGCGTTCGACAAGGAGCTCAAGCAGGCGACGGCGAACAAGGAGAGGGACAAGGAGGAGAAGCTCAAGAAGAAGAAGCCCCAGATGGACCAGATGAGGCTCAAGGCGTCGACGGGCCGGTTCAAGGTGGTCCTCGTGACCTGGCTCCCGTTCATCGCCGTCTACTACCTCATGGCGAACTTCGTGGGCGGCTTCTCGGAGGCCGTCGCCTACTCGCCGATACCCATCCCGTTCATCGTCGCGGCCAACGGCAGCATGGTGCTGATCTGGTGGTACTTCCTCTCGTCCCTGTCATTCTCGACGGTGTTGACAAGGCTCCTCGGGACCTCGCAGACCTAGGCGGCGGGCTGCTCATGAAGGCCATAATTCTCTGCGGGATGCCTGCGGTGGGCAAGACGACGGTAGCGAAGATGATCGCCTCTAAGCTGGGCCTAAAGCTGATCGGCGGAGGGGACGTCCTCAAGGAGATAGCGACAGAGGAGGGGTACAACGCGGTCGGCGACGACTGGTGGGACACCAAGGACGGGATGAAGTTCATGGCGGAGCGCGCGGGCTCCCCCGAATTCGACAGGGAGGTCGACAAGCGCCTACTGGCCAGGGCCAACAAGGGAGACGTCGTGATGACTAGCTACACCCTCCCCTGGCTCTCGAAGGCCGGCGTCAAGGTTTGGCTCTCCGGCACCAAGGGGAGCAGGGCCGAGCGGATGGCCAAGAGGGACTCCTCCTCCCCCGAGGAGTGCGCGAAGGTGATAGAGGAGAGGGACCGCGAGAACTTTGCGCTCTACAAGAAGCTCTACGGCATACGGTTCGGCAAGGACCTTTCCCCGTTCTCCATCGTGGTGGGCACCGACGGCGTCCCGGCCTCCGAGGTCGCGCGCTCGGTCCTCGAGCAGCTGCCGAACGCGGGTACGGCGCCGAAGAAGAGGACGACGCGGCGCAAGGCGAGCGTCAGAAAGTCGGCTTGACTCCCGAGACAAGGGCCGCCCTCATCGGAGGGGCGGCCGAGGAGATGGTCGCGATAAGCGATGAGCCCACCGACCCCAGCCACGGGTGGGAGCCCTCGAAGCGCCCGGTGAAGGAGCTGATCAACTACGGCCTCATACCGCTCGACAAGACCAGCGGCCCGACGAGCCACGAGGAGGTCTCGTGGGTCAGGCGGCTGCTGAGCGTCGACAAGGCTGGGCACAGCGGCACGCTCGACCCGGGCGTCACAGGGATGCTCCCCATCGGCCTGGGAAGGGCTACGAAGGCCCTCGGGCTGCTGCTCCTATTCCCCAAGGAGTACGTCGGGATAATGCGGATCCACTCGTCGGTCCCGCGGGCGGAGGTGGACAGGGTCCTCGCCGAGTTCACCGACGAGATCTACCAGCGCCCCCCTCAGCGGTCGTCGGTGAAGAGGGAGACGCGCACGAGGAGGATCTACGAGCTCGAAGTCCTCGAGCAGAAGGGCAACCTCTACCTCCTGAGGTGCGTCTGCCAGGCCGGCACCTACATCCGGAAGCTCTTCTACGACATCGGCGAGGTCGTCGCGGTCGGAGCCACGATGGTCGAGCTCCGCAGGACGAAGGTGGGGCCTCTCGACGAGAAGAAGGGGATAGTCACGCTGCACGAGCTCGACATCGCCGTCCAGAAGTGGAAGGACGCGGGCGACGAGACCGAGCTCCGGAGGGTAATCTGGCCGATAGAGTCGTGCCTCGAGGGCATACGCAAGGTCGTCGTGAAGGACTCGGCGGTCGACGCCGTCTGCCACGGAGCGATGCTCGCCATCCCCGGAGTCATCTCGCTCTCCAAGGGAATATCAAAGGGGGAGACCGTCGTCCTCCTCACCGCGAAGGGCGAGCTCATCGGGATCGCCGAGGCCTCGATGACCACGGAGGAGGTGCAGGGGCAGCCCAAGGGCATAGCCTTCCCCGTCAGGCGCGTGATAATGGACCAGGGTACCTACCCGAAGATGTGGAAGAAGGGTTCTACTGCATCTGATTCCGAAGATGCAACTTCGAAGCATCCACTCTGAGGATTAGCGGCTCCCTGTCGTGCTCCGCGTTCCTCTTCATCGTTTCTCTTGCCTCGTCTTCCGTCGATGAATGGTCGAACCTCAACCATCCCCTGCGAGAAATGTTGAGAACCGCGATCAAGTCACGGTCTCTCCATATGCCGCAGACCTCGCACCACAATTGGCGATTGTGCATATGGTCGCCCTGAATTGGAACTTGGAGTCTCTCCCCGCATCGTGGACAATCCATTGTGGTCCCCCTTGTCTCACTCCTAGTTAGAGTGATTACTGGCACTCCGGCCCAAGCGGCCTTGTACTCTACTTGACGCTTGAACTCGCCGAATGGCCAAGAGTTCATTCTTGCCCTGAATGACCTCCCTTGCCCGTTCCCCCGTCTGTATAATTTGCGAATTCCCGTAAGTTGTTCGAAAACTATCGCGTTCTTTTTCGCCAGCGCCTCACCCACAATTCTTTTCGAAACCAGGTTTAGAAGTTGTTTCGTCCTCGATGATCTCCTTCTTCCGTATTTCGAGGCAATCTGGCCCCTGATTCTCGCATCGGCGCGCTTGAACGAGCTGATGATGGTTCTGCTATTTTGGGCAATCTTGACCAACTTGGAAACATCATAGTAAGTCACTAATCGACCATTCCCAACTGTGAGATTCCTCAGATTCCTGTCGACTGCAATTACTCCCAGAATTTCCGCATGTTCCCTCTCTTTGACATCCTTCGAGATACAAAGAGAAACTGATTCCGGAGTGATAGTAAAGGCCCTCACTGATACATCAGGATCCGATATGATGGATTCTGTGTGGGGATTGAGAGGGATTCTCTCGACGCGGGTGGCGTCAAGGCGGATTGCAAGATTACCGTGCTCAATCTTGAACCCATAACACGACACAAGCATTGGTTTCGATAGGTACGGGGTTTTTGAAGGGAATCCTCTCTTGATTGACTTTCTTCTTGCCGACAGAATTCCTGAGGCCTTTGAAATGGCGCATAGTACAAAGCCGGATTGACAACCATACCTTCGTCTCAGATCGCCGTACGTCAAGAGGGAAAGTTTCTTCATTGAAGGGTTTCTAGAATTCTTGTTTTCGAAGTCAATACCGATTCTGATGCAATCATTTGTCATTTGCCTGAACGACTCCATCATTCCCAGCAAATCGCCGCTTGGTCGGAATTCTTGCATTACTGACTTTCTCTGGAGTGTCACGCAGTAGATTATCGCCCTTGGATTTATGCGCCAATGTAAACCGGTATCGGTCGAAGAAGCAGGACAAGGAGACGAAGGAGACCGCCGCTGCGGAGGAGCCGGCGGACGCCGAAGAAGAAGAGTGACGCGCGCCTAGGCGGGCTTCCCCGCTTCCGCGAGGCGCTTCCCCAGGAGCACCTCCCCGGGCACCACCATCATCTCGCGGTACATGAGCAGCGAGCGTATCCTCCCGTACCTCTCGGCCATCTCGGAGCCCTGGAGCCTCTCGAACCCCCTCGAGCCGAAGAGCGTCTTGGACTCTAGGTTGTCCTCCTCGACGCTCGCGTAGACGTCCCTCACGCCCTCCCTCTCGAAGCGGGCCATGGCGTCGTCGAGGAGCCTCCCGCCGATCCCCCTCCTCCTGAAGCGGGGCGGGACCGCGACGTAGTAGACGTACCCGGCCCCCTCGGCAACCAGCTTCAGCATTATTAGCCCGGCGTCCTCCCCGTCCTGCGTCCTCGCGGCCCGGACGACCTCGATGCTCTGTAGGGTCCGCCTGGCGTGCCAGAGGTAGAGCCCCTCGAAGCTCTCCTCGAGGATAGGGAGGAGCCTCGCCCTCTCGCCCTTCGCCACCTCGACGACCTCTACTTCGGCGGGCGTCAGATGGAGTACAACCTCGAGGCGTTGCGCCACAGTATGCGCTCCTTGTCGGCCTGCGTCACCTTGAGGGCGGAGACGAGCGAGAGGCCGTCCTCGTGCGTCTCGACGGGGTAGTCCGTCCCGAAGACCAGCTTCTCCGCGCCGCCCGCATAGTAGACCGCCTCGCTGACCCTCTGCGCGAGCACGCGCATGTACTCCTTCGCATACCCCCCGCCCCCCGCCATCAGGCCCGAGACGTCCGCGAAGACGTTCCTGTGCTTGTAGAGCAGCTCGGAGGTGTCGAGTATCCACGGGTTGCCGAGGTGGCAGACCACGATCTTCAGCCCTTCCCTCTCGTTAGCGACCTCGTCGAGGGTCAGCGGGTGCGCGTGCGCCAACGACCCGTCGCTGCTCGCGGTGTCCCCCGTGTGGAACATGACCGGCAGCCCGTGCTCCTCGGCGTAGTCGTAGAGGGGAGAGAACACCTCGTCGCGCGCGTAGACCTTGCGGTAGCCGAGCCAGATCTTGAACGCCTTCACGAACCCCTTCTCGGCGCGCGCCAGCCTCATCGCGTCCGCGACCGCGCTCTTCCGGGGCTCCACCGTGAAGACGGGGAAGAGCTTGTCCTTGCTCTTCTGGCAGAGCCTCACCACCTCGACGTTCGGCAGGGGGAGGCCTCCGCGCATAGGCGGGCTGAGGAGGAGGGCGCGGCCCACGCCGTTCGAACGCATCTCATCCAGCAGCTCCTCGAGGTCGTAGCGAAGGCCGTTGAGCTTCGCGTAGGGCCTCAGCCGGTCGTCCCTCCTCTTGTCGGAGCAGTGGACGTGCGCGTCGATGACTCGGTCCAACACTCATCGGCCCTCGTCGGAGCTTATCTCCTTTGGCTGCGCGCTGGGAGGGTCTCGATAGAAGCCGACCACCATCACCAGCAGCAGTAGGTATGGCACAGCCGATGTGAAGACGAGCACGGAGGAGACCGGGCCGCCAACCACCCCCGCTATCCCCGGCCCCAAGAACGCGCCCACGAATCCCGAAGTCTGGACGAGGCTTGTCGCGGCGGTCCGCCTGCCCTCGGGGACATTGACCTGGCACATCGCGGTGAGGAGCGACCAGAACATGTTCCCGAGGATGCCCGTGAGGATCACGAACAAGATCGCGACGGGATAGGACCTCGCCTCGTACACGCCTAGCATCGAGATTGCCGGAAGGACGGCGCTCAAGGTCGCGCTCCTCCTCCCCCCGACCCGGTCGAAGAGCGTCCCACCGGCGAGGGTGCCCAAGCCCCCCAGGCCGAGCCCTATCCCGAAGAAGGAGTCGATGGTGGTGGAGCTCACCCCTGAGGCCCCGAAGCTCGAGAGGAGGAACTTCGGCGTCCACGAGAGGTAGACCAGGAAGCCAAAGTCGGCGAAGAAGGCGGAGACCGCGAGCACAAGGATGACCCTCTTCCTTAGCAGTTCCCCGAAGGCGCTGAAAGCCGTCGTGGACGTCGAGCTGACGCCCGTCCCCAGCACCGCGACGAAGACCACGAAGAACAGGAGCCCGATCGCGGCGAACGCGGCGAACGGGGCGTCCCAGCCGTAGGACGCGAGAAGGAAGCCCGCCGACGAGGGGCCGACGAACCCGGCGAAGCTGTAGAACGACGTGACGAAGCTTGCGGCCAAACCCCTCCGCCCCGGGAACATGGCGGCAGCGACCCCGTACGACGGCGTGATCATCAGGCCGCTCCCGAACGCGGCCACAAGGAACGGGATGGAGAATGAGAGCAGACCAGAGGAGACCGCCACCACCCCCATCGAGACCGAGAAGAGCAGGAAGCCTGCGAGGATGGTCTTGAGGTCCCCGAACCGCGACGCCAGGTACCCCGACCCTATCACGCCCAGGCCCACCATCCCGACGGAGGCCGAGACCACCCCGCCCGCTGTCGCGTCGCTCACGGCGTAGACGCTCTCGAGGCCTGGGACGAGGACGCCCAGCGAGAACCTGTAGAGGCCGTACAGGAACGCGGGGAGGACCAGCGCGACCAGTGTCGCCAGCCGCCGCGGGTTCATGCTACCTCGTCCACCTGGCCAGTTATTGTGCGTGCGCCCGAGGCGCCCCTCGGGAACCTATTTGTGCCGGTCGCGGAGCCCCGTGATGCAAGGCCGGCGTATGGGTAACCTGGTAACCCAGCAGCCTGGAAAGCTGCCGTCCGAAAGGGCTTGCAAGTTCAAATCTTGCCGCCGGCGCCTCAAACCTCTCACGGTTAATCAGGTCACGATGGGGGCTCCCCTATCGGTCATAGGCTTCCCGAAATATGCTTGAAATCGCAAATCAAGAATTCCGCCTTTGTCATCCTAACCAATTTGATGATTTCACGGCTTCGGAGCAACAGCTCGTCCTCCGTGACTAGAATCTCGCAAGTCAATACCGCGGATGCCAAAATCACACAGTCTATGAAGTCAGGATTATGTCGCCTGAGAGCAATCGCAAGTGGAATGACCCCCTTCTCATACGGGCCAACTTTCCAAAGTGTCTCGTCTCTGACGATTGATTGAATTGCCTGCTCAAGACGTTGAGCATCGGCAGAGCCATCGCCAACAAGCTTTGCTCCTTTGGCCGCAAGTTCGAAGAGAGACATCTCTGATATGAACAGATGGTGTCCGACTCCTGATGCCCTCTCAAGTGCATCCCTCTCGATGCCTCGGACTTTGATTCCAGCAATGGGAAAAAGGTACGTGGTGTCCAGTAAGATCTTCGCCATGGGGATTCAATCAGACTCAAGTCTTGCCTTCAAGTCTCGCAGAAAGCTCTCTCCGGTGGTCGTGGACTTCTCTTAGTGAAATTTCCACCGTGGGCTCCATCTTTAGCAAGTCAGCAACGCTTGGAATCGGCTCGACGACCAGTTTTCTCCCTTCCAGTGTATATTTGACCTTCATGCCGGGTTTCAAGCCAAGGGCACGGCGCATTTTCTTGGGTGGGTAAAGCTCTTCCTTTGAACCCACGGTGCTCTCCATCTCGGTAGCCATCCGGAATAACCAAGGTTGCCGGCTATTTAATTTTTACCCAGTAATTCTCCTTGCGCCGGAATCGTAGTGTTTTCCTGAAACAGCCTGGGAAAGCTGCCGTCCGAAAGGGCTTGCAAGTTCAAATCTTGCCGCCGGCGCCACCAATCCCGCTCCAGCTCCCGACTCGGTGAGGGCCCGCCTACTTCTCCGGCTCCTGCTCTTTCTTTGGGCGCTGGGGGTTCCCCGTCAATCGCTCGATGATGCCGGAGACCTTTGACTCGCTCAAGGTCGCCGAGGACTTCTCTCCCAGGAGCCCCTGAGGCCTCAGCAGCAGTATGAGGATGAGGGCCGATCCGAACACCAGATACTCCAGCCAGTTCACGTCGAACGGGATGAAGCTCTGAAGCGCGAACTTCTCCGCGTCGATGAACTTGGTGAGGAAGACGAAGACGAACGAGCCCAAGGCCACGCCGAAGTTGTTCGCCACCCCTCCCATTATCACTATCAGCCAGGGCCAGAAAGTCCACGACACCCTGTCGTATATGCCGGGGTTCGTGTCGCCGGAGTATATCGTGAAGAGGGCCCCGGCGATGCCCGTGATCACCGCCGCGATTATGAGCACGTTCCTCCTTATCGCGACGGTGTCCTTCCCCAGGGCCTCCGACGCCGCCTCGTTGTCCCTCATCGCCCTGAGCGTCCTGCCCAGAGGCGACCTCACGAGCCTCTCCGCGTACACATAGACTATCACGGCGAAGGCCGTGATGAGAAGCGTGGCAGCGAGCGTCGAGTAACCCCCGGCCCACGCGAAGAGGTCGGGTATCCCGATGCCGAACGTCCCGTTGATGACCGGGGTGTAGTTGTTCAGGAAGATCTGGAAGAAGGCCGCGGCCCCGAGGAGCAGCATCGCCAGGTAGTCCTCCCGGAGCCTCATCGCGGGGAAGATGGAGATGTACCCCAGGAACGCCCCGACCAGGCCACCGACGAGGAGCGTGACCCCGATCAGCGCGACCGAGACGGGGACGTTGTGCTGGAGCATCGTCGTCATGTTGTTCGCGATGATGAAGTTGTCGATCCCGACCGGGTTCCCGCCCACCTTGAGGAGGAGCGCGGCCACCCTGATCGCGACCGACCCTGAGAAGGCGGCGCCCCCCGCGAAATAGAGCACCTTGCCGAAGTTGGGTATCCCCGCGTAGCCCATCTCGAGGTTGAGGCTGATGCTGATGGCGAGGTAGATCGCGAAGAAGGCGAGCAGGTCGGTGAGGAAGGAGCCCCAGTTGGCTATCCCGAGGATCGCTAGGGGCGGGAGCATCTGCCTAGCCTCCTCTCCTCGAGAGGAAGCCCCTCCAGTCCAAAGAAGTTATCCCGCCGGGGAACACCAGGAGCGCGACCACCATTATGAGGAGAGGAATGCCGCTCTCGTACGCGATGACCCACGAACCCAGGTATGCGGCGCCGAACGTGGTGATGAGTATCTCCCCGGCGCCCACCAGCAGGCCGCCTACGACAGCTCCGTAGATGTTCTTGAGCCCCCCGAGGATGCTCCCCGCAAACATCGCGATGAGGAGCTGGGAGCCCACGTCAGGCTCCCCGGGCTGCCACAGCACGTAGAAATTCCCGGCGACGCCCGCCAAGCCTCCGGCCGCGAACCAGGAGATCAGGTATACCGCCTCCGTGTTGACGCCGATGGTCCTCGCGAGGTTGGGGTTCTCTACCGTCGCCCTCATCGCTATCCCGAAGGTCGTCCTCGTAAGGAGGAGGTAGAGGCCGACAGTTATGGCCGCTAGGGCAATCGGGGCGACGTAGACCACGCCGTCGACTCCAAGGAACGTGAAATCGGCCGAGGTGAGGGCGTAGAAGAGCTTCGCGTCTGGGATGCGGAACGCCGAGCTGAGGTAGTCGGTGTAGATCCCGAAGATCCCGATGAACACGATGTCGACCGCGAGCGTGGCTATCATGAGCGAGATCACCGACGCCCCCCTCCTCGAGAGAGGCCTCAGCACCACGAGGTACATCACCAGCGCCACGGCTCCCCCCGCGATGAACGAAAGCGGGAGCGACGCGTACGGCCCCAAGTGGTAGATCCTTAGCAGAGAGAAGCAAGTGTACGCGCCCACGGTCACGAACGCCCCCTGTGCGAAGTTGGGAACCTTGGTAGTGAGGTAGGTTAGCGTCAGCCCGAGGCTCATGAGCGCGAAGAGAGAACCGTAGATGACGGCGCTGATGACGTACGGCGGTAGAGCGAAGATCGCCTACACCTTTCAAACTCAAAGTCGTTGCAAGTCTTAAATAGTTTCCGAAGTATTGTGGCGCTATGAGACTATTGAGAAGGAAGGGGGCCTCTAGCGCTATGGCGGCAGCTCTGCTCGTTGTAGGATTGCTCGTAGGCGCGGGGCTGACATACGCCTTGACCTCCTCCTCTAGCTCCTCGGCGACCTCGACGGTCACCAGCACTAGCACCGTCAGCGGGACCGCCGCGGCGAGCGGCCTCTCAGGCACGATAACCATCGGAGACCTGACCGACCTCTCCGGCGCGCTTTCCGCCATCGGCACGCAGCAGAAGACTGCGGTCGACCTGGCGATTACCGATATCAACGCTTACATGGTAAAGGCGGGCATGAGCAACGTGAAGTTCGCAGCCCAAGACGATGACACGGGCCTCGTCCCGGCGACGGCGCTCTCCGACCTCCAGAGCATGCACGCCAGCGGGATCCAGGCGGTAGTGGGTCCGCTGACCAGCGGAGAGGCGAGCACAATCCTCCAGTACGCCGACCAGAACCACATGGTCCTGATCAGCGCGTCCTCCACCGCGATCAGCCTGGCAATCCCCAACGACTACCTCTTCAGGCTAGTCCCGAACGACGCGGCACAGAGCTTCGCGATAGCGAGGGAGCTGGTGAACGAGAACATCAAGGACATCGTCCTCGTCGACCAGAACACCGTCTACGGAATCGGCTTGGCCAACGCCACCGCGGTCAGGTTCCAGGCCCTGGGAGGCAACGTCCAGGACAACATCCAGTACGTCTCCACAGCCACTGACTTCACTCCGACGCTCACGACCGCCCAGAGTGACTACAACGCAGCCGTCGCCAAGTACGGCGCCAGCTCGGTAGCCGTAGTAGCGATTGGTTACCAGGAGGTCGGGCAGATGCTCGTGCAGGCAAAGAGCAGCTTCCCCACCCTTCTGAAGACGACGTGGTTCGGTTCCGACGGCGAGTCCCAGAACACCGACTTCACCAACTCGACCGGCGGGGTAGGCTCGATAGCGTCGCAGGTCAGGCTCATCAGCACCATCGGTGAGTCTGCGGCCGCGACGGACAAGACGAACGCGTTCGTGACCGAGTTCACCGCGGCGTTCCACTCTGCCCCCGACTCGTACGCGATAAGCGCCTACGACGCGACTTGGGTGGCGGCGCTCTCCATCCTGGCCGCGGGACAGAACAACGGGGCGGCGATCCAGGCAGTCCTGCCATCGGTCGCTTACAACTACTTCGGCGCGTCCGGTTGGACTGAGCTGCAGCCCTCAGGAGACCTAGCCCCGGTGGGCTACTCCATCTATGAGGTGCAGGCCTCCAGCTCGGGAGACAACTGGGTGCTCGCGGGAACGTACACGGCGGCTAGCGACACGATCGCCTGGCAGCCCGGAATGCCTTAGTAGCCCCCGTCCCCCGTTCTTCTCCATTGGCCTCCGAGGGAGAAGTCCTTAGGGTCAGCGATGTCCGCAAGTCTTTCGGGAGGCTCCAGGCCATCGACGGGGTTTCGTTCTCGCTCGCCCCCGAGAAGATCACCATCCTGATCGGCCCGAACGGGTCGGGCAAGACCACGCTCGTCAACGTCATCTCGGGATACTACAAGCCGGACGAGGGCGACGTCTTCTACAGGGGGACGAAGATAACGGGATGGCCGCCTCACAGGATCTATCACGCCGGTATCGCCAGGACGTTCCAGATACCCTCGCTCTTCCTGAAGCTGAACGTCCTCGAGAACGTGCTCGCCGCGGAGAGGGTGAACCCGGGCGAGAGCTTCCTCAGGGCGCCCTTCAGGGGGATGTGGATGAAGCCGGAGGAGAACTCGACGGAGAAGGCGGCCAGGATCCTCGACCTGCTGGGGCTCTCAGGCTTGTGGAACAAGCAGGCGAGCACGCTGAGCGGAGGGCAGATGAAGCTCCTCGAGATGGGCAGGGCCCTCATGAGCGGCGCCAAGGTGCTCCTCCTGGACGAGCCCATCTCGGGGGTAAACCCGACGCTCGCCCACGAGATATTCGCCGCCCTGGTCAGGTCTCGCGAGGAGATGGGCGTCACCTTCCTCATCATCGAGCACCGACTGGACATTGCCCTCGGCTACGTCGACCACGCGATCGCGATGGCCTTCGGCAAGATCATCGCCTCAGGAACCTCCGAGGAAGTGATCAGCGACCCCGGGGTCATCGAGGCATACCTGGGTGGTTGAGGATTGCTCCGAGTCACGGACATCTCCTCAGGTTACGGGAAGCTGCAGATACTCGACGGTGTGTCGTTGGAGGCCGAGCCCGGCAAGATCACGGTGATAGTCGGGCCGAACGGCTCGGGGAAGAGCACCCTCCTAAAGTCGATCTCGGGCATCGCCACGACGTTCCGGGGAACGGTGGAGCTGGACGGCAAGTCCCTCACCAACAAGTCGCCCACCGAGGTCGCCCGGGCGGGTGTGGCCTACCTCCCCCAGACAGAGAACGTCTTCACCAACCTATCGGTCGCCGAGAACCTCCGGCTCTCGGGCTACACGCTGAAGGCGGGCGACTACCCGGAGCGGCTCCGCAACTCCCTCGAGCTCTTCCCCCAGCTCTCCAAGTACCTCGGGACGAAGGCGTCGAACTTGAGCGGCGGGGAGAGGCAGATGGTCGCCATGGCCATGGCTCTCGTGAGGAGGCCCACCGTGATAATGTTCGACGAGCCCACGGCGAACCTCGCGCCGAAGATCGCCACCCAGGTGCTGGACACCGTCGCGACGGTCACCAACGACATGAACCTGACGACCCTCCTGGTGGAGCAGAACGCGAGGCGGGCGCTGGAGATGGGCGACTACGCGTACCTGCTCGTCTCAGGAAAGACCGTTTTCTCGGGGACGTGCCGGGAGCTCCTCGACCACAAGGAGCTCGGGCGACTGTACCTGGGCCTCCAAGTCTCGTAGCCCCCGCGTGAGCGACTTTTCCCCCGAATACAGTTAAATGCCTCTCGGCGAAGATGCGGCGGTTTGCGGAACCTTTGCATCGTGGGCCTCCAGTGGGGAGACGAAGGCAAAGGGAAGATTGTAGACTACTACGCTGACAGGTTCCACTCCGTGGTCCGCTACAACGGCGGTAGCAACGCGGGCCACACCATCGTGATAGGGAAGCGGACCTACGTCTTCCACCTCCTTCCCTCGGGCCTCCTGAAGGGGAAGCGGCTCCTCATCGGGCCGGGCGTTGCAGTCGACCCCCAGACGCTGAAGGAGGAGGTCGAGATGATCAAGCGCGAGGGGCACAAGGCGAACCTCGTGGTCGACGGGAGGTGCACCATCGTCACCCCGCTCGAGAAGGAGATGGACTCGCTCATCGAGAAGCTCAGGGGGGACCGCGCCATAGGGACGACGAAGCGGGGCATAGGCCCATCATACGCTATGCGCGCGCTCCGACTGACTCCCAGGGCGGGTGACCTCGAGAGGGGCACGTTCGACCTGACCTCCGCGCTCGCTTTCTACCGCACGTTCATGAAGAAGATCCCCGCGATGGAGGGCTGGACCGCCTCGGCGAAGTCGTCGCTGAAGGGCCTCGTCGGAGACGTGGGCGAGGAGATTATGGAGACGAACGAGGCCGGCCACTCCGTCCTCTTCGAGGGCGCCCAGGGGGTGCTCCTCGACCTCATTCACGGGACCTACCCGTACGTCACGGGAACGCACACCCTCGCCAGCTACGTGCCCGCCAGCCTCGGGATACCGACGACGTCCCTAGGGGACGTCATGGGGGTGGCCAAGGCCTACGCCACGCGCGTGGGCGAAGGGCCCTTCCCCACGGAGATACACGGGAAGCTGGAGACGCTCATCAGGGAGACCGGGAGGGAGTACGGCGCCACGACCGGGAGGCCGAGGAGGGTGGGGTGGCTCGACCTCGTCGCCCTCAAGTACGCCGTCAAGATGAACGGGGTGACGACGCTCGCTCTCACCAAGCTGGACATCCTGACGAAGCTCAAGGAGTTCAAGGTCTGCACCCACTACAACGTGCGCGGCACCGAGACCGACGAGTTCTCCCGCGCCCTCCCGGAGCTCGACTCTGTGAAGCCGGTCTACCTCGACCTCCCTCCGCTCTACGGCGCCGAGCTCACGACGGCGCGGCTGCACAGGCCGATGGAGAAGTTCGTCGAGTACCTCGAGGACGAGATGAAGGTGAGCGTAAGCATCGTCTCGATGGGAGAGGAGAGGACCGCCACGCACCAGCGCGCGGCCAACTAGCGCCGAAGGAAACTCTCTTAACGGCCGGCTCTTCAAATCTCGGCGTGTCAAAGCGACCACGCCCACAGCGCGCGGCCACCCGAGAAGCATACAAGCCCGCGCTCCTCGTCGGCCAGCCTGTCAAGAGGGTCGAGGACAGGAAGTTCCTGACGGGCAAGGCGAACTACGCCGACGACATCAGGCTCGAAGGCATGCTGCACGCCATCTTTGTGCGGAGCCCGCACGCCCACGCTCGCATCCTCCGGATCGACACCTCCGAGGCGCTCAAGCTCCCCGGCGTGGTCGCGGTCTTCACGGGCGCCGACCTCGAAGGCAAGGTGCGCCCGCTCTCCGAACCGGCTTCTCCGGGTGAATCCGAGGAGTGGGGCGCGAACACCTCGGGCACGGTGATGAAGGCCCTCGCCGTCGGGACTGCCAACTTCCCTGGGGAGGCAGTCGCCGTGGTGGTCGCCGAAGACCCCTACCTCGCAGAGGACGGGGCGGAGTCGGTCCAGGTCGAATACGAGGCCTTACCCGCCGTAATGGACCCAGAGGCGGCGCTCGAGCGGGGCTCGCCCAAAGTCCACGACTACCTCGAGAGCAACCTCGCGTCCCACGACTCCGTGGAAGCCGGTGACGTCGTGAAGGCGTTCAAGAGGGCCGACGAGGTTGTGAAGGTCAAGCTGGTCAACCAGCGCCTGGCGCCCTCCCCGATGGAGACGAGGGGCGTGGTGGCGAGCTTCGACCAAGGCACCGAGGTGCTTACCGTGCACCTCTCCACCCAGGACCCTCACGGGGTGAGGGACGAGCTCGCCCGCCTCCTCTCTCTTGGCACGGAGAAGGTCAGAGTGATCGCGCCAGACGTCGGCGGAGCGTTCGGCGGGAAGGGCGGCCTCTATCCCGAAGATCCGGTGATCTCCCACGCCGCGCGGGTCCTCAATCGCCCGGTGAAGTGGGTCGAGTCGAGGAGAGAGAACCTCCTGTCGATGAGGCAGGGGAGAGGGCAGGTCCAACACGTGGAGCTCGCGATGTCGAGGGAGGGCAGGATACTCGGCCTCAAGGTCAGGCTCGTCGTGGACGGCGGCGCCTACGGCGGGGAGGCTGCCCTCGCGAAGATAACGATGGAGATGGGAACGGGAGTCTATGACATCCCGAACTACCACGCCGAGGCGGACGTGGTGATGACCAACAAGGTCCCCATGGGGCCGTACCGCGGCGCGGGAAGGCCGGAGGCCGCTTATCTCATCGAGCGGTCGATCAACATCGCCTCTGCGAAGATGAAGCTCGACCCGGTAAAGGTGAGGCGGCTGAACTTCATCAAGAAGGAGAAGTTCCCCTTCACCACCTCTGGCGGGAACACCTACGACAGCGGCGACTACCTCGCCAACCTGCAAAAGGCTCTCAAAGTCTCGGACTATGACGGGCTCCTGGCAGAGCGGGCAAAGGCGCGCAGCGAGGGGCGGCTGGTCGGGGTCGGGCTGGCGACGTGGGTGGAGATCTCCTCCTTCGGGCCAAGCTGGCCACAGTCGGCCTCGATGCTCGTCACCGAGGGAGGCAAGGTCGTCCTCAACCTTGGAGGGCACGTCCACGGGCAGGGGCACGAGACGACCTTCGCCCAGGTGGTGGCCGACGAGCTGGGCATCTCGATGGACGACGTCACAGTGAACGACGGGGACACAGCGATGCTCCCGTGGAGCAGCATCACCGCGGGGAGCAGGTCAGCCGCCCTCTCAGGGGGCGCCGCCGTCATGTGCGCCCGGAAGATCCGCGACAAGATGTCCTCGATCGCCGCCCGAAGGCTGGGCGCGCGCTCAAACTCGAAGATCGTGTTCAGCAAGGGGGCGATCTTCCGCGAGGACCAGCCGTCCAAGAAGCTCAGGTTCGCCGAGGTCGCGGAGATGGCCTACGGGATGTGGTCTCTCCCTCCCGGCATGGAGATGACCCTCTTCGCTTACTCCGTCTACGCTCCGAAGACGGACGCCTTCCCCTTCGGCACCCACGTCGCGATGGTCGAGGTCGACAGAGAAACGGGCGCGGTAAGGCTGCTAAAGTACTTCGCCGTCGATGACGCGGCGAAGATCATCAACCCTCTGGTGGTGCAAGGGCAGATCCACGGAGGCGTCGTCCAAGGGATCGGCCAGGCCCTGACGGAGTCGACCGTGTACGACGAAGAAGGGCAGCCCCTGGCAACCACTCTGGCAGACTACCTCCTGCCCTCCGCCGACATGCTCGTTGACGTCGTCTGGGACACCACCATGACGCCCACGGACGCGAACGTGCTGGGGGTCAAGGGGGTGGGGGAGGCAGGGACTACCGCCGCGACGCCGACGGTCGTGAACGCCGTTGAAGACGCCCTCTCTACGTTCGGGGTCGTGGTGGACAGGATGCCGGTCTCGCCGGCCTACGTGAAGGGCTTGATGGACGGGAGCGGCTAAGAAGAGGCTAGCTTCTCCTTCAGGGAACCGATTATCTCTGCGACGTATTTCTGCGCCGCGGCGTCGATGAGCCTTGAGCCCACGCTGGCCATCAGGCCGGCGATCTTCGCGTCCGCGGCCCACTTGACGAGAGTCCCGGCGCCCCCGGGGGCGTCCTCTATCGTGAACGTGTTCTCGAGCTCGACGGAGCTGCTCAACCCGTTCCCCTTCGCCTTCATCCTGGCGAAACTCGGCGGGGTCCTCTCGACTATCGTCATCTTGACGTCCATCATCCCCCTGATGAAGGAAATTCCGACCTTCGCCTTGAGCGTGAAGTTGCTTTCGTCGAGCACCTTGACGTCTTGGACGTCCGGGAAGATGGAGGTGATCCTCGCGGGGTCCATAACAAAGTCGTAGACCTTCTGCCTCGGAACGGGGACCTCGAAGGAGCCGTCGTAGTGCATGCTCTCGAACCTGGTCGAGCCCGACGCACACGGGGTTAAATCCTTTGGCGGCTCCGGGGCATGGCCGGCTAAATACGGCGTCCGACTCAACTCCTGTGAAGCTAGCGCGGTTCTCCGGGCCGGCCGAGCGGAGGAGGCGCGCCGGTCTCAGCTCCGTCTACGGGTTCATAATGATCTACCTCCTCGTGATCGCCTCGCTCCAGGCGATCTCGCTCTCCGTCTCGTCCAGCCAGGGCGCCGAGGCGGCGGCACAGCAGGCTGGGCAGGTGGAACAGATGAGGTCCCTCGAGCACCTCCGGGTAGGAATGGCGCGAGGCGGGAACGTCACCATCACCAACGACGGCCTGATACCCTCGAGCCTCTCGCTCCTCCTCCTCCAGAATTCCACGGCATCGAGGGAGCTGCCCATCGAGGACTCCCTCCCCGTCGGCGCGTCCATAGTCGTGGACTCCGGGTCGTTCCCGTCCACCGTCGCCGTGGTCACCGACCTCGAGGACGTCTTCGAATCAACCCAAGCCGGCGCCTCTCCGCCTGTCGGGGGCTTGAAGACCCTCGCCCCGGCGGTGGGCGGCCCCGGGGTGGACGCTCAGGTCTACCAGAACCCGAGCGACCCAACGCGCTTCTTCCTCGCGGCCGGCCCCTCCGCATTCGCGTACTCGGCAACGACCGGAAATCAGCTCTGGTCCTTCGACGCCGGCGAGGGCGAGGTCACCGACGTCCTCCCTCTATCGGACGGCGGGGTCTACGTCTCTGACGGCTACTACGGCGACCAGTTCACGTCGAGCCTGTTCAGGCTCACGTCGTCCGGGACCTCGACCATGGCGTACTCCATGAGGCTCCTTCGCCTTTACACGACCGTCGAGGTCCAGTATCCCGACAACGACCAGGCGCCGTACCCTCTTGGCTCGCAGCCCGTCCAGAAGGGGGCTGACTCCCTCTACGCCTACTACGACGGATGGTTCTTCTCCTCTAGCGGCCCCTCGCAAGCGACAGTCCCGGCCGACACCTTCAACCTGGCCACCTCAGACGCCAGCCACCTCTTCCTGTACACGACCGGCGCCAACCCCGGCGGGTTCGGGTGCTCTCAGCCGCGCGGCAACGAGGCGACCATCTACGAGTACTCCGCTACGTCGCAGGGCGTGCAGCAGTCGTGGGGCACGCCCGTCTTCTTCAACGTGTGCGACCTCTACCCCGACGAGCTGATCGCTTCGTACGCGGGCTCGGGCCTGGTCGCCTCAATCTTCTCGGGGACCTACTGGTCCCAGCCGAGCTACTACGGGGGGCCATACCAAGGCTCAAACCCGTTCCTGGCCGTCCTCTCTTCCGCCTCGGGGGCCGTCATGAGGAGCGGGAACCTCGACTCGAGCGGCTACACGAGCGTCGCCACCGACGGCACGCGCGTCTTCCTCTCCATCCCCTCCTCCGACGAGGTGGAGGTGGTCAGCGCCTCGGGGAGCGGCGCAGGCACGTTCTACGACATAGGCATCCCTGCCTCGAGCCTCCTCTGGGCAGGAGGCTCGCTCTTCGCGGTCTCCGCGAGCCAGGTCAACGTCTACGACTCCTCGATGGACCTCAAGAAGACGATCGACTTCTCCCCCCTGACGCTCTACTCGCTGACCAACTCGAAGCCACTCGAGACGCAGTTGGTCCAGCCCTCGTTCCTGGTGCTGAACTCCACGAGCTACGTCGCGCTCCTGAGGAACTCGACGGGCTACGGCACCCTCGCCGTGGGCGCCTACTCGCCCTGAGCTCTCGGCCCGGTCTACTTCTTGAAGACCCAGCTCAGGTTGGGCGGGTCCTTCCTGGAGCTGACCTTCTCGTTCATCGCGTGGACTATGAGCGGGAGCGCGAGCGTGGCGTCGCAATACACGACGCTCCTCTTCGAGTCCGCCGCGATCTTCCCCCAGCTTATCGCCTCCTCGAGGGTGCACCCCGAGAGCCCTCCCCACTGGGGTGAGTCGGTCGTTATCTGGATGGCGTAGTCGTGGGGCGTCTCCTCGTCCCCTCCCTCCGCCAGGGACTTTATGATCGTGGCCAGCTGGATCGTGTCCTTGGGCACGCCTCCCCCGATGTAGACGACGCCCGTCCTCTTCGTCCTCTCGGCGATCTGCCCCAGCTCCTCCATGTCCTTGGTCTGGTCGAGCCTGATGAGCTTCCCCTCGCGCTTGAGGAGGCTGAGCGCCACGCCGTAGCCGCTGTCGATCAGCCCCGGAGAGTAGATCGGGACCTTGTTCCTCCAGGCCGCCGCGGTGATGCTCCTTATCCCCCTCTCGAACTGGTACTTGCCGAAGAGGTTCAGGAACTCCCTGGTGGAGTAGACCTCGCTCGCGTCGAGGGTGCCCGCGAACTTCTTGATCAGCCCCTCCAGCTCGCGGTAGTCGTACTCGTCCGCGTAGATGTCGTAGAACCTATCTATCTTGGCGTCGAGCAGCTCCTCGTCGTTCGCCATCCATGTCCCCTGGTAGTACTCGTGCCCCATCGCCTCGAAGATGTCCTCCGAGATGTTCGCGCCCGTGCTCACGAGGACGTCGATGTACCTGTTCTCGATGAGCCACCTGACTATCTTCCACTGCCCCGTGGTGCTCATCGAGCCCGCGTAGCCCATGAATATCGTGAGCCCCTTCTGCTGGACCATCTCCGCCCATATCCTCGCTGCCTCACCGAGCCTCTTCCCCTGGAAGCCCGTCTGGCTCATCGCGTCCAAGAGCTCGGAGACGCTCTTGGGGGTGACCTCGATAGCCTTCTCGGGGTTCCTGAGGTACTTCTTCGCCTTCTTGTCCCTAACGGCCCTGGCCGCCTCTCTTTGTCCCACGACGTCCCGTCGGGGCGACGGCACTTAAATTATCATTTCACAGTGACCGACTTCGCCAGGTTCCGGGGGTAGTCCGGGTCGTTCTTCCTCTCCGTGGCCATCGAGTACGCGAGCAACTGGAGGGGCACGACCTCGAGGACCGGCGCGATGCTCCCGTTGGAGGCCGGGATCTTCACGGTGTGCTTGAAGACTGGGTGGGGCTTCTGCGCGACCCCTATGATCTCGGCGCCCCTGGCCGCGAGCTCCTGGGCGTTCGAGATCGTGTCGTCGTACCCCGGGCCGTTGGGCGAGATGACCACAACCGGCGTCCCCTTCTCTATGAGCGCGAGCGTCCCGTGCTTCAGCTCGCTCGCGGGCATCCCCTCCGCGTGGATGTAGGACAGCTCCTTCAGCTTGAGCGCGCCCTCCTGCGCCACGGGGTAGTTCCCTCCCCTCGCGATGAAGTAAAAGTCCGGCCTGTCGCGGTAGATCTTGGCGAGCCTCTTCATCAGGGGCTCGGTGTCCAGCGCCCTCTCGACGAGCGTGCCCAGCCTCCGGGGGTCGCCGAGGGTGTCCCTCCCCGTCACCTTGTCGATTATCAGGTTCCCTACCATCACCTGGGCCGTGAAGCTCTTCGTCGCCGCCACCCCGACCTCAGGGCCGCAGTTCAGGAGTAGCACCTGGTCGCTCTGCCGCGCGAGCGAAGACCCCGCGGCGTTCACGATCGAGACTATCCCGCCGACCTTCTTCCTCCTCGCCATCTTCACCGCCTCCATCACGTCCGCGGTCTCCCCGCTCTGGCTCAGCGCCACGACCACGGTCCCGTCGTCAATGAACGGCAGCTCCCTCTCAAAGTCCCCCGAGACGATGACCTCGCACCTCATCTTCGCCTCGGCGGCGAGCCTGATCCTCATGAGAAGCGCCGCGTGATAGGACGAGCCCGCCCCGGTCAGCACGACGGACCTCGCCTTCCTGAGCCTCTCCGCGATCGCGCCGACCTTGACGGGGTCCTGTGAGAGCGCGCTCTGGACCGTGGTCGGCTGCTCGTGGATCTCCTTCAGGGTATAGTGGGCGTAGTTCGCCTTCGAGAGGCTCCCCAGCTCCCACGCGAGCTGCGTCTCCTTCCTGCTCCTCGCAGGCATCTCCTTCCCCCTGAGGCTGAAGACCCGGAGCCCCTTCGCGGTCAGCTCGACCACCTCCTTGTTGTCGAGGAAGACGGCCCTGTCCGTTTGGGCGAGGAAGGCGAGCACGTCGCTCGCGAGGAACTTTGTGCGCTCGCCCATCCCGACCACCAGGGGTGCGTCGCACCTCGCCCCGATGAGGAGGTCTGGCCGGTCCTTGAAGAGCGCGACGAAGGCGTACTGCCCCCGCATGAGCTTGGCCGCGCCCAGGGTCGCCTTCACCGGGTCCTTGTTCTTCGCGTACTCCTCCTCAAGCACGTGCGCGATCACCTCGCTGTCCGTCTCGCTGGTGAACGCGTGCCCCCTGGACTCGAGCTCCTTCTTCAGCTCCAGGTAGTTCTCGATTATCCCGTTGTGAACGATGGCGACCTCCCCCCCGCATGAGACCTGGGGGTGGGCGTTCCTCTGGGAGACCCCGCCGTGGGTCGCCCACCTCGTGTGGGCGATGCCGACCCGACCCCGAAGGCTCGCGACGTCGTACCTCTCGTCCAGGTGCTTCACCCTCCCGACGTCCTTCCTGACGACTATGGTGCCGTTGCCGTTGAGGACCGCGACGCCCGCAGAGTCGTACCCCCTGTACTCCTCGCGCTTGAGCCCCTCGAGCAAGAGAGGTGCTACCTCCTCCTCCGAGGAGACGGCCGCAATGATCCCGCACATGTTGTGTTAAATGACCGGCGCTGCGCCGACTCGTAATAAGCAGCACCCACTCCCCGGCACGAGTATGCAAGATCCGTTGTGCAGGCATCCCGAGGGCAGGACCGGCCTTTCGGCCCCACCATGCACATTTCTTTAATAGTAGTGCAGAGGAGGAAACGCCCATGCGGAAAGAGAAGGTCCTGGTCGACCCACAGCAGCGCGACGGCAGGGCGAAGAGGGTCATCGCGGACACGGACCCCTCAGACTTCTTCCCCGCAGCCTCCGGGCTGGGCCACAAGATACTCCGCCTGCTCGCGAAGGGGCCAAACTATCCCTCCATGATCGCGCGCGACCTCAAGCTGTACCACCAGGCGGTGTACTACCACATGAAGAAGCTCGAGAGGGCGGGACTCGTCGTCCGCGTCTCCCAGCGGACCGTGAGGGGAGGCAAGGCGCAGCTCTACGCGCTCGCCTCCGACGGCTACGCCATAGAGTTCGACGTGAAGGGCGAGGAGTTCGGCCCTTCGACCAGCCTCTCGAGGTCGGGCAGGCTCGGCAGGTTCCTCAAGGAGTTCATCTCCGACGACCGGCAGCTCGACGGATGGATAGTGGTCGGCTCCCCCGAAGCGCACGGGCCCAACCGCACGCAGGGGAGGGACGGTCACTACGCGATACAGATCGGGTTCGCCCTGGGGCAGTTCGTCAGCCTCCCCAAGACCTTCCCAGTGAAGCTCGACGTCGACCTCAAGGCCGAGAAGCTCCAGGGCTCGAACCTGCTGGTCGTGGGAGGGCCCAGGACAAACGTCATATCGGCCGAGCTCAACAGGCACATGCCCATCCGCTTCTCAGAGGAGAGCTTCTTCGGGTCGATCGTGGACGCCTCCGGGAGGAGGTACCTCTCCGAGTTCGACTCCGTCCTCACGAAGATCAGGAACCCCTGGGACCCCTCGAAGGTGTGCGTCGTCGCCGCGGGCCTCTCGGGGGCAGCGACCAAGGCCGCCGTGATCGGCCTCACGAACATGGCGGAGCGCGTGCTGCAGGGCTACAGCGAGGAGGGAGGGGACTTCGCTGTGGTGCTCCACGGCCTCGACATGGACGGGGACGGGAAGGTCGACAGCGTGGAAATCCTCTAGCGTGACCAAAATCTTATAATGTCAGCCCTAGGGGCTGAAATCAGCATTTGTCGAACCCTCAGGCATCCGAGTTCAGGTACCTTGTCAGGCTGAAGGGGAAGGACCTGGACGGGCGAAAGAAGGCAGTAGCCGCCCTAGCGGACCTGAAGGGAGTGGGTTACAACTTCGCGCAGGCCGTCGTGAGCGGCGCTGGCATCGACCCAAAGATGAGGTTTGGACAGTTATCAGAGTCGCAGATCAAGGACATCGAGAGGGTCCTCGCGGACACCTCCTCGCTCAACGTCCCCCAGTGGGCGTTCAACCGGAAGAGAGACCCAGAGTCGGGGGAGACCAAGCAGCTCGTGGGGACCGACCTCGACCTCGCGCTGAAGAGCGACCTTGACAGGGAGAGGAACATCCAGAGCTGGAGGGGAGTAAGGCACGGCCTGGGGCTCAAGGTCAGGGGCCAGCGCACGCGCACCACGGGAAGGAAGGGCAAGACGGTGGGCGTCAGGAAGGCCACCCTGCAGCAGGCCGCGCAGGCAGCAAAGACTGCCGAAGAGAAGAAGTAGAGAAGTGAGCTAATGGGCGATCCAAAGAAGCCAAGGAAGACATTCTCGCGGCCCAAGAACCCGTGGCGGAGCGAGCAGCTGGCGCAGGAGCTTTACCTCGTCGGAACCTACGGCCTACGGAACAAGAGGGAGCTTTGGAAGACCCAGGGCGACCTGAGCAACGTCAGGAAGCAGGCCAGGCACCTCCTCGCGGCGTCCGCGGAAGTGAGGGCCAAGGACGGCAAGAAGCTCCTCGACAGCCTCACAAGAAGGGGCCTGGTCAGCGAAGGGGTCGCCCTCGACGACGTGCTCAACCTGAGCGTCGAGGACTTTCTGGGAAGGCGGCTTCAGACCCTCATCTACAAGAAGGGGGCGGCGGTCTCGCCCCTGCAGGCTAGGCAGCTGATAGTGCACGGGCACGTGAAGCTGGGGAAGCGCTTCATCGACATTCCAGGTTATCAGGTCACCGCCGAGGAGGAGGGCACCATACAGCTCGTGGGCGGGGTAGGGACCCCCAAGCCGGCAGCACCCGCCGCTCCCGCGGCAGCCGCCCCGGCAGCACCAGAGGCAGTCACAGCGCAGCCAGCGGTGGCCGCCCCAGCTTGAGGTAGTGGTGTAGAGAATGGCAGCGCCCGAAGAACTCGAAGAGGTCGACGAGGCAGAGGTGGAGGAGGAGTCTGCCGAAGGCGCGACCGAGGTGGAGGGCAGGACGGAGCCCGTCACCACGGGACAGATCACGCCGTCCATGGAGGAGGACGAGTCCCTGAAGGAGAAGTGGGCCGTCGTCCACATCTACAGCAGCTACAACAACACAATCGTCCACATAACCGACCTGACCGGGGCGGAGACTATCTCCTTCTCCTCGGGCGGCAGGCACGTGAAGGCTGACAGGTTCGAGGCGTCGCCGTACGCGGCGATGCGCTCGGCATCGGCTGCGTCCGAGGTCGCGAAGGGCAAGGGCATCACGGCCGTCCACATCAAGGTGCGGGCGGTAGGCGGCACAGGACCGAGGACCCCGGGCCCGGGAGCACAGGCCGCGATCAGGGCGATCGCGAGGTCTGGCTTCAGGATAGGCAGGATCGAAGACGCGACCCCGATCCCTCACGACACGACGAGGAAGAAGGGCGGAAGAAGGGGCCGCAGAGCGTAGCCTCCTAGTCGGCTCCTGAGAAACGCAACACTGAGTTCTGGGTCTTCTACTTCTTCGACCGCGCGGACTTTCGGGCAGCCCTCTTCGCCTTGTGGGCCTGCCTCCTGGGCATCGACTGGTACAAGCCGATGAGGTTGCCTTCGGGGTCCGTTCCCATGTATGACCAGCCCATCGCGGGTACCTCCTGCTTCCCCACGACCTCCTTCCCTCCGGCGGCAAGGAAGGCGGTGATCGCAGCGTCAATCTCGGGGACTGCCACGTAGTTGCGGAGCGTCTCGTGCTCAGTCTGCTTCTTGTACATCCCGCCCCCGACGCTCCTCCTCCTCGGACCAGTCGTGATGGTCCAATAGTCCATCCCGCCACCCATCGGCATCTTCGCAAACTTCCAGCCGAACACCATCGTGTAGAACTTGCTCAGCTTGTCGACGTCGTTCGCAGGTATCTCGAAATGTACTACGGTCTTGATGACCATGCCCTCGTCAAGGGTCTCCCCGATATTTAGCGGTTGAATACGGATTCTAATGTGGCCTACGGAGCCTACTGTTCCTCTATTCCGCCCGAAGGTCGCCCGTTTCCCTCAAAGGCTCTCAAAGGCTTTTAAACCCCACGAATCGAAACGTGAATTCCCTGTTTCCCACGGTGAGTGATAGCAAGTTTTGGTAATGCCGAAGGTGAAGGTGCTTCAAGAGACTGAGGACACCATAGCGCTCCAGCTCGAGGGCGTCGACCGCAGCTACGCGAACGCGGTGAGGCGCTTCTGCATCTCTGAGGTCCCCTCGATGGCGATCGACGACATCGTCATCCTCGAGAACTCCTCGGTGCTCTACGACGAGATACTCGCCCACAGGCTGGGCATGATCCCGCTCAAGACCGACCTCGAGAGGTACGTCCTCCCCGAGAAGTGCGACTGCGGCAGCCCCCTCGGCTGCCAAAAGTGCAGGGTCCTCCTGGTGCTCGACGCGAGCGCGAAGGACAAGCCACGCACCGTGGTCTCCGGCGACCTCGTCTCAGAGGACAGGGACATTTGCCCCACGAGCACGAACATCCCGATAGTCAAGCTCGCGGTCGGACAGTCCGTCAAGCTCGAGGCCTACGCGAGGCTGGGCAGGGGGAAGGAGCACGCGAAGTGGCAGCCCGCCACCGCGGCCATCCTTACCGAGGGCAAGGGCGAGGGGGTCTTCGTGCTCAAGGTCGAGACGAGCGGTGGCATGCCCGCGAAGGAGATAGTCATCCGGTCGATAGAGAAGCTCGAGGAGAAGCTGAAGGAGCTCCACAAGGAAGTCGAGGAGAAGGCAGCCCAATGACCGCGCTCAAGGTCGCTAAGGACAACAAGCTCCTGCGGAGCGCCATAGTCCTCCTCGAGAGGAAGGCCCGCAGCGAGAAGATAGGGATCTGGAGGGAGGCCGCAAGGTACCTCTCCTCAGGGACCATGATGTGGCCCGAGGTCAACGTCGGGCGCCTCGCTCGCTTGGGCGACGCGTCGGCCGTCTTCGTCCCGGGCAAGGTCCTGGGAACGGGCAACATCGAGAAGAAGCTCAACGTCGGCGCGTTCTCCTTCTCCGCCTCCGCGAGGTCGAAGATCGAGAAGGCGGGCGGCAAGACGTTCTCCGTGGAGGAGTTCGTCAAGAAGTATCCCGAAGGGAGCGGGGTCGCGCTTGTCAAGTAGCAAGGCCAAGGCCAAGGCCAAGAAGGCGGAGGCCCCGGCACCCAAGGCAGAGCCGACGCAGGCAGCGAAGCCGGCGCCCATGGCGGAGGTAAAGGAAGCGGCGAAGCCCACGGGAGACGGCGTGCTCTACATTGACGCCACAGGCCACGTCGCCGGCAGGCTGTGTTCGAAGGTCGCCTCAGAGATACTCAGGGGGAAGAGGATCGTCGTGCTCAACTCGGAGATGGCCGTCCTTTCAGGCAAGAGGGCCACGGTCATCGAGGCGTGGAAGCAGAAGCTCGAGCTGGGCAGCAAGGTCAACCCGATCTACGGGCCGCTGCACCCCAGGCGGCCTGACAACATCATGTGGAGGATGGTCCGCGGAATGGTCCCGAAGGAGAAGGCCAAGGGGACGCAGGGACTGAAGAGGGTGCGCTTCTACATGGGGGTCCCAGCGAAGTACTCCGGCGTGAAGCTCACGAAGATCGACGAGGCGCTTGCCACCAGGCCGCTCCCCATGTACACCACCATCGCCGACCTCGCGCACAACATAGGATGGAACGGTTGAGCTAGCATGGTAACAGAGAAAGCAAAGCCGGCGGCGAAGCCCAAGCTCTACCCGGGCGCAAGGAAGACGTCGAGGGCCACCGCGGCCCTCAGCCTCGGAAAGGGAAGGATCAGGGTGAACGGCGTCCCGCTCGAGGTGTGGCAGCCAGAGGTGGCGAGGCTCCACATGATGGCCCCGGTGGCGATAGTCGGCGAGCTCAGGGAGAAGTACGACGTCGACGTGAGCGTGGCTGGAGGAGGCTTCATGAGCCAGGCGGACGCCTCGGCGATGGCGATAGCGCGCGCGTACCTCGACCAGGTGAAGGGCGCGAGCCTGAGGGAAAGGATGGGCGCCTACAATAAATACCTCCTGGCCGGCGATCCGAGACAGACCGAGCCCAAGAAGTTCGGCGGACCAGGAGCGAGAAGAAGACGACAAAAGTCATACAGGTGACCAGATTACAATGATGATTCCCATCCGGTGCTTTACCTGCGGCAAGCTCATCGGCGACAAGTTTGCCGACTTCGAGGGCAGGGTGAAGGCCGGGGAGGACCCAGGGAAGGTCCTCGACGACCTCAAGATCAAGAGATACTGCTGCAGGAGGATGCTCATCTCCTCGGTCGACCTGATCGACCAGGTCCTGCCCTACTACGCTCAGAAGAACCCTCCCACCTAAACGGACGGGCGAGCTAAGAAGGGGGATTGGAAAGATGGCCTCTACCGCACGGCAGCCAGGGTGAGCGTGCCCGCATGAGAATCAAGGAAGTCAAGGTGAGGGTCTGCTTCAACGGGAGGGGCGACCACGGCATCGAGGCCGACGTCACAGTGGAGCGGTCGCTCGGGAGGGCGATGTCCCCCTCGGGGGCCAGCCGCGGGACCAACGAGGCCGTCCCCTTCTTCGACAACGACCCCGACAAGACCGTGTCGCAGTTCAACAAGAACTTCGCCGCGAAGATAAGGGGATTGGACGCCGCCGACCCGGCGGGCATCACCTGGGCACTGCGTAACATCGACAGGACCAAGAACTACGCCAGGATCGGCGGCTCGCTCGCCTACGCCGTGAGCGTCGCAGCGTCCGAGGCCGAGGCGAAGGCCAGCGGCGTGCCGATGTGCCGGGTGATCGACCCGAAGTCGGGCACCCTCCCGTTCCCCCTGGGCAACACCATCGGGGGAGGGAAGCACGCGAGCGACCTCTCTCCTGCGTTCCAGGAGATCCTCGTCGCCCCGCTGGGGGCGCGCAACATCCGGGAGGCAATCGAGCTCAACCTCAAGGTCCACAAGGGCGTGGGCAAGAAGCTCTCGAAGGCGCTGAACTACCCCGTTGGCAAGGGCGACGAGGGAGGCTGGTCTCCCGGCCTCACCGACATCGAGGCCATGGGGGTCGTCTCCGAGGTCGTCGCCGCGGTCCAGGACGAGACCGGGAGGAGGATAAGGATGGGCGTGGACGTCGCCGCCGACAGCCTCTACGACCCGAAGAAGGGGGGCTACCACTACAGGACCACCAAGAAGACCCTCTCGCGCGAGGAGCAGATGGTCTTCGTCTCCGAGCTCTGCGACAGGTACGACCTGCTCTACGTGGAGGACCCGCTCTACGAGGACGACTTCGAAGGCTACGCGCAGCTCCACGCGGGCCTGAAGGACACGCTCGTGACCGGCGACGACCTCTACACCACCGACGTCGAGAGGCTGAAGATCGGCGTCTCGAAGAAGAGCACGAACGGCGTCATAACGAAGGTCAACCAGATAGGCACCCTCTGGGAGGCGCAGCAGTTCTCGAACCTCGCCAAGAAGACGGGGCACGTGGTGGTCGCGTCCCACCGCTCGGGGGACAACGAGGGCGGGCACCTCGCCCACTTCGCGGTGGGGTTCAGGTGCGGCCTCATGAAGTCGGGCGTCGTGGGCGGCGAGAGGACCTCCAAGCTCAACGAGCTCATCAGGATAGGGGAGCAGCTCGGCACCTCGGCAAAGATGGCCTCCGTCCAGCCGTGAGCGCTGCAAAGGTTAAATGAGGTTCCCAAAGATGGCGAGAGGCTCGGCTTGACAGCGAAGTGGCAAGTATGATGTCCGAAGAGGGGGACGACGCCGGATCTGAGGAGAAGATGCTCTTCCCCCAACTCTCGGAGAAGGCGCTGCTCGCCACCGGGATCAGGATCGGCACCCAGGTCAGGACCAAGTCCATGGAGCAGTTCACCACAAAGCCGAGACCCGACGGACTGCACCTTCTTGATTACGCAAAGACCCTCCACAGGATAGACGTGGCGGGCAAGTTCATCTCCTTCGTGGGGCCGCAGAACGTCGTGGTCTACACGAGCCGCGACTATGGCAAGGTCCCCGTGGAGAAGTTCTGCGAGGTGACGAAGGCCATCGCCGTCACCGGGCGGTTCATGCCCGGGACCCTCACCAACCCGCTCTTCCCCGGGCACCTTGACGTCGAGCTGATAGTCGTCGCGGACCCCGCCTCGGACACTCAGGCCATCATCGAGGGCGCGAAGATGGGGACCCCCGTCATCGCAGTCTGCGACACGGACAACATCACCGACGACATCGACCTTGTGATACCGGGCAACAACCGCGGAAGGCGCTCCCTGGCGACGATATTCTACCTCCTCGCGAGGTCGGTCCTCACCCACTCCTCCCTCCTCACCGGCGACCAGCCCCTGAAGTACACCATCGACGACTTTGAGACCAAGGTGACAGAGTCGGACATGGAAGAAGAGGAAGAGGAACGGCCAAGGCGCCGCGACAGGTTCTGACGCCAGTCGCACCCAAATCACCGTCTTCGTCATCCTTATTTTCGCGACCAAGGAAGGAAGCGGCGTGTCCCGTGGTGAGCCCTCCTGAAGGCCGTCGCTGAAGCCCCGGGGAAGGTCATAATCTCCGGCGAGCACTTCGTCGTCCACGGCGCGACCGCGTTAGCAGCCGCGATCGAGAGGAAGGTCAGGGTCGAGGCGACCCGGGGCGACCGCCTCGCCATCGACTCCCAGCTGCGCGACCCCAAGGACCTGCTGCCCGCGAGGAAGGTCGCTGAGTCGCTCTACAAGGCGCACAAGGCGGAGCCTCGCGTCTCCATCTCGATAACCTCCACGCTCGCGGACGGCGCCGGCCTCGGCTCCTCCGCCGCGACGATGATCGCGATAGCCGCCGCCACGAGCGCCCTCGAGGGCTGGGGCCTCGACCAGGCCGCGCTGGTCAGCGCCGGGGACGCCGGCGAGAGGCTGGTCCACGGCAACCCCTCGGGGATTGACGCGACGACCTCCGCCATGGGGGGCGTGATACTCTTCAAGAGGGGCGAGGCGCCGCGCCGAGTCGAGCTCCGCACGCCGGTCACCCTGATGGTCGCCTATTCGGGGAGGAGGAGGAACACTGGGAGGCTGATCAGGAGGGTAGCCGGCATGAAGGAGACGTACCCGTCGCTCTTCTCGAGCCTGTGCGAGAGCGCCACGATGGTCTCCGGCCTGTGCGCCGAGGCGCTGGTGAGGGGCGACGCGCTCGCCCTCGGCAGGCTCATGACGTACAGCCACGCCGTCCTCGCTCGAGCGGGCGCCTCCAACAGGAGGCTCGACCAGCTCGTCGACCTCTGCCTGAGCTCAGGGTGCCTCGGCGCCAAGCTCACGGGCGCCGGGGGAGGGGGTAGCGTCCTGGCGGTCCCGCCTTCTGACGAGGAGGAGGCCGGGGCGGTGGCGGCACAGCTGAGGAAGAAGGGGTACGACACCTTCTTCACGAAGATCCCGACCGCGGGAGCGAGGGCGTGGACGGAGTGACCCGCGGTCCCAACGCCCCGGTGACCATAGTCAAGCTGGGCGGGTCGGTCATCACCGACAAGAAGGTCGCCTTCTCCTACAGGGAAAGGGCGGTCCGGGCGCTGGGCAAGGCCATGGTCTCATACGGGCTGCCACTGGTGGTGGTCCACGGCGGCGGGTCCTTCGGCCACACCGTCGCGAAGGAATACGGCCTCTCGTCCAGCAGGTCGTCGCGCTCCCCCGAAGGGGTCAGCGAGACGAGGGAGGCGATGCTGAGGCTCGACTCGAAGGTCTGCGCCTCGCTCTCGGCCGCGGGGCTCCACCCGTACCCCTTCTCGCCGTTCACCCTGCTCGACAGGGATGGAGGCCCCTCGTTCATCTCCAGGCTCATCCACGGGGGGACGACCCCTGTCACGTTCGGCGACGTCGTGCACGACGGCAGGGGGTTCAGGATCCTTTCGGGTGACACCATGTGCGTGGAGCTCGCGGAGATGCTTGGCGCCGACCGGTGCGTCATGGCCATCGACGTGGCGGGCATCTTGGACAAAAAGGGAGTTGTCATCAAGGTCCTCGGCGAGGACAACTCCGCAAGCTTTCTCCCGTCACGCCGGGGCAGAAGGGGGGCGGACGCCACCGGGGGAATAGCGTTCAAGGTAGCGGAGGCACTGAGGATGGCATCGTCGGGGACCGAGGTCAGGCTCGTTTCGGGGCTCAGACCTGCGGAATTCTCCAAAGCCTTAAACGCCGTTGACTTCCGTGGGACTACCGTAAAGGTACTCCGCGGTGTCTCCAGCAGATAGGGAACCATCCTTAATCACTTGCGCCACTCAGCGGGGCAAGAGGAAACTGACCAGACCATGACCATGCAGACACAGAAGATGCTCACCGAGATGGTGAGGGTAAAGTCCGCCGTGGACAAGATGATACTCGACGACTTCCTCCCGAAGCACAGCCCGATCCCGGAGGTCGACCTCCTCTACAGGATGCTGCGCGACTACCCGGCGAGGCCCGCGAAGGGGATGAGGGCGCTGATGTGCGTGAGCGCGTGCAAGGCCTTCGGAGGGAAGGAGGAGGACATCCTCTCCACGGCGGCGGGCATCGAGGTCTTCCAGCACTGGATCCTCATCCACGACGACATCGAGGACGGCTCGGAGATGCGGAGGGGCTCGCCCGCCCTCCACAAGAAGTACGACTGGAGGCTCGCCCTCAACGCGGGCGACGCCCTCCACGCGATAATGTGGGGCGCCCTCCTCAGGAACAGGAAGAGGCTGAGCGACGAGAAGACGCTGAGGGTGATGGAGGAGTTCTACACCATGGTCAGCAAGACCACGGAGGGGCAGCACATCGAGCTCGGGTGGGTCGTCAACGGCAGGTGGGACCTCACCGAGGAGGACTACTTCACGATGTGCACCAACAAGACCTCCTGGTACACGGTCATCGGCCCGCTCAGGCTGGGCGGGGTCGTGGGGGGCGCGGACAACGCCTCGCTGAAGCTGATGGTGGAGGCGGGCAAGAAGCTGGGAATAGGCTTCCAGATACACGACGACATACTCAACCTCTCCGGCGACCAGTCGAAGTACGGGAAGGAGATCGGGGACGACCTCCTCGAGGGGAAGAGGACGCTCATGCTCATCAGGCTCCTGTCGCTCTGCACCGAGGCCGAGAGGGAGAAGGTGAGGTCGGTCTTCAAGCTCCCCCGCGACCACAGGAGGAAGGAGGCAGGCCGAGTGATGGACCTGATCCAAAAGTACGACACCATCGACTACGCGAGGCTGATGTCCTCGAGGCTGGTCAGCGAGGCCAGGACGATGCTGGGCGAGGCGAAGTGGAAGGACGATGCCGCGTCCGCGGAAGCCGTGGGCTGCCTCGACGCCATCGCGAAGTTCGCCGTCGAGCGGGACTGGTAGCCGCCGCCACAACGATATATGCACACCCTGACGACCGTAGCGAACCAGCAACAAGGACCATGTCGTCCCAGCTAACGCCGGACCAGCTACAGGCCATGGAGAGGAACGCCCTCCTAAACGCGGTCAGCCACCAGGGCAGCGCGGAGGTGGGCGCGGTCGTGAGCAAGAGCCTCGGAGAGACCCCCGCGCTCAGGACGATGGCGAAGGACGTCGCAAGGGCGGCCGCAGAGGTAGTCAAGCGCGTCAACTCGCTCTCGCCCACGGAGCAGCAGAAGCTCCTCGAGGAGAGGTATCCCGACGCGCTGCAGGCCAGGGACCAGCGAAAGGCCGCCCAGATCGCCGATGAGAAGGCCCACACCACCCAGCTCCCGCCGCTCAGGGACGCCGTCAAGGGCAAGGTCGTCCTCCGTCTCCCTCCCGAGCCCTCGGGCTTCATGACCATCGGCCACGCGATGGCCGGGGTCATCAACGCCACCTACAGGGACATGTACGAGGGGGAGCTCTGGCTCAGGTTCGAGGACACCAACCCGAGGAAGGTCCACAAGGCCTACTACCAGTCGTTCCGGGACGGCTACAAGTGGGTAGGGATCCGATGGGACCACGAGAAGGACGTCTCCACGGACATGGAGGTCCTCTACTTCCACGCGAGGAGGCTCATCGAGATGGGCGCCGCCTACGCCTGCGCGTGCCCCGCGGACCGCGTCAAGGAGCTCCGGACCGAGGGGAAGGCCTGCGAGCACAGGGGAAGCTCGGTCGAGGGCAACCTCAAGGTCTGGGAGAGGATGCTCGCCCGCAAGTGCAAGGAGGGCGAGTGGGTCATAAGGTTCAAGGGCGAGCTCGACAGCCTCGACCTCTCCCTCAGGGACCCGAACATCCTGAGGGTGATCGAGTCGTCGCACCCCGTCGTCGGGACGAAGTACGTCGTCTGGCCGGTCTACGACTTCGAGGTCGTCGTCGAGGACAAGCTCTGCGGCGTCACCCACGTCCTTCGAAGCTCCGAGTTCCACATCGCGCTCCAAGACCGCGTGAGGGAGCTTCTCGGCTTCCCTCCCGTCGTCGTCGAGCAGTTCTCTCGCTTCAACTTCAAGGGCACCCCGGTGTCCAAGAGGCTCCTTCGCCCCCTCGTCGAGGAGAAGGTCGTCACGGGGTGGGACGACCCGAGGATGCCCACCATAGAGGGGGTGAGGCGCAGAGGGATCGTCCCCGAAGCCATCCGCCAGTTCACCCTGCAGGTGGGGTACGGCAAGACCGAGCACACCTACGACTGGAGCCTCCTCTTCGCGGTCAACAGGAAGATACTCGACCCCGTCTCGATAAGGGTCTTCTTCGTGCCCGACCCCCTCCTCCTGAAGGTGAAGGGGGCGCCCCCGCGCCACCTCTCCCTCTCCTTCCACCCTTCATACGACAGCCTCGGGAGCAGGGACGTCGAGGTCCCCTCGGACCCAAGCCTGTGGGTGCCGAGCGCGGACCTCGCGACGCTGAAGGAGGGCGAGGTCTTCCGTCTCATGGACCTCTACAACGTCCGCCTCGCGAAGAAGGGCAAGGCGTCTCAGGCCGAGTTCGTCGGAGAAGAGAGGATCCAGGAGGTGCGGAAGGTCCAGTGGGTGGTCGACGGCGCGGAGAAGAAGCAGGTGAAGGTCCTCGAGCCGTCGGAGCTCTACCTGGATGACGAGACGCTGAACCCGCACAGCCTGAACGTGCGCAAGGGGTTCGCGGAGAACGCCTTTGGGAAGCTCGGCCCGGGGGACATCGTGCAGTTCCCCCGCTACGGCTTCGTGAGGGTCGACGCCCCGGGGCAGTGCATCCTGACGCACCCTTGAAGCACGTCATCGCCCTCTGCATTCAGGTGAACGGCCGCTAATGACGTACAAACCCCACCGCTTTGGCCTTTTCAAGCATCCTCCGGTCCGCTGTGAACACCTCCAAGTGGTTGGCCGCTCCTAGCGCTAAACAGGACGAATCGTAGACGGTCGACCCATGGTCAGCCGTTATATCCAAAGCCGACCCCCACACGCTTCGGTCGGGGGAGATCTCGATGAAACGTTGGCTATCGCGTACCCTGCGATTTGTCGACTCGTCTCTCTGCCAGCTTCGTTAGCTTCGCATCCACCGCCAACGTGGCTTCGAAGGTCATGTCCGCGATGAGTCGAATCTCCGCTCTCTTCTGCTCGCTTAGTTCCTTCAGGCTCATCCACTTTGCAACCTCTCTTCCGCTCGTATATGCTTTTCAAACAACTCGTCGTAGAGAAGCTTCGCCTCCAACGAGCTGCTGAACATGATTTGGTCTGTCGAGCATGAACTCCAGGGCCCCACCAATGGAGAAGACGTCCTTGGCTATCTCAATAGCTAATGGTCGTCTATCTGCTTTGACATTCGCAGGTGCCTGCTGGTCCGGATTCTCTATTCACATCGGCACCGTCAGCACACTAGGTTGAAGGTGGGTGTCTTGCCGAAGTGTTCTCGCACCATGGCCTCTCCCGCAGGCAAGCTGACCATCATTCCCCCATTTCGGACGAGTCCAGTCGAGGGCTCAACCGACTTGAAAGACACGCACTTCGCTATTCTCGTAGACCGTGCAGTTATCTTGGCACCCGAGTGTTTGGGGGGAGAAAGTCAACCAGGGTCGCAATAGGTAAGTGCAGTCAGCCAGCGTTGAATTGTCTGTGACCACGATGAGGGTTGAGTTAACTTGGGAGGCATATTGGAGCACCACGGATGGTCCAGACGGCGCACAGATTGAGCTAGCGTTCACGTTTTCGAATGAGTGAAACACTGCAGGACCGCCCAACGTCTGCACGAACGCGAATCGCCAGTCGCTCACGCTGATTATCGTATCGTTACTCGGGGTGTTCTGGTCAATCCAGACCATTGCTTGGTAGTCAGATTGTTGTTGCAGGTTAGAGGCTGTCCCTCCGGCAATGAATTGGGCGACGACCTGTCCTGATTGCGAACCCGCCAGAGAGAGAGCGAGAAACAATAGGGCAACCGTCTTGTAAACTGCTGGGACCTGTCGCTTGACCTTCTTGTATAACCTGTACGAACGCTGTCTTGTTGCTAGCGCCAGAACGTACGCGGTCATCAGCGTGATAGGCATCAGTGCGACAAAGGAGAACCGCCACGCAGCCGAAGAGAAGGGGGCGGCCACCAAGATTGGAAGCAACCAGACAAGGAGAAGGGCTGGGCGCCCGCGGTCCCGGACTGCGAGCACGACGAAGGCGATTACGGAGGCTATTGTCGTGAGAGCGTACGCACTGCCATATACTCCGTTGGCTGCAATCGAGGAGGCGATGTAGCCGAGCACCGGCCAGAACGATAAATCCTGAGAAACAGGAGCAAGCCCATTGATGGGCCCTCCACTTCCGAGGAAGTTGAGAAGCGAAATAAACGTGCCTTCGAATACTAAAGCAATCGCAGCGAGAGATATCGAAACGAGAAGGAGCGCTCCAATTCTCTTGATGAAACCAAAGTAGAGCAGGACGGCCGGCATGACAAAGAGAACTGAATAGTGTGAGAAGAGAGAATTGGCAAATGCTATGCCCAGAATCGCGTATCTTGACGAGGCAGAGGCGCTAAAATTCGACTCCGAAACGTCTATTGATACTCCAAGGAGCAGCAGCGACGATAGCAGGCCGTAAAAGTTGGGATAAAGGCCTGATCCCAAGACCAGGTTCAGCCAGACGAACCCGGATAGGACGTATATTGCGCAACCCCAAAGCGGCGCGTTCTTCATTGTCTTGTCTGCAGTCCGGAATATCCTCGAACAGAAGTAGTACAGAATGAAATCACTAATGACTATTAATATCGCCATCGCAGCACGGACTGCAAACAACATCTGAAGCTCAGAGTCGCCTAAGACGGCAATGGACAGAAGAAAGTGAATTCCATTATAGAATAGCGCGGTGCCGAAGGCTGGGACGCCGCCGGTGGCAAATTGCGACACATATTGAAGATGGGCTGGAAAGTCAATTGAGTCCAACTGGGGGAAGAACGGATACTGCCAAAAGTACAGCGAGAGCACCACTGTCTGAAATGCAACGAGAAGGAGAATTACGGCGTCAGATCTGTCAAACTTCGGGATGCTTGGATTGAACTCACCTCGTAGCAGCGCATACGCCGCTGGTAAAGATGTCGCCAAAATGAGACAGAGATAGAGGTTGATTGGAAAGAAGCTTCTTAGTGAGTCAATTACGACCCAGTAGGAAAGCCCCATCCCGAACGCCCTCCCAAGGAAGATGCCCAAGTTGTCATCTTCATCGACAAACCCCAAGATAGAACATACGAGCCAACCCCACAAGAGAATGACCAAAGGAAAGATGATAAGTTGAATCAGCAACCCAAGCCAAGACCCTTTTCGGCGTCTATCACGAATGTGACCCCGGGCGATAAACAACCATGACCTATATTTCCCTGTATTTCCCTGTATTTCCGCTTTGCAAATGGCCAAAACGGCGACTGCCTCAGTGACCAGTCCATCAAATTCCCTCTACTTCTAGCTCCTTGGCCTCGCACAACGTCCAATTGCAAGAGGCGAAATCAAGACTGAGTGCCTTCTAAGATAGTTTTTGAATTCGGAATTCGTATCGGTAGTCGAGGAAGTTCTTCCACGACATTGATGGCAGGGGAAGAGGAGGATGCGGTTCAAGCTTGAACGAGTATGCGAGGGGGCGGAGAGAAGATTGCTGGACTTGCTGTAGAAGGAAACCTATTTCAGTGCAAGTTAGCAGCAATGCCTATCGTGCTTGGTAACCGACGGCCGGTTGCTCAGCCTTTGCCGCCTTCCTGATTGCCTCAGCTGCCTCGACCTTCGAGATGGCGGGGGCGTGGATTCTTTTGGCAGGTCTCAACTCGCTAATCGCTTCATTGCGACTAAGCCTTAAGTATC
This sequence comes from uncultured Nitrososphaerota archaeon, assembly GCA_963838925.1. Classification (GTDB taxonomy): domain Archaea; phylum Thermoproteota; class Nitrososphaeria; order Nitrososphaerales; family Gagatemarchaeaceae; genus Gagatemarchaeum. The sequence continues at coordinate 94,778 of CAWISW010000001.1, forward strand.
CGCCGAAAAGGGCTGGCTTGGGAGATTTTAACAGATGACCCCGAAGCCATACTTTGTAAAGTTCGAGACCCCGAAAGAGGTCGAGGAAGCAGCCTACGAGGTCCTTAGACAGGCGTCGAGGACAGGGAAGGTCAGGAAGGGCACCAACGAGACCACGAAGGCGGTGGAGCGAGGCCTCGCCAAGCTCGTGATAATCGCCGTAGACGTGCAGCCACCGGAGGTCGTCGCGCACCTGCCGATAATCTGCGACGAGAGGAAGATCCCGTACGTCTTCGTGTCGTCGAAGGACCAGATCGGCCCCGCGATAGGCATCGACGTCTCCACGGCAGCGGCCGCGGTGACCGAGGCGGGCGAGGGGCAGGCAATCCTAGACCAAGTGACGCAGGAGCTGGCCAGGGTGAGGGGCGCAGCCCAGACAGCGGCAGCGAAGGCGTAACGATAATTGAGCAGCGGCGGAAGCAGGCAGAGCGCAGAGTCGATAACACCGGCGGAAGTAGTCCAGATAGTCGGCCGCACCGGCGTCGCAGGCGAGATCACCCAGGTGAGGGTCAAGATCCTCGAAGGCAAGGAGAAGGGGCGCATCCTCACGAGGAACGTCAAGGGGCCGATAAGGATCGCCGACATCCTCCTCCTGAGAGACACCGAGCGCGAGGCAAGAAAAATCCGCTAAAATATCGTAACTTTCTGCCTTATTTTATGCGATATTTGCGTCAGTATAATTCGACGCGGCTCTTGGACTATACGCGCCGCTTCTTTTCGCCCACCGTTGAGCCGCTTCAAATGAAACAAGCAGCTTCTTCGTTCTAGCGATTTCGACAACAATCTTGGGTACAGACATTCGTTCTCCCGCGAGTCTCATGATCTCGGATCTAACATCGGGCGGGAGTCTTTCCTTCTTCTCCAGTCTTGGTGTTGTAGCCATGAGCTCCAGAAGGCTGTATCTAACGGTTCGGATGTGCGGCGAGAAGACCGGGACTCTAAACGAGTTTATCGCCTGAGACTTTACCAAGGAAACAGCTTCTCTATTTCGAAATCCCTTAAGGCCGAACGTTGCCAGAAGTTTGATAACGAAATCCCAATCTGGGATGACCCAGAATTCGACGGTTTGACTCGCCACGCTTACCGATCCGTCCGACTCGGCGATGCCATGAAGCAATCCCAAACGAAACTCGAGGGGAGCATCTAGAGCCCAATTCATCTGCACCGGGTCGTAGGTCGTGTGCTGACCATCCTTTAGGGCTAGGACCACGTTGAATGTCCAGTCTACGAATGGAGAGGATTGGGAGACCCATTCATAGAAGCCAAAAGGCTTGTCAGCCGGCTTTGGGACGTCTCTCTTCCGTCCCATGCGTAATCCGAGTTGGTTCGCACAAAGGCTTGTGAAATCCCCAATCTTCACATTTGTTTCGTATCTCTTGCTTAGGACGACATGAACATTTCTGTGGCCGCGTCCTGGCTTTGGTTTGTGCGCGTCCCCTATGATCATCCCAACGAAGAAGCCGAACAAGTACTCCCGGCTGATTCCAACAACCGGGGGCCCTGGAGGGACGAGCTTACTCAAGACGTGATCAACGTCACTCCAGGAGGAAATAGCTTCGGGGACTTCAACGAAAGAGCCAATTGGGTTCGCATACCCATGAGAACATTCCATCGTTAGCCACACGAACCCCTCCCGGGGTTGGCCAAATTCAAGTAGGGCCTTAAGATAGAGACCAAGCTTTGGCGGCCTAGTCAGCTCCGACCACTCTGTAGCAAGATCTTTCTTGATGTCAATCTTCTCTAGGACGTTCGGCGGAGCACGACTGTTGCGGGAGAGGTTCAGGACGTCTACGAACTCGGAGAATAGTCTCACGTCACGAGGAAGCGGTTCGCAACCTTTCCAGAAGAATTTCGTAAAGCCGAGGTCGTCACCGTGCGCAACGACGTGGTCAATCATGCGTTGCTCTAGCTCCGCGCCCGCGACGCCCATGCCTTTGACCGTGCGGATTCTATTTAGACACCCACGCGCTTAATCGGCCGACTCTTCCTTCGTCGCCTCCAAAATCGAATCCCCCGCCCGCCCTCCTTGTCTGACCCCTGACCCAAGCATCCTCGGCCTAGGCAAGGGGACTGGAAGCCACTTTTTCGATAGAATCACCGCCTCTCTTTGACGCACGTGGAATCCCGCCGTCGGGAGGTGACCCAGCCGACTTTGGTCTCCATCGCTCTCTATATTTATATGCACATTCGTCAAGGCTCCGATTCCAAGTCGAGTCACCGGTGATTCATTGAATTGTACACGCCCAAGCGCTGCCACTTTTGCGGGAAGGACGTCCACCTCGGGACCGGCATACTCCTCGTGATGAACGACGGGACCTCGAAGAGCTTCTGCTCCAACAAGTGCAAGACGAACGACCTCAAGCTGAAGCGGGACCCGCGCAAGCTAAAGTGGGCTCGCAGAAACCGGACCACCCGCTAAGTGACCGTCACCATGTCGCAGCCAGACCCCAACGAGAAGACCCTCATCGTCGTGAAGCCCGGAGCGGTCGCCCGAGGGTTCGTGGGCGAGATTCTCGGGAGGTTCGAGAAGCGGGGCATGAAGATACTGCAGCTAAAGTCCCAGACCATGACCAAGGCCAAGGCGGAGGAGTTCTACAGCGTCCACAAGGAGCGGCCCTTCTTCGGCGAGCTCGTCGCGTCCTTCTCGGGCGGGATGACCGTCGGCGCGGTGATCCAGGGGATGGACGCCGTCGCCACCGTCAGGAGGATGGTCGGCGCGACGAAGAGCTGGGAGGCTGCCCCCGGGACGATCCGAGCGGACCTGGCCATCGGGCTGACCGACAACGCAATCCACGCCTCCGACTCGAAAGAGTCCTTCGAAAGAGAGAGCAAGGCCTACTTCTCCTGACCCGCCAGCCGCTTTCTGCGCGATGACTTTTTTCTAACCGCTCGCTAGAAAATAGTTGACGCGCGGCATCTTAGACGTGCGCGGGCAATTGTCCAATGTTCATGGGTCAAATCTCGCGAGCCCTCGCGCTGGAGCAGGCGGGCGACTACCGGAGTGCGGTCAAATCGTTGATGAGCGTCCTCGATGACATCGAGGCGTCCTCGGAGTGGGACAGCGTCTGCGAATGGATAGCAAGCTGTTTCGAGAAGATCGGCGAGCACGCCGAGGCAGGGTTCTGGTACGAGACCGCGGGCCAGCTCACCCTCGCAGGCGACTCCTCGCCGGTCCCCCGGAAGATATCCTCGGCGCTCTTCTTCGTCCAGAGGGCGTCGGACTGCTACTCGAGGTGTGGAACGGAGGGCGAGATGGCGACCGCCCGGACCAGGGCGATAAGCGTGGTGTTGGAGAGAGCATGTCCTCCCGCGTGATGTTCTTCCGCTCGATCGCTCTGCGGCCGAGGCCGAAGCGCCGCAAGACCGGCAACTAGTCCTCACCAGCCGGTCCCCCCCTCAGCGGGGCTCGGGCGCTCTAGTTCTTGGGCTCAGACCCGCTACCGAGGAAGAAGTTGCCGATCTTGGTTATCCTCTCCCTGATGGTGGTCGCGGTCGTGTCTATCTGGAAGTAGAGGTCGAGCGATTTCAGGGACTGGGGGAAGTTGGGCCCGCGTCCCACCCTCAGGAGGGGTCTCTCGGTGCAGACGGCAAGGACGGAGTCGATGAACTTCTTCCCGTCCTCTGGCGACTTGCTAACTGAGCACCGGATGGACAGAATCTCCCCGGTGTCGACGTCCCTGGCCATCCAGAGGACTCCCTGGGTTTCACTGTTAAGATAAGCGACGTTCTCCTCGATCGTCACCAGGCGCCTCTTCTTCTCGGGCGTCGGGAGGGCGGCCATGACCGCCTTCTGCGCGTCGTGGACCGCGACGTGGGATATCCCACCCAGGAGCTTGGACGCATCTCGTGAAGTGTACCCTGAAGCGCACAGGACCGCTGCCATGACCTTCTTTTCCGTGGGAATCCTGCTCCTTTTGATGACGTTCTGGTCCTTCGCCCACGCAGAGAGGAACTCGATTATGGTGGGAGGAGGGGGGCTCGTCAAGACCTGTTAAGATAAGGCGCTCCACACTCATTAATGAGCTTTGCGAAATTATTCTCAAAAAAGGGTCCACGAACAGCGTTAAGTTAGCGTTCGGAGGCTGTTAACTTATCAGAATTCATAACGGTTATCTAGAAATTCCTACCCTAACAGAGACAAGATGGAAGTAAGTAACGAAGGAATGGACTTCATAGAAGCCGAAAAAATCGCAGCAGTCATGCGGATGGCCAAACCTAACGTGACCGTAATTGGTCTCGGAGGAGCCGGAAGCAACATCATCTCCTGGATCAAGGAGAGAGGCATCGCCGGCGGCAAACTCATCGCCGCCAACACAGACGCAGCACACCTGAGCATCACCAAGGCGGATCGCAGGATCCTCATTGGAGAGAAGCTCACGCACGGCCAGGGCGCCGGAGGGTACCCACAGCGCGGTGCGGCAGCAACAAAGGAGTCGATCGACGACTTCCAAAAGGAAACACAAAACAGCAACATCATCTTCCTGTGCGCGGGCCTCGGAGGAGGCACCGGAACAGGTGCGATCGAGGTCCTCTCAAAGGAACTCGCAAGGCAGGGCCGCCTAGTGATAGGGGTCGTGACTTTGCCGTTCTCTGTCGAGAGGTTCAGGTACGACAACGCGAAGAACGCTCTCAAGGTTCTCCGCCAGTACTGTGACACCGTCGTCGCAATCGACAACACCAAACTGTCCAAAGTCGCAGGCGACCTGCCGTTACAGCAGGCGCTGGGCGTTGCCAACGAGCTGGTAGGCCAGTTCGTGAAGGGCATCACCGAGACCATCACCACGGCCAGTCTCATCAACATCGACTACGCTGACCTCCGCGCCATATGCGAGCGCAAGGGTCTAGCCGCGATCGGTGTCGGAGAGGCAAAGGGCTCTGACAGGGTTGAGGTCGCGATCAGGCAGGCCATCGAAGGGCAGCTGCTCGACATCAGAGACGTTACCAAGTCGCAAGGGGTACTCGTCCACGTGACAGGCGGCTCGGACGTGACGCTGGAGGAGGTCACAAGGGCAGGCGAACTCGTAACAAAGTCGCTACCTCCGAAGGTCAGGATCGTCTGGGGCGCACGCGTAGACCCGTCTCTGGAAGGCCGTGTAAAGTGCATGGTCATGCTCACTGGCGTGGAGAGCACTTTCCTCGCTCAGCAGCAAGAGTACAGCTTCTCGTTCGGTCCTCTGAAGATCGGTCCAAAGAGCTAAAGAGCAAGGGCTGCGAGCCTTTCGCTCTCCTTTCCTTTTTATTTTTCACAACCCAGCGGGAGCTGTGGCCGCGTATTCGGCAAGCCGATCCGACCGCGCAAGGCATAAGTCGGGCCTGCGTCGGCGGGAATTTCGTGAGGAGCAGGTCCCTCTCTGCGGCCGCGGCCCTCTCGCTGGCCATCGTCCTAGCGTCGAGCTTCGCCCAGGCGGCCTCAGCCTCTGTCTTCGTGGGGGGAACGGGCGACTGGACGCTGGTCGGCGATCCTACCGTGCAGACCTTAGGGGCGTCCCAGGCGGCTGAGCTCACCTACGAGAACCACCTGGCAACTCCCGTGTTGGGGGTGGTCATCATGGTCCTGCACAACAACATCGGCCAGACCGTGTACTACACCACGGCGACGATCAATCTCAACTCCAGCTCCTACGGGACGGTCTTCCTCGTCGAGTATGGGGTGAATCCCGGTGTCTACAACGCGACCTTCTTCGCGTTCAGTGTCGCTGGGATTGCGATCTCCAATTGTGCGGAGACGTCCTTCCCGGCTCGGTGACGCTGAAAAAAGCGAAGCAAGGGATAATTAGTAGTGGGTTCCCCATAACCCTGAATGCTGATTTCGCATGTCCCAGTCAGAACAAAAACTCCGACAACCAGTCGTAGTCGTGCTGGGGCATGTTGACAGCGGAAAAACTTCACTTTTGGATCGGATTAGGGGGACGGGCGTCCAGGCCCGCGAGGCTGGCGGGATCACCCAGGAGATCGGCGCCAGCTTCTTCCCGATGGAGACGCTCGAGGCAATCTGCGGCCCGCTGCTCTCGAAGACCGGCGGGCAGCTGAAGATACCCGGGCTCCTCGTCATCGACACACCCGGTCACGAGATATTCTCTAACCTGAGGATGCGGGGCGGCTCCGCGGCGGACATCGCGATCCTGCTCGTCGACGTCCTGAAGGGCCTTGAGAACCAGACCATCGAGAGCATAGAGATTCTCAAGGAGAGGCACGTCCCGTTCCTAGTGGCGCTCAACAAGGTCGACATGATCAGGGGCTGGAGGAAGGACACCAACAGCGGGAAGGGGGGCATCTCCCTCGCCGCCGCCCTCAAGCTGCAGCCCCCGGAGTGGAACGACGAGCTCGAGGAGCGCCTCTACAACGTGGTCGGCGGGCTCTCGAGGGCCGGCTTCCAGGCCGAGGCGTTCTACCGCATCCAGGACTTCCGCAAGCAGGTCGCGATCATCCCAGTCTCCGCGAGGACCGGCGTCGGCATACCGGAGCTCCTCGCGGTGCTCATCGGGCTCGCCCAGCAGTTCCTGACCACCAAGCTCTCCCAGGGGTCGGCCGACGTCTCCGGCAAGACCAAGGGGATCGTCCTAGAGCTCCAGGAGGAGGTGGGGATGGGGCAGACCGCCAACATCATCCTCACCGACGGGACCCTCCACGTGGGGGACAAGATAGTGATCGTGAAGCGGGACGGGGCGGCGCAGTCCAAGGTGAAGGCCCTCTTCATGCCCAAGCCCCTCGACGAGATGCGGGACCCTCGCGACAAGTTCACCGCGGTGAACGAGGTGTACGCGGCCGCGGGCGTGAAGCTGGTCAGCCCCGACCTCGAGGGGGTAATCCCGGGGACAGCCGTGACGACCTTCCAGGACGAGGCGGAGTTCGAGAGCCTGAAGGCAGAGCTCGAGAAGGACCTCGGCACCCTGAGGCGCAGGAGCGACAACGTCGGGGTGGTGGTGAAGGCGGGGAGCATCGGCGGCTTGGAGGCTCTCATCAAGATGCTCGAGGACCGCGCCATCCCCGTGCGCTCGGCCGACATCGGCGACATCTCAAAGGCCGAGATAATCGAGGCGGAGGCCGTGGCTGAGCGCGACCCCTACCTCGGCGCCATCATCGGGTTCGACGTCAAGGTCCTCCCAGAGGCAAAGGAGAGCCAGGAGCGCGTCAAGATCATCGCCTCCGAGGTCATCTACGACTCGGTCGAGGGCTACGTCCAGTGGGTGGCGTCGAAGAAGGAGGAGGACGAGAGGACGGCCCTCCAGAACGTCACCATGCCCGCGAAGATAAAGGCGCTGAAGGGGAACTTCTTCAGAAGGAACGACCCCGCGGTCTTCGGCGTCGAGGTCCTCGCAGGCAGGCTAAAGCCCAAGGTCAGGCTGATGAACCAGAAGGGCGAGGAGGTCGGGATCGTCGAGCAGATCCAGGAAAACGGGAAGAACATCCCCGAGGCCGGCAAGGGGATGCAGGTCGCGATCTCCGTGAAGGGCCCCACCCTTGGGAGGACCATCAAGGAGGACGAGGACCTCTTCACGTTCCCCACGAGCCACGACGCGAAGATACTGAAGGGCAAGTACGCCTCCACCCTGAGCCCTGACGACCAGCAGGCGTTCGAGGAGATAATCGCCATAAGGTCCGCGAAGGACATGCTCTACGGGTTCTAGCGCCGACTACTTGCGCGCCTCGAGGGTGGCGACCCTGCCCTCAACGCTCGAGATCCTGTCGACCAGGGCCAGTCTCTGGTCAAGGCCGCCCATCCTCTCGTCCAGGCGCTTGATCTCGGAATGGACCGCGGCGAACTGTCCCTCCATCCTGTTCTGTAGGCCGTCTATCTTGCCTTCCAACCCACCTATCTTGCCTTCCAGCCCGTTGACCCTACCGCCGAGAGCCTTAATCTCGCCCTTAATCTCACCCAGCTGGGGAAGGAGGATCCGCTCTATCCAAACGGGAGTCTTCTCCGCCATCCCGACCTCCCAATAATGACTTGGAGATATTTAAGCCCCCTCCCAGATGACTCCCTCTTCCGTTGTGGCTCTCTCCTACAATTCGCTTAATAACCGAGCCTTGGGGTAGGGTTTGAAAATTGGCGCAGTTCAAGATCGTCATCTCGGATAAAAAAACGGGCAAGTCCGAGGTCCTCGAGGCGAAGGACTCCACCGCCCAGCTCTTCGTGGGCAGGAGGCTCGGGGACACGGTCGACCTCAGCGCCGTAGGCCAGAACTACAAGGTCAAGATCACCGGGGGCAGCGACAAGGCCGGCTTCCCTATGCGCGCCGACATCCTCGGAGGCGGCAAGAGGTACGTCCTCCTCACCGAGGGGGTGGGCTTCAGGAACGCCGTCGAGGGCGAGAAGCGGAGGAAGCTCGTCCGCGGGGGCCTCGTCACCGACGAGGTCTACCAGCTCAACGCGGTCAAGGTCGAATAGGCCGGTACGTCAATCACCTTAAAATACACGCGCGGCCGCCGCCAGCCCAACCGTTCCTAATGGCCCAGCAACAGCAGTCCACTTCCACGCCGCCCCCGGAGGCGCAGCGTCTGATCCCCAAACAGCCGGAGTGCAACATCGGGACGTCGGGCCATGTAGATAGTGGCAAGTGTCTCGAGTGGGGAACCCACGTCCTCCTGGACGGGGTCCCGATGACGGGACAGCAAATCCTCGACAGAGTGAAGCTCACGGGTGCATTGATTAGCAGAATCGATGGCGGCGAAGTCTATTCGTTTGCAGACAACGAGATAGTCAGCGTCAACAATAGCTTCGAACCTGTAAAGGCGGCTTCGTCCTTCTACGTCCAACGATACGCGGGTCCGATGTATACTATCAGAGGCAAGACGGGGCGGGAGTTGAGTGTCACCCCTGAACATCCCCTGCTGATCAATAGAAAGGGGCTTGTGCAGTGGGTCAAGGCAAAAGACATCCGCGAGGGTGATTACGCCGCCTTCCTTGGAAAGGTACCGCTACACGAGGACGCTGTCATTCCTGACGCTCTTCCAGCACTGGGGGAACGATACAAGATAGTCACGGCACAGGAGTATGATGCAATCAGGACACTGAGCTCCGAGTTCAAGGATTTCACGTCGCTCTCCACTGACCAGTTGGAATCCGTTCGAATCTTGAGACGTCTCTCGAGAAGCGAGCTAGAGAAGCGTGCGAACGTCGACGCTGCGCGTTACGCGCGTGCGGTTCGTGAGGGGAAGCCCCACCCGGCCGGAGAAAGACAGAGAATTGTCGAAGTTCTGCAAGAGTCCCTTCCCAGAGAACTCAAACCCGACGAATTCTTGGTTGAGCAGAAGCTGGTGGCTGGAAGAAGAATCCGACTGCTGAGGAGGTTCGAGTCCTTTGACGAGGACATCATCAAGTGGTTCGCTTTCGTTTGGTCTGAGGGGAACAGCAGCAACGGGTCGGTGACGGTTACCCAGACAGTCCAGGAAAGAATGCTTCAGGAGTACCTTAGGATCACAGGGGAGAAGTTTGGCCTCGAAGTTAGGTCTTATGGGGAAGGGAGGTACTCGATCTACAACACCGCTTTTGTCGACTACATCCGCTTCAGCTTTGGCTTTAACCCAGGCAACGAATCCGTCTGCGGAATCGCAGACTGGGTGTGTGGGCTCCCCCGAGGCCTCAAAGCCATTTTCCTCAGATGGTTCCTCACGCTGGACGGGGAGTTCAACAAGAAAGGGGAAATCGCGATCAGCCAACTCAACGGAAGAAACATCGTCATAATGAGCTACCTGCTTCACTCGTTTGGCATAGTCCCGAAGTTCGGCGTGAAGAACAGCCCGACGAAGAAAGGGATGAAGGGTTACAGTAGATTGAGGATATCGGGCCGCAGAGACCTTCAGCTCTTTGCCGACCTAATCGGTTTCGAGGATTCAGGGATACAAGGGAAGCTCCTCCACTACCTTTCGAAGATTGAAAAGGAAAGCAAAGAGACGGATAGAAGCATCCCGATCGACCAGCGGTCCTTGAGGTTGCTTCTGAAGCGGAGCGGGATCACGCGGGAGGGGTTCGACCGCCTGGAGGTCGAGACCATAATCAAGGCGACCGCGTGGTACCACGCCTATTCTGATGCAATGAGGAGCGGGCGAATGTCTCGAACCAAGCTTCTCTTGGTCGTTGGGAGAATCGATGAGCAACTTCGCGCGCTCGAGCACTCGGCTCACTCAATGCACCATGACGGCGGTCGTCTAAGGCATCACGCGGCGCTGCTTGGGATCTCATTGCAGGCACTCTCGGCCGAGCTGGGATTCAGCCGAAGGAAGCTGGTGAGAATTCTTAGGAAAGGTTCCGATGCCGAGCTGCGAGCAATCGCGCTCTACCTTAGGGCTGAAACCCGAGGAGTTCTGCGCTATTCCACTGGCAGACTCGAGCAGCTTCGAAAGCTCGCGAGTTCATCAGTGGAGTTCGATAGAATCGTTCGCGTAAGGAAGGTCGACTACGACGGCCTTGTCTTCGACCTCACTGTCCCGGAGTACGCGAATTTCGTTGCGGGGAGCGGGGCGACGATATGCCACAACACGTCCATCGTCCAGGCAATCACAGGCGTATGGGCCAGCGCCCACAGCGAGGAGCTGAAGCGGGGAATCACGATAAAGGTCGGTTACGCCGACGCAGCCTTCTACAAGTGCCACGTCACCCCTCCGCCGGAGGCATACTCCACCTCTCCGGTCTGCCCTGTCTGCGGGAACAAGACCGACTTCCTCAGGGCAGTCAGCTTCGTCGACGCGCCTGGGCACGAGAGCCTCATGACGAACATGCTGGCAGGCGCCGCGCTCATGGACGGCGTGATACTGGTCATAACCGCGAACGAGCCCGTCCCCATGCCCCAGACGAGGGAGCACCTCCTCGCGCTCCAGATGCTGGGGATGAAGAAGATGGTCGTCGTCCAGAACAAGATCGACAGGGTAGACATGGAGGGGGCGAAGAAGAACTACGAGGCGATCAAGCAGTTCCTCGCCAACACCGTGGGCGCCGACGCGCCGATAATCCCGGTCTCTGCCCAGAACAAGATAAACATCGACGCGCTGATAGAGGCCCTCGAGGAGAACATACCCACTCCGAAGCACGACCTGAGCGCCGCCTCGCGGATGCTCATCCTGAGGAGCTTCGACGTGAACAGGCCTGGGACGGACGTGAAGACCCTCGTGGGGGGCGTCCTGGGGGGCACACTCGTCAGCGGCGAAATCAGCGTGGGCGACGAGATCGAGATCTCCCCCGGCATCGCCGAGGAGAGGACCGGCAACTACACGCCCATCCTGACCAAGGTGGCGAGCCTCGGGACTGGCGCGGGGATGACCGACAAGGTCGGACCAGGTGGGCTCATCGCGCTCGGGACGTCTCTCGACCCTCGCCTTACCAAGGGCGACGTGCTGGTGGGGAACCTGGTGGGCAAGCCCGGAACCCTCCCTCCGATAATGTCTCACATCACGGTCGACCTCCAGCTCTTCGACCAGGCGGTCGGCTCATCCGCTCTCATCAAGGTGGACAAGGTGAAGGCGACAGAGACGCTCAGGCTCAACATCGGGACCGCCTCGACGCTCGGGACTGTGACCTCCGCCAGGGACACGGTGGCGGAGCTCGACCTGAAGAAGCCCGTGGTCACGGAGGCTGGAGGCCGCGTCGCGATAAGCAGAAGGATAGCCGAGAGGTGGCGCCTGATTGGCTCCGGCCTCGTCCGCTAGGCCCGGCCGCCAACCGACAGCGACGTCGGGCAAGGCCCGCGAGAGGAGGGCGGTTGTCTTCGACACCAGCTTCCTCATGGCGGTCATGGAGCGACCCACTTCCTGGAGCCAGGACATCTCCGAGAGCATAGGGGCGTTCACTCCCGTCATCCTGATGTCCGTGCGCGACGAGCTCGCCCGCCTCGCGGCCAAGGGCGACAAGCGGGGGAAGCTCGCATCTCTGGCGCTCGAGCTCCTCCACAGCGGGGCGTTCACGCTCAAGCCCGACGGCAAGGGGAAGCCGGACGACGAGATAATCTCCTTCGCGCTGCGCGAGGGCGCCGCGGTCGCCACAATCGACTCGGAGCTCGCCAAGAGCCTCCGGGCGTCCCACGTCCAGACCGTGATAACGCTCCGAGGCGGGAGAGTCTCGACCTAGGATCCAAGGTTTCCTCGCGGCGTTTTCAGGGAGAAAACTCGGGCCTACCGGAACGGTGCGCACCCCGCACACTCTTTCACATGGGGCGGTCGAGAATTTGTAAAGCCCGTTGGGATTCGGCCTTTTTTTGTGGATAACCCCTACCGGCAGCACTAAGCCTGTCCCGTTGAAGCTCCACATCTAAGGGCGGGCTAAGGGGATTGAGAATGCCGATGTTCTCTTCGACCCACACTTCGTAGGTTCGGCCCGCTCGAACTACATCTAGCATGCAGGCTAACACTGCATAAAGAGGACAGAACCCGAACTTTGGCGGAGTGGCGCTTATTAGACAGGACAAAACATGATGGCGTGCGAAATGGCTGGAACACGAAGCAGGTACAAAGAAATCTCGAAAAAGTTCAATTCATTGACTCAGGAGGAAAGGCAGATTCGGGCGCGAGAGGCCGCCAAGGAGTTTGGTAGGCTCGTCCGACAAAGACCTCGAGCTAGCGTGCAAAAACCTTCGCAAGATTGAGAAGGACCTCGCCTTCGAGGTCGTAGAGTCATACCAAAACAGACGTATGGAGGCTTTCGCGGATGCGCTCCTGACCTTGCAAACCCTGGTTCAGACAGTTAACTTGCTCTGCGAGAGTTCAGATACAAGCCAAAGTTAGACCAACCCTCTCTCGAGGTTGCGATTTGGACCTAAAGTTCGGTGCTCATCGCCCCCACGCCTCAGGGGAGCGAACAGAAAACCGTCAAATAGCGAAATCTTTTTGTAGGGTTGGAAAAGGCGGAAACCTTCCCTAGGGTATATCATGTTTCAGCTCGTAGAACTTGAAGATGTGGTCAGGGTCCCCCCAGACAAATTCGGCAACTCGCTAGAGAACGTCGCGCTCGACCTGCTCAAGCAAAAGTACGAGAGCACAATCAGCCCCGAGAACGGCTACCTGGTGCTTGTCAACAACGTGAAGGTCGACAAGATCGGGAAGATAATCCCCGGAGACGGCGCCACCTACCACAAGGTCAGGTTCCAGGTACTCTCATTCTTCCCGCTCAAGCAGGAGATAGTCGAGGGCGAGATAGTCGAGATCACGGACTTCGGGGCGTTCGTCAGGATAGGCCCCACCGACGCGCTTCTCCACCTCAGCCAGATAATGGACGACTACCTCACCAGCGACGTAAAGTCAGGAGTGATAACCGCCTCCCAGAGCAAGAGGACGCTCAAGGTCGGGAGCAAGGTGAGGGTCAGGATCACCGCGGTCAGCCTAGGGCACGGGATCTCGATGGGCAAGATAGGCGTGACCTGCCGCCAGCCATTCCTCGGCGCCCTCGAGTGGGTCGAGGAAGAGGTCTCCAAGGTCCAGAAGCAGGCGAAGGCGGCCGCACGGGCGGCATAGCGCGAGGAGAACAGCTTGGCGCGAGAGCAAGCATGCAGAAAGTGCCACATGCTCACCCACGACAAGACTTGCCCCAACGACAAGTCCAACGAGTTGAGCAGCGAGTGGTCAGGCCTCATAATTGTGCTGGACGTGGGCCATTCCAACGTCGCGCAGACGCTGGGAATCACGGTCCCCGGTCGATACGCTCTCAAGGTAAGCTAGGTCCTTGAAGGCGGGCTCCTCCTCGAGGCGGTCCGCGGGCGACTACGTCCTGACACCCGAACTCAGACGGAAGCTCAAGAGGCCCCTCGGCCAGCTCTTCCCAGCCGTGGACGTGCGCGGCGAGGACTTCCTCGCGACCGTGGCCGGCGCTTCGATGGTGGTCACCGTGGGAGACCGTGTCACCGAGACCCTCCAGGGGACCATGGGCAAGTCCCCCGACGTCTTCGTGGTCGACGGCATGGAGAGGAGGGTCGCGCGCGAGGTCCCGCGGGTCGCCCACGGCTCCACCATCAGGGCGAAGAACCCGGCGGGGTCGATAACCAAGGCCGCACGGAGCGCGATTAGGAGGGCGTTCGCCGGGGAGAAGCCCGTGATGGTGCTGATCGACGGGGAGGAGGACCTCCTCACCATCCCCGCGGTGATCGACGCGCCTCTCGGCGCGGTCGTGTTCTACGGCCAGCCTCTCGAGGGGGTCGTCGCCATCAAGGTGGACGAAAAGTCCAAAGCGAGCGCCAGGGACGTGCTGCAGAAGATGTCGGCATGATCTCCGGCCTCTCGCTCGCGGTCAACGTCGCCGGCTACGTCGTCGCTCTCGCGATCACGCTCCTCTCGGGCTACTACACCTACAGACAGCGCCTCACCGCCTACCAGCTGATTCGCGACTTCCTCGCTCTCGTCTACGGCGTCATCGTCGTGCTCATGGTCGTCGACCTGACGAGGGTCCTCACCGGCAACCAGGCGCTCCTCTCGGTCTACCCGCTCTTCAGCTTCGGCTTGGGCTTCGTGGAGGCCATCCTCCTCCTCACGGCTGCGGTGGGTGCCTACCTCAGGCCCAACGGGTCGACGTACCGGCTCCTCTTCAAGGACCTCCTCTCCCACGTGGGGCACCTCCTCATGCTCGGCCTCTTCATCGCAGGCACGGTCGCCGCAGAGGTATACCTCGCCCTGCTCAAGCCATACACGACGGTGGCGGCCACCGACTTCTCGGGAGGGACCGTCGAGGCGGTCGCGTATTCCAACACCTTCTCCATCGGAATCGGCGTCCTATTCCTGCTCTTCCTCGCGTATCCCGTCGCGCTCCTCATCATCGGGGCGCTACGCGTCCAGAACCCGCAGATGAGGCGCGCCCAGTTCGGGCTGGCCGTGGGCTGGGCGGGGAGCTCCGCCATCTACCTCGTCTCATCCCTCTCGCTCTTCAACTACGCCCTCGACGTCACCGCCATAGCGTACGTCATCCTCAGCGTCTTCTTCGGGCTCATCGCGCGGAACTTCCGCAGGGCCGCGACCTTCGCGGGCTTCGTCGCACCGGTGGCCATCGAGATACCCGAGTCGCGCCAAGGTTGGGCCTTGAGGACCCGGACGAGGGACGGGGAGCCAGTCCTCTTCGAGGAGGGCGAGCTCAGCCTCGTCGAGGTGGACACGTCGGTGAGGTACGAGGAGAGCCTCGACGAGCTGGTGAAGGACTTCCGGGCGGAGAAGAGGGCGGTATTCGTCATCTCCGCCAAGGGGAGCAGGCTCCACGCCTACTTCTCGGGCGTCCCCGGCATCAGGCTCTACACGATGACCGAGTCGACGAGGTACATCGCGCCGTCCACGACGAGGACCGACGAGGTGAACATCCCGCTCTTCGACTCCAGCGTCCTCCTCGAGGTCCTGGACAGGACGCTGAGCACCCCCGGGGAGCAGACAGCCATAATCTTCGACAGCGTCTCGGACATGATGATCTACTCGGGGTTCCAGCCCTGCTACAAGTTCCTCAGGGAGGCCGGCGCCATCATCAGCGGGAAGAAGGCGGTGGGGATCTTCATTGTCTTCGTGGGGGCGCACGACGACAAGGACGTGACCGCGATCCGGAGCATCTTCCCGTCTCAGCTGAAAGTAGGCCCCGAGGGCTTCCAAGTCGTCCGGTAGAGGCCGAAACGCCTTTAATCTCCCCGCCGCGCGGGGTGGCTGGAAATCCCGTTTGCAGATCCTAGAGAAGAAGGAGTCCAAGCTCCTCGGGCGGACCGACCTCGACGTGCTCTTCAGCGAGAAGGCCGGCGCGCTCACGAGGAAGGACGCCGTGAAGGAGGTCGCCCAGTCGATGAAGGTGCAAGAGAACCAGGTGGCCCTCCTCAAGCTCGCGTCGGGCTCGGGCTCGCGCGACCTCATCGGCACCTTCAGGGTCTACGACTCGGAGGCCGCCCTCAAGGACGTCTCCCCCGGATACCTCAAGGTCAGGCTGATGACAAAGGAGGAGAGGCAGGCCGCGAAGGAGGCGAAGAAGAAGGCAGAGCAGGCGGCAGCGGTGGCCAAGCAGACAAAGGCAGGCAAGAAGAAGTAGATGTCACAAAAGGCAAAGGCCCCTCCTCCAGCGCCCGCAGCGGCAGCGCCCGCCCCAGCGGCACCCGGCGCAGAAGCGCCAGCGGTGGAGGCGCCGAAGGTACGCAAGGTACGGAAGGAGCGCAAGCCGCGTGCGAACGTCCAGGTCTGGAAGCTCTACAAGGTGAAGGGCGAGAGCCTCGAGAGGCTCAAGAAGGAGTGCCCCCGCTGCGGCAAGGGATACTTCATGGCCGAGCACAAGGACAGGCTCTCATGCGGGAACTGCGGATACACCACCTTCACGCCGAAGAACTGAAGAACTGTTCTAGTCGATTGCTCGGTCACTGCATCGACTTTTCAGATTGTTCGACCTAGTCTTAGTAGTCTGACTGACAACTTTTGGGCTCCACTAGAAGCCATGGGGGTATACCGTATACCCTTAAATACAAATCCATTCATCTTTCTCGTTGTTGCCCAGGTCAAAGGTCACCTCGAAGTATCAGGTTACGATTCCGTTGGCGGTGAGAGAGAAGGTGGAGGTACGGCCAGGAGAAGTCGTCTCAGTCGAGGCCATATCAAAAGACGAGATTGTGGTTAGACGCTATCCTGGGGTGGGTGACCCGTTGCTCACGCTCATTGGCAAGAAGGCATCGATCCGTGCCATCCCGATTGAGAAGGTAGAGGAACTGGCCGAGTCTAGATAAGACGGTTAGGATGCTTTTGCCCAGGGTCTTCATCGACAGTAACGTCTTCTTCTACGCCAAGATTATGGACCGGACATTTGGCGACTCGTGCGCCCGAGTCGTCCGCCAGATTGCTTCTGGTCAACTCAAGGCCTCGACGTCGGCGCTGGTTCCGATTGAGGTCGCGAACACAATGCGAAAGTACGGGCTCAGCAAGGACGCCCCCGCAGAAGTCCATGCAATCTTCTCCATGGGGATCGAAGTCCACCCGATTGGGGAGCCGGAGGCCAGGGAAGCAGCTGAGATATTCAAGAAGGTCGACATCAGCCCCTACGACTGCCTCCACGCCGCGGTGATGAAGAACAACGGCCTGGAAGAGATCGTTTCTGCAGACAAAGACTTTGACAAGCTTCGTTGGTTGAGACGCAAGGACCCCCGATCCTTCCAGAAGGCCGCCGCTCTCGCGTGACTAGGCGGAACTCGCTTCTATGGTCTCTCTGACAGTCTTGAGCACCTGGGGCGCGGTGAGGGGCCTGAACGGCGCGACGTACTTCGGGCTCTTCGCCTTTACGATGTTCTCCACGCCGTTCGACTTCTTGTAGCCCCTCAGGAAGGCCTCAGCGACCTTCCTCGTCCCGGACTCCTTGAAGGAGAGCTTGGCCTGGTAGTAGACGAAAGCCGCGATGTCCCACGCCTGGTCGCCGCCCTCCTCGGCCTGCTCGAGGTCGGTGAAGCAGAGGCCTCCATCCCCTCTTACGATGACGTTGGTGGCTTTCGAGTCGCCGAGCGAGTATCCCGCCTTGTGGATCGCGCCCACGGCTTCGCCGAACCTCTCCACGATGGCCGTCTCCTCAGACCTACCGGTCAGGACCTCCTGGACGATGTCGGAGAGCCTCTCTCCCTCGATGTACTCCTTGACCAAGACCTTGTCGTCGAGCACCGCCCCTATGATGCGGGGAGTCGACACGCCCCTCTTCCTCAGCTCGATGGAGGCGCTGTACTCCCTGTGCATCCTCGCCTGAGGAGAGGTGCTGAACTTGCGCGACGGCGACCAGACGTTGAGGAGCGCCCACTTGACCGACCTGATGTCGGCGAAGTGCTTGAGGACGAAGTTCGCCTCCTTCCCAGTCCCCCCCTTCAGCGTGAGGAGCCTTGCCGTCGCATAGATCTCCCCGAGGTTCTTCTCCCTCTTCGTGTAGGCCACCATCCCGGAGAGGGTCGCGAGCCTCTGGACCATCTGCTCCGTCTTCGGGAGCACCACGCCCTCCTCAAGTTGGATGAGGCGCTTTGGCTCTTCGAGCTCCAGGGGCGGGTCGACCTTGACCTGCATCCTCTTGACCTTCGAGAGGGCCTCGTCCTTGAAGACGTTGAACCCCACCCTTCCCGCGTAGCCGTGGACGGCGTACTGCCTCACGCCCCTCTTCGTGAGGTTGAAGATGGAGAGGGTCCTCGCGAAGGCCCTCCCCCTCAGGCCCTCCCCCAGTATCCTCACGTGGGGGACGTCCCCCCTGGTCTCGAGCCTGAGGATCCCGCCAGACTGGAGCGAGAGCGCCCCCTCCGCGAAGGCCTCCAGGGTGAACGCCTTGTTCTCGTCGGCTGAAGGGCAGGTGTAGGTCTTGATGTAGCTGTACAGCGCGGGCGGGTAGATGAGCGCCCTCTTGTGGAGCTTGTCGAAGAGGAAGTACTCCAACGGCAGGAGGAGGTCCTGCGCGAACTCCCCGTGCTGCGAGCCGATCTCGAGTATCTCCTCGGCGAGGACCCTCTTCTTGGACTCGACCTCCGCCTTCCTCAGCAGGTCGTCATTGAGCAGGGGCTCGTAGACGTTGAGGAGCCTGCCGGAGACGAACTCCCCCAGGTACGCCTTGACCGCGTCGCTCTCGAGCAACTCGGCCTCGACGACGAGCGCCGCCGCTGTGACCGGGGAGTGGACGTACTGGTACCTTATCCTGCCCCTGAACTTCTTCGCCACGACTATGAGGTCGTAGTCGGAGTCGGGCCTCGCGTACCCCGCGACCTTCGAGCCGTACGCCGCGACAGCGAGCGCCTTTCCCCCGTCGCCCACGACGTCGTCGGCGACCTCGAGGAGCTGCCTCCTCTCCTCGTCCCCCAGCCTGTTGAGGTCCATCCTGGCGCCACGCTCACTTCCGCGCCGTCTGCGCGGACTCCATCGCCCTGATCCTCTCGAGGAGGGCTGGGTCGAACCTCGTCCTCGCCACCATTGTCATGTCCAGCCTCACGTTGTTCTCCTCCGTGGTGACCCGCCGCGTAGGGAGCCCCTTCGCGACCCACGCCTTGCTCACCTTGTCGTCGAGCTTCGGGTCGGTGAGGTTGGGTGTGAACCTCTTGTCGACGAGCCTCGCGAGAGGCTTGTCCTTTGCGAAGACCTTCGACGGGCTGACCACCCTCTCCTCGTCCGCGTACCCCGCCTCGAAGAGCGTGCTGACCCTCTCCTCGCTGATGATGCTCGTGCCGCTCAGCCTCCTGACGAGGTCGACGTAGTGCGTGAACTCGTGGGCCGCCACCGCCGTCACCGTCAGCTTCGTACCAAAGAGGAGGAGAGGCGCGGTGAACTGGACGATTATCGAGACCTTCCCCTCGAACGGGGTAGGGATCACCCGCGCGAAGAAGGCGCCGACGCTCCCGTATTCGACCGACGTGACGGCGAGCGGCAGGGTCGGCTCGACGTAGTACGGGGGGTACCTCAGACCGGTGGCCTTCTCGACCCGGGCTATCGCCCCCGAGAGGTTCCCCGCCTTCGCCTTTACCTTCGCAGCGAGCGCGGGCTTTAGCTTCCCCTGGGCCGCGAACTGGTCCATAAGGACGAAGGGGTCTGCCACGATGGCTCGTTTCCGCCCCGAGCCTATAAATCGTTCTTAGAGCTCTTCGTCTTTCTTCCTTCGCAAACGGGACCAAATTGCGGTGACCAGGGCGAAGAGCCCGACCGCGATCAGCACCAGACCCCTGCCCATCTGCCCCGGGCTGTAGAACCCTGACGCGGCCCATATGCCAAGCGCAAGGGCGACGCAGAGGCCGAACGTGACTTCGACCGAGGAGACCGCGTTTCTACCCATCAAAACACGCTCCTTTTGGGGTCAGTCTTAAGCTGTAGCTTCTTGCCTCTAGTACAGGAAGAAACAGACCCAGAAAGCTTAAAGACATATACATATGCATATGTCGCGATAACGGCTTGGCGCGTACCATCGCTATATCGGACGAGGTCTATGAGCTACTCAAGCGAGCGAAGCTTCCGGGCGAGAGCTTCTCGACAGTCATCAAGAGAAACCTGCGAAGAGGCAGGCTGTCCGAGCTCGCAGGCACATCGATTCTGAGCCTGGAGGAGTGGGCCGCCATAAAGAAGGAGCTCGCAGCTTCGGAAGAGATTACGGCAAAGAAGCTCGTGGGGAAGGCTTGAGTTGCCGCTATTCGACACCACGTTCATCGTGGATCTTACCAGGTCGGAGCCCGGCGCCTTGCGGAGGGCTGAGAGGACCGACGAGGAAAACATTCCCGCGGCGTTATCGGTTTTGAGCGTCCACGAATACCTCGTCGGAGTCCATCGGAAGTACGGGACCCACTCACGCGACGCGCTTCAGGAGAAGCTCGCGACAGCCCACGTCCAACTATCGAGGTTCGAGGTCATCCCGCTGACGACCGAGATAGCGGAAGTCAGCTCGGGCCTCCAGGCCGACCTCATGCGGCTCGGAACGCCGATTGGAATCAATGACCTTTACATCGCGGCTACGGCGCTGAAGCTCGAATTTACCCTTGTAACGAGAAATATCGCCGAGTTCAAGCGAGTCCCCAAGCTGAAGGTCGAGAGCTACTGACAGGTCATGCCTGGATAGCAGGCGCGGAGGCGAGGTTGTAGTTTACCTCGGGCTCTCTCTCAGAGACCTCCACGAACGTCTCCGAGTGCGTGACGCCCGGGACCCTCCCGATGACGTCCGAGATCGTCTTGTGGAGCTCCTCGATGGTGCGACCCCTCATCGTCAGGAAGGCATCGAACCTCCCCGTCACCTCTGTGAGGTCCCTGGCCTGCGGCAGCTTCATCAGCTCGCCGATGGCCTGCTCCCTCTGCTTGGGGTCGAGGTTCAGCCCCACCACCACTCCCGCCGGCAGCCCGAGCTTCGACTCGTTGATCTCCAGCGTGTAGCGCTGTATGATGCCCCTCCTTATGAGCCGCTTTATCCTGCTGTAGGTGACCGAAAGGTTCAGGCCGAGGTCGGTGCTGAGCTTTGGGATCGATATCGAGGCGTCCCGGTGGAGAGCCCCCAGAATCTTCATGTCTATCTCGTCTAGTTTGCCCATATTCTCCCCGCTTTCTTGTCTCTGTGAAATAATTTCACACTATATTTATGTCTGATGGAAATCTGATACTAATTTTTTGGCCTTTTCTCTCGTGGCGCTGATATACTAAGGGTGTTTCGCCCTTTCCTAGGCCGAGAAGTGGCCTCAGACAATAAATAGACGCGGAGGCGTCCGAGAGGCCGGTTTTGAAAGCGGGAAGGCGCCTCGTGCCTCTGCTTCTGCTCGGGCTCCTACTCGTCTCGCCGTTCGCCCCGGTGGTCGCCGCGACCGCAACCGCGCCCAGCACCACCCCGCTCAAGCACATCTTCATCATAGTGCAGGAGAACCACAGCTTCGACAACTACTTCGGGTTCTACCCAGGAGTTAACGGCCTTGGGAACGCGGTGCCTCAGCTCAGCCCCAACTCGTCGGCCCTCGTCTCGCCCTTCGAGATCAACAAGGCGACGATACCGGAGGACCTCTGCCACATGGCGCCCTGCGCGCAGGCCGACTTCAACGGCGGCAAGATGGACGGTTTCCTCACGAAGAACGGCGAGAACAACGGCGAGACCATGGGCTACTTCAACCCAGACCTCATCCCGTACTACTGGGACTACGCCTACCAATACACCCTCATGGACAACTGGTACACCCCGTTCATGGGCCCCAGCCTCCCGAACCACATCTACCTCCTCGCGGGGCAGGCAGGGGGCCTCACCGGCAACAACGACCAGTTCAACTTCACCTTCCCCACGATCACAACGCTGTTGGACGCCGCCAACGTCTCCTGGGCATACTACGCGGGGGGACACACCCGCACCAACGGGTGGAACCCGCTCCCCTCCGACCTCCCATACATGAAGGCCCACCCGACCCTCCAGGGGCTCTATGAGACGAGCGCCTTCCCCTCTGCAATCCAAAAGCCCAACTTCCCCTCCGTGGCGTGGCTGATGCCCGAGACCGACCAGGTCAGCGAGCACCCCCCATACAACGTCACGACCGGCGAGCTGACGACGGTGGGCGAGATCAACGACATCATGCAGAGCAGGTACTGGAACTCGAGTGCGATAGTCCTCACCTGGGACGACTACGGCGGCTGGTATGACAACGCGTCCCCGCCGCAGGTGGACCAGTACGGGTATGGATTCCGCGTCCCCACGATCATAATCTCCCCGTTCGCAAAGCACGGCTTCGTCGACAACACGGTCTCCGAGGACGCCTCGACCCTCAAGCTCATCGAGGCCGTCTTCCACCTGCCCTCGCTCGGTACGCGCGACATGAAGGCGAGCGACCTCCTCGATGCGTTCAACTTCGACCAGAACCCGCGCGCCCCCCTCGTCCTCCCCGGCCCGTACCTGCCGAACCACTACCCGCTCGCTCTGCCTAACGGCTCGATCCTAGGCCCCCTCCCTCAGGGCTCGCCCGGCAAGCTCACCTCCGACCCGGTCGCTCCCGACTACGACGACGTGGGCTTCCTTGTCGCGACGGTCTCTTTGCTCGTGATTGTGATGGCCGCGTTCTCGGTCAGGATGAGGCCGCAGTACTAGCAGCCATGGCGTGCGAAGGTCAGATAAGTTCCATGACGTTCTGTCGTTCAGCCCAGAGCCAAAACTCCCGCGGCCTTCGCTTCCCTCTTCAGCCCTCTGTCGTATGTCGCGATTGGGATTCCTAGCTTCAGAGCCGTACCGAGTATCACCTTGTCATCGAAGTCCGTGAGTGCCGCCTTCTCTTCGACCACCATCCTGATAGCACGCACGGAGAGCTCTCCGGCGTCTACTTCAACCAACGACCTCGGGTTTCCAACGAGGGCCGTGACGACCTCCTCGACCTTTTCGGGGGTGACCCCGAGCTTCCTCAAGACCCAGACGACCTCGTAGATCACGATGCTCGGCACATGCATCTTCTTCATCGACGCCAAAAGCTCCCTCGCCTTTGCGTGCCCTTCAGCCTCAGCCACCAGCGCGTCTACCAGCACGCTGGTATCGATCACTGCCTCGTTCAACCGGAGATCTCCTCAGCCGACTCGGCGATGAGCCTCTCAACCTCTTTGTTGCTGATTCTCCTGCCTATCCTCAAGACTGGAAGTTCGTCGCTCGCCTTTTCAAACACCACGCCCTTTCCCATTATCTTCACCTCCAGGACGTCGCCTTCGCTTATGTGCGCCTCCCTGGCGATCTCTGCGGGGATGGTCACTTGGCGATTCCTGGTGACTTTTGTCCGTGGCACGACTTACTAAGCACGTTAGATGCTTATAAGGCTAACTAGTAAACTCCCCTACTCGCGATGCGCGAGCAACTTGTTAAATACGTGTCATACATGCATCACATGTAATGAGCGAAGCCGTCTCGGTCAGGCTGCCTGAGGACATCGCAAAGAAGCTGGACGCCCTCGCGAAGACCCTCGACCGGTCGAAGACATACATCGTCACTAAGGCCGTCCAAGAGTACCTCGAAGAGTATGAAGACTACCTCGTCGCGCTTCACAGGCTCAAGGACAAGGACGACGGAATAGTCTCGGAGAAGGAACTGGTCAAGTCGCTTGGCCCGTAGGGTGCTCTACAAGTCCTCCGTGGGCCGCGACCTCAAGCACCTCGATCCTGGGAGCGCGCGAAAGATCCTATCGAAGATTGCGAGCGGTCTCGCAGATGCTTCCATCGAGGGAGAGCCACTCCAAGGCGAGTTCAAGGGCCTCTTCAGGATCCGGATAGGG
This sequence comes from uncultured Nitrososphaerota archaeon, assembly GCA_963838925.1. Taxonomy (GTDB): domain Archaea; phylum Thermoproteota; class Nitrososphaeria; order Nitrososphaerales; family Gagatemarchaeaceae; genus Gagatemarchaeum. The sequence continues at coordinate 118,441 of CAWISW010000001.1, forward strand.
GAGTATCGCGTCATCTACACATTGACCGGCGAGGATGTCTTGGTCTTGAGGATCGGGCACAGGAGCAAGGTCTGCTCGCCTAGATGAGCTTCCCGCCCCAGCGCTTATTACTCCCATTCGAATGATGCAACCGACATGCGTGGCCGCTTGCCTGCAAGAAGATGGCTGCCTCTCGCGACCCTCGCCCTCCTCGCGTTGAGCCTCTTCCCTCCTGGCCTGCGGTCTGCTTTCAGCTTCACCAACAACCAGGGCGCTTCCGTTGCCGTTGGGGAGCCCGACTTCGTCTCGAGCGTCTACCCCACGAGCGCCCTTAAGATCCCGAGCAACTTCGCGTTCGGCCCCTCGGGGGCGATGTGGATAGCCGACTCGGGGAACAACAGGATCCTCGAGGAGCCGAACCCCGCCCCCGGGTCGAGCCTCACCTTCCAGACCGTGCTCGGCCAGTTCGCCTTGAACGGGGCACTCCCGACCGTGACGCAGAACGGCATCGACAACCCCTCCGGGATGTCCACCGACCCCTCAGGGAACCTCTGGGTCGCCGACACCAACAACAACAGGGTGCTCGAGTTCGGCGCTCCCTTCACGCCCGGGGAGGCGGCCTCGTTGGTGCTAGGGCAGGCCAACTTCACCGCGTATGCATCCTCATCCGCGCCGACCGGCATGTACCTGCCCGCCGACGTCACCTTCGACTCCAAGGGTAACCTCTGGGTGACAGACGCCGGGAACAACCGCATCCTCGAGTTCCAGCCCCCGTTTAGCGGCGACATGTCTGCCTCTCTCGCGATAGGCCAGCCCAGTCTCAACTCCACGACGAGCGGAGACTCTACGAGCACCCTCAACTATCCGACCGACGCCACCTTCGACTCGTCGGGGAACCTCTTGGTCGCCGATGCCAGCAACAACAGGATCGTGGAATACAAGGCTCCGCTTACCACGGGGATGGCGGCCTCTCTCGTGATCGGCCAGCAGGGCTTCAACTCGGCGACCTCTGCGGCCTCTCAGAGCGGCCTGAACTTCCCCGGGAGCCTAGCCTTCGACTCGACCGGGAACCTCTGGGTAGCGGACGCCTCCAACAACAGGGTCGTCGAGTTCAAGGCCCCCTTCGCCACGGGGATGTCCGCCTCCGTCGTGCTCGGGCAGGCTGGCTTCACGACCAACTCCACCGCGACGTCGCCCACAGGGATGTACAACCCCTCGGAGGTGGGGTTCAACCCTAGCGGAGACCTGTGGGTGGCAGACTCCTACAACAACAGGCTCCTCGAGTTCGCCCCTCCGTTCGCCAGCGGGGCCTCGGCGAGCTTCCAGCTGGGGCAGTCCGACTACACCTCGAGCGTCTTTCAGGGGCAGCTGAGCCTCTTCGACCCTGAGTCGGTCGCGTTCGACCATTCGGGCGACCTCTGGGCGGTGGACACCCAGAACAACCGTGTGCTCGAGTACCCGCCCCCGCTCGCGACCGGGATGAGCGCCTCACTCGCGATAGGCCAGACGAGCCTCATGCGGAGCCTCGCGGGGGCCACGAGGAGCAACCTCTCCAACCCCTTCGCAGCGGCGTTCGACAGCTCTGGGGACCTGTGGGTGAGCGACTCCAGCAACAACAGGGTCCTCGAGTTCGTGCCCCCGTTCACCACCGGAATGAACGCCAGCGTGGTCATCGGCCAGCTCACGTTCGGGACCTCGTCGCCGTCCCTCTCGCCTTCGGGCTTGAACTACCCAACGGGCGTCGCGTTCGACCCGAGCGGCAACCTGTGGGTCGCGGACACCCTCAACAGCAGGGTCCTCGAGTTCAAACCTCCGTTCACAAGCGGCATGTCGGCCTCCCTCGTCATCGGGCAGGTCTCCTTCGGCTCCTCCAACCCCGGGACGTCCTCGGGGCAGCTCGCCTACCCGATAGGGCTGACGTTCGACTCCTTCGGCAACCTGTGGGTCGCCGACTCCTTCAACAGCCGCGTGCTCGGGTTCGCCTCTCCCCTCTCTTCCGGCGAGCGCGCCTCCCTCGTAATCGGCCAGCCGCTCTTCACCTCGGGCCTTCCCGAGACGACGCAGAGCGGCCTCTACCTGCCCGAGTCCGTCGCTTTCGACCAGTCTGGCAACCTGTGGGTGTCGGACAGGGGCAACAACAGGGTGCTGGAGTTCTCCTCCCACCTCTCCTCAGGAATGTCCGCCGAGACCGTCATAGGGCAGGCTGGGTACTTCTCCAGGACGGGAACGACCAGCCAGACGGGCCTGAGCGGACCCGTGGGGCTATCGTTCGACGCCTCTGGGAACCTATGGCTGGCGGACAGCAGCAACAACAGGCTGCTCGAGTTCCAAGGGCCAGGCGTCACGACCAGCAGCTCGACCAGCACATCAACATCAATTTCTACATCGACCACCAACACCTCTTCGGTCTCGTCGACATCATCGACCACGTCGAGCACTTCGACTTCCTCAACTACGTCGACAACTTCGTCCACGACCACATCCTCGACCTCCACAAGCTCGACCACGACGACATCGTCGTCTTCCACAAGCAGCAACTCCTTCGTCACGGTCAGCGTCACCACCTACTCGACGTCCCTGCCGACCCTCCCAACGACGACAGCCACCTCAACGGCATCGAGCGCAGCGTCCTCTTCCTCCACGGCGACAACGACATCCACGGTCCCGGAGTTCCCATTGGGCGCGCCGATCGTGCTCATCACGGTCGTCTTCGCAGTCGCGATTGTTGCCTCAAGCCTGAGGCGTCGGAATCAGGAACTCGCCTCCTCTTCGGATTTATAGGCGCCCGGACAAGGCACTCGCAGGTTGCTCCTCGGGTATCTCGAGTTCGTCGCCCTCCTCTTTCTCCCGGGCGCCGCGTTCATCGAAATCTTCAAGCTCGGTGGCGAATTCTCATTCGCGGAGCGGCTCGGCCTCGCGTTCGGTCTGAGCATGGCGGTAGACGTACTGGTCCTCGCCTTTCGGACTAGCGGGCTCCTCATCGGAGGGCAGCTGATGGTCGGGATTTTCCCGGGGACTCTTGAGCTGATGCTGGGGGCGGCCCTCGTCGCGTTTATCGCGCCCGTCGCGCTAAGGCGGAAGTTGACCTTCTACGTCCAGCCCACTCGAACAGACCTCTGTGTTCTGGGGCTAGTCGCCGCGCAGGCGCTCCTTGTGTACGCGCATTTTTCGAAGTACCCGATATTCCCGGAGTACCAGAGCGCTGATTTTCTGCAACACGTGCAGATTACGGCAGACTTGCAGGCAGGCAGGCTCACCATGTTTCCAGGCGGGATTCTGTATTATGGCGCGCACCTACTCATGGGCTCGCTGGTCTCGCTCTCTGGGGACTTGGTCTTGGTGGCCACCCAATACGCGATGTGGATCCTCACCGCGTTCTCGCCCCTGCTGGTCTTCGTGGCCGTGAACTCCGTGACCCAGTCAAGGCGCGTAGGCCTCCTCGCATCGCTCCTCTACGTCTCCACGGGCTTTGTGTGGTATGGGAGCGTCTTCGACGCTGGTCTCTACGCGAACTTCTACGGGCTCCTCTCGATGTTGTTGCTATTCGGGCTCGTTCCGGCGGTGCTAAGGCAACCGCGGAGCCCAGGCGTCTGGGTGGCGTTCTTGTTGGCCTTGGGGAGCGGGTACCTCTCTCACTACTCGTTCGTCACGGTCGTTCCCGCCCTGATTGCGCTGCCCCTCGCCTTCCTGTTCCTTGAAAAAAGGTTCAGCCTCGTCAGCATGGCTGTACCCGCCATCGCGGTCCTCCCCGGGGTGACCGCGGCAATCCTGAGGCCTGACCTAGTCACACTCCTTCTCCAGTTTGTCCAGGCGCAGGGCGGGGGGAGCATCACAGGCAACACCGCCCTGTCCCAGTACATGGCCGGATGGCCGGTCTTGCGGTATACGGTCGTAGAGATAACGAACGACCTCGCGTCCGTCGTGGTGCTGGTGCTCGCTGCTGCGGGAACGTACTTGGCGATTCGGGGCAAGAACCCGCTCACATGGATGGCCGTTATCTGGCTCGTTGCACTCCTAGTGGTCGCGCCCTTCTCGGAGGCCGCTTGGCGCTTCTCGTACATGGCGCTCGTTCCGCTCCTGATTGTCGCTTCGGTCGCCTTGGACAAGATTATACCACAGTGGAGCCCAACCATGGTCAAGAGGAGCAAGATGCGCGCGAAGCGGGGCACCCCTCCCTACCGCTTGGCGCTACTCGGGGTCGTCTTTCTACTGTTGGTCGTCAACTCGTGGAGCTGGTCGCTCGTCGCTGATGCTGCCACCAACAACGGGGCAACGAACCAAGTCCAGCACGGGATTCTGGTCTCCATGCAGTGGATGAACTCGACCCTCCCGCGGCCCAGCAACATCGTTTCTGTGACGAGCTTCGATTATAACTACTTCTTCCTGCTTTTTGGCAGGGGCTCCGGATACGCGCCCCTCGCCACGCCCGATGAGATCGCGTTCGCTTCCAACGGGAGCGCCACCCCCACGTATGTCGTCCTGACCAAGATCGCCACGGTCACGGTCCCTCCCGACCAGAACCCCTTCAGCCTGTACCCTTCAGACTCTAGATTCCAGCTTGTCTACAATTCCAGTGGTGTCTTTATCTACAAATTGGCTCCCTAAGAGTGCAAGACAGAGCCGAAATTCGGGTTCGGAATCACGAACCGAAACAGATGGTAATAATCAGGCGGAAGTCTTCTTTTTCAGGAAAACAAGGCAAGTTTGCGCTTCTACTCGTCAATTCGAGCCCAAATCTGCCTATAAATAGACGAATCATCCACAAGCGTTATATACAATAATTTGGAAGCTCAAAGTTACGAAAATAAGTGAATAGTATGCAAATGCATATCTCACAGAACAACAAACTAGCTTCAATAGGAACTGTCGGACTGTTATTCCTCGCAGGGATAGCAGGTATCGTCTTTCTGCTGCCGGTCTCACCGGCTCATGCAGCGAGCGCATCTGTTACCCTGTCGGCTTCGTCCGGCACGGTGGGCTCTTTCGTTACCATCACTGGTAAGGGATTCAGCCCGAGTGCCGACGTCGGAATAGAGTTCGGCACGACTCTAATCAATACATTCGGCACATCCGCAAGCTACCCAACCGTAGCAAGCATCATAGACACTGGAGTCACCAACCAGGCCAGTCCGACCCCACTTGGCATGCAAGCATGCTCCGCTACCAACCCATGCATCAGGACTGATGCAAACGGATGGTTCGAGGCGATCATTGCTGTGCCACCCACAGTGAACGGGGCTCAGACTGTGACTGTGTCTGACGGTTCAGTGACAGCAACAACCACTTTCACGACCAACGCAAACGTCCTGATCTCCACCTCCAGCACCAGCGTGAGCGCACTCACCTCTGGCCTTCCAGACGAGTCGTTCCCGGTGACCATCGTCGCAACCGGCTTCGCAGCATCTGACACTGTCGCATTCAGTGCAGCAGTGTTCGGTGGTGTGAACGGAGCGACTACGCCAGGAATAGCAACAACACCCGCAGCACTTACGGCCTACCTGACGTCGACAACAGTGACGCCAGCGGGCGAATCCACCAGCGGCGTGATGTACACTAGCGGGCCCGGCATCGCACAATCGGCCACCACAGCGGTGGTCCCAAGCGATGTCCTTGGAGGAAAGCAGAACATTGTTGCCACCGGAACCTCCGGTGTGACATCGACAACCAGCTTCACCATCAACCCCGTGATCGCATTGTACCAGACCCAGACGGGAACAACTGTATTCTCGATGGGCGGTGCCCCCAACCAAGCCATATTCCTTGAAGGGTATGGCTTCGCAGCGGGAACGATCGCGGCTAGCTCAATCACTGCAGGAGGGGTTGCACTCAGCAATCCAGTAGTCACCGTCGGATCGACGGGGACCGTCGGTGCTGGGGCGGGCAATCACTTGCTCATGACCTCCGGCAGCGCCGGGCTCTCACAGGGCCAGACGAGCATCGTCGTAGTAGACGGAACAAACACATACACCTTCAGCTATGCTAACCACAACATCATCAACCCATTCGGCACAGGCGGCAAGGGGCAAGACAGCTTTGGAAACTATCTGCCGAAGAGCTACGCCATTCCTGGCTGGAGCTCTAGCGTGGCAGTGACCATTGCCACCGGCGCCGTTGCAGCGAACGGATACGGTGCTCCATTCGTCGTATCGACGCCAGGAGGCTCCGGGACCGTCGCCACAATCACAACCAGTGCGTCCGCCTACAAGGGCGGGTCGACCAGCTTGGTGACCTTCTTCGGAAGCGGCTTCGCCGCTTCTACCCCTCCAACGATTCCAGCAACATGGACGCCCGCCACAGGGGGTGCGACCATCACGTTCGGCGGCACAACCGCCGTTGACGCGTATGGCGCCTTCTGGGACGTCGCTTCCGGCGGAAGCTCCTCATCCACAACCAACACGAACGTTGCAACAATCGCCTACCTAGGCGACATTCCAGCGCCTGTCTCGCCTGCAACGTACTCCTTCACCGCAACAGGCGGCGGAGTCGCTGCAATCCAGACGCCAACGCTGGGCATCACATCGTGGCTGAGCCCATCCACACAGACACTATCATACGGCAGCACATGGCCATCAGTAGTCTTCCACGGCTTTGCTTCAGGGAACACATGCTCCTTGAGCACACCGACGGGTTCCATAGCCATCACAGGAACCTGCACGATAGCAACGAATGGTGCCTACACGGCAACCATTACCGCCGCTGACCTACCTGGCGGCGCGAACCTCGTGACGGGATCCGATGGCGTGAACACGGGAACGTCTACCTTGACCGTCCTGGCCGTGAACCTCTATGGAGGTTCGAGCACCACACAGGGGTTGTCCCTGAACAACGGAGCTGCTGGATCGACAACGATCCTCAGAACCAGCTCAGGTTCAACTCTCTTTGGAGTGCACGGACTTTCAGCAAGCACAACCTACTCCGTAGTGTGGGACCCAACTCAGGGTACTGAAACCACCCTCGGATCCTTCACATCCACTGCAACCGGCGGGATTCCGGCACCTGGAGTACAGGTGACCATTCCAGTCGGTGCGGCGGGCATCCACATCATCGGGCTCAAGACAGCCTCCGGAACCTACGTGTTCTGGAACGCAATAGGGACTTCGACGACCACTGCAGGCACATCTGTTGACAAGTCGAACAACGTCGTAGGCTCCGTAGGCACTGGCCAATGGGGAGACGGCCTGTTCACTCTCGGCGCTAGCCTCATCGCTACGCCAACAGTCGCCAACGTCGGCGGCACCGTAGCAATCGGCGGATCCGGACTACCGGCGGGCACGACCTTCGACCTAGGAATGTCGATGGCCGGAACCAACGGCGGCTCGAGTCCGTCCATTTGCACAATCGGAGCCACACCCGACGATGCAGCGGCACCGAGCGTAGTCCTCGGAGCCTTCACCACAACAGCCTCAGGCACCATCCCCAGCCCAACTTCAGTCTCAGTGACTGACATGCCAACATATTCAGGTCTCGAGCAGGGCACGCTTTACTGCGTGTTCGCACAGACCGCATCAGGCTTCGGTTCGACCAGTGCAACAGGAACCGCTCAGTTCGAACTGCAGGCCTCCGCATCACTCAACATGACCTCAGCGCCGTCCGGGCACAACGTCCAGGTCTCGGCGCACGCACTCAACGCGGGCAAGGGCTACAACGTCCTCTTCGCGCCATACACCGTATCTGGCACCAGCAACGTAGCTGGAACTGTCGTAGGTGCAGTCCTCTCCAACGCAGTTGGAGCAGGAATTGGAACCTTCACGGTCCCAAGCACCATCCAGACGCCGACCGGCAGCCAACCCGTCTCAAGCGGAGTTGCCTACCAAGTCGAACTCCAGCCAATTGGCGCCAATACAGCAGCCCTCGCTTCAGCACCCTCAATCACAGTCGGCTCTGTCTCGACATCGTCGTGCAGTAGCACGACATGCGTCACAGTATCCGGCACCCCAACAACGACGACAATCAGCGGCAACAAGGCCGTGCAGTCGTCATTCACCAACAACTCCAATGCACCAGTGACGGCAATCGTCTTTGCTACCGTGCACAACGCAGCAGGACAGACCGTCGACATCTCAACAGCGACGATCACCGTAGCAGCAGGAGCGAGCGCCACAGCGTACAACGTACTCTATGGGCTTCCATCCGGCACATACTCGGTGACCTTGTTCGTAACATCGACCAGCGGAACCGCAATATCTGGCACGACAACCGTCTCGGTGACTATCTAGTCACCAGGTGATTGACATGAAGACACTCAGAACCATCGCAGCAGTCGTAGTGGCCTTCGTGTTGGTCTTCGGACCAACCGTCGCCTTCGCAGCAACCACAATTACCGCGTCACCTAACGCAACAACGTACACTGGAGTGGCAACCGTCCAGATCACGGGTGCCGTTACTCCCGCGCCGTCCAGCTCGTCTTCATCCGTCGTCGTAACGACGAAGGGTCCAGCGGGCATAGTCGACGTAGGACCGGCACAAGTGGCTACAGGGACGGGAGCCTACACCTACACGTATGTGACTGGTGGCTCCACAGGCTGGGTCAGCGGGACCTACACGGTCAACGCGACCTGGGGCTTTGGAGGCGTCGTAGCCTCAACTACGACCTCATACACCTACACAGCGGCAACTGGCGGCGGCGGTTATGCACAGATGACCGTCAACATCCAAGCAGCAGCGTTAACAACGAGTACAGGCAGCAATGTCTACGTCTCGGTGCTGACTTCGTCTCCAACGGGAACGTTGGACGACGTCGCGACTTGGTCGCCGTTCCATGTCCACTATCCAGACGGGACACTCCACAACATCTGCACAGGACCGAGCACGCCAGCAGGTTGCATAGGGACGTTCACCAGAGTCCACACCGGATTCTACTACGTGAACTTCACCCTACCGACAACAGCGCTTGCGGGCTTATACGCCGTCCACGCCGGAACCACTGACGCCAACGGCGTCACTGGCGAAGGAATGGGCACGTTCGTCGTGCAGTCAGCAACCAGCTCATCTAGCCCCGACGCAGCAGCACTGGCACAGATTTCGACCTCGCTAACGGGTCTGACAACGAGCGTCAGTGGAATTCAGGGTAGCCTCACTACTCTGACGGGCAGCATCAACGCAATCAACTCTGGCATCTCGACACTCACAACAGACGTCACTGGTCTGCAAACAAGCATGACCGGGTCACTCAACACAATATCCACCGGAGTAACTGGGATAACCAACACTCTGAGCGGACTCTCCACAAACCTCACAACAGTCAACGGGATCGGAAACCAGCTGACTTCACTCAACAACGCTGTCAACAACAACCAGACATACGTTCTGGTAGTTGCAGCACTCGCAGCAATCACTCTAGTCCTCGAACTAGCAATATTAGTAAGGAAGCTGTCTTAAGCTAGGGCAGCTTCTTTCCTTCTTTATTTTTCCAGACCTAGCGTGAGCTCTAGTTTTGCAAACGAAGGCGTCTTCCAGTTCCAACGGCCGCGAAGTATGACTCATGTGCTAAGGGAATTCTTGCCGGTCGTCCGACGAGATTTCAGTGTGGGTTCCTTCGAGCAATGCTCCGCACGTGGATTGCGAAGTCGAGATACGAACCCTCTTTGTGACAGCACGTTGGCGAGGAAAACGGGAATTACTGCTTAGTCATCGGTTCACATTGGTTAATTGGCGTTCATTCTATCGTTCGACCGTTCATTCATTTGTTCCTCTGTCCGTTCATTCAGACGTTCAAACCAAAAAATTACCCCCCGGCGTACTAGTACTGGCACGTTCGCTGGGTGGGCCCTATTGGATAAGCAAGGGGTTTCCTCGAGAAGTCCTAGAGACGAGAGACCATCGAGGACGATCTGCGACAGCTAAACTGTCTTGCGAGCTTTACGGGCATCCCTTCGTATCAACTTGCCGCCTTGGTTGGCCCTAAAGCACCTGTAGATGCCGGTCTTGTACCGGGTTTCTTCCTCCCTTACCAATCCGTCGGCCTGGAGCTCTCTCAGGCAAGACTTGACGGCGTTGTAGTTCATGCCCAAGTCGGCGGAAAGCGCCTTTGTAGACTTGCACGCACCTGATTTCGTCAGGTGCAAGAGTATCTCCATACACGTTTGGTGCTCAGCACTGTAACCGAAGAATTTCCCATGGTCTTCCTCCGTACCAGTTGGCTTCTGTTCTGGTGACGTCTCACCGTTCCTTCGGATTCTGATGGTGGGCAATGAGATTGAATCTCAAGGGAGACAGATAAGGAGGTTCTCCGCATCATGCCTCATGAAAGGCGTCAGGATTTCCGACGAAGACAGAGAGCGAGCCCTACAAATGTACATGATGGGGTATTCGTACAGCGAGATCGAGGCCGCCACCGGGGTCTCCCGGGCCTCCATGAGTGGAATCGTGAAAGATCAGACTCGGAAGGACCCCAATCTCGCTGCCATCCGAGAGGTCGCAAGATACTGCAGGGAGCACGAAATTCCGTCAGAGGCTCTCCTGCGGGGGGTGGCCATCATCGACAGAGTCGAAGAGGCTGGATCTTCGCTCGAAGAGGTGACCAAGATAGTAATCCCTTTCATTGCAAAAGCCGGCGACGACGCGGAAGAATACTGTAAGAATGGAGCTGCATACGCCGACCTTGTGGAGTCAACTGGGTTAACTCGCACTGAGCTCGTGGAGGAACACCAAAGGCTAGCGCAGAACCTGACCTCCCTCTCGAAGAAGACCGAAATCGCGGAACCGAAATTTGCGTCCCTCCAGAAGCAGATCGGTTCGTTGGAGTCCCGGCTGGCGCACCTGCGCGACCTAGAAGTGGTCGAAGCTAGCCTCCGAGGTAGCGGCAAAGGACCGGGAGAAGCGGCCAAAGTCGTGACCAAGATGGAGGGGCTGCTGAAGAAGGGTCTGAGCGACCACGTGATGGAAGCGCTTGCATCGGAGTTGGAGAAACGCGGCAGCGACCCCGCGAACGCGCCCCGCGTCATCGCCGAACTCGTGGCGAAGCATGGGAGCCTGGAATCGGCCGTCGAGAAGGAACGGCGCAAATGGGACTCGCTGAAGCGGCAGACGGAGGGGCTCGATGGGGAAGTGACACACTTGACCGGCGAGAGGGCGACACTGAAACGGCAAGTCGACGGCCTTGGAACCAGTCTGAACGAGCTGCGCTCGGGGTACAACTCGATGGCCAAGGACTACAAGGAAAGAGAGTCGGAGTTCGCGCGCAAGCTCGCCGCGCTGGATCATGAGGCAAAGCAAAGGGCAGAGGAAGTCAAAGCGGCCAAGAATCAACTCGCGGCGCTAACGTGGGACGTCGACCTTGCCGTCGCGAAGCTCCACGTAACTCAGCGCGAGCAACGAGGATTGGAAGAGGCGATTCCGCAACTGCAATCGACGAAACGGGCGGCAGAGAAGGAGCTAGGCGTGATTCGGTACGGGTTGAACCAGGCGAAGCAGAAACTTGAAGGATTGCAGAACGAATGCAGCCAGCTGCGAGAGGGAATCGGGACGCTGAAGGAGGAGGATCGGGTGCTCTCACAAGCCAAGGTCGAACTGGAGGAGAGCATCGGAAAGACCGTGGAAGTCCTGGACGGGATCGACAAGAAGATTGCAGAGAAGAAGAAGCTCGAGGTCCTAGTGACCCTGGTCAACGAACCTGAAAACAAGATGAGCCCTGTGACTGTGATGGAGCCAGCCCTTATAGTGCTTGTCGCTCTGGCCGTCCACATGAACCAACACGCGTCAGAGATTTCCGAGTACCAGGCGCTCGTTCGAGCTGCCAGGATGCTGATAGAGTTGATGACCAACGCCGTCAGAGCATCGAGTCGATAGCCTTCTCTCAAGGTCACGCGCTCAGACCAAGGAAGCCCGGAGGATCGCGCGAGCAGTCGACGCGTTTGGGGAGAACTATGACCCGATACTGATCGAGGCGAAGAAGCTGTCGCTTCTCAGGGAAGTCAGCGAGATAGTGAAGGGGGTGATGCTGGAGGTGACCAAATTGGAGGATAAGGCGATCGAATTTCCCTACAGCCACGAGGGGGAGGAGATCAGGATACGCTGGCAGTTCGCAGAGCGAATTGGCCTCTATGTCCTACGGGCGTTCCTTCTGAAACCTGAGGAGGCTGAAGCGGCCAATGAAGCATGGATCAATGGACGAGAAGGCCCGTTCTACAGAGTTACAGAATTCAAGGAGCTGGTCCAGGAGCTGAAACGATTGGTGACCACGTCACCCAGCATGAGCCTCATGGATCGCCCCGGGGGGATCGTCATCTACACGATGATGCAAAGAAGGGATCACCTTGGAGGCAGAAACCAGGTGAAACGGGGTGCTCTGACCGCGGCCGAAAGCGAGGAGCATGAACGAGGCAAACTAACAACGTTGAGAGCATCCGAAGCGAATTGACTTTAGATGCTCAATAGGTCCTTAATTCCCAACAATCGGCAAGTCCAGGGTAAGCATTCGGAGACCCGGCTTGTCATGTCGAGTAGACCTTGAGCGTCTTGTAGCGGCGGAAGGGCACACTGTCATGCAACAAGGGACTTTGGAAGAAGTTAGCGGCGACGTGCGGGAATCGATCCACGAAGTGGATTTGGTGATCGCCAACATGGACGAACGCGAAGCTGCCTCTCCGGCCGAGTCAGTTCTGGCCAGAGAGCAAGATGCTCTGTGGGTGCAGATCCGCTCGGAGCTAGTCCTGTTGCGCGGGTACTACGGCGAGGCGCTAGGCCGGCTAGAGCGGATTGTGAAGGCGATGAGCGAGTCGAACACCTAGCAACGGTGGCTCTTCGTCGACATGGAAAACGAATTTCTCGCGACAAAGACGTTGCCTGGGCGCCGTCAAACAAAGGCTTGGTATCTTGGAGGCTGCTTCAGTAGATCACTGAGAGATTTCGAATACCTTGTCTCGTCAAGCGGAGTGCTCTCATCCATGACCCGGTGCATTCTGAACCAACCTGGTTTGGACTCGCAGACGACACCACATTGCTGAAGGTGCTTGAATGTGTTCTTGCTAGTCTCGTGATCGACCTGTGCAGCCGAACTGATCATCTCGAGCAAGTTGCCCTCCCTGATGGGTTGCTCTCCTCTTCCCATCGCGCACTCGAGGAGAAACTTCCGAAGAGATCGCTGCCCCTTTTTGTTCAACTGCAGCTCTGTGATGACGCCTGCCAAGGCGCCTGACCAATCACTTAGTTGAAAGAGAATCTCGTTGGGAATCATCAGCGTTCCATTCGTCTTCCGTGACGCCCCTTTCAAACAACGCGTAGTCCCACGGACAGTTCATTAAGGGTTAAGATTCACTTTGTTTCTCCATCTGTCAGTCCGAGTTCACAGGTTCGTGTCATCCATCCCCTAAGCTCAACGTGCGAGTGAGATGCCCCCGCAGAGGCGCAATGAGACCCTCGCGCATGGTTATCGGCTCTCGCCCGTTTCATCCACGAATTCCTTTGAGGTCAAGACCCTGATGAACTTCGCGGCTTTCTTGAGAGACTCGTCGTTCGAGATGAGGCACTCCGCCTCGCCTTTCACGGCAGAAGCGACGACTATCGCATCCGGCAACCTGAGCCCTGTCTCCGCCTTGATCCTTCCGGCCTGGTCCGCCACGCCCACGGAGAGTTCGACTATGTCGTAGCTTTGAGAGGCCTCGATATGCGTGAGAAAATCGTCTTTTTCCTTGGTCTCGCCCGCCATGTGATACCCCGCGCACATCTCGGCTATCACGACGGTTGACACGACACAATTGAGGGACCCGGAGTCGATTCCGTCGAGGATTTTCTTGGAATCGCCGGACAGGGGCTCCTTGTTGACCACACCGACGAAGACGTTGGTGTCCAGGGATACGTTCAATCCCATTCTTTCCTCAGCTTCCTCTGGAACTGGAGCGCGCCCACCTTCCAAGGCTTCTGACTCTGAAGGGCCTCGGAGAGCTTCTCGGACTTTGCCTTTCGGAGGATTACTTGCTCGCCTGCCTCTAGGAAGACCACGCGGTCTCCCTTCTTCAGCTTGAGAGAATCTCGTATCTCCTTGGGAATGGTCACCTGGCCCTTCTCGCTCACCGGAGAGACGCCTATTTCAGACATGGTCGCCATACCAAATGGAAGGACTTGCTTTACTTAAATGCTTTACTCCGTAGAAGCATCTCCCGATGAATCGAAGATCGTCGAAGAGTTAGGCAGGGTTACAAGAACGAAAGAAGCGGTCGAGGTCACTATCTGAGAGGCGTCTCCCCCCATCTCGTGGAGAGACGTCCTGAATGCCCAGCGGAAGAAGGGCTTCTCGCCAATTCGCCAGAGCGGGAGTCACATCGCATTGTCTTCCGCCGACGGCAAGCGGAGAGTGATTGTCCTCCGACGAAACGAAATCAAACCTGCAACCTTGCTGAGCATGGCCAAGGGTTCGGGCCGGAAGGAGCCCACCGCAATAATCAACCAACATCTAATATCACGGCAGTGGCGCCGGTAAGCCGTTGAAGGTGGGAGTCGTCGGGCTAGGATACGCAGGCCTGTGTACGGCTGTCTGCCTTGCGAGCAGATTCGATGTGGCAGGAGTCGATGTCGATGAGAAGCGCATTACGCGACTCAATGAGGGGGAGGCGCCGTTCCACGAGAAAGGGCTGTCTGCGCTTCTTGGAGGCGGCCGGGCTAAGGGAAAGCTCACCTTCTCCAGCAGCTACGACGCGCTCCGTGACAAGGATTCGATCTTCATAGCCGTCGGCACGCCGTCGGAACAAGACGGCTCGATCGACCTCTCTCAAGTGAAGAGTGCGTCAACGCTGATCGGGCGGGAAATCATGAGGAGCAAGAACAAGCCACTGGTTGTCATCAAGAGCACCGTCACTCCTGGGACTGCGACCAACGTCGTCAGGCCCCTATTGGAGAAGGAATCCGGAAGGGATTGCGGGAAGGGCTTCGGTCTGTGCTCGAATCCAGAATTCCTCCGCGAAGGCGCGGCGATAGAGGACACCTTGAATCCAGACAGAATCGTCGTCGGTCCCTTCGACAAGAGTTCAGGGCTGGCCATGAGGTCGCTCTACAGAAGATTCTACGGCCCGAAGTTGCCGAGAATCGTCGAGACCACTCCTGAGAATGCGGAGCTGATCAAGTACGCCAGCAACACGTTTCTCGCCACCAAGATCAGTTTCATAAACTTCATCGCGAGGATCTGTGAATCCCTCTCTGGAGCAGATGTGGGAGTGGTGGCGGAAGCGATGGGGCTTGACCCGCGGATTGGGCGAAGATTCCTTCAGGCGGGTCCTGGATTCGGAGGCTCCTGCCTTCCAAAGGATTCCAGAGCGTTGAGCGCATACGTGGAACAACTCGGGATGGACGCGTCCCTCTTGCGCTCTGTTTTGGCAATCAATGACACGCAGCCCGAACGCATTCTCTCCGCGGTCGAGAGAACGCTTGGCACAATCAAAGGGAAAGAGATTGCTGTCCTCGGAGTCGCTTTCAAGGAGGAGAGCGACGACGTGCGGGAGTCCCGGGCCATCGTGCTCGCCAAGAAGCTTCTAAAGAATGGTGCCCGGGTGAGGATCAGCGACCCGATGGCGATGGACGGGGCGAAGAGGGAACTTGGGGAGAGCGTCAGGTACTACAAATCGGCCAGAGATTGCATCCGCGGAGCGGACGCGGCGGTCGTGATGACTGCATGGGATGAGTTCAAGAAGCTGAGACCTGGGGACTTTGTGAAGCAGATGCGGACTCCCATTCTCTTTGATGCAAGACGGCTCTACGACGCAAACGAATACCGACTTGGAGGGCTAGAGTTCATTGCGGTGGGACGCGGCAGCTCGCGGTAGGCGCTTGTCGGCATGAGGTGTCTCGTGACTGGGGCTGCAGGATTCATCGGGTCACATCTCTCGGAGGCTTTGGTCAACGAGGGCAACTCCGCCCTCGGGGTTGACTGTTTCACCGACTACTACCCCAAGAGAATCAAGCTCTCGAACCTCTCTGCGCTTCGCAAGATGAAGAAGTTCAACCTGGTCGAGGCGGACCTCTCCTCTGCGAAGCTCTCGCCCCTGCTTCGAGATGTGGAATATGTCTTCCACCTCGCAGCGCAGCCAGGCGTTCGCGCGAGCTGGGGCACCTCGTTCTCGCACTACGTCAAAGACAACATCGTGGCGACGCAGAGACTACTCGAAGCTGTGAAAGACTCCGGACTCAAGAAGTTCGTCTACGCGTCGTCCTCGTCGATATACGGGGACTCTGAGCGCCTGCCCACTCCTGAAGAGACCACGCCGCGACCGGTCTCGCCTTACGGAGCGACCAAGCTTACAGGAGAGCACCTGTGCCACGTGTACTTCAGGAACTACGCAGTCCCAGTCGTGGTGTTGAGATACTTCACGGTCTACGGGCCGAGGCAGAGGCCCGACATGGCGTTCAACAAGTTCATTGCCAAGATCGCGGCTGGAAAAGAGATCCAGGTGTACGGGGACGGAGAGCAAATGCGGGACTTCACCTTCGTCGCCGATATCGTCGCCGGGAACATCTTGGCTCTAGATGCGAAGCCGGGGACCACCTACAACGTGGGGGCAGGGAGGACGGTCGCCCTGAATGACGTGATAGCCACGATGGGGTCGATCATCGGCAAGAAGGCCAAGGTCGCGAGGCGGGAGACCGCGTTGGGGGACGTGAGGAACACTTCGGCCGACATCACCCGCATCTCGCGAGACTTGGGATACGCGCCGCGAACAACCCTCGCAGAAGGGCTAAGGCGGCAGATTGACGCCCAGCTGGCAGGCTGATGCCTGCATATCGATGGACGGCGGGCCGGCAAGAGATATCAACTCGACCTCGTCGGTACTACCTGCATGCTCGACACTCGTTCAGCACCTCAGATGCCGCGCATCTCCGTCGTCATCCCCACAAGGAACAGGATGGACAAGCTCGTTAGGTGCCTGGAGTCTGTCTTCAAGAGCGACTACGGCGAGTTAGAAGTGATGGTGGTCGACGACGCGTCAGACAATCCTGTTGGGCCGATTCTATCTGGAAGGTTTCCAAGCGTCCGTTTCATCCGAAACAGGGAGCGGAGGCTCCTCTCGTGCTCGCGGAACATGGGTGCCGCAGCATCAAGCGGGGATTATCTCTTCTTCCTGGACGACGACAACGTTCTCGCTCCTGACGCAATCCGACTTCTTTCGGAATCGCTGGGCAAATCTGAACGCATAGCGGTCTCCGCTCCACTCATCTTTTATTTGGGTCGTCCCACGACGGTGTGGACGTCATACATCTCAAGGAGCAAGTTTCCTGGATTCTACACTTTGCACACAGATATCCCGGCCTCTGACGCAGTCACCTTCTCGTTCCACAACTCCTTCATGGTGAAGAGAGAAGTCTTCGAACGACTGCGCGGCTTTGACTGCACGAACTTCCCCATTCATTTCAGCGAAGTTGATTTTGCTCACCGTGTAAGTGAAGGGGGTTATCTTGCTGTAATCAATCCTCGAGCGAAGGACTGGCACGACCTAGGCTGGTCGATGGTCCATGTGGACAGCGCGAGGTCCTACTACACTGAGCGCAACAGAATCATCGTCATCAAGAGATATTATCAGAAGGGGGACCTCAGGTTTTATAGCGTCTGCATCCTTCCATTCATCAGCCTATATTACCTTCTTCACCATACGATCAGTTCGTCGGACGGAAGAATTCAGACCGCAACATCATTTCTGAAAGGCATCATCTCGGGACTGACATTCAAAGAAGACTTGAGTGCCGCTCATTCAGAGGGCTTTCTCCACCGCTGAAGTTCTGCTTGCGGACGTAACGCTTATCTCAACTGATGCAGGGTGTCTTTGGCATAGCGCGACTCTGATTGAAAGTAGCCTGCATTCCAGCCCTGAATGAGGAGAGGACAATCGGCAGGGTCGTAGTCCTTGCTCAAAGATATGTCGATAAGGTCATCGTGTGCGACGATGGTTCAGATGACATGACTGGTCAAATTGCCGAAAAGCTGGGTGCAAGAGTAATCGTTCACTCGCAGAACATGGGAAAGGGAGAAGCAATGCGCTCTCTGTTCGCCGCGTGCAAGGAAATGGGCGTAGACGTCATGGTCACCCTGGATGGTGATAATCAGCATAATCCCGACGAAATCCCCCTTCTCGTTGAGCCTCTGGAGAGTGATTCGGCAGACATCGTAATAGGGGCGAGATTCCACGAGGGGAACAAGGGCATACCCGCTTACCGAAAGACAGGAAACAAGCTTCTCAATGTTGTCACGCTAAATGGAATCTCTGATACTCAATCAGGCTTCAGAGCCTACAACAAAAAGGCCATCGAGACAATAATGCCGGCCGAGATGGGGATGGGCGTAGATTCGGAGATTTTGATGGAAGCGTCACGCAAGGGACTGAGATTGCTAGAAATTCCGGTTTCTGTCATGTACGGCGAAGGCAAGACTTCGACCCATAACCCGATTTATCACACAATGGACGTGATGATAAGCGCGCTGAAGATTACTTCAATCAGACATCCGCTCATTTTCTACGGTATCCCGGGCATCGGAATCTCGTTGGTCGGTCTTTATTTCGTTCTTCACGCGTTTGTTCTCTTCTCGGAACAGCAGGTGATTACCAACATCACAATGACCTATGCGCTGATGGGTTTTTCGATTGGAATCTTTGGGCTGTTCACCTTCTTCACAGGGATAATTCTATTTACCCTTTCCACCGTAGTGCGAAAAACTGCGTAACCTCTATTTGTCGGGTGGCCTCCGGATGCCTTCGCACCTATATATCGTCAGAATCTTGCTGAGTTTCTGAAGCGCCGTTGTCCTCGATTAAGGTAGCGCAAGAGTCAGCGAGGGGGACAGTAATCCTCTTCGTAGGTAACCTCTTGTACGCCGGAATCACGGCTGTAGCGGCCGTATTCGTCGCAAGGTTGCTCGGTCCAGATGGCTATGGAATCTACACGCTGGCGTTTGTAGTTCCCTCACTACTATCTCTCTTTGTGGGACTCGGTGTGAACATCTCAGTGACAAGATATGTGGCCTATTACGTCTCAAGCGGAGACATCGAAAAGGCGAAAAGCGTAACGCGAAGCGCGACGAGTTTCCTCCTGATCTTCGGGCTTTTGTTGTCGGCGGTCAATTTCTATGGAGCATCATACTTTGTGGATGTTCTATTGCACAGACCCGAGTTGGTGCCCTACGTCCAAATCGCTTCGCTTTTCATCTTAGGCCAGGCCATCTCCGGATCTGCGACCTCGGTTTTCATTGGTTGGGGTTCGATGATGGAGCTGAGCGCTTTTACTGTCCTGCAAGCCGGACTCAAACTTGTCCTGACCATCGGGTTGATTCTCGCTGGGTTCGGGGTACTCGGTGCCGTGGTCGGGCACACCCTCTCCTATCTTAATGCAGGGCGCGTTAGCAACCCTCTTTCTCTACCTCACGCACATGAGACCGTGGTCGAGGGAATCGAACACATTCTTCGCAGACACGAAGATGATGTTGAGCTACGGCTTCCCTCCATACGCCGGAAACATCATTTCAGGCGTGGCTTCACAATATGTCACGATATTACTCGCCGCGATTGCGACGAATGCTGTGATAGGCTACTACCAAGCTGCCCTAAATGTGACTATAGCGATTTCCGTTATTTCGGGCACGGTGACGAACGTATTGTATCGCTCTTTTGCCGCACTTCAGGGCCTTGCAGGTGACACCTCCCTGGCATTTTCGTACGCCGTCAGGTATGTGTCGCTCATCGTTACCCCAATCGTCTTCTTTCTGATTGCGGCTGCGGAGCCTCTTTTCGACCTCTTGTACGGGCCCTCCTACTCTCCCGGCATCGTATTGCTTCGGCTCGTGGGGCTTTCCTTTCTGCCAATCTCAATCGGCCTGACCGTTCTTGCGCCGTTCCTGAACGGCATCGGGAAGAGCAGGATGACGATGCTGATTACGGTATCAAGTGCGGTCGGCCTTGCCGTTGGGGGGTTTTTCTTTGCAGTCTCTCTTGGTCTTGGTGCCGAAGGGATAATGCTGGCTCTCCTGGTATCTAGCGTCGCATTGACCGTCCCGGGATTGTTTTTCATCAGAAGATATCTCGATATTCGCATGCCCATGAAGCCTCTAGCTGGGATTGTTGTCGCTGCCTTGATTGCTGGCCTTGCAATCACGTTCTTGCCGCTAGGGGCATTGCCAAGCATCCTTATTCTCGCCATTGACTGTGTGATATACACACTAGTTTACCTGACCTGCGTTCCTCTAGTCTGGGGCATTGACGGGAATGATATCGTCAGACTCTCGATAGCTGGGGAAGCTTTGGGGCCTGCTCGAAGGATACTGAGCCTAACATTCGCGTACGAGAGGCGCATATTGGCACTCGTCAAACGTGTTTGAGCGGCGCAGTATCTTCCCAACAAACCGCAAGAACGTGGTCTATTGCGCAGGGAGGTGACTAAGCCCCGATGGAGATCCGCATCGTAAAAAGCCTCTATCGTCCCTCGATAGGTGACGCCGAGACCCTTACTAGCATCTTGGTCAAGGGGACTCTCCCGGCCGAAGCCACGAGGAGATGGTCTACTGTGCGTACGATCCTCTTGCGCTAGGAGGCAGCTCTCCGCGACCTAATCGAGCGTGCGCTGGCAGACCGTCTCCCCAACGGCGGAGAAAATCCAGACGAAAAAATAGCTGACTGATTAATTGCGGGTCACGGTCAGAACTTGATGGATTGTTAACGATAGACCGTTGAATTCGAGTTGGGCCGAATTATGTCGCCGGGAACGCTTATGTCCACAACCTCCTCGAGGAGTCCAGATGCAGAGCGGAGCCCAGAAGACACTTGGTGCGATACGATTGCGCCTAGTTTCAGCAGCACATCTCCGCACCATGGACGCCAAGACCCTAGCAGGTTGTTTCGCGGCGTTGGCCGTCCTCTGCGCCTACCGGTTCTACAGCTACTGGACCACCGGCTTCTTCGTCTCCGACGAGTTCGGCTACTTCTTCGACGCACTCCACGGGCAGATTTACGGTGGAAGGTGGTTCTTTGGCTGGATGAATATCTACCTCTTCAGAGCACTTGGGATAACGAGCGTCGACGCCTTCTCGTACATGCTTCCGTTCTACTTGTTCTTCTGGACTGGAGTAACCTTGCTCGTCTTTTATGAGACGTTGAGGCTGCTTGGATTTGACCAGAGGACCATCACCATCTCGCTGCTCTCCGCTTTCGCGCTGATCTCATTTGTGCTGCTTTCTCTCGGCTTCTTGACAGAGCCGGTGGGGCTTTCTCTTGCAATGGTCGGGATATACTTCCTCACCCGATGCGCGAAGTCGAAGAGCGCGAAGGGCATGATTGCCTTTCCCATCTTTGCGGCGGCGTCGTTCGGGGCGGCAGCGGGTACGAGAGAGCCATACGAAGCTTTCTTGATAGGCGGCATCGCGATTGTCGCACTAATAGCCTTCTCTCGCCGCAAGGAGAAAATCGGACCTTCGAAGCTCGGCGCCCGGGCAGTGCTCTTGATAGCTGTTCTGGGCTTCGCATTTGCCGCAACCTTTTTCCTGACGGTGCCGACGCAAGCATTCTCGACACAAGTTGCACCGGTTTCAAATCAGCTAGCGCAAAGCTTCGTCACAAACCCCACAATATCAGTTCCAGTTACTGCAACTACGATCACCAAGGCTGTCACAAACACGGTGACGATGACGACTCAGGTCACGTCCACGTTTACGACATTGAACAGGACAGTTACCACGACCACAACGATGATTGAGACATTCACATCGACGACGACTACGACTTCGACTGCTTCGCAAAGCGTTCCGTTCTACCGACAGTCACTGCTTACAAATACGGTTCTGATTTTCCTAGGAGGAATAGTTCTTGGATGGGGGCCGATTTGCTTCGTAGTAGGGCTCGCGGGTTTCTTGATCTTGTTTAAGAGAAGCATCAGGAGCGATGACATCGCGGCGAGGGTCGTTTTCCTCACCTCATTGATCGCCTTGGGCTCGTATTTCGTCGTCTCGTTCATCTTCGCTCCTGACCCGTATTACTTCTCCTTCCAGAACTACTCTACCATTATCAGGTTCTCAGACACAGCCCTTCCTGCTTACTTCATGGCCGCACCCTTCTTTCTTGCCATAGTCTCGAAGAGCCGAAAGCGCATTCTCTCGCTTCTTGGTGTGTTTGTCGTGTTCCTCCTTATTGCACTCCCTGTTTACCAGGGGTACGCCGCGTCCAACATCAGCTACACGAGCGCGAACCCTTTCCAGCTGGGTTACAGATCCGATGCTGCCTTGGTTCGAGACTATTTTGCATCGGTAGGGGGAAATCAGACCATCAACCTAGTCGGATTGCCGTATGGGTGGCCATTCACGCCAGGAGTGCAGGATCTTCATTCTGTTCATGCCTACTCGATAGGCGAGAGCCAGCTCTTTCCGCACCTTACTGAGAGTAATTTCACTTCGGCCAGATGGAACTTCTTCTATCTACTCACCAGCAGTGCAACAGCCTTTCCATCAGACTCCCAGTCTTTGCTCCAGTTCATCGACCAAACCCCGGCCAACAACCAAACATTAACGTCTTCATTCACGATACTAGCTAGTCAGCCTGTGTTCAACGGGTCGGACTTCATCCTGTACGAAGTTCAACTCGGATGGCAGTAGACTTGACATCACGTTCATAAAGAGCGCGGGATATCTGATCCTCGATGGGGTGTGGTATCTGCGGCTTTGTTGGCATCTCAGATAGAGAGCTTCTGCGGTCGATGTGCCAAGCCATCCAGCACAGGGGACCGGACCAATCAAACTATTACGTCGATGACGGCGTTGGCTTGGGCATAGACCGGCTCAAGATAATCGACTTAACCAGCGGAGACCAGCCGATTCACAACGAGGATAGCTCAATTTGGGTGGTATTCAACGGCGAAATCTACAACTACAAGGAGCTGCAGCCCGAGCTTGAATCGAGAGGCCATAGGTTCTACACGGCATCAGATACCGAGTGCATTGTGCACGCGTACGAAGAGTGGGGCAATTCTTGCGTGGACCATCTCAGGGGAATGTTTGCGTTCGCGATATGGGACTCGAAGGCGAGACGGCTCTTCCTCGCCCGTGACAGGTTCGGGAAGAAACCTCTCTACTACGCTCACAATGGTAACGTATTCCTCTTCGCTTCGGAACTCAAGTCGATTCTCCAGTACAGCGGCATCAAGAGAGACCTGGACTACGATGCGGTCGACCTATTCTTCACCTACATGTACGTGCCGGCACCCTTCTCGATATTCAAGCAAATTCGCAAGCTTCCGCCAGGATGCTATGCAACGCTAGAAAACAACCAGCTGAGCATCTCCCAATACTGGGACTTTGCACCAAGGCCAGACCCCTCCTTGGCTGACGAGGACAAGCTGGTCGAGATGCTCTACAAGACAATCGAAGAAGCAGTCAAGGTGAGGATGAGGAGCGATGTCCCGTTAGGGGCATTCCTCTCCGGAGGGATTGACTCGAGCACAATCGTCTCTTTCATGACGCGCCTCTCCGATCAGCCGGTGAAGAGCGTCTCGATTGGGTTTGACAACGAGATGAGCGAGCTGCCTTACTCCCGAAAGGTGGCGGAGTTCTTGTCGACCGACCATCGAGAACACATCGTATCCCCTGAGGCGTTCAGGATTCTTCCCAAGCTCATCTGGCACTTCGACGAGCCCTTCGCCGACCACTCGATGATTCCGACGTACTACCTCTCGGAGGTGACCAGGCGCGAGGTGACCGTCGCCTTGAGCGGGGACGGCGGGGACGAGCTGTTCATGGGATACCCGTTCCTCCTCGACCCGAGGGCGTATTCGCTCTACTCGAAGGTCCCGGGCTTCTTGAGGCGTCCCTCGCTGAGGCTCCTCCTCGCTCTTCCATTCAACAGCCAGACGAAAGTGATGGCCAAGCACGCGTACGAGAAGGGATACGCGGACCAATCATATGACAAGAGGTTCACGATGCGCGTGACGCTAAACGATTCCCAGGGGCTGCGGAGTCTCTATTCAAAGGAACATCTCTCTCAGCACAGCCTAATGGATACGTACAGCTACTACCTCGGACTGACAAAGGAGTGCACCAGCAGCAAGGACCCGCTGGACGCGGTGGACTACGCTACCGTCAGGGGGTACCTCGAGGAGGACATCCTGGTGAAGGTCGACAGGATGAGCATGGCAGTCTCCCTCGAGGCGAGGTGCCCGCTGCTGGACCAGGAAGTAGCGGCACTGGTCGAGCGCATTCCTTCGCACCTAAAGATGCGCAACAGGGAGACGAAATACATCCTCAAGAAGATGGCGGTGAAGAAGGGCCTCATACCCAAGGAGATAGCCCTCAGGAAGAAGCAGGGCTTCGGAGCCCCGATAACATCGTGGATGCAGAAAGAGTGGAAGGAAGTGGTCCCGCAGGTCCTCGACCCGGTCGTGGCGAAGGGTTACACCGGGCTCTTCGACAGGGAGAAGGTCCGTTCCTACATCGAAGACCCTTACTTGAACTCTGGCAAGCTGTTCTCGCTGATCACCTTCGTCCTCTGGTATAGGATGTACGTGGAGCAGGAAAGGGTCGACTCACCTCCGGAGGGGATAGGAGTGATTGCTTAGGCATTGCAAATAGGACGTGAATCCAGCGGCCTGGGCGACCAATCCATCAGACCGTTGCGAGGATGCCCCGGCCGACATCCTGCAGATCACTTTTCCCAAACTTCCCACTCGTCGTGCTGAGCTGCGAGGCGATATCCCGCGTTGTCGAACGCTCTCCTAGAACGAAGATTGTCCGACTTTACGACGGCTTTCAGCTTCTTGCCCGGAAAGAGGTCGCTCAGCGAGGCAATCGCTTTGGAGCCGATTCCCCTCCCGCGGAACTTCGGGAGAAGGGCGACGCTTACTTCATTCTCGGGACCTTCGACCCTGCAGTATCCGGCGGGTCGACCATCACTTTCTATCACATAGAGGGACTTCCCCGGATTGATTACCGCTTTCTTATACCAATTCTGGTGATTATCAAAGGAGATTGGATCGGAATTTCGAGAGGCTCTTCGTGACTCGGGATCGTTTCTTGCCTCGAAAAAGAGAAGACAATCTGACTCGGAGTCCCTGGCTTTTCTCAACTTGACATCCATTGGCTCTTCTCTCGAATACAGTAGAACGGCGTGACATATAGATTTCATCGACTTGTATGCCGTTGCGACGGGCGCACTCCCACATTTAAGGCGAGAACTGCTTCTTCCGCTTGACGATGCGGGAAC
This sequence comes from uncultured Nitrososphaerota archaeon, assembly GCA_963838925.1. GTDB lineage: Archaea > Thermoproteota > Nitrososphaeria > Nitrososphaerales > Gagatemarchaeaceae > Gagatemarchaeum. The sequence goes on from CAWISW010000001.1 coordinate 143,568, forward strand.
TGTAGAGCTGCGAAAGTTCGCTGAGTATCTCTTCCGTGCTCAAGGGAGTCACGTCGTTCGACGAGAACCCTCTTCGTCCACCCTTGCGGGCGATTACATTGCCGGCACGTTGATTCGGGTTAATCACGTAGAAGTCGTCAGAATCGACGGCGCTCGCCATCTCCGTCTCGTTCATCAGCTCTTCGTGCACCTTCTCCCCGGGTTGTGCACCTATCCTCTTGATTGCTAAAGCCTTGGGGTCCAGACCTAGGCGCTTCGAGAAGAAGACTCTGCAGGCCTCGGCAAGTTCCCCGATCCGCACCGTTTTCATTTTCAAGACGAATATCTCCCCTGGCTTCGCTGCTTCGGCGGCGCGCAGAATCAGCTCCGACGCCTGGGACGGGGCCATTATGAACCTGGTCATGTCGGGATTTGTGATGGTGATCGGTCCTCCCTCGCGCACCTGTTTCTCGAAGATAAGGACCACCGATCCTCTGCTTCCGATGACATTCCCGAACCTCACTATCGAGAAGACCGGCTTCTTTGTCAGTTTGCTGGCGCTGATGACCAGTTTTTCGGCAAGGAGCTTGGTGGCCCCTAGCGTGTTGATCGGGTTCACTGACTTGTCGGTGCTTATGAAAACAAATTTCTTGACGCCGTTCTTGACGGCGCAATCGATAACGTTCTGGGTCCCGAGGATGTTCGTCGTAATGGCCTCGTACGGATTCACTTCGCAGAAGGTCACGTGCTTGAGCGCCGCTGCGTGGAATACGTAGTCGCAGTCTTTCATCACGGTTTCCAGACTGTGAGGGTCCCGAATGTCGCCGAGCCTGTACTCTACGTCGCTCCGCGTCCCGATTTCGCTCCTCGTCTCGAAGAGGCCGTTCTCGTCGTTGCTGAAGACTATCACCCGCTTGGGACGGCGCTCGAGTAGTGTCCTGAGCAATTCGCTTCCGATGGATCCTGTTCCGCCCGTGATGAGAATCGTAGCGCCGGCATAACCGTTGCCGCGCGCGCCCCTGCCGCCGGCGTTGTCGCTCACCATTCGTTCAGGCCTCTTTGATTCCCCTTACGACATATTCAACGTCTTCCTCTGCCATTCCTGCGTGCATCGGCAAGGCGAGGGACTTCAGGCCTATGATTTCAGCGTTCGGGCATTCGAAGGGCCCATCTGAGAAGGCCTTGAAGTACGGCTGGGTGTGAATGGGCCTGAACATGACGGTCGTCTCAATCCCCTTTGACTCCAGTCGCATCGCCAGGTCATCTCTCGACAGCGGCGAGTCGGGCGCGAGCCGGACGATGTAGCTGTAATGGGTGCTCAGGGAATGTTTAGCGACTTTCTGGGGCCGTATCCATTCAATATGAGAGAGCAAGTCGTTGTAGGCGGAGGCGAGACGGTTCCTTTTCCTCACAAAGGCGTCGATGTGGCCGAGCTGGTTCAGACCGATGGCAGCGTGGATGTCCGTCATGCGGTAGTTGTTTCCCAACATCACTATCGGGCCGGCACCGAATTCGGCTCTTCCCGCGTTTCTGAAGCTGCGTGCGAAGTCATGTAGAGACTTGGAATCGGTACCAAGCATCCCGCCTTCCGCAGAGGTAATCACCTTTGTCGGGTAGAGGCTGAACGCGCCTGCATAAGAGAGAGACCCGCACTTTCTACCCTTGTAAGTGGCGCCATCGGCGTGAGCAGCGTCCTCTGCCAAAGTTATTCCTCTTTTCCTGCACAGCGAAATTATCGGTTCCATTTCACACGGATTCCCGGCCACGTGAGTCACAATCACGGCCTTGGTTCGCTCAGATATGCAGCGGTCTACGCTCTGTGCTGTGACATTGAAGGTATCGAGGTCGCAGTCGGCTAATACCGGCTTTGCGCCCACGTATATTGCAGCGTTCGCAGTCGAAGCGAACGTGTTCGCGGGCACGACGACCTCATCCCCCCCTTTCAGGTTAAGCGACGCGGTTACGGTGTGAAGAGCGGCGGTCCCTGAACTGAGCGCGACCGCATACTTCGTCCCCGCCACGGTCTTGAACCTCCGCTCAAGCTCCTCGACCAGCGGGCCCGAAGTCAGCCAGCCGGATTGAAGCACAGAAGCGATAGACTTGCATATGGATCTGATGTCCGCTGGTGTGAAGAGTGGAGGCGCTAACCTGACCTTTCGCGATCCCATCGGAAGTCGGACCGGAGAGTCCGGCTTTAAGTCTGTGTTGGTCGAGGGAAGATCATTCGTCGTCCCAGTGCAAGTCTCCCTTCGGCTTTATCAAGCAAGACGGTTTTCCAGCGGCTGGGTAACAATCGGTACTACCACGTGCCTAAATACTCACCACCCGAGTTGACGCTACAATATAGCGATGAATATCGGATTCGTTGTGTCAGAGCTACTCGATGGACGCTTTGTCCCGTGGGAAAAATCACTCGAATGGGAATCATATCTCGATTTGTATTGTCTTGCCTTGAATAGGAAAGGTCATACTTGCGTCAAGTATGTCCCCTCCATAGGACTATCCAAAACTCAAACATACCTTCACAAATTTGGGCACAAGGTCAAGAGGGTGCCAGCCTACAACAAGATGCTTGCCCCGAAGACCTTGCTAAGACCTCGAACATACGCGGGAGGCAATACCACAATCCTTGGGCAGTTCCTGGGCCCATCGTTCACGATTAATCTCATGAGGGAGGCAAGCATCGACAACGTCCAAGTTTTGCATTATTCTAGCTACTACACTTCTTTTTTTGTTCCCGCCATCATTGCGGCACAGCGCATTCCGATTGTCACGCAGTACACAGGAGGAATGCTCCCAACAAACACATCAGGCCGATTGCTTTGGAAACTCTTACTCCTTCCGAGTTTGAAAGCTTCTCGCGCAGTTCTTTTGGGCGATTATGAATCGGAAACAAAGACATTGGTCTATGACCTAGATGTGCCGAAAACAAAACAGGAATTCTTCAACGCCCCGATAGTCGATAGCGCTCTCTTCCACGAGCTGAACAAGCAGGAGGCGCAACGAAACCTCGGATTTGATGCGAAGAAGAAAAATATCCTCTGCGTGACATATATTCCGGCGAAACCAAGTACCCCTGTTCTCCTCGCAAAGGATCCGTACCTAATGATTGACGTCATCGAACGTGCAGTATATGCTGGTGGTGACGAGATAGCAGTTTACGTTGCTGGATGGGGTCGAGGCGCAGTTGAGTTCGAGGGCCATGTCCGTGATCGAGGCCTGACTGGACGAGTACACATTCTAGGACAAGTGGAGCACTCCAGACTTCCGCTGTACTATTCCGCAAGCGACTTGCTCTTCTTCCCGTTCAGGCTTGAGAAGCTCAACGAAGGCTCGGCAACAATCGAGGCATTTGCTTGCGGCAGACCAGTTACAGCATTCAAGCGGGACGCCTCCAATCAGACTGAGCAGTCTGGAGGATTCTTAGTTGATGGGACTTCGGAACTCGGAGCATCGACACTTCTCGACAGACTCCGCCGCCCCGGGTACTTGGACGAGAAGGGGAGGGAGGGGCTTGTGCTCGCTTCCCAATACACGCTAGACATCGCGGGCAAAAGACTCGAAGAAATCTACTTCAAAGCTATCAAGAAGGATTAGATTCGCGTTCCTCGAAAACCATTCCTTTCAGGTTCAAACTAAACTCGCGCCACCGCGCCAATGAGATTACAGACTCTCGCTTCATTATCAATAAGTTAATAGCGGATGAAAGGCTTACGAAAAATATCAAACAAGATGAACACCAAAGACTCCCTCTACAGGATCAACAAGATGATGCGCAACGCGTTCGAGCGAATTGGGATAGAATTACAGATAATGCCCATTCCGAAACGCAAGACAATCGCTGTTAACAACGATGCAGGAGGCTTGCCAATGGATGACTCAGTCAACTGGTTGAGGATTCCAATGTACAACTCGATTTACTCGGTTCTCTTGAAAAGCCTCGGACCTGAATTCTTCAGAGGAAAAGTGGCAATCGAAATCGGTGGAAGTGAGGGCACGATTGCAAAGATGCTGAGACTATTGGGGGCAACTGTTCAGGTTGCACCTGACTATCCTCGCGTGGATGTAGAGAATCTTCCCTATCGGCCGGAATCTTGCGACATCATCGTCCTCGATCAAATTCTAGAGCATCTTCGGCATCCATGGATAGCAGTAGAACAGGTTAGGCGAGTCCTCAAGAAGAGCGGTCTGTGCATTTGCACGTCAGTCTTCATCTATCCAATTCATCACGGTGGAAACTACGGAGATTACTACAGGTTCTCTCCCGATGGTTTCAAGGCCATTTTCGAGGACTTCAAAATCATATCTTCCGACGGGTGGGGGAACGCCGAAATTCTAAGGCTAACTTACAATCACTCGGATAGAGGCCCTGAAGGAACAAATCCTATTACGAGGGCGGAAGCGGAGCGTTTGGGAGTATACAATCACACAGATACAATGAATTACATGATGACTTGGTGCATCGCCGAACGCTAGGGCACGCCTAACCGCTCACTGATGCTTTGAGCAGTCGCAAAGTTTCGTCGGCGTGTTCGTCCCACGTATAGGGACGCACGGTAATCCAGGCTGATTCCCCAATCCGAGCTCTTCGCATAGGATCCAGCAGGGCTTTCACAGTCTCTTCGCCAAATACTTCAGCGCTTGGGGGAATCAGAATTGAATTCTCTCCGTTTCTGAGGAACTTGCCGTACTGTTGGAACCAATTGCCGCCTGCGATTAGCGCTTTCCCATGAACCATGTACATCACAACTTTTGTGCCCATGCACCAATCGTCTAGCAGTTGAGTGCATAGGTCTGAAAGGGCAAGATAAGGACCAAGTTCTGCATATGGAATGGATCCGGCAAAGATGAAGCGATCTTCAAGATGAGAAGCTCTCACGGACTTCATTAGCGAGTGAAGGGTTGGGCCACTGCCTATGACGAGAAATTTCGCATTTGGAATTCGTGACACAATGAATGGTGCTGCCGAAACCATGATGTCCAGACGATACACAGCCGTAATCTGACCTGCGTAAAGTATTACCGACTTGCCTTCCAACCCAAGCCTTCTCTTGAGCGAGACGACGCTTGCCGAGTCGACTGCAGGCGGAGTGTAGCCCACCTCGTACCCTCCGTTCGGCAGAAAGAGCGTCCTTTCAACGGGGAAGTTGTCCTTGATGTATTTGCCCACAACTTCATCAACATAGATTATTGCGTACGCATTGCGTCTGGTCATGACCAGGTCTTCGCAGATTTTGAAAGCCTTTCTAGCCAGACCGTGTTCTCTCACGAAGTCGGGGTCGCCGTAGTTGGCGACGAAAGGTATCTTCTTTCTCATTCTAATCACGGCGCCAACCGACCCCACGAGGATTGTTGTGCTGTATTGCGCCGCGACTTTGATTCGGGTAACAGTGAGGTATGCGAGTATGAATAGGGTCCCCATGACGAGGGTTAGAGGTGTGGTCGCGCTTGCCGGGCTGACAATGACCGGAGGGAAGAGGTAGACCGTATTCCTGCTTACGATTCTCTTTGGGAATAGGTTGGTCACGAAGTCGCAAAAGGGGTTTCCGACGTGGCGGCCGATAGGGCAGTAGACCAGTAGCTTCTGTCCTTTCTCTGAGAGCTTTCTCGCGAGGTGGTATCTTGGAGACGCGGCTTGGGCCTCGAATACGGGATGGGTGAAGTGGTTCGTGATGTAGAGAACCCAGTCATCAAATGGACTTATCTTTGTTTGCTCCATCTTGCTGTGTGACCATCGAAACGGCTAGCCTGCCGGCCTTTTAGGCTGTCCAACGGCATAACATTTAGCCTTACGGCTTTGAATCCCGTTAGCTGCATTGTGGCTACGCAGGCAGCGACACGATTCATTTGTGAACGGGCCGCCCAGTCGCCGGATTCTTGCGGATGAACCATCAAGTCGAGTCTAGATGCACTGGTGATTCAACACTTAACTACACATCGGCGAAGAAACCAATAGTTGACCAGGGCAGTTCTGCTCATGCTCCCTAATCCGGTCCACCTCGCCTACAAAATTGTTGCAAGCAATCCTCCAGTGGGATACTCATTCGTCCCAGAGTTGCACAGCGTAATGGAGCAATCATCCAACATTGGAGTCCAGCAGGGGAGTGGCTTGTTCTATAAAGAGAATCGATTCACTGGTGGTATCATCTTCCTAAGAGATTGTTTCCTACTGACAAGGGAGAGACTTGCCTCGCTCAGAAGACCCTCTGAGGTGTCTCTGGTTTTTTCTTTATCGAAATACACTGCGTTCAATCGAGTGCCTACGATACTCTATACAGAGTATGTCTCGCCGCAGGCTGCAAGCAGGCGTGCTATTCAGCGAACCCTGTATCTGCAAAGGAGCATCAAGAAGATCCTGGCGAGCAGTCGAACATCCATAGCAACCTACCTAAGCGTTCTCACCGAGAAGGAAGTGGAGGAGAAGGTTGATTCTTTCATGATTGGTGTTCCTTTGCCACCCCCTTTCCAGAAGCAGGAGAAGGAAACAGTGAACCTGCTTTTCGTTTCTTCCGGGAACTATCAGCAGAATGAAAGTTATGCTCACGCGGCCTTCACAATAAGGGGCGGGATGGATGTTCTTCGTAGCTTCAGACTTCTAAACAAACAATATGGGAACAAGATTAGACTCGTGATGCGAAGCTACATTCCACGGGTTGTGAAGGAGAACTTCGCTGACGTGCTCGGCCTTCCCAACGTTTCCGTCTACGAGCAATTCGTTCCAAAGAGCGAGCTGCGGGCGTTGTACGAATCAAGTGATATCATGTTGTTCCCCGCCTATCGTGGAGTCGCACTAACTATCGGCGAGGCCTTTGGATACGGCTTACCCGTAGTTGGAGCCGATTCATGGGACATGCCGGACTACGTCACGGATAAGTTTGATGGTTTGCTGCCTCACAGAGACGATACAGGAAAACTCACTATTCGGAACCATGTGCCGTTTTGGGATTTTGAGAACATAATCAGAGGACTCAGTGACGACGACTTTCTGAAGTCGTATGTGGAAGCTGTTTCAACCTTGATAGACCAAAAGCGCACAAGACAAGAGCTTGCTGCCAATGCAATCGAAACGGTACGCGCTGGTGGACTTTCAATTCCCTACATGCGCAAACGCTTGGGTCAATTCTTCGAAGAGGCTATTGCTCGGTAACGACGATTGGGATTCATTCTCCAACCAATGGTAACCAGAACATCGTGTGCGCACAGGTCTTTCAACTGATGAAATACAACTCTTTTTGGATAGGGAAATATGCTTTCAGATTCTTGCGGCATGCGTGAAGGAGGAAAGAATTCTGAATACCGGGGCCGCGGCCTACATCGGAAGCGTCCTATGCGAGCATCTTCTTTCGTTGGCTCACTCGGGAACCGCAGTGGACAACCTAGCTTACTGCCAGAGCTCTTTGTTGCATGTTTGTCATTACAAGACACTTGCCTGTATGTGGTGACGCCTACGAACGTCCTCGGCTAGGTAAGCTTCGTCACCGAGGAACCAATCTTTGCGAATCGCATGTCTACTTCGCCGACGGGAGGCTGGGGAATTGTTCCCCAAGCGCGTACTGAATCGCTTCTTTAACTTCTTGAGAGATCTCTGCTTTGATATCCTCTTTCTGGGCTTCGGAGAGTTCCAGCCTCCTCTCCTCGTAGAGGAGTGGATCCCTCTTTGCGAGTTCGGCCAATTCACTCTTGCTCCTGGCATCAGGCTGCCCTTGCTTGTGCCAGCAGAGCCTGGTGGTATTCATATCCACGATATAGGGTTTCGATGTTTCTCTGACTACCGTAGAGGCCTCGCTCACGGCTTGCATTACTTCATCGAGGTGGTTACCGTCAACCTGAGAGGACTCGATTCCGTATGCCTTTGCCCTTTCGGCGATGGTCTTGGTGGGGAGGTAGAACTCAGGGCGTATATTCCCCGCCAGTCCGTTGTTCTCACAGAGCATTAACAGGGGTGCCTTTCTGACGCTCGCTATATTTAGCCCCTCGTGGAACTGCGCGTTACTTGTGGCCGCATCGCCGAAGAAACAGGCGACAATGTCAGAACCCTTCAGGTAGTTCTTCACTGTCCAAGCGAGTCCCGCTGCGACGGGCACACATGTCCCGACGAGCTGGAAGCTGAACATGTAACGTAACTTCGGGTAGCTGATGTGCATCTCCCCCGCCATTCCTCCATTCACACCGCTCTCCCTTCCGAGTATCTCGGCTACAAGCGGCTTCAGGGGCATCCCACGAGACACTGAGTGTGCAATCGTCCGGTGATGAGTCACTATATAGTCGGTCGGACGCAGCGCAGCACAGGCCCCGACGGATATCGCTTCTTGGCCCTTGCTAAAGTGCAAGTCACCTGCGTCCCCTTCAAGGCAGAGCCTCTGCAGCTCGTCTTCGAGGACACGTATCTTCAGCATCCTCTTGTAGAGCTCAATTTCGACGACCGTCTCCATCAATTCGATAACCTCCTTATCGCCGCAAGTATCTCCTCATCGGTGGGTAACATATACTTGTGCAGTGCCTGGCTGGCAGGTATGGTTGATTTGGGCGCGCCCAGCCTTTCAATTGGCTTCTTGAGGCTGTTGAAACAACGCGATTGGACCTCGGCAGCGATTTCTGCCCCGACACCTCCATATTTTATGTCAGGTTCGACTATCAGTAGCTTTCCTGTCCTTGAAACGGACTCGCAGACGGTCTCAAAGTCTACAGGCGCCACCGTCCTAAGGTCGATAAGATCACATTCTATTCCATGCTGGGCAACTAGAGATTCCACCTGACACATCGTCAGCGCGTAGGATACAATTGTTAGCTGGTCCCCGGCGAGTCTCCGCCTCGCAAAACCAAAGGGGATGGGGTTGTTGGAGGTTAGATTTTGGTCAGACTCGTCAATGTTTGCGTCACTAATCATCCTGTCCTCGAAGAAGAGCGTCACGCCAGGTGTCCTAAGGGCAGTCAGCATCAAACCACGAGCATCGTTGGGTGCTGACGGCACTGCCACGTTCAACCCCGGGATGTGTGCGAAGATGGCTTCCGGTCTCTGTCCTGTTGTAGGCCCACCCATGAAGTATTCTGCCCTGATTACTATGGTCCTTGGGTCCATCGCTCCTCCTAGGACGAAGTTGATTTTCGCTGCCGTGTTGCATATGCTGTCGAGAGTTCGATAAAGGAAGTCCCCGAGTATGACATCAACTACGGGCTTGATTCCCGCGAGCGCCGCCCCCACGGCGAAGTTCGTGTTGCCGTCTTCAGAGATGGGCAAGGTGATGACCCTCTCCCCGAATTCCTTCTCGATATCAGGCGCGTCGAAGTGAATCTTCATGTGCGCCCCTTCACCGAAGAGGTAGATTGACGGGTCGATTCTCATCTGCTGTAATATTGCACCATAAATTCCGTTTCTTATCAGCCTGTTCCGGGCCCAAGCATTGGGCTTTTTTGTCTGCAATTGAGCTCTGCAGTAAACAAGGTTCTTATAATGTATTTTGAACGCTATGCATGATTGGCTTCGGATTTCTTCCGCGACAAACTGGTGGCCGTGACAGGCGCGACTGGTCTGAACGGATCGTATATCATGAATGCTCTTTCTGGGACGGGCGCCAAAGTTAGGGCGGTGATTCATCGAAGACCGCCTACTGAATTTACCAAACTTGCGGATGAATTCGTCACAGCCAACCTTATGGAGGGCGAAGCAACTCGGAGTGCTATCAAGGGTGCAGAAATAGTAATCCACGCTGGAGGCGTCACAGGAGGAATCCCATTTGCTATGGCTGATCCTGCCGCTTTGGTCGCTCCCAACGCAATAATCGCCACCCAGGTCATCGATGCTTGTGCGAAGGAGAAAGTTGAACGTCTCTGTGTGCTCAGCAGTACGACCGTTTATCCTCCTTCAGACTTGCCGGTGAAAGAAGATGAGGCGTGGACGGGCGAACCCTATGAGATGTACTACGGAATAGGTTGGGTCAAAAGGTTCACCGAAAAGCTCTGCACGTTTTACGCCGAGAATTACGGTCTCCAGGTTGCTATAGTCAGGCCAGCAGGAGCCTATGGTAGGTTCGATGACTTCGATGAAGGGACATCTCACGTGATTCCTGCCATGATAGCTCGGGCAGTCTCCGGGGTGAATCCATTCGTGGTGTGGGGTGATGGTGGCGATGTGAGAGACTTCGTGCACGCGAGCGACCTGGCTCAAGGGGCATTGCTCGCAGTGGAGAAGCACGCGAACTGTGACGCCGTCAACATCGCGTCGGGCGTGCCATGCACCACGGGGCAGCTTGCCAAGATAATCTTGGAGGCCGTTGGGAGCGGTGCAGAGATCAAATTCGACCCCACCAAGCCGTCTGCAATGAGGATTCGCAAGGTGGACATCTCAAAGGCGCAGAGTCTGCTAGGTTATTCCCCAAGGATGTCGTTGCATGAAGGAATCAGAGATACGGTCGCCTGGTACAGGAGTCGATTGCGCGGAAGCTGAGTTGACTTCAATGAAATTCCTAATTACCGGTATAGGCGGGTTCATCGGGACAAACCTCGCTTTGGCGCTTTCTAGGAGTGGCGCTGAGGTCGTTGGCATCGATGTGCCGAAGTCGCTCGAGAGGACTGAACTCAAATCGGCTTCTAACATTGAACTTGCCGTGGCGGATATCAGGGACTACTCCAGCCTGATTAAGCTAGGAGACAAATTCGATTGCATCATCCACCTCGCGGCCTTGGCTGCACCCAAGCAATGTGACGAGAACCCATCGTTGGCCTTTGATGTCAACGTGCACGGGACTCATAACGTGCTCAAGTTCGCCCTCAATAGCGGCGCAAGCAGATTCATCTTTCCCTCCACAGCCCACGTTTATGGTATCAGCCCAAAGTACATCCCCACTGATGAGAGTCACCCGCTCGCCTTGCAGAATACCTATACCACAACAAAGATACTCGGGGAGAGCCTTTGCAGACTCTTCTTCGAGAACCACGCATTATCCTATCTGACCCTTCGCCTGTTCAACGTGTACGGGCCCGGGCAGAGCCTTGACTATTTCATCCCGGCTACGATAATGAAGGCCAAGGAGGGCCGTATCGCTCTTCGAGGCGCCGAGGTCACGAAGGATTTCGTCTTTGTGAGCGATCTCATGAGTGCTTTTAGGGCGTCGATAGAGTCCGAGTATGTCGGCGAAATCAACATTGGGACAGGAGTCCAGACCAAGCTGAAGACGGTCGCATCGTACATTGCAAATAAAATGGGCGCTGAATTAAGCATAGACAATGCATTTGATGAGGGTCCGACCTTCATGCAGTGTGACCCGACTAGGGCTAATAGGGCTCTGCATTGGCGGCCAACCGTGAAGTTGGAAGAGGGGCTGGACCGAACGATAGAGCTCTTTGGCACCGATAAACGGTAGAACGAAGAGAGACTTCAAGAGCAGTCGTGGTCTTCTTGGATTTGCTGTTGATGCCGTCCGCTGTTTGGGACCTGGACTTCAGTTGCGCTGCGGCGACAGCCAGAGGAGAAGCCCTCCCTGCCACCGTTTCGAGAAACAATTTTAGCCCATTGGTAAAGGGGTTGGGAATACTCACATGCCTGACCTGATTGAAGAGATTAATGAGAGGATAGAGCAGTACTTCGCATCCAAGGCCCGTCATAAATTCGTGCCGGGGAAGACGAAGATTCCCTTGGCAGTTCCTCAGTTTGGCGCAGCCGAAGTCATCGAGTCGCTGGACTCTCTGATGTCGACATACGTCACCATGGGGAAGAAAGTCAGGAAGTTCGAGGAGATGTTTGCGGAGTACGTCGGGACGGGAAGGAGCGTCATGTCTAATTCGGGTTCGTCTGCAAACCTTCTCGCAGTGTCGGCACTTTCATCGAGGCACTTCCGCGACCGGATCAAGCCGGGAGACGAGGTCATCTGTCCTGCCGTCACTTGGTCTACAACGGTGTATCCACTCCTAGCGATTGGCGCCACGCCGGTGCTCGTGGACGTCAAGACGGAGAATTTCGGTATCTCACCAGCTACTATCGAGGAGGCGATAACGCCGAAGACAAAGGCCGTCATCGCAGTGCATCTCATGGGAAATCCGTGCGAAGTCGACGAAATACGTCGTATCACGGATAAGAAGGGGATACATCTCATCGAGGATTCATGTGAGGCCCACGGTGCGAGGATTGGCGGAAAGCACGTGGGGCGCTTTGGCCTTTGCGGGACATTTAGTTTCTATCTCTCTCATCATATTACTACGATTGAAGGCGGAATGGTGCTTTCTGACGACGACGACTTTATGGACCTGGTAACGTCACAGAGGGCACACGGCTGGATAAGAGAAATGAGGAACCATCAGGCGATTGCTGCAAAGTACAAGGAAATCGACGATCGATTCCTATTCTATGAGACTGGCTACAACTTGCGGCCCACTGAAATTCAAGGAGCATTCGGGATACATCAACTGCCAAGGCTCGAACGCCTTGTTCAGTTCCGACGTCGCATTGCGAAGAGAATGAACCGCAAGCTGGCGCATCTGAAGGATTACCTAATTCTTCCCGAAGAGCGACCCGGCACGACAAACTCGTACTTTGCGTATCCACTGACTATAAGGAAGAGTGCACCGTTTGGAAGAAGGGAGTTCATGCAATTTCTTTCTGCCAAACTAATTGACAGCAGGCCGGTCGCAGCTGGGAACCTCGCCGAACAACCGAGCGCGGCCCTATATGACCACCGCATTGTCGGTTCATTGAAGAATGCGAAGTTAATCATGCGCAACTCCTTCTTCATAGGCCTTCACGAGGAAATACATGAGGAGGAGGCTGACTACATTGCTAAGTGTGCAGAGGATTTTGTCACGAGTAAAATTACCAAGTAATTCAAACTGATTCTGAAGAGCGTCCCCCGGCTGGTCACTTCAACAGGATTGTCTTGTACTCCTCTCTCAGTTGTTTCGGTAATGCATTCTTTGGGAACCAATGACCTTCGGAGCTTGTCCGGTCTAACCATACTTGGTTGGTATCCGAGCGGGTCCTGTAAACAAAAGTCACAGCGTGCTCCCTTGGAGTGATGATCTCGACTACGCCCCTAAAGTGAATCATCGAGACATCGACTTTCAAACCCGTCTCCCTCTTGAGAATTCTAACTGCGGCGTCTGCCAGCCTCTCATTTCTCAGTATTCGTCCTCCCGGCGTTGCCCATTCCCCGCGCCAGGCATGATTGTTGGCATTCCTCCTAAGCAAGAGGAAGCACCTTGAATGATTTGTGACTACTATGTCAGTTGTGATAATCGGAAAAAGCGCGAGGTGCTCCTCGAAGACACTCTTCGGCACCCGCTCCAGGTACGTTCGGGTCTTTCGAGTCAAAGCCGGTTCCCACCATTCGTTGTGGTTTGCTCTTCTGTTGGCATTAGACTTCTCGTTCTAAGCACCATTTCTTCATAGCTGAGAATCAGGGATAGAACAACTGAGATTCTGCCAAGCCCACCGGTTGCCTGGCGGAGTCTCCTCACGTCTTGCATGTCAATCGCCCTCCAGACCATGAAGGCTCGGCCTGATGAGGATTGCCGTGTAATGAAAACTGGTTGTCGCAATGCAAAGCCCGCAAGGCAATTCGACGGGCCTTTCTCCCGAAGGTGATGGCCGACTCCAAGGGCATACTGCGTCAGGATTTGAAGAGTTGAACTGATATTTATCAACCTGCTAATTCGAGGATTAGATCGCGACAGTCAAGGCATATATGTGAATCAGGTCTATGTATCAGTCGAGACTTGAAGCCGCTCGTTTCGGTAATCGTCCCGACGAAAGACAGCGCGGCTTATCTGCCGAGATGTTTGGATTCTATTGTATCTCAGACATATGTTAATCTTGAAATCATAGTCGTGGATAACTACTCTAATGACGAGACGGTCGAGATAGCAAGGAGGTTCAAGTCGAAGATCATCCTAATCCCGGACTCAGAAAGAAGCGAGCAAGTGAATTACGGGGTGATGATAGCAAGGGGAAAGTACGTGTATAGGGTCGACAGCGATTTTGTGCTCAGTGCCGAAGTAATTGAGCAGGCGGTAGCGAAGGCTGAAACTGGTTATCCCGCAGTGGTCGTCAACAACTTCTCCGATAGCACTGTCAGCTTTTGGGCCAGGGTGCGTCTGTTAGAAAAGGAGCTTGTAACGGGGGATTGGGCGCACACGGCCCCCACGTTCTTTTCAAAAGAACTGTTTACGGAAGTCGGGGGTTACAACGAACGGCTCGTTGCAGGTGAGGATTATGATATAAGGAATAGGATAGCGACGAAGCATAATGTTGCCGAGATAAACGCAAGGATAACCCATCTTGGGGAACCGAAGACGCTAGGGCAGATAGTCCGAAAGTTCGTCTACTATGGGTCGGTGATAGATCTGTTCTTCGAGGAGAATCCTGGGAAGGGAGCTTGGCAGATTGCTCCCATTCGCCTCATTTACTGGCGGAAGAGGAGACTCTTCGCTCAGTTCGGCCCCAAGGTGTTTCTTGGCTTCATCGTCTACCAATACACGCGATACATGGCTGCACTCTTTGGCTACATGACGGTTAAGATGTCATGATTCCTCTTTCGATAGTTATTGCTACCTATAACAGAAGAGAAATCGTGATGGGACTAATGAAGGAATTGGAGCCCTTGATGATTGAGTGCGAAATCTTGGTAATTGAGGATTCGTCGGACAGAACGAGCGATGAACTTCGGACCGCTTACGGTTCTCAAATAATACTGGACCATAGTGACAAAAGGAGGGGCGCAAATGCTTGGAATATAGGCATTGAAAGGGCAAGGAACAAGGCGGTCCTTTGTCTAGGGGATGATACTCACATAGTGGGCGATGTCATAGAGTTCGCGCACAAGTTGGTTCGTTACATTGAGACTCGTGGGGAGATCGTGGGATTGCGAGTCATCGATGCGAGTGGGAAGAGATTCGAGCACAGGCGACTATCGAAACTCCTTTGGTGGTTGGCGGGACAAATATTTCCTCAGCAAAGCAAGAGTGGATACGTCGACTTCTGCTCGAATTTTGCGCTCGACAAATCCAAAGTCCAGGCAAGGTTCGATACCGATTTCGAGGGTATTGGCTTCAACGCGGAATCGGACTTGCAATTGAGGGCTCGGAGGGCCGGGGCTAGGTTGTTCTTTGCTTTTGACTTGGTGATAAGGCACGACGAACTCAGGATGAGTGCCGAGAGCGCATCAACAAGAAAGGCTCAGATGCTGAAAGGACATGCGCATTTCCTCAAGAAGAATTTTCGGCACTCGTGGTGGCTGAAGATGTTCTTCTACCGCCTCTACCTCTCGACGGTTTGGCGATACTCCCAAGGCAAGTAGAAACGCATCGAGCACTAGCAAACGTTGATACGCCATTCTCTGGCCTGTTTGAACCTCTTCTTCAAGCGCCTGCTTCTTTCCGTCTATTATCGCTTGGCGGAAAGCGCGACCATCACGTCGAGCAAGTCAGCCCTTACTGGCCTGAATTTGGCCGCATTCTCGGCATCTCGTCTTGTCAGCGGGACGACCTGGACCTCAAGGGCTTTCAGGAACGCCTCGTATCCGGAGGAGTCGAGCCGGGCGGGAGTGTAGCCCCCGACCAGTTGGAAGCGCGTTACGACGAAACCAAGAACTCGTCACCTTTCTCCCGCCGACACACTATCTCCTCGCGCACGAGCTTGAGGCCGCCGTCACTCAGTATCGATGTGTCGAGAAATATCCCAAATCAGAGCAGACTCTGCTTCCTCCACGTGCGGCCCTATCTTCTTCAGCTCTCTCGCGAACGCATCGATCGCGGTCCATAATTCTTGGGGCTGGTCTTCTCCTCGGCGGCCTTCCCGAGCTTGAGTTCGCCCTCGGACTCTTCAAAGATTATCGAGTCTCCGGGCCTGATGTCGAGGTCTTCTGCGAATCTCTTGGGGCAGGTCCCTGAAACTTCCGCGTGACCTGATACCGCTTCATAGTTCCTATTTTCCTGCCGCAGACTTGACCTTTGCGGAAGATCCGCGGCTCATAGCCTGCGCCGCCCTTGTAGTTCCTGAATGACCAGCGCCGCGCTCGCCTCCGGGGAGCCCTTCTCGGTCTCCACCACGATGTCAGCGTCGGCAGGTTCCTCGTATGGGTCCTGGATGCCTGTCATGTTGGTGATTTCCCCTCTCCTGGCTTTGGCGTAGAGCCCCTTTGGGTCTCTCATCTCGCATACCGCGAGGGACGCCTTCACGTAGAGTTCCAGAAATCTCTCCGGCCCGATCATCTGCTTCGCGCTTTCTCGAGAAGTACGGTAGGGTGAGATCAGCGCGACTATCGCGACGACCCCGTTCCTCGAGAGCAGCTTCGAGACGAACGAGACCCTCCTGGCGTGCTCCTCCCTGTCCTCCCTCGAAAGGCCGAGGTCGCGCGAGATGCCCTTCCTCACCTCGTCGCCGTCAAGAATCTCGACTCGCATGCCGTAGTCTTTCTCGAGCTTCGCCTTTAGCAGGCCCGCGAGCGTCGACTTGCCGGACCCCGGAAGGCCGGTCATCCAGAGCGTGAACCCCTCCTTCGTCTCACCCGTCACCTCGCTTCGCTTCCGAGCGCGTCCTCTATCATCCTTCCACCAAAGCCCGCGCTCTTTGCGTCGAGGCCGAGAAGGGTCAGGAGCGTCGGGGCCACGTCCTCGGCTCTCGCTCCCTTCACCTCGCGCCCCTCGAGGTCGCGCCCCGGCTCGCGCATCATGAATACCCCGTCCATCGAGTGCACCGAGTCGTCCGGTCCGGTGTCGTTCTCGGCGAGATAGAGCGAGTCGTGCCCGACGGTCCCTGCAGACCTCCAGTCCAAATCGTCGAAATATACCATCAGGTCGGGCTTGTCCCCGACCGCCTTCCCGTACAGTCTTGCGGGCTCGGTGACCCAGTTCTTCATGGTCCTGCCTGCGTCGTCCTTGATCTTCGAGATCCGCTCGGAGAGCCGCCTCTTCTCTGCCTCGAAGTCAGACGGGTCGACCACTCCCTGTGCCTCCCTGCCCTTCACGTTGAAGAATATCCTGGCGTAGTAGCCTCCCCATCCCCAGGCCTTCGTCCTGCTCCAGTCTATCTCGGCCTTCTCCAACTCGGTGGGTTTCTCTGGTCTCTTCTTGAACCTAAGGTACCCCTCCTGCTCCAACCACTGGTTCACACAGAAGCCTCCCTTCATAGCCTTCGAGCCGTGGTCAGAGACGATGAAGGTCGCGCAGTCCTCGCCCAAGAAAGGCAGAAGCCTCCCGATGCGCCTGTCCACCATGGAGTAGTACTCGACGTCAATCCCTTCGTACTCATTTCCCTTTACGTATTTTGGATGCTTCGGATCGAAGAACTTCCAAAAGGCATGGTGCAGCCTGTCGAACCCAATCTCATGCATCATGAAGAAGTCCCATGGCTTGGTCTTGGCCAGGTGCTCTGCGACGTCGAACCGCTTCTCCGTCATCTCGAAGAGCTCCTTCTTCACCTCTGCTCTGTCTTCCGTCCTGAACGTCACGTCGAAGATGTACTTCCCTCCTGCCGCTTTGATTACCTCGTCCCTCATCTCATCAGGGTTGGTGAAGGGGCGGTCTGTTGAAGGGGTCAAGAAGCAGGACACCGTGCTGGCGTTCGTCACATGCTTAACCGGGTAGCCAGGTGGGACGCCAATCACCACCGACCTCCTCCCCTTCTCTGAAAGAACTTCCCAGACGGTCTTGGCGCGGACATTCGCTGAGGTCACGATGTAGCCGTCGTTGTACGAAAAGCCTCTCCTGTGCTTGAAGCCGTAGATTCCGAGCTCGCCGGGGTTCTTCCCCGTCATCATCACCATCCACGCGGGAACAGTGATGGGCGGGTCGCACGTCCTCAGCCTGCCGTGCAGCCCCTCGGCGTAGATCTTTCGGAAGTTCGGAAGCTTGTCGAGGAGCTTGTCAAAGAGCAGCTCCGGAAGGACCGAGTCCAGACCGAGGACAGCGACTTTCAATCTCTCAGTCTCACTCCACGAACGGGTGGTCGAACTTCAGTATTGCCTGCGCCACCTCGGGCCTCATGAACTCCTTCGGGGGCACCTTCCGCTCCGAGAACATCTGCCTCAGCTTCGTACCGCTGAAACTGAGCCTGTCCTCTCCTCCATGGGGACAGGTCTTTTCGCTCGCTATCCCCTCGCACTTCTTGCAGTAATAGAACTCCCTGAAGAAGAAGGGGGTGATGCCTAGGTCAGGAAACTCCTTGAATACCTCCTGTGCAGCATAGGGCCCGTAGTAGCTTCCGACGCCGGCATGATCTCTTCCGATGCAGATGTGGGTGCACCCGAAGTTCTTCCTCATTATCGCGTGCATTATGGCCTCCTTCGGCCCCGCGTACTGCATCTCATAGTGGAGGGCGCTCATCACGACGCTTTTCCGGGGATAATAACCCCCCGTCAAAGCCTTGTATGACGAGAGTATCACCTCGTCCCGAAAGTCCCCTGCCTTCTTTCTCCCGAGCACCGGATTGATGAAGAGGCCGTCGACCATCGAAAGGGCGGTCTTCTGAAGGTACTCGTGGTTGATGTGCGGCGCGTTCCGCGTCTGGAACGCCACGATCGTCCTCCATCCCTTCTCTGCGAAGAGGACCCTCGTCTCCCTCGGCATCAGGGTCATGTCGGCGAACTGGCCATAGTCAGGCCTGACCGCGACCTCCAGCTTCCCCGAGATCGCGGTTTCAGGAGCCGCGCACACCTTCGCCACGCCCGGGTGCGCCTCGTCCTCGGTGCCGTAGATCTTCTTGGCGTACTCGCGCTTCGATATCTTGAACGTCCCTTCGGGCTTCATTATAGCCACCGGGTTGGCGCTCTCGTCCACCAAGAGAAGGCTGCCTCCATCCCGAGTCGGACGGTCGGTCGTAAGCAGGAGAGGTATCGTCCAAGGGACGTCGCTCTCCAGCCTGTCCTGCTCGAGGATGTTGAGATAGTCGTTCTCTGACATGAATCCCTCGACCGGGCTGAAGACGCCGTTAGCAATGTTTGCCACCGTCAGGACGACTTCCCTTGAGACGGTCAGGCGCTGTTCCTCGGTGAACTCGCTGAAGGCCTCGGGGTTGCTCGACGACTGCCTGATCTGGACCAGCCTGCCTCCGTGAGGCGTGTTTGACATGCGCCTCTACCTACAGGTACCCCAAGGCCTGGAGGCGCCTCTTGATCTCGACAAGGTCGGTGCTCGTGAAGGGCTCGGGAACGTCCTTCATCTCGTGCATCGCGACCACTTCTCTTAGGACATAGGTTACATAGTCTGAGACCGATTTGAAGCCGGTCTTCTTCGCAATCAGCTTCTCCAGCCTCTTGTGGAGCGTCAGCGGGATCGAGACGGACGTGTACTTCGTCATGCCTTGTCGCAGACCGGGTCTAATTACATATAATTATGCTTGATTGCCATCCATGACAGGTGGCGGCCTTCGACCTTTCCCTGGGTGTCGTCGTCTTCTTCGTCCTCCTCTCACTGGGGGCGTCGGTGGTCAACGGAGGCCTCGGCTACGGTTACTCCTCCCTCTCGACGCCCCTCGCGATTCTCGTCTTCGCGAACAAGATACTCAACCCTGCCTACATCCTCCTGGAGGCAGGGATCAACACATTCATGCTATTCCTGTCCGGCAGGAGGAACATCACCGCAACATACAGGCGGACGATTCCAGTCATCCTCGCGCTGATCCCTGGCGTCATCGTCGGCAGCCTCATCCTCAACGACGTCGCCCCATTGTGGATACGCTTCACGGTCTACGTAGTGATCCTGCCCTTGATACTTCTCCAGGCGGCGGGATTCAGGCGACCGCTCGAGGGCGAAGCTCGCGCTGGCGTCCCGCTCGGGTTGAGCGTCGGCCTCCTCTACTCAATCACGACCATCTCCGGCCCTCCTATCGCCCTGTTCTGGAACAACCAGGGTCTGAAACAACAGGAGTTCAAGGCCGCCGTCGCCCAGGTACGCATCGCAGAGTCCTATCTGACGTGCGTCTCCTACTACCTTCTCGGACTCTTCACGGCTCAAAGCCTATCGATCTTCAAGGTCATCTCGCCTCCCGTCCTCCTCGGCATTCCCATCGGAATGTTCATCGTGAGCAAGGTGGCGGTCGAGACCTTCAGGAGGGTCTGCATGGCGTTCGACGCGGGCATCGTCGGTTTCGGCCTGTCTGCGACCCTGCCGACGCTCTTCGGGATCAACCCTCTCCTGGGCGACCTCCTCTTCGCCGCGGTCCTGGCCCTCGACCTCGGCCTGCTCTACCGCTTCTTCAGGGGAAGATCAAGGGGCGTGGCGCCCGAGGCCAGTGCGATCGAAACTGGAAAGAGGATGGACGGGGGGACTGGCCCCCCACGAAGCTCTGGCGTCTGGGCTCAGGCCGTACGGAAGCTAGACTACGACCTCCTCGGCGCCTCCCCCGGATCGGCTCGGACGCCCCCAACACCGGGACGGGCCTGTGGGAATCAATCCGGCCGCAAGGACGTCGGCGTTCGGGGACTGTCGCGGACTACGGGAGCACGTCGAAGCCCGCCTGCTTGAAGTGGGGGTCGAACGCGAAAGCCTGGTGTATCCCCGAAGCTCGCATCGTCACGAAGGAAACGCAATCCGTGAGGCTCCAGGCCTTGTCCCTGCTCTGCTTGAACAGTTTGAAGGCCTCCGCGAAACCTTCCTTCCCGACATATTCCACGGCGAGTATCTTGGACGAGATGCATGCCTCGCCGAACTCGACGGCTTTACCGTGGCTGTGGGCGAGCATGATGAGGGTGATTGTCTCGTCAAGGACGTAGTCGGTCGTCACGAGCCGTTTGGTCTTAGACTCCTTCGACCCAAGAGTCTCCATCCAGGCGCGAGCCCTCTCGTGGAGATCGTCTTCCTGGTCATAGTATGCCTTGAAGGCTGATGAATCTACGAACACGCGAGAGCCCATCAAGTGTAAAGGACCTCGTCGATCTCATCCGCCTTCACTTTCACCTTGAACCTGAAGGGCTTCAGCCTCACAAGCGGGTCGTCAGCGATGTTGCTCGAGGAGACCGCCCACTCGACAATCGCGACCTTCGCCGCCTGTTTTATCGTCATCCCCTTCGACTTGGCGCTCGAGGCGAGCATGTCGTACTCCTTGCTCTCGAGCTCCGTCTGCACCACTTTCCTCTCCGCCATGCGTAATTTACATGTACATGTCGCATTTAAGGGTTGCATTCGCCTGGCGGCTCTGCGGACTCTACGACCTTCTCAGCGCTTCCACCGCGTTCATCCTCGACGCCCGCCACGCCGGAATGAGCCCGCCGAAGGTGCTGATGGCCACCGCCAGAAATATCGCGAGCAACAACAACTCGGGCGTGACCGCAGGCGTGATCGCCAGGGTCGACGAGGCCGACGACGCCGCCGGGCCAACGAAGGAGGGCCCCGCCCCTCCTCCGCCCGTCGCTCCGCGAGCCGCCGTTGCGGCGGACGTAACTCGGACGCCTCCGCCCCCTCCACCGCCCCCGCCGAAGCCTGGGACCCTCAGCGTACCGCTGAGCGCCCCTATCACGAGGAACGAGAGCATGTATCCCGCCCCCGCGCCTATGAATCCGCCGATGAGGCCGGTCACGATCGCCTCGGCGATGAAGACGACCATTATCCCCCTGCTAGTGGAGCCGAGGGCCTTCAGGACGCCTATCTCCTTGGTCCGCTCGAGGACTGAGGTCAGCATCGTCGTCATTATCCCGATGAACGCCACGAGGACGGATGTCCCGGCGACCGCCTCGAGCAGGGTCGACGTCCCGGAGGTCACAGACTGGATCGAGGAGAGCAGGGAGCTTACCGATGTCGTCCTGATGTTGTTGCCGTAGGCCGCCGTAAGCTCGTTGGTCACCTCGGTGACCGCGCCTGGGCTCGTTGCGACCACCATTATGCCCGTGAAGGTCGTGCTCTTTAGAATCTGCTCACCCGAGGCGAGCGGGATGAAGACCGTGGTGTCTGGGGTGATCTCGAACCCCGACCCGTACGGGCCGAAGATGCCCGTGACGACGAACGAGTGCGCGGTGGAAGCTGACGAGCTCGAGCCGCCGAACGCGTTTGTCCCTACTCCAGCCCCGATGACGAACCCGGACGACCTGCCGACCCCTGAGACGGTGACCACTTGGTTGACCGTGAAGTTGCCGGCGCCCGAGACGTTCGGGTATGCGATGGAGTTGCCGATAGCCGCGCCCAAGGTGTCCGTGCTCGCGGGGGCCCCTCCCTGGGAGAGGGCGAGTTTGGGAAAGGCCGTGGCCAGCTGGGAGAAGTCGACGGCGACGATCGAGGCCCCTATCTTGGTGCTCCCGTCTGTGATCTGTCCGTTGAGCTGCTGGTAGGGGATGGCGCTGAGGACTCCGGTCATGTTCCCGATGGCCGACGCGTCTACCGCGGTCAGCGTCGTAGTCCGACCGACCGGCGCCACGTAGAGCGTGGTCGCCCCCAGAGAGGAGAACTGCGCGGCGCTCGCGTTGCTGTACCCTTGGGTCGCGCTTACGAGAGAGACTATGGTCGCGGGCCCGATGACGATGCCTAGTATCGTCAGGACGGCCCGAAGCTTGCGCTCTGTAAGCGCGCGCATCGCGTACTTTACGAGTCCGACAGGCCGCATCTAGCTGGGCACCCGCCTTCCGGCGTCGCTCTCGGTCAAATCACCGACTTCTCTTCGATGTCCTGTTGGGGCATGTTGGCGAACCTCTTCGACCGGTACCTCCTCATGAGGAAGCCCCCGACGACGATCGTTACGGCGACGGCCGCGACCGCTCCATATGCGACGTAGGTCGTGTAGTCCACGCTCGTGGTAGTCTTCGTGGTCGTGACGGTTCCGCCGGCGCCGACGAGCTGGCTCGCAGTCTTCACCGTCGTTGGGACGGTGAAGGCAAAGACTTGGTTCGCGCTGAAGCCGTCCTTGTAATTCAATGTGAGCACGATGCTCGCGGAGGCGTTCGCGCCCGTCGAAGTGCGGCCTACGCCGAAGGTGCCTGCACCGCCTGGCACGAAGCTGCTGTTCCTCGAGAAGCTCCCCGTGAGCGTCCTGCTGGTGCTCACTGAGATGAAGGTGCTAGACGTGCTGGACGAGGCGGTCGTCGAAAATCCCGTCCCGTTCAGGCTGCTGGCCGCGGAGGTGGTGCTAGTGGTGGTCGTCGTGGAGGCCGTCGCGGCGATGTAGGGTATCGTGACGCTGAACGGGGCTGGCGTGTTGGGGTCGACCTCTCCTATGTAGACGGCCGTGCCCACGTTCGGCCCGAAAAGGCCGGTGAGAGAGGCGTAGTAGGCGGGAACTGTCCCTTCGTTGAGGATGGAGCCCGTCACCGTGAAGCCGGTGGTGGTCTGGGACACCAGAGTGTTCTGGAGGATCAGTATCACGGTGCCCTTGAGAGTGAACGAAAGCGGGAATGTCTGCGTGTGCGAGGCCCCGTTGGAGTCCGTGAAGGTCACCGTCAGCGTCCCGCTGTAGACGCCGATCGCCGCGCTAGGACCGCTGGTGAGGACCACGTCGAAGGTCGTGGCCTTGCCGGGGTCGAGCTGCGGTGCGGGGACGCTGGACCCCGTCGAGGCGACCACGATGGGCGAACCGACGTTAAGCGAGAAGGTCGGCGAATAGATCGAAGCGGTCCCCTGGTTGGTCAGCTGGAAGCCCGCGGGGTTCTGGGAACCCGCCGCCAAAGTGGAGTTCACCTGCACCACCGCGAGCGGGAAGCTAGCGGTCGTCGCAGGCGCCGCGATCGGAGGTGGGGAGAAGGAGGCGCTCTGAGTCAGCGTCACAGAGACTGACGTGATCCAAGAAAGCCCAAGAGAGAAGTTGTAGCTGCCTGGCTTCACACTGCTGGCAACGTCAAGGTTGAACGTGAGGCTGATGACTTGGTTTGCGGAGACGATAGCCGCAAAGGCAGTCGCCGTTGGGTGGCCGTTGAGGTCGGTTATTCCGGCTGGCATCGTGACGGTGCCCTTCAGGCTTGTGACTGATGTCGTCCCGAGATACTGCAGGGTGACGACTAGCGGACTGTTCTGTGTTCCGGGGAGGGGGGCGGTCGCGGTAGAGGACGTGCCCCAGGTCGCTCCTTCGACCAGGAACTGGGACTGCAGCGCGGGTATCGGGGGTGGGGTCAGGACCGCGGTCTGAGTGAGTCCGACCGACTGCGACGTGCTCCACTCAAGGTTCAGCGTGAAGTTGTAGCTCCCGGGCATCAACGAGCTCGCGAGGTTGACATAGAAAGTTAGCTGTATCGCCCCATACTGGTTCGTAGTCGCAGATGAGAAAGCGACTGCCGTGCTGCGTCCGTTTAGGTCGGTGATGCCCGCAGGCAACTGGACCGTCCCTTGGAAGCTCGTCACCGGGGTCGAGCCGAGATACTGCATGCTCACGACCAATGGCGTGTCTTGGGTTCCAGGGAGCGGTGAAGTCGTCGAACCCGCGCTCCCCCACTGGGATCCCTCGACCACGAACGATGACGCGGGCTCGACCGTCGGAGAGGAGACCATGAAGCCGAGTGTCTGGGTGACGGTCTGGGTGTTCGAGTAGGCGTCGAGGTACTTCGCGGTCAAGGACATGGTTATCGCTGTCCCACTCAGTGAAGAAGGAACGAACAATTGCAGTACCTCCGTGGCGCTCCCTCCGGGTGCCAAGCCTGTCGTCATCGGCAATTGGTTCAGCAGAGTGACGCTCGAAGGCGCGCTAACTGTGGTCGAGACCGGACCCGAGGAAGCTGACCCTGAGTTGGAGATGGTGAGCGTCAAATTGTCCACCCCTCCAGCCGACAGGTGTGAAGACCCCGCTGCAAAGTTCAGTTGGACGGGACCGTAGAGCGCAATAGGTGCCGTGGCGAGCTCTGTTATTACGCTCGAGACCGAATTGTTGTCATACTGGATTACTACAGGAATGTAGTATGTAATGCCCGTAGTCGCACTCTGCTCCACGTTCATGTAAAATGTCTCTGTAAAGAGAGTGTTTGGGCTGACGTTCAGGGCGATGTTCTTGGGCTGCGTGACACCGTCTTGCCCAGTGAACGGAACAGGGTTCGAGGACGAAGCCAGGCTCAGCTCTATGCTCGCCTGGGGGGCGGTGCATGGCCCGGAGAAGAGCACAGTTATGGTAAGAGGCACGTTCTGGTCGCCGGGGTATACGCTCTGTGGAGACCCCGACACCCCCCAGATTGCTCCTATTACCGCGAATGGGTTGGTCTGGGACGTGCAAGAGGTGTCCGACGTAGAGCCACCGATTGCCGCAAATGCGGGGGATGCGTAGGCCGTCGCAGAAATGACCAGCAGGGCGAGCACGAAAGAGCCGGAGATGGGTTTCTTCATCTACTTCAGCTCGTTGTTCCTAATCTCCACGATAGAGCCGTCGCGTATCGATATCACCCGCTGCGCGTGGGCGGCGACCTCAGGGTTGTGCGTGATTATCACGAGCGTCTTCCCGAACTCCCGGTTAAGCTGCTTCATCAGTCCCATCATCATCTCGGTGTTCCTCGTGTCGAGGTTCCCGGTGGGCTCGTCGGCGAGCACGATCTTCGGGTCGTTGGCAAGGGCGCGCGCGACGGCGACCCTCTGGCGTTCCCCTCCGCTGATGTTGTTCACGTTCTTGTCCGCCTTGTGCGCGATGCCGAGCCTCCCGAGGAGCGCTAGAGCGCGTTTCCTGCTGAAGGCAGGGTCTGCGCCGGCGATGAATAGGGGGAGCTCCACGTTCTCGACCACTGACATCCGCGAGAGGAGGTTGAAGTCTTGGAACACGAATCCGAGCTTCCTGCTCCTGACCAGGGCGAGTTCCTTGTTCCCCAGCTTCGAGATGTCTATGCCGTCGATGTAGACCTTCCCGGAGGTCGGCCGATCCAGCGCTCCCAGGATGTTGAGGAGGGTGGTCTTCCCGCACCCCGAGGGGCCGATTATCGCGATGAACTCGCCCTTGTCAATCGAAAAGTCCAAGCCCCGAAGCGCGAAGACCGCGTCCTCCCCTGTGCCGTACCTCTTCTTGAGGCCCGCGACCTTTATCGCGTGCTCCTCCACGGGCGGGGGGACGGGAACCTGGACTGCCGATGCGGAGGCGCTCATGGCTTCTTCTCCTCCGGTTTCGCGGCGGCCGGGGGCGGGGCGCTGGGGTTGAGGGCCTCGAGCTCGCTGTGGGCGGCCGACAGGCCTGGCACCGCGCCGACGTCCGTGAAGAGAGAGAAGACCTCGAGGACCAGCCCCACGCCAATCAGCCCGATGCCGACGATGGACTCGTAGGTTGACGTGTTGTCCGTGCTTCCGAAGCTGTTCAGGAGGCTCGTGTTCGTCGATCCCGTCGTGACTACGCTGTATAGGTCGCTGGAGGGCAGCAACATCAGTAGGCCAGCAAGGATGAGGAGCGCGCTAAGGACTACCAACCGCCGCAAACGAATCAGACTCCAGCCCTTACGGTCGAGTTATAGCGGTTTTCCTGAATGGTTCCGGAATCCATACAGAATCTGCCCCGTCTCCTGACTTCCTCGTTCTTAACCGCTATGAATTACAAATAGAGTGGGCGTATTTGAGATAAAATGCAACTGCTGCTAACCTGCGGCGCCCGATGCAGATCGTCCGAACTACAGCATGATGCCCTTAAATCTATGATGCCGATGGTTGAAGAATGGCAAAGATGGGCGACGTCGCCACAATCACGAGCAAGAGCATGGTGACCATACCCTCCAGAATAAGGAGAAAGTACGGTCTGCATCAAGGAAGCAAGGTGGCGTTTGTGGAGATTGAGGAAGGCATCTTTTTCGTTCCTGTAAACACGCTTGGAGAATTGAGGGGCGCTGCGGGCACGGACTCCAGTCTCTTGTTCGAAGCGGTTAGAGAACTGGAGAGAGAACACAGAGAAGAAGCGCGAAAGGATGGATGAGAAGGTAGTGATTGTTTCAAAAGGCATTAATGACTGCTGACCTTTCCTGAGCTCATCTCGGCCTGAGCTAAGGATTGGACGCACCACCCAGGATTAGGGCTTTGGTTTCACTAGGAGGCAGGGTTGTGAGGTCGAGCCCCTCCTAAGTCGGCGATACCTTAAGAACCGAGGCGGCCGCCTTTCGACGCAGCAATGAAGGTGGCGATCCTGACCAGGGACTACCCTCCGGCCATAGGCGGGATAGCCACGCACGTGGAGGGGCTCGTGGACGCCCTGAGGCGGATGGGCGTCGAGGCTGACCTCTACGTGGGCTCCAACGACGTCAAGACCCTCTTCCTCCCCTTCGACATCCCCGTCAAGGAGTACGACGTGGTCCACGTCCAGAGCCTCCCCTACGGCGCCTTCGTCTTCGGGGCGCCGCTCGTCGTCACAGTCCACTCCCCGGTCCTCGAGGAGTTCGCCCACTACAGGAACGCCTTGAAGGTGGCATCCATCCCGGCCATCGCCCTTGAGAAGGTCTCCCTGTCCAGGGCCAGCGCTGTGCTCGCCGTGAGCGAGCAGAGCAGGGCCGACCTCGTCGAGAAGTACGGGCTGGAGGAGGGGAGAGTGGAGGTGATCGGGAACGGCGTGGACTGTGAGCGCTTCTCGGGGCGGAGGGATTCGGCGACCTCGTCATCTCTGAGGAAGGTGCTAGTGGTGTCGAGGCTGGAGCCGCGCAAGAACGTCAAGGAGGCGATTGAAGTGGTCGTCAAGCTTCCGAGGGGCAGCTGCCGCCTCGAGATCGCTGGGGACGGTTCCGAGAAGTCTGCTCTGATGGAACTCACGAGGAGCTTGGGGGCCGAAGATGTCGTACACTTCCATGGACGAGTCAGCGCAAGCGCGCTCCCGGAGCTCTACGGGGACTCCTCTATCTTCCTAACCACGAGCAGCTCCGAGGGGTTCGGGCTCTCCTTGCTCGAGGCCATGTCCTCAGGCTTGGCTTGCGTGGCGTCGGACCTCCCAACCCATAGGGCGTTGATTGAGCACGGGGTCAGCGGCCTGATTTACTCTAGCAGAGCAGAGCTGGTCTCGTGTCTCGAGGAGATACTCTCGTCGCCGGAGAAAGCAGAAAGGCTCGGGGAGGCCGCGCGGCAGGTTGCTGGCGGCCACAGGTGGGAGAAGGTTGCCGAGAAAGTGGCCGGGGCGTACGAAAGCGTGGTTCGGAACTCGGCGAAATCCTCACTGCGAGTTAAATAGGAACCAGAACTCTCTGGACCGCAGCGTCTTGCCTTCAAGAGCTTCAGAGAAGGCCCCCGAGTGGGTCGAAGCATACCTACTCCCTAGAATCGAATCTATCTTCCGCTCAATCCTGAAGCAGGAGCTTTCCCATCTTGAGAAGGCAATGAACGCGAGATTCGACGCGCTCGATAAGAAGCTAGGCGTCGAACTTGAGAAGCTTGAGTGAAAAGATCACCAGCGTATGACGCGGATGCCCTTCATCTCTGAGAAGTGCTCGTCTCTTGAAATCAGGGTCTCCCTGTTTTCAGCCACAATTCCCGCTATCAAGACGTCGAACTCGCCCGACAACTTACCCTTCCTCCTTAGGTCGGCATAGATGTCCGCTCCAAGTGTGCAGCTCTCGTTGGTCAGCGGCAAGACCCTCAGCCCTTCGATTAGCGTTCTCACGCTCTCCGTGTTCCTTGCCGAATCCGATGAGATGAGCGCCCCCTTTAGGAGCTCGTACGCGGTGATCGCCGTTGTAGTCGGAATCCTCTTTTCATCCTCGAGGAGTCGCAGGACTTCTGCGGCCTTCCCATCTCCTCTGAGGAAACCTATTAGGAGGTCGGTGTCTAGGCAGACCAACTCAGAGCCGTAGCTCCCTGCCCTTCGTGTTCTCTCTTTCCGCCGCCAGCATCCGGCCAATACTCTCCAAGTCGTCTCCCGACCATGCCCCCTTCAGTGCAAGCAGCGAGGGCCCCCGCTTGTCCCCGGTGAGTCTCACCACAACATCGGAGAAGGACTCGCCCTCTCCCTTTCGCTGCTTCAGCCTCCGGTACGCATCCTCAGATAGTGATATCACCTTCGTCATCATATATGTGCATATGCATGCACCTATAAAAGCGCAACGGCAGGCATCAATCTGATTGTGTTTCTAGTCGCTTGCTTGCGCTTTGTTCATGCTTTAATGGCCGGAGATGCGAAGGCCCTCAAGACCGAGGAAGATTGCCAAAGACATTCCTTCTCTGCTGGGCTCCGTTCGGGTTCAGATTGGATGAACTCGCGCAAGTCGTGGGAGCCGAGCGCGCCAGCATTACTGTGCTCTACGGCCCGCGCTACTTTGCCCCGATCCGTTACCTCGCGCTGTTCTTCCGGACGCTGGTTCTTCTAGCACAGAGGCGGCCTGACGTCGTCTACGCCCAGAACCCCCCTGTCTTCTGCCCTCTGACTTGCCTGCTCTATTGCCGCCTGACGGGCGCGAGGCTCGTGCTCGACCACCACTCGATATGGAGCGTCAAGACCCTGGGAGGGAGAAGCCCCCTCTCGCGCGGGATTGCCTTCCTCGAGCGCGTCGTCTCACGCGCCGCCGACGCCAACACGACCCCTCACAGCCTCTGGGCGCGGATGCTGGTGAAGATGGGGGCGAGGGACGTCCTGGTGTACCACGACTACGTCCCCAAGAACCAGCGCCGGCCTGACGAGGCGTTGAAGCGAGAGATGGCCGAGGGTCCCCTCCTCGCAATCGCGTCCCACGGGGGCCACCCCCTCGAGAGGCTGGAGGTCGAGGCAGCGGCTGTTGGAAAGGAGAGGGAGGACGGGGTCTCGCTCGTGATCAGCGGCCCAAAGGAGAAGCTGGAGAGGAGGTTCGCCTCGATGGCCCTGCCGCCAAACGTGAAGTACGCTGGGTTCCTCGACAGGGAGGTGTACGAGTCGCTGAAGGCGTCCGCCGACTTCGCCCTCAACATCACCGACGAGCCGTACACGCTCTCCCACGTGCTCTTCGAGTTTGCCGCAAGCTCGCTCCCCATCGTCTCGTCGAGGCAGGAGGTCGTGGAGGAGCTCTTCGGCGACTCCCTCCTCTACGCGGACTCTACCGTCGAGGACGTAGCGGAGAAGGTCAGGCAGCTCTGCTCCGGGCCCGCTAGGGCGGAGTGGGCCGCGAGGGTGAGGCAGAAGCAGGACGAGCTGACGTCGTTGAACACGAAGGAGGTTTCCGAATTGAAGCGCCTTGTCTCGGGGAGTGAGCTGCAGTGATTCCGGTGCTTACGCGAAGCTCTCCTTGAGCGCCTTGAGTATGAACTCCCTGAGGGTCTTGTCGAGCGCGAGGACGAAAGCCCCGTACGCGCAGACCCCGACAGTGCTAACGACGACGAGCTCGAAGGCGAGGAAGAACGTGCCCCCGCCATAGACGATGAAGCGCTGGAGCATGTAGAGCACGACGGCCATTATCGCCGCCCCCACCACGTACAGCTCTATCGAGCGGGGGATGACGAGCCTCCCAACCCTGCGGACGCGCCTCGCCTTCACGAGTATGAAGAAGGCGAACACGGACAACTGCGCTAACGCCCAGACGTCGAGCGTGGTGGCGATGGGGACGCTGTATGCGATCCCGCCCGCGACTGTGAGGAGCACCGCCCCGAGGTACACCGCTGTCAGGGCGATGTTCACCTTCGCGACGAACAGGATGCTGCTCTTGAGATAGTCGCTGAACTTCGCGTCCTCGTTCACGTCGACCCTGTCCTTCCCCAGGAGGATGGTGTCAAACACCGCGGAGACCGTGTTGACCAGCGCCGCAAGGGCAAGGACGCCCAGCGCTACGCTCGCGTCGAGGTACTCCGGGTTGAGTAGGTGGAGTATGGGAGCAGCAAGGACCGCGGCCCCCACCGCCATCGGGATCCCGAAGGCCAACGCGAGGTCGAGGGTCATCGCGGTCACCTCGTCGCTCCCGCCCTTGAGGAGGAGGGGATACATCGCGGAGGCGAGGTAGAACGAGTACCCGGCGAGTCCGGCGACCGAGAACGCCGCCTGGTAGTGCCCGACGAGGACAGTGTCGCCCGCTGCGAGCGAGGCGATGTACGTGTCCGCGAGGCCGAGGTAGAGCGGGAGCGTGGTCAGCATCGGCAGCCAGGAGTGAGCCAGCCACTTCCTCCCCTGCTCGAGGCTGATGGGGCTGGAGGTCGCGTCGCCCGCTAGCGCTGCTGAGGCTATCGACTGGGCGAGGTTCGCCACCATGACCGCGAGTATCACTCCGTCTATCCCCACCTTGAACACTATCAGGAGCGGGTAGCCGACCGCGAGCTTGGCGACCTCGGAGAATATCACGGCGTAGCCCAGCACCACCGGCCTGTGGCCGGCGACCACCGAGTTCGCGGCCTGGTTGAAGTAGGCAACCGGCACCAGGAGCACCGCGAAGAGGAGCGTCGCGAGGTTGGCCGAGGGGATCCTCGACGCGCTGAAGTAGGAGAGCCCGAAGTAGATGGCCACGCCGAGCGCGCTGAGGGCGACGTTGAGGACGAGGGCCGTCTTCCCGAGGAGCTTCCCGCGCGCGATGTCCCTCGTCGCCCAGAAGGCGGCCAGGCCGGCGGGATAGGCGGCGAACGCGATGATGTCGGTGATGACCTCGTAAAGCCCGAACTGCTGGACCGAGAGGGAGCGCGTCATCATCACGAGGAAGATCAGACCGGTGAAGATGCTCGCGATCCGGGCGCCGAAGACGACCAACCCCGTCTTCCTAAGTGAGATTTGTGAGCTCAAGCCTTTCACTGGATCCGAGAGTTCAGCCCTTGCTGGCGCAGGGCTTTCAGTCTTGCCTTGATGCTCGCGGCCTGTTTCCGACGCGAACTAGTGAGCCTGAATTGCCCCGCCTCATTCTCGCGATGGTCGCCTTAATCGACCGGCCTTCCTGGGGTGTCAGTGCCCCGGCCAAGTCGAGAATCGCAGTCCGCTGAATCATTCTCTCAATCAAATCGGTAAAGCTCTCTCCTGGCTTCTTTAGCGCCTCCAGTCTCCTGTATGCTTCGTCTGAGATGGCAACGCTCTTAGTCCCCATGGCCTCTTGCGCTTGCATCTACAGTCGGAATAAGGCTTCCCTTGACAGTTCAGCAGTTTTTATATATGGCCTTGTCATACATAAATTGTATGACAGAGCTTGTCAGCGTGAGAGTGGACAAGGAAACGAAGGAGCTTATCAGCAAACTCGGAATCAATGTCAGTGAGACGGTGAGGAAAGCCCTCCAAGACGAGATTAAGAGGAGAAGGGAGGAAGAACTCTCTCAAGGCTTGAAGAAGGCAAAGCTGATTCTCAGCAAGGTCTCCGACCGGGATATCATCAGAGCGGTGAGAGAGACACGGGATCAAAGGTGAGCGATTCTACCGAATGCCTGCTGGACGCCAGTTCTCTCATGCTGATGATGAAGAATTTGGGAGGCGAGCTTGTTCCCAAATTGGGAAGCTTCAGCATTCTCGACCTGACGATGTACGAGATGGGGAACATCCTCTGGAAGGAGGGCTACCTCTCAAAAAGTCTTACGAGGGAGGAGCTCGCGAGCCTCGCGTCGACTACTGAGCAGATTCTGACTCTGGTCGAACGAGTCTCGATGAGTCCTGGGGACATCGGCAAGACCTTGGAGCTCGCTGAAGACGAGGGCTTGACCTTCTACGACGCCAGCTACCTGCGGGCCGCAATCGATCAAGAGGTCTCCCTGGTAACCGAAGATGCAAAACTGCGGCGGGCCGCGCAGAAACATGTCACAGTAAAAACCGCAGCCGAACTCTAGGAGAATTCGGCGCTCATGCTCCTGAACGAGATAATTAAGGGGACTTGGCTGGGAGCCAACAAGGAGAGTGCATGAACGTCTCATGAAGATGAAACTCGTCTCCACCGCATTCTTCTCGATCACCGTCGTGCTCTCCCGCGTTTTCCCGACTGCAGGGTTCCTGCTGGCCGTCTTCTTCGGAGCAGCCTTCTGCGCATACGGAATAGCCCGAAGCTTTGCCAAACGCCTTGACCCCTTTAACGACGTCCCTAACGCCCTCCGAGTCTTCCTAGCATCCTTTGGTGGCTTTCTAGTCACCTTGACGCCGGCCTTCGTCTTCCCGTCGGCTGGTATTCTCTTGCTGGTCGGCGCGCTTTTCCTCAACGACGAGTTCCAGCGGAGGGCCCTATATGCGGTGAGGACGGGGAGGAAGGGCGGCTCAATCGCCCTCCTCGGGATCGACGGGAGCGGCAAGTCGTCGCACTCGAGGGTCACGGGGAGGTGGCTCGAGGACCGAGGGTACCGGTGCACGGTCATGCCCTTCCACAGGTACCTCTTCGTGGAGCGCCTCGCCGCGATATCGTCTGCTGTGGGCGGCGGGGGAGGCGGCGGAGAAAAGTTCCAGTTCAAACGGGGCGGCAACCCTCTCAGGCCGGTAGCCTCGCTCCTCGACAACCTCCTGCTCCAGCTCTCGAGCTCGGTGGGTTGCAGGGTCGAGGGAAGGGTCGTGATCTACGACAGGTTCATCTGGAGCACCTACGTCAAGTACAAGGCCTTGGGCTATCCGGTCAAGCCGATCTCCGGGCTCTACCTCGCGCCCAGGCCGACCTTCGCGCTGGTGCTCAACGTCCCTGTGGACAAGTCGCTGCATGTCATCGACCAAAGGGTGTCCCACATTCACTACCCACGGGAGGTCCTCGAGTCCGAGAGGGAGCAGTACCTCGAGATCGCTAGGAAGAACGGCTATCCTGTAATCGATGCGACGGCCGCTTTCGAGGACGTGCAGGGCAGGATAGAGTCGCATCTCGGCGCCCTCTTCCCGCCGGTGGGTCGAGGAGCAAAGGCGAATTGACCCTCAGGGAGTCGGCATACTCGGCGTTCTTTCTCGAGGGAAGCCTCGGCCTCCCGTCGGGCTCTCTACGCCCCGAGGATGTCCCGGCAGGCCTCGTCGAAGAGCTTTCGTCGGTGCTCCGCGGCACACCCCCGAAGGACGCGGCCACGCCTTCGCTCGACGCCCACGTGATGAGCTTCCTTGCGTCGCTCGAGCGGTCTGCTATCAAAGAGAACGGCTTCTTCGTCCGAAAGGCCAGATGGCCAGACGCCGCCCCCCTAGCCGTCTGCCTCACCCACGACGTGGACAACATCGAGCGTCCTAGAGAGCACATCCTGAAGGTGAAGGAACGCTTCAGCAGGGCTGACCTTGCGAAGTGGAAGAAGGGCCTTGTCTCGCTCTACTACAACCTCGAGCTCATCGGCGAAAAGGAGGGCGCCGAGGGCTTCCGCTCGAGCTTCTACCTCATGTCCGCGAACTACCCCCTCGAAAAGGTGAGGGCGACCTCCCGGAGGCTCCACGACAAGGGATGGGAGGTCGGGCTCCACGGGGACTTTGGGACGCACGACTCCGCGACCGAGATGAACGAGGCGGTACAGCGCCTGAAGTCAGGCATCGGGATACGCCCCCGAGGGCTGAGGGAGCACTACCTCAGGTTCGACTTTGCAAAGTCCTGGGAGGTCATGGAGGGCGCGGGCTTCGACTACGACACCACCGTGGGGAACACCGACAGGCTCGGGTTCAAGCTAGGACTCGCCACGCCATTCCACCCGCCCGACGGAGGGTGGAGGCCGATGAGGCTGCTCGAGCTCCCCCTGTCCCTGATGGACACGACCCTCTGGGGATACCTCAAGAAGAGCGAGAGTGAGGGTCTCCAGGACGTGATGAGGTCGATGGCCATGGTGGAGCAGGTCGAGGGCCTGTTCACGCTTCTCTGGCACCAAGAGTCCGTGAGGATGAGGGGCGGGAGGATCTACTGGAAGATTCTGAAGGAGATTAGAGGACGGAAGAACGTGTTCGTCGGCAGCGGCGCGGACATCGCGAAGTGGTGGCGAGCCCGCGAGGTGCCGCTCAAAGTGGCCGGGAGCGGCAGGCTGATTACCCTTGGCGGGCGCCCACCAAAAGGCTTGACGCTCATCCTCAAGACGAAAGCCGGAGCGAAGGTGAAGGTTGCCGGAGGGTCGGTGAGCAAGGAGGGTGCAGGGAAGCTCCTCGTCAGGCCGTCAGGCCCCGCGTTCAAGATGGAGATGTCAGGGGGCGCTTGAGCTGAAGCCGACGCGCGTCCTCGTCACGGGGTCAGGCGGCCTCGCCGGCGTCAACTTCGTCCGCGCCCTGCGCGCCTCCTCCAGGGAGTATTACATCGTCGGGACGGACTTCAACAAGTACCACCTCCTCTATCCGGATGTAGACGCGAGGTACCTCACGCCCCGGCACAGCGACACGTCGTTCGTCAAGCGCGTCGCGGAGATAGCGAAGAAGGAGAGGGCGGACTTCCTCCATCCGCAGCCTTCCAGCGAGGCCTACGTCATCTCGGGCGCCAGGGAAAGAATACCGTGCAAGGTCTTCCTGCCGCCCGCCTCCGTCATGCGCGTCGGACAAGACAAGCTCCTCTCAGAGAGGAGGCTCAAAGCTGATGGCATCCCAGTAGCAAAGACGTTCCCAATCAGGGCAAAGACCGACATCGGCAAGGCCTTCGCCAAGCTCGGCCAGCCCCTCTGGGCCCGGGCGAGGCACGGGGCGGGAGGCAGGCTGAGCCTGCTCTGCGAGGACCCCCGCGAGGCGGCCCTCTGGATCGAGCTCTGGGTGAAGAGGGGCGGAGTCGGATATAGCGAGTTCATCTTGCAGGAGTACCTCCCGGGGAGGAACATCGCGTGGGACAGCATCTGGAAGGACGGGAAGCTCGTCACCTCCTACTGCCGAGAGAGGCTCGAGTACCCCTTCAAGCACATCTCGCCCTCCGGAATAACCGGGACTCCCTCTGTCTCGAGGACCATCCGGTACCCGCGGCTCAACGACGTCGGGCAGCGCGCGGTGAAGGCCATCGACCCCAGGCCCCACGGAGCATACTCGGTGGACGTCAAGGAGTCTGCGAGCGGGAGCCCCTGCATCACCGAGGTCGACTCGGGCAAGTTCCACTCGACGATGCCCCTCTGGGGGTACATCGCCGTGAAGCACCTGGGCCTTCCGGAGTACGCCAACCTCGCTGACCTCTACGTCAGGCTGGGCATGGGCGAGGACGTGCGCGAGTTGCCCCCGAAGACCGACCTCCTCCCGGAGGGGTACTACCTCCTCAGGGACATGGACGTCGGCGCGTACCTTTGGAGGGAGGACGACGGGTCGAAAGTGAAGGTGCTCTAGGCCGGTGGCCGGCTCGAGCGCCAGATACTGCGTCCTCGACATGGACGGCACCCTCATCTCGCTCCCAGTCGAGTGGGACAAGGTGAGGGCCGACCTGCAGAGGCTCACGGGCACCTCGCTCCAGTTCAACCCGTTCTTCCTCGACGTGCAGACCATCATCGCGAAGGCCCCGCTGCTGCTCGGCCCGATGATGAGGACTATCGACGAATACGAGTCTCGGGCGGTCCCGGAAGCAAAGCTCGAGGAGGGCGCGCTCGACGCCCTCTCCGGCCTCTCGGGGCGCATGAAGCTCTCCCTGGTCACGATGCAAGGAAGGGCTGCGTGCTACATGATACTCGAGCGGCTGAAGATCGGGAAGTTCTTCGCCTCGGTCTTCACGCGCGAGGACTCGATGGACAGGACGGCCCAACTGAAGATGGCGCTGGGCAGCCTCGACGCGAAGGAGGCCGAGACGATATTCGTGGGAGACAGGATCAACGACCTGAACGCGGCGCGCGCGGCTGGGGTGAGGTTCGTGATGATCCGCAAGAGGCCCGACAGCCCGCCAGCGGACGAGCTCTACAGGAGCGTCGCCGAGTTCTCTAGGTCCCCTTGGGTAACGGGTTGAGCAACTTCATGATGCGCTCTTGGATCGTGGCGTTGCAGGAGGCGACCACGTTGAACTTCTCCTCGAGCGAGACCCTCGTGTTGACCGGCTTCCCCTGCGGGTCCGACATGACCGCGCCAGCCTCCTTCGCTATTAGGTAGCCCGCCGCGAAGTCGACCACCCTCATCCTGTCGCGGATGTCGACGAAGGCGTCCAGCTTACCATCCGCGAGGAACGCTAGCTCGAGCGCGTTCGCGCCCAGGTGCGCGGGCTTCCTGACGGCTGCGATGAGGGGGACCAGCCTCTCGACTGTCGCGCGCGGCGCCTTCGACATGTCTATCCCAACGCACGACTCCTGGAGCTTCTTGGCCTTCGAGGTGTGGACGGGCGTCCCGTCCCTCTCCGCCCCGCGCCCCCTCTCCGCGTAGTACGCCTCCTCGCTGATGAGGTTGCGCACCATCCCGTGCTTTGCGTCCTCGAGGGAAGGCCCGTCGAGGACCGCAATCGACGTGCAATAGAACGGGAGCCCCCTCGCGTAGTTCCCGGAGCCGTCTATCGGGTCGATCACCACGGTCCACGCGGCGGCGCTCGGCCCGACCACCCCCGCCTCCTCCGTGACGAACCTGACGTCGCTCACCTGGCCTCTCACTATGTCCATGATGCTCTTCTCGGCGTCGGCGTCCACCTTCATGGTGATGTCCCCTCCCGCGCCCTGGCCCTGCGCCTCTAGGCCGCTCAGCCTCCCCTTGAGGTTGTCCGAGACGCTCTGGACCTGCTCGCCGGCCTCCTTCAGGATCGACTCCCAGTTTACCATGATTCGCTATCGCAAGTCGGCGACCCGGGTGAGCATTTTACTGTTCTCCTCGGCGGACGAGTCCGTTCTCAGACCTGAGAATCGAGTGGTTGCCTAAATGCCTAAAGGAGACGGGTTTTCCTTGGGATTGTGTAAGCGGAATGGCGCAGGACCCGGCCCCCGCTGCGGACGACGCCCCCGGAAAGAGCCCGATTGCGGGCCCGAAAGAGATCTTCACGGGCATAAGCAAGCCCGGCCACAGGCTGTTCCAACTTGCGTTCACAGCCGACATCCTGAACTCGCCCCTGCAAAAGCTCTGGGAAGTGCTGAGGACGCGCGACATCATCATGCTCAGCTCCACTATGTCCTCCACCGACGGAAGGCAAAGCAGGTGGAGCGTCTTCCTCGACTGCGAGGACTACGGGGTCACCATCGAAGGGCTCAGGCACATGCTCGAGGGCCTCAAGGTCTTCGGCGACCTCGAGATCGCGGGAGGAGGGTCATTCATCGTCGACGAGCTGTTCTTCCCCGTTACCGAGTCCCTAGGGGACAGGACGATGCTCATCAGCCAGGAGGCCTTGCAGAGCATGATCACCGCCATGGGCGAGCAGTTCGGCACCGGCGGGAGCCTGATCTCCTACCAAGAGGGCGTCGCCCTCGGGTCCAGATGGGTGGCGCAGCTCAAGTCGACCGTCAAGGGCGACCTGCGGGTCTTCATCACCGAAGCGGTCAAGCTCTACGGCGCGGTCGGGATAGGACGCGCCGAGTTCGTCACCGCGGACTTCGACTCCCTCCACTTTGTGCTCAGGATGCACCACAACATAGAGTGCGAAGGGAAGAAGAGCAGCAAGCCGAACAGCCAGTGGATCAGGGGGCATCTCGTCGGGGCCGCGGTCGCCACTCTCAACGTAAGGCTCGTCTGCACCGAGACCAAGTGCATGTCGATGGGCGACACCTACTGCGAGTTCGACCTCGTAAAGCAAGAGTGAGCTTCGTCGGGCTCAGGGAAACGCGAAGAACAGCCCTGGCTGGAATATCAGGAGGTAGGCGACGTAGAGGACAAAGCCCGCCGCGATGTAGGTGACCTGGGGGACGCCGTACTGCACCTCGACCATAGTCTTCGCGTCCTCGGGCCCGGCAGTGGCGTGCTCCTCCGCGAGCTCCCTAGAGACGTTCACGTCGTTGGTTATCTCTCGGCGCTCGCCGTTCACGACCAGCGCCTTTGGGATCCACTTCGCCTGCGTGCGGAACTCATCGAGGGTGACTAGGTGCGACTTCCTGGCCGTACCTGTGAGGTAGAGGTAGGCTATGTGGGCGATGGCGACGACGCCCGTGCCGAGGAGGACCGGGATCGGAGCATAGGGGGTGGGGTCGGCGGCCACCAGAGCCAGCGCTATCGCGTCCGCCTGGCCTATGAAGCCGAACCACGTGAACGCGAACGCTATCACGCCAATCAGCGTGATCCTCGCGACGAGCAAGAAGTCCATGGAGGGAAGGAAGGCCACCGCGAGGACCGCCGCAATTATCCCTGGGATCCAGTAGAAGTCTGAGACCAGCCGCTCGCGGGCGTCCTGGTAGCCGGCTAGGAGGAACGACGCCAGCATCAGCAGCTGGAAGTACACGCCGCGCGGAGAGCCTGTTGCCGTTTTTAAGCACGGTCATCGTTGGTGGAGGTGGAAAGGATCTCGTCCGACGCGGTCGTTCGGGGGATGGCAGCCGTCTGCCCTCTTCCCTCGGCGGCGTCACGGCTCGAGCGGAGGATGGTCCCGATGCTCTCCTCTGCGAGCCTCTTCATCTCCCCCCGGGTCTACTCTCGGTTCGTCGTCTCGATGATCCTCCTTCCCGTCCTGCCGGAGGCAACCGCGCTCCTTCTCCTCCCGCTCCAGCAAGCGCTCCTCATCGTGGGGTCGCTCGCCGCCTTGCAGGCCATGCCGATGGTGGTGCTGGTCTCGCGCGCAAACTCGAGGAGGAGAGCTGCGGACGCTGAGCTCCCGTTCTTCCTCATGGCCCTCTCGGTCTTCGTCCACGAAGCTAACCCCACCATCCAGGAGGGGTTCAAGCGCATCTCCGCCATCGGGCCGCGGGTCTTCCCCGCGTTCGCGAAGGAAGCCGAGATCCTCGTCAGGGACGACGCTTTCGTCCCGGGGTCCCCGATGGGCGTAGCTGAGAAGGCGTTCGCGGGACACCCGAGCGCGAGGGTAAGGGGATTCGTCCAGGGGTTCCTGAAGACGCTCTCCACCGGAAAGGAGGTCTCCGAGTTCGTCCGTCAGGAGACCGCCTTCCAGACACAGAAGCTCGAGCAGTCCTGGGCAGCTTTCAGCGTGTCCGTGGGGTCGCTGGCTGAGGTCACATTCATCCTCCTGGCACTCTTCCCGGTGGGACTCCAGATGGTCGGAGCGACGGTCTCCGGTTTCACCTCCTCCCCCCTCTTCCTCGCCTCCTTCGCGCTGTTGGTGGTGACGGCCATCGTCTTCATCGTCCTAGCTGACTCCATGCAGCCAGTGGTCTACGACCTCCCCCCGCCGGCCCTCTGGCTGGGCGTCTCGATCGGCGGATGGGTGTTGTCCACCGCGGCGTTCCAGGCAGGGCTCCTGGGCTCGCGCGAGTACATCCTCGTCCCCCTCTGCGTCTCCGCGCTCGGATTCTACGAGACGAGGAAGCACTACTCCAGGATCAGAAAGGGCGAGGAGGAGGTCGGGGCGATGCTCCACGACCTCGCGGAAGAGAGCAAGGCAGGAGTGAGCCTCCCAGAGGCTCTGTCGAAGCTCAGCGCACAGGCCGACTCGTTCCCCTCGATAGGGGACCAAGTGCTCTCGTTCTACCAAGCCACGAGGATGGGGCTCACGCCCGTGGAGGCCCAGCGCAGGGTCTCCCACCCCTCGTGGCTCGTCAGGCTCGGTTTCGGGATCCTCTCGGTCGCTTTCGAGACCGGCGCGGGATTTGAGCACCTTGAGGATCTCTCCTCCCTGTTCAGGCGCGTCGCGGACGCGCGAAAGAGCGTGACCCAGTCGATGATCCCGTTCATGCTCATCGGCGCCATAGTCCCCGTCATCTCCGTGGCGGCCATCACATTCCTCGCGGGGTTCGCCCAGCAGAGCGTCCCCATCGGGCTCCCCGTCTTCGCCGTCCAGACTTCCCAGGCGTCGCTGATAGTCTCGGTCTCGACCGTCTCGGTGCTCACCGGGCTCCTCCTGTCGAAGCTCCTCACGCAGACCGTGAGACACCAGCTAGCGCTCCCCATCCTCATGGCCTCGACCCTGGTCTCGCTCCTCGCCTTCGGGGTCGCGTAAGGCGCGGTGGGCGATTAAATATCGCCCGCGCCTTCAACGCCGATGAAGTTCCAGCACGCAGCCAATAGGGGCAGGGCGGCGATCAGCCCGTTCCTCGCGACAGTGATCCTCGTGGTCATCACGCTCATGATCGGCGGGATACTCTACTCTTCGTTCAGGCAGCTCATAGTGGCGCAGGTGAAGAACCCGTCCGTCACGCTCCTGGACACGAACGTCTCCCCTGACGGCGAGACGATGACTCTGGACGTGAAGAACGACGGCAACGTCCCGGTCGCCCTGCAGGCGATAGACGTCAGCTACGGAGCGTCTTCTGACACGTTCAAGGAAAGCGGGACCGGCGCGAACATCACGCTGCTGTCGACTTCGTCGGGCAGCGCGACCCTCCAGCCCGGCGACACGCTGACCGCGAAGGTCAAGACCAACTTCCAGGTTCCTGCGTTCGCGACGTTCACCGTCACGGTGGTCGGCGACCAGGTAGCGAAGGCGTTCAACATCCAGGCCTGAGCGGCGGTTGAAGAGCCGCAAAGCGGTCGCCCAGTACGAGGCCACGGTGGTGCTCGTGGTGGTCTCGCTCTCGCTCGCCTCCGTGGTCTACTCCGGCCTCAGGAAAGAGTCCAGCCTCACTCCGCAGCCCGTCTTTGTGAGCGGCGAGACGCAGGTGGGAGGCAGCCCGGAGATAGTGCGGGTGGAGGTCAACGCATCCATGGTCACCGACGTCTCCTCGCTCAGCCTTGACGAGGCGAGCTCCGACGCCGGCGTAATAGGGTTCGACGGCTCTGCCTACTCCACCTCCCCAACGCTCTGCGCCGCTGGCAAGACGACGCTCTTCTCTGTCCTAGCGGAACAGTCGGGCGTCCTGCAGGTTTCGACCAACGGGCGGGCCTGGGTCGACGGTACTTGGGGAGGCTCGGTCAGCGTCTCGCCTGGATGGCAGGAGGTCATGATCCAGGGAGGGAGCTCGTGCGCGGTGACGCTCCCGGGCGGACAGACGGTCCCCGCGAACTGGACGCCGTCCTCTCCAATCGTCTCATCGATCCCGGCCATGGGCGGAACCTCGGGCACAAGCTTCGTCTTCTACGTCCCTTGCGACGGGAGCTCCCATCGTCTCCTCATCACGTCTAGCGGAGGGTTCGACGACGTCTCGATTTGAGAAAAGGAGGGCGGGAGTGAGCGAGGTCGTCTCCTCGCTCGCGGTGCTCATGATCACCATCGCGCTCCTGGGCGGGATAGGGGCGGTCGCGCTGGGGTCGGTGAGGGGCTCCGGGAGCCTCCTTTCCTCGAGCGCCCAAGGAGCGGCGAGGGAGGACGGGCTGCTCCTGGCGCTCGTCTCGGTCCAGTCGAACTCGAGCGGCTCCTTCGCGTGGGTGTACGACTATGGGTGGGTGCAGGGGGCGCTCTCCGCCACGTACCTCAACGGCGGGCTCGTGAAGTGGTCCTCGAGCTGCGGCGGCGTGCTGCAACCCGGGAAGGTGTGCGCCGTCTCCGTCCCGCCCGGGTCGCACGGCGAGGTGAGTATGGTCTTTGGAACGAAGAGCCTGGACTACTCGGTTTAGCGGCCTCGCCAAGATGGCGGGCGGGAGTGCGAGCAAGCCCCGTCTCGCCACCCCCGGCCTCCAGGCGATTCCCTTCGAGCCTCCGCACGGGGGCAGGCTCGTCGAGAACTACGTAGTGGAGTACGAGCTCCGCTCCTCCGGAGGGGCGCCCTACAGGTCGAGCTTCGCCGTCTACGTCTACGACGACCGCGGGAAAGGGCTCTATCTCGTCAAGGAACCGTACCTGAGGCCTGAGGTCGCCGGGACTGTGGCGGAGGCGATTTCCTCGCTCTCGACGTGGCTCGCGCCGTCGCCCGTCATCTCCGTCGACCCGCTCGGCTACCTCTTCGCCGAGCTGCGGAGGGCGGGATACATGGAGGGGCGCTCACCCGAGCAGCAGGAGGAGGCGAAGGCAGTGACCCACTACCTCATGCGCGAGATCCTGGGCTACTCGCTCGTCGACCCACTGCTGAGGGACCCGGAGCTCGAGGACGTCTCTTGCGAGGGGTCCGGCCGGCCGGT
The DNA here is from genome assembly GCA_963838925.1 of uncultured Nitrososphaerota archaeon. Classification (GTDB taxonomy): domain Archaea; phylum Thermoproteota; class Nitrososphaeria; order Nitrososphaerales; family Gagatemarchaeaceae; genus Gagatemarchaeum. Next base: position 186,175 of record CAWISW010000001.1, read on the forward strand.
GAAGGTCTGGCACAAGCGCTACAACTCAAACGGGTGGCTGGAGAGCAACGTCGCCTTCCGCGAGCAGGACGAGCTCGACAGCGTGGTAGCCCGGCTCGTCCAGCGCTCCAACCGCTCCCTCTCAGTCTCCACACCGGTGGTCGACTGCGTCCTCCCCGAGGGGTACAGGCTCGCCGCGACGTGGGGGAAGGAGGTGACGTCGCTGGGGAGCTCCTTCAGCATCAGGAAGCTCCGCGCCACACCCTACACGGTCTCAGAGCTGATCCGGGCGGGGACCCTCGACTCGGGCCTCGCGGCCTACCTCTGGCTCCTCCTCGAGATGAAGGGGTTCGTGATCATCGCGGGCGTCACGGCCTCCGGAAAGACCACCCTGCTCAACGCGGTCGCGACCGTGTTGAACCCGAATTGGAAGGTGCTGTCGATCGAGGACACCCGCGAGATCACCCTCCCCCAGGGCGGGTGGAAGCCGCTTCACACGCGGTACGCCCACGGCAGCGTGGGCGGCGACGTCACCCTCTTCGACCTCGTGAAGCTCAGCCTTAGGGAGAGGCCTGACTTCGTGGTGCTTGGCGAGTCGAGGGGGGAGGAGGTGCAGGCGCTCTTCCAGACCGCGGCGACCGGGACGGGATGCCTCACAACGTTCCACGCCTCCAACCCGGAGGGCCTCACCACCAGGCTCACGCAGCCCCCGCTCTCAGTGGCGCAGAGCTCGCTTGGCCTGATTGACGCGGTGGTGTTCATGGTGAGGGGGCAGGGAGGGCACAGGTTCGTCCAGAGCGTGGTCGAGCCCACGGGCGATGGTCCGAGCCGCACGTGGAACGCCGTCTTCACCCGAGAGGGAAGCGAGGGCGTGGAGCGCGAGGGCTCCTCGAGCCTGGGCAAGAGGGGGCAGGGCTTCGGGCACTCCGCGAAGAGAATCTCAGCGGAGCTGGACAGAAGGACTGCCTTCCTCGACGCCCTGGTTGGGAGGGGCGTGTCAGACTACGAGACTTTGGCCAAGGAGCTCAGGTCTTTCTATGCGAACTCGGCGTTGACCTTCTGAAAGTCTTGACCTAACACGCGATTCTGTAGAGCTAGGCCTTGGCGCTCAGTTCCTTGAGCTGCGTCTCTACCACAGCGAGTCGCTGAGTCATGTCAAGACGCTTGTCGAGGTCGTCAATCTTCGACCCTAACCGCTTGTCGACTTCGTCGATCTTGGACTCGAGCCGCCTCTCGACTCCGTCGATTTTCTCCCCAAGCGCTTCTATCCTCCCGGAAAGCTTCTCATCAAGACCAACAGTTTTCGCGCCAAGCCCATCCATCCGGGTCGAGAGTTTGTCGTCGAGCCCGCCTATCTTTGCGTCGAGTCCGTCGATTCTGGCGTGCACCACTTTGATCTCCCGCTTTAGCTCGCTTATCTGAGGCAAGAGCACCCTCCCCAACCAACCAGGGACCTTCTCGGCCATCTCGGGTCGGTGGATTTTCGACCAGGTGATATTTAACCACCAACGAGAACCAATGCTCCGACCCTAAAACGAGTCGTCTACGCCGGGTCTGCCCTGACCTTCTGGCTCTCGTAGATCTCCTTCACCCTTTCGAGGTTGTCGATGTCGGACGCCTGCTTGTCGTCCCGTATCCGCTTGATGCGCGGGAACCTCAGGGCGTAGCCGCTGTCGTGCCTCTCGCTCTTCTGGATGCTGTCGAAGGCGACCTCCAGAACTATCTCGGGCCTCACCGCCATCCTGTACCCCACCTCGCCCACCGCGAGCCTCTTGATGCGGACCATCATCTCGTCGATCTCCTTGTCCGTGAGCCCCGAGTAGGCCTTGCCGATCACCTTCAGCTTATCGCCGTCCCTGACCGCGAAGGTGTAGTCGCTGATCTTCCCAGCCCTCTTACCGTGCCCGAACTCTGCGGCGACCATCACCAGGTCGAGGGTGTCGAGCTCCTCCTTGAGCTTGGCCCAGTACCTCCCCCGCCTCCCAGGCGTGTAAGGGCTCTCCGGGTCCTTCAGGACGAGCCCCTCGTAGCCGAGCGACCTGCTCTCCCTAAAGAACGCCCCTATCTCCGACGCCGTCCTCACCGTCTTGGAGTCAGCCCTTCTGATCTCGGTCCCCTCGAGCAGCCCCCACAGGATGGCGCGCCTCGCGCGGAATGCCTCCCTGTGGACCGGGCTCCCGTCGAGGTAGAGTATGTCGAAGCAGAAGTAGCGTATAGGCGCGATCCTCTTCGACTCCTCGACGTCGGCCCGCCTGAGCCTCCGCTGGATGAGCTGGAAGGAGAGCGGGCCCTCGCCCTCCCTGAACGCGACTATCTCCCCGTCTAGGACGACGTCGTGCGGGATCTTCTCCGCGGCCGCCACGACCTCGGGGAAGCTCGCGGTCATCTCCTCCAGCCTGCGGGAGAATATCTTGACCTGCCCGCCGAGCTTGTGCACCTGCGCGCGGACGCCGTCGTACTTGTACTCCGCGAAGAGCTCCCTGCCCTCGAAGTAGTCCGAGATCTCTTCGGCCGAGGACATCGGCTCGGCGAGCATAAAGTTAGTGGGGCGCATCGGCTCGATCCTCACCTCAGCCAGCCTGCCGCCCTTGGCCTCGCGGGCCAGGAGCCCGACGTCCCCCAGCATGAGGTAGGCCTCCTTGACCCTCTCCCTCCCGATGTCCTTCCCGAAGGCCTCCGCAACGGCCTCTTCGACGAGGCCCTCGACGAGCCCTATCCTCATCTCCTTGCTCAGGATCTTGACGATGTACTTCGCCTCCAGCTCGCTCTCGCCCCTGTGAAGGAGGGACTTCACGAGCTCCTTCTTGAGCCCGGCCGACCCCTTGCCCTGGGCTTCCGTGATCTTCTCGAAGATCGAGGCGACGTCGAGGATGGCGAGCGCGTCCTCCGCCCCTTCGAAGAGCGTCGCCTCCCTCCTCCGGCCGATGAACTCCGCGACCGACTCGCTGAGGTCGCCGTGCTTTAGGTAGCTCTTGCTCAGCTCCTCCTGTGTCACGCCGGTGAGGTCGCGAAGCACCCCGATCAGCGCGGAGTACCCCACCTGCGTCTCGTCGACGCTCCCCTTTCGCGTCGACCTACCAACGGCGAAGCGCGCCGCGTACTCCACCTCGTCCTCCCCCTTCAAGCGCCCGAGCAACCCCGCCAGGATGGCGACCTTCTCGTTCTTGCCCTTGGCGAGCCGCACCTTCTCCAGCGTCTTCGCGAGCTCGCGGAACGGGGTGCCCAAATTCAAAGGTCGCGAAGACCCGGAACATATGGGCGCTTATATGGAAATGCTAATTCTAGCCCTGTGACCCGGGTCCTAAAAGGAATCAAACAGGCATTCCGACCCACCGTTCAAACTCTCCGGCTCATGGAGGACTTTCGGCAGATGGTCAATGACTGCATACGAATCGGGTTAGAATTTGAAAGAACATCAGCGGACCATCAGACTCCCTCGATGAAAAAACTCTCGTCTCTTTCGTACAGGCAAATTCGGAGCCGGTATGGCGGATACTCCAGTTACGCCTCATGCGCCTCCTCAATGGCAGCCGGAATCCTGGCCTCTCGAAAGAAGTCAATCAGGAGAGGATTCCCAACCTCAAGTCCCTATGTCAAGAGGCCTCTGCTCGTTTCGTGTTTCGGCTTCAAGGTGGAGGGTCAAGCTCTCACCTTTCATATTGGTTCCGACAAATTTGAATCGATACCTTTGAACCCGTATACGATTTCAGCGGTATCCGACCCATCAATAAAGATCCGTTCCTTCACCTTGACACTCGAGTCTCTTTGCCTTACGATTGCCAAGGAGAGCAGCGAAGTCCCCCCCGTAGATTTCACCGATTTCGTCGGAATCGATCGAAACCTTCGCAACGTGACGGTCGGGAATCATAGGAGGGCGATTCGATACGAGATGGGAACTGTCGTCGAGATCATGGAAAACACACGAGCGATAATTCGCTCCTTCAGACGAAACGATGCGAGGATAGGACGACAAATTCGCTCCAAGTTCGGCAGGCGGAGGACCAACCGGGTGAAGCAGTTCTTGCACCTCATCTCAAGAAGGATTGTCGAATCAGCCAGCGCGCGAAGAGAGGCGATCGTCTTCGAGGATTTGAGAGGAATCAGAGGACTCTACTCGAAGAGGAACCCTCGAGGGAGACGATACAGGGCCGAAATGAATTCGTGGCCCTACGGCGAACTGAAGAGGCAGATAGAGTACAAGGCTGCGTGGGCGGGTATTCCGACCTTTACTCTTTCGAGAATGGAGACGAGAGGCACGACAGTGGATTGTCCGCGATGCGGGGAGAGACTCCAAGCGGCAAGACGCGGTGATTGCAATCACTATCGGCAGTTGTGGTGTCGTGTCTGTGGGCGGTGGAGAGACCGTGATCTGGTTGCGGTCATGAATATCTCCCAGAGGGGGCGGTTGAGGTTCGACCGCTCAAAGGAGCAAGGCGAGGCAAGTGAAGCAATGAAGCGGAATGCGGAACTCGAAGGAGAGCCGCTAATCCTCCGAGTCGATGCCTCGAAACTGCGTCTCCCCCGGGAGACTATGTAGAACCGAGCTGCTGCGCCATGAGGTAGGCCGACTCCCCGTCCTTGTAGTATCCCTGCATCGTGCCGGTGACCTGGAAGTTGAGCTTCCTGTAGAGCTTCACGGCGTCGTCGTTGGTGACCCTCACCTCCAGGAAGACCTCCTTGCACCCTCCTTTCCTCATCTCGTCCATCGCCCGCTGGATGAGGGTGGTGCCCACGCCCTTCCCCCTGTGAGCCTCCATGGTGGCTATGGAGATTATGTGCCCCTTCCTCGCGAGCCCGAACCGCTTCATCACCGAGAGGCCGTACTCTATCCTGCACATGATGTAGCTCACGACCTCGCCCCCTAGCTCGGCGACGATGAACGTGTTCGGGAACTCGTTGAGAATCTCGTAGTAGAAGTAGTCCGAGTAGTGCTCCGGGAGGGTCGCCCCGTTGACGCTGATGACGCTCGGCACGTCCGACGCCTCGGCGTATCGAATGGTATAGTCCCCCGACCTGCCGAGGATAGACTTCTGCATCCGCGTCTTCGAGCGGGGTCGGCCCGCTAAATAAACGTGGCCGATTTGCCGTTCACTAACGTTTAATGCCGTTGGTTTCCCGAGACTTCTGGAGCACCATTGTCGGCGATCAACACCGATGTCGACTCCGCGGTGAGGTCGCTCTTCTCGGTGAAAGACTACTTCGTGGCCGAGGAGGGGGCCGCGGAGTACAAGGTGGTCTTCGACCAGGCGTCGGGCGCGAACTTCCTGAAGCTCCTCGAGACGCTGAAGAAGCCCGACTACTCGGCGCAGCTCTACGGCGACGCGGAGAACGCCACATTGGTGGTCACCAAGAACCCCCCGCCTCCGCCCCCGGTGCTCAAGCTCAGGCTCAGCGCGCCGGCCTTTCTCTTCCTCCTGACGATTCTCTCCGTCCTGGTCACGGCCTACGTCGTCGCTGTCATCTTCCCGAAGGTCGCGCCCGGGGGGTCCTCCGTCGAGATGGGCGTCGGCTTCGTGGGGGCGCTCGTGGCGGTCTTCGGCGTCCGCTATGCCGCACAGAGATACGCGGCGAGGCGAGGGAGCTTCACCTTCCTCTCCTACTACCTGCCGAACATCCCGATCTTCATCGCCCTCCCGACCATGTACTTCCTTCCCACCTTCGGGTCGGTCAGCTTTCCGGGGACCCCTCCCGCTAACAGGAACAAGCTCTTCGACTTTTACCTCATCGGCGCGCTGGCCATGGTCGTTGTCGCGCTCGCCGTCTCCTTCCTTGGCGCCGGCACTTCGGTCATCCTGACGCAGGCCCAGTACGCCTCGATCTCCGCTGGCAACCAGACCGCCACGATACAGACCAACCCGAGCCTCATCCAGGCGGGGGTGCTGTCGCTGTCACAGAGCCTGGGGCTGCTGGGGCAGGTGCCGACGGGCGGGACGCTCATCTTCTCACCCGTCGAGATAGCCGCATGGCTGGGACTGCTCCTTGCTTTCTTCAACCTGATGCCGGCCGCGCTCTTCGACGGCGGGAGGATGGCGCGCCTCGCGCTGGGGGACAGATGGAGCAGGGCGACCACCATCGTCGTGGGGCTGTTCCTCCTGGCGACCGACATGCCAGACTACTGGGTCGTCTTCCTCCTGGTCTTCCTGATGGCGGCCTTCCCCGTACAGGGGGAGACCCTCGACTCGATCTCCGGCCTGTCAAAGTCAAGGAGGGCAGTCTTCGTCGTCGCTATCGTGGTCGGGCTCCTGTGCGTCCCCGTCCCGCAGAGCTTCGTTACCTTCCCGCTCTAGGGGAGGACCGTCTCGCTCGCGCGGGTGACTATGTTGAGCTTCGCCCCCCTGCCAACCGAGGAGAACACCTTCGCCAGGGCCTCCCCGGAGCCGCGCGCGGTCCTGAACCTCAGCTTCCCGCCGGCGTAGAGCTCTGGGAGGGAGGACAGCAGGGTGACGGAGTACCTCTCCTTGAGCTCGGTGACGTACGAGATCTCTTCGAGCCCCTCTACATAGGTGCCCTTCCTCAGGAAGCTCTCCGTCATCCGCCCGGTGAGGTACATCTGGAGCGCCTCCGAGCCGACGCCGTCCCTGCACTCCGCGACGAGGACGATCTCCCCGCCCTTCCTCACCCCCTTGAGGGCGCCAAGGGCGAGCCTGATGGCGTGAGACAGTGTGTCGTCATATCCCCTTCCGCCCGCCCCGACCACCAGGCCCTTCGCCTGGGGGACCTCTGCGGTGAGGTAGTGCGCCCGTGCCTGCTTGACCGAGTCGCCCTCTACGATCGAGTAGGGCTCCCCTCCGCGCGTGATGATCGTGGCGTAGTCGACGTTCTGGATGGCGTCAGCCTCCTGCCTGACCGCGGTGTAGCTCGGCGCACCCTCGCGGAGAGGCTGTGGGACGTCGCCGTCCCGCTTCCTGTACGCGAGCCTCCTGGCGCCCGCGATGCAGCCCAATGCGAGGGCTATCGGCGCGTCGACGAACCCGAACAACGGGTCGGGCTCCCCGGTCGAGATCGCGAACTTCCTTCCGGGCCCGGCGATGTCCTGGGAGATCTTCCCTCCCTTCTCCTCGGACCCGGACGCCGGCTCTCCAGGCGGGCGAAGCCTCTCGACGGCGTCCTTGAGCTCAGGAATCGCGGCCTCGACCTTCCTTGGGTTGGACGACACGAACTTCAGGCCGTCCTTCGGGACCTTGGCGAGCAAGGCCTTCACGGCCTTGAGCGTGGCCGGCTTTGTGTCGCAGATGAACACGTGCTCCACGCCCTTCACCCTCTCAGCGAGCGGGACGACTATCTCGTCGACGTGGGACTCGGGCTTTGGGTCGATGGTCTCCCCGAGGTTCTCCTGCATGAGGGTGACGAGCGACTCGACGTCGCCATAGGGGACCCAGATTTCCATGACGCGCTTCTATCGCGTGAGCCACGCTCGCCGCGTCTATCAAGCTTTAGTCCCCGGCGAGGGTTCAGCCACCTTTTAGTATCGCCTCCGGAGACCTCGCTCCATGGTGTGGAAGCGCAGGAAGGAACTCCTCGAAGAGCTGGCGATGGTCCTGGTCAAGGTCAAGGCCATCCAGTTCGGGACGTTCACCCTCGCCAGCGGCAAGATCAGTTCCTACTACATCGACCTCCGCACCATACCGAGCTACCCCGGCGCCTACAAGACGCTCACGAACGTCTACGGCGAGTTCCTGAGGCACGAGTTCAAGGAGACGAGCTACGACGCGATAGCGGGAATCCCGACCGCAGGTCTAACTCTCTCCTCGCCGATCGCGCTCATGCTCGAGAAGCCGATGATCTACGTGAGGAAGGACGAGAAGGACCACGGCAGGGGCAAGCTCGTCGAGGGAGTGACGAGGCCCGGGTGGAAGGTCCTGGTCATCGACGACGTAATCACGACGGGCGGCTCCATACTCTCTGCCATCGAGGCCATCAGGGCAGAGGGCTGCGACGTGGAGAGCGCATCTGTGGTCATAGACAGGCTCGAAGGCGGCACGTCCGCGTTGAAGAAGCAGGGCGTGAAGCTCCATGCCATGACCGACATACTGGAGCTGGTGAAGATACTCAGGGCGAAGGCCCTCTTGTCTTCCGAGGAGGCCAACGCGGTCTCCTCGCAGGTCAACAGGCGCTGAGGCACTAGTGGGCCGTAGGGTCCTTCTCCTCTAGAAGGAGATGAGGCGCGCAAGTTATATTCGCTGGGTGAGATGGGTTGAAAGCGGGGAGCCATAGCCTTTGTCAGAATCGCACGGTGGAACCGGAAGCAAGCCTCAGGAAGTGCCGCATGGGCAAGGAGGACTAAGGTCCTCTCCCCGACGCCTGCTGCTTATCGCGGTCGTAATGGTTGGATTCGCGCTGCTGACGTGGGGTCCCGCTCTGTTCTCGAGGGGAGCGACGACTTTGGCCAGCACCTCGCTTAACTTCCCGGAGATATTCATCCCGGTGTGGCTCACGCTCACCATCGCCACAGTAATCGTTAGCATGTGGTTCGCGAAGCGCCTCATTGAGGCGGAGAAGTATCGGGACCACGAGACGGCGCCTCAGGGAGCGCCGGCCCACTCCCACTAGGGGATTCTGCAGCTCTAGCAGCCTCCGCGTTCCTTTGCTGGGCCGTGTCCTTCGAAGGCCGAAGCTCGGCTAAGAACACGAACAGCAGGATCAGCCCCACCAGGGCGTAGTTCCACGGATAGGGGACGAGCATTGAGATCAGCCCGAGGTAGGGGACCGCCAGGACCACGACCCCCTTCACGCACTCCGGCGGGACGGGGGGCCACTCGTAGGGCTCGTCCGGGTGGGGGTTGGTCGCCCTGTCGTCTCCCTGCGTTATCAGTCCGGAGCTGGTCACGTTGACGACCCGGTGCACTATCGTCAAGCCCCCGGGATTGGGGCAGGTGCCGTATTGAGTGGGCTGCTGGTAGATTATCACCTGGCCGACGTGGATGCTGCTGAAGGGCACCGTCTGGGTCACCACGAGGTCGCCTATCTCGAGCGTCGGGACCATGCTCTTGCTCACGACCACGTAGACGGGGGACGAGCCCAGCGCGCTCCCGACCGCCAACTGCGCCCCGATGACGATGATGACGACGATGAGGACGTAGCTGAGCCCCCTGCTCACGCTCTTGGAGAGTTGCACGGTCTTTCTTGGGGCGTCCTCCTGAGATTGTTAAGGATTCCCGATTTCTAGCCGCAAGTCTTTAGAAGGGTAGGGGGCTGCTCGCGCTTCCATGAGGCTCCTGGCCCTCGTCGAAGTCCTAGTGGTGAACGTGGTCCTCATCGCCCTGCTTATCTGGATAACTGGGGACTACAGCTACAGGGCCGCCTACTGGGGGCCTGAGGGCTTCACCCCGAACATGGTCAGGTACCCTCTGTTCTACATCACCTCGGCGGTCAGGGGCACCACTCACATCTCGGGCCTCTTCACGGTGGACTGGGAGCAAGTCGTCCTGCTGGTCCTGGTCGTGACCGACGGAGTCTACGCGTGGTCTGCGCTCAAGGGAAGCCGGAGGCAGGTGCAACCTCAAGCGCCCTGAGGCTCGCTACTCTCGATATCCACACGGGACTTCTTCGTAACGGTTATATACGCGATAAAGCCAATTTGGCTTGCAACTCGTATGGCAATCAAGAACTACGTAGCCATCTCTATAGCTCTCCTGTTCGTGTTCTCGGCGGTCCCGACGGTCTACGGCGCGACCAGCGGGATACTCTCCCCCGCCCAGGCCGACTTGCACGGCCCGCGCGTCAACAAGGTGCTCTTCACGGTCATCTCATCGGACTCGACCCTTTACAACTCCCTTGCGGCGGGCACGGTCCAAGGGGCGGAATGGACGTTCACCACCGGGAGCTTCACCTCCGCACAGGCTAACACTAACCTCGGTGCCAACTCCTCGCTCGGATACACCTTCGACGGAGTCGGCTTCAACATGCTGAGGCCAGTGACGAACACCACTGCCTTCCGCAGGGCGATGGCGTATCTTACCGATTACAGCTTCCTCGAGAGCACGGTGCTCTCCGGAGTGGCGGGAGCCGCACAGCCCGACCTCTTCCCCTGCCTAGCGTACCCGACCGCCTGCAGCACCTCGATAGCGACCTATCCGCTCTCGATGACCAACGCGGTGAAGCAGCTAAAGCTCGCGGGATTGAAGGAGGGCAACTCGACGGACGTTGCCTTGAGCGCCATCACATGGCTGTACAACGGGCAGCCCTTCACGCCCAAGTTCATCTACAGGAGCGACGACCCGCTCAGGACCGGAGTCGCAACCTCGCTCATCAGCAACGCAAAGGCGATCGGGCTTCAGTTCAACGCGGTAGGGATCGCAGGATCGGCTGCCGGAGGGGACATCTACTCGCCGTCGGCGTCAGCAGCGATCAAGACGGGAGTATACAACCCCGCCACGGGCCTAAACTCGCCCCCGGTGTTCAACTACACCGCTGCGTCAACCAGTGACACTTGGGACATGTACACGTTCGGGTGGATCACGAGCGCAGACTACAACTGGGCGTTCTCCTTCTTCAACACCCAGAACGTAGCGACGTCATTGAACTTCCTCAACTACTACAACCAGACCATGGACAAGGACACCAACGCGATGCAGTACGCAACCAGCATCACAGCGGCTCAAGCAGCGGCGCAGAAGGTCGACCAGGACGCCGCGAGCAGCCTCCCGTACCTGATGTCCTTCTACCAGAACACGTTGTGGGCTAACTACGTCAACGGATGGACGGGATACGTGAACGTGCCCGCATACGGGCCGGACGCGATAGTCGGGATATACTACACACTACTGAACGTCCACCCCACAAATGACGCCAACGGTGGGACCTTCAACTACGCAATCCACGAGCCGGCAGACGCGGGAGGAATGAACCCGCTCTACAACACGAACTGGCAGTGGCAGGCTGACATCTGGAGCGAAATATATGACACTCCTCTAGCGACGCCACCAGCCCAGACTAACGTGGCGCTCGCCTACATCAACTGGATGACCACGAGCTACAGCGTCGCGGCCTTCAGCGGAAAGACAGGGACGACCTCAGGCTGGTTCCAGATGCAGGGCAACCAGGGCGTGGCCAACAACATCGTCTCGGGCGACGTCATCACCTTGAACTTCGACAAGAACATCACTTGGTCAGACAACGTGCCGCTGACCGCCGCCGACTACAACTTCTCGCTGTACGCGCAGGGCGTCTCAGCACCGCCGACCCTCCCCGACCTGGCGACGCCAGTCTCAGGGACTCTTAGCGGCCCCTCGGGGCTCTGGGCGACCTACATCCCACCGAGCAACCCGTACCAGATACAGATCTACGTCAACAGCTCATCGGTCTGGAACATCCCATCCACGATCGTCCCAGTGATGCCTTGGCACATCTTCAAGTACTTCAACCCGGACAAGATCGCAACGGCCACTGGCGCGATGGACACGACTATGCCGTACGCAGCTGCCACTGCCAACTCGCAGTGCAGCACCCCCTGCTCGTTCCTTGGAAAGACCGCAGCCCCGACATGGCTGCAGTACCTGCCCAACCTTGCTGTCGGCTCAGGACCGTTCTGGCTGAGGGCGTTCTCAGGCACGACCGGAGCGGGAGAGCTCGACAAGAACGTGAACTACTTCAGATCGGCCTGGAAGGCTGAGGCGACGAGCGTGGCCTCGGGAGCTACTTACAACCTAGCCACGACCATCAACGAGACGATCTACAACGCGGGCACCTCCACGATGGGCAGCGTCCCAGCAGGGCAGACCGGAGCCGTCCCGATCACCAACGCGACGGGATCGGTGACCGTCATCTCGCCCAGCGGTAGCACGGTGGCGACCATACCCCTCACCGGAGGGACCAACGGGGCGTACACCAGCGCCATCCCGACGACCGGATGGGCAGCAGGGACATACGAGCTCTGGACGAACGCCACGTTCACGTTCCTTGGCTTGCCCCGCGTATGGACTCAGGCGACCGGGATAACGGTCCCCGCCTCGAGCACGACCGGTTCGAGCAGCAGCACGAGCTCGACCTCGAGCAGCTCGACGACCACAGCAGCGTCCTCCAGCAACACGACCTACTACATCCTTGCAGCGGTTGCAGTGATCGTGATCGTCATAATCGCTGCGGCGTTCACGCGACGCAAGCGCTAAGCGCCCCTGGCCCTCATTTGAAAAGGGCCGCCGGCGCTCCCCTTCCTCATTTTATATATCCCGTGAGGGGCGATGATATCGAATGGGACTAGGAAGGTACGTCGCTCGGAGGGGCGTCAACCTCGTGCTCCTCCTCGTCGTCATAGTCGCCTTCAACTTCGTCCTCTTCCAGATCGTCCCGTTCACGGTCTCCTGCCCGGGGATTAGCTACAACCAGTGCGCCCAGCTCCTCTACGTCCCTCCCGCGCCCGCGAAGGGAGGGAACGCCTCCGCGATAATAGAGCACGAAAGGGCGCAGGTCATGGCCCAGTTCGGCTTCAACCAGCCCCTCACCACACGGTTCTACCTGTATTTCGTCAACATGTTCACGGGCCACTACGGGTTCAACATCGGGGGGCTCCTCGGAGGGCCCGTCTGGCAGACCGTGACGGAGCGCGTCCCCTACACGCTCCTGCTCCTAGGGTCCGCGACCATCGCCGCCTACATCATAGGGATCGGCGTCGGCGTCCTCGCGGCGGCGAAGCGGGGGAAGGTCTTCGACATCGGGTCGCTCGCGACCTTCCTCTTCATCAACTCCCTGCCGGTCTTCTTCGTCGGGGGCATCCTGATCATCCTCCAGATACTGCTGGTGAACAAGGCCTACGTCAACCTCGGGACCCTCACCCTCACGACGTACGGCCTGAACTCGATCCTCCCCACGCTGAGGGCCATGTGGCTGCCCTTCCTGACCCTCACGCTCGTCAGCATCGGGGGGGTCTACCTCACCATGCGCGCGACCATGCTCGACGTCCTGGGCGAGGACTACATCGTCATGGCGAGGGCGAAGGGGCTCGACGAGAACACCGTGCTCTACAAGCACGCCTTCAGGAACGCGGTCATCCCGATAGCCACCCTCTTCGCGCTCTCGATAGGGTTCATCCTGGGCGGGGCGCTGATCACCGAGACCGTCTTCGACTGGCCGGGGCTGGGCCTCGCGATCTATGTCGCTGTGGTGACGAACGACTTTCCGCTCGAGCAGGCGATGTTCTTCATCATCGCAGTCACGGTCCTGATCGCGAACTTCGTGGTCGACATCGCATACGGGTTCCTGGACCCGAGGATCAAGACGGGATAAACAGGGGGACAGGGGTGATGAGCGTCGATAGCCAGCGATAACGAGCGCCCTCGCAGGAGGCGCGGGCAGGGGGGTTTCGTCCAGGGGGCCAAGAGGAACGCCAGGCTCTTCGTAAAGTCAAAGATAGGCGTCGTGGGGCTGGCAATAATCATCTTCTTCGTGCTTCTGGCGGTCTTCGCCCCCTTCCTCACGCAGAACAACCCCGTCTTCAGCTACAACGTCTCTTCGCCGTACTCCGTCCCCCAGTGGGCGACCATCTTCCCCCGGTACAGTGACCTGGCCGTCACGTCCTATCCTGTCGACGCCAACTCCTTCGTGACACAGAGCGACGTCGCGGCATGGAAGTACTCCGGGGTAGGCTACACCGTCGCTGCCGCGCCGTCGGAGGAGCCTCCCGGGAACCTGACAAAGTACACGGGAAGCCTGTTCGTGAACGCCTCTGCCCCGTCGACGGTCCTGGGCGCGGCGACCAACCCATACCTCCCCGACGGGCAGACGGTCTTCTCGATGTCACAGACCTTCCAGTACACCACCAAGCCTCCGACGAACTTCGTCATCAGCGCGTATGTCGACCCCGTCGTCCTCAGGAACGTCTCCTCGGTGTACGTGAACTTCATGATCCAGAGCCCTACCAAGAACTACTCCCTCAGCTCGATAGGCTCGTACGCGCTCCGCACCGAGGTCCAGATAGCTCCCCAGCAGGCCAACGTCTGGAAGAACGTGACCATCCCCAGCGGCCTCCTGCCTCTATCGGGGCTCCCAGGCTTCGGAGGCTCGTCCAACGCGGCGCAGGCGATCTTCAGTCAGCCTGGGAACTACACGTTCACGATGCAGCTCCAGGTGGTCCCCTCGGGGGCGGCGGTCCAGACGTCGTTCTACGTGACGGGGGTCACTTTCCACATCCTCGGGAAGGCGTACGGGATCCTGGGGACGGACATCTACGGGAGGGACCTGTGGTCACAGTTCGTCTACGGCTCAAGGATCTCCTTGCTCATCGGCGTCCTCTCAGCGGTGGGGGCGGTGGGCATCGGGACGCTGCTCGGGCTCGTCTCCGGCTACCTCGGGGGAGGGGCAGACGAGGTCATAGGGAGAGTGACCGACTTCGTCCTCGTCCTGCCATTCCTTCCCCTCGCGATCGTGCTCGTCTCCCTCTTGGGGCAGAACCCCGTCCTCTACCAGAACATCTACTACTGGGTGATAGCACTCTTCGTCGTGCTCTCGTGGCCGGGCATAACCAGGATCATACGGGGGCAGGTGCTGACCGTGAAGGAGAGGCAGTACGTGGAGGCCTCCCGCGCGCTGGGGGGCGGCCCGCTGCACATCATCAGAAAGCACATCCTCCCCAACGTCATGGGGCTGGTCTACTCGCAGACCGCGCTGAACGTCTCAGGCTTCATCATCCTCGAGGCTGCGCTGGACTTCCTCGCGGTCGGGATCCATCCCATCGGCACCATAACCTGGGGCCTCACGCTGACGAACGCCCTCTCGGACGCGCTCACCAACTCGACGGTCGACTACGCCTGGTGGTGGTTCCTTCCGCCGGGCTTCGCGATCGCGGCCCTGTCACTGGCGTTCGTCCTGGTCGGCTTCGCCCTCGACAGGATATTCAACCCGAGGCTCCGGGCGAGGTGATCGAGTAGGACATGGCGACGACGAACTTCGGCAAGCTTGGCGAGAGCGTCCTCGAGGTCTCCGACCTCAAGATGTACTACACCACGTCCGCGGGCGAGGTCAAGGCGGTCGACGGCCTCAACTTCTCGGTGAAGCGCGGCCAGGTGCTCGGCGTCGTGGGCGAGAGCGGCTGCGGCAAGTCTAGCCTCGCGCTCACGATAATGAAGCTCCTGCCCTCGAACTCGAAGATAGTCTCGGGGAAGATACTCGTGAAGGGCACCGACGTGGTCCCCATGCCCGACTCCGAGGTCAGGAAGAAGATCAGGTGGAGCCAGGTCGCCATGATACCCCAGGGCGCCATGAACTCGCTCAACCCGATATTCAGGGTGGGTGACCAGATCTCAGAGGCCATCCTGGCCCACAGCTCGGTCTCCAAGGGCGAGGCTCACAAGAAGGCGGTCGAGCTCCTCTCGCTCGTCGGCATCGACCCCTCGAGGGCGAACAACTACCCGCACGAGTTCAGCGGGGGCATGAAGCAGCGGGCGATGATAGCGATGTCCCTCGCCCTCGACCCGACCCTCCTCATCGCCGACGAGCCCACGACCGCGCTGGACGTGATAGTCCAGGCAGGGATCGTCAAGCTCCTCCTCGACGTCAGGGAGAAGCTCGGCGTCGCGATAATCCTGATCACGCACGACCTCGCCCTGGTCGCGCAGATGAGCGAGGAGGTCGCCATAATGTACGCAGGGAAGTTCACCGAGTTCGGGAGGAGCATAGACGTGTACCACAACGCGCTGCACCCGTACACCATCGGGCTCCTGCACGCGTTCGCGGACATCAGGAAGCCCAAGGAGAAGCTCACCTCTATACCCGGCTCGCCACCCGACCTCGTAACCCCTCCCAGCGGGTGCAGGTTCCGCACCAGGTGCGCATACTCCCAAGACCTGTGCGCGAGCAGGGAGCCCCTCCTCGAGGAGGCCATCCCCGGGCACTTCGTCGCGTGCCACTATTGGAAGGACATCAAGGACGGGCGCGCACAATCCCACGAGCTGCGGGGGTCGCCCCTTTGACCGGGGGAGGATGGACGGCCGTGAAGGGCGGGGACGACGTGCTGCTCGACGTCGAGCACCTAGTGAAGTTCTTCCAGGTGAGGCGGAGCTTCTCCGAGTCCCTCCGGGGTGGCAAGGCCCCCGTCGTACACGCGGTCGACGGCGTGAGCTTCTCCGTGAGGAAGGGGAGGATCATGGGCCTTGCAGGCGAGAGCGGGTCCGGCAAGACCACCGTCATACGCCTCCTGCTGAAGCTCACGGAGCCTACTTCTGGCTCCGTCTTCTTCAAGGGGGTAGACCTCTCCAAGGCGACGAAGAAGGAGATGAAGAAGTTCAGGCCCAAGCTCCAGGTAGTCTTCCAAGACCCCTACGAGTCCGTGAACCCTCGCATGAACGTCTTCGACATCGTCTCCGAGGGACTGTTCGTCAACGACCTCGTCTCGTCGCGCGAGGAGGCCGAGAAGAAGGTCATCCAGGCGCTCGGGGACGTGCAGATCGTCCCGCCCGAGGAGTATCTCTTCCGCTACCCACACGAGCTCTCAGGGGGGCAACGCCAGAGGGTCGCCATCGCGAGGGCGCTCGTCCTTGACCCGGAGATCATCCTCGCCGACGAGCCGGTCTCGATGCTCGACGTCTCCATCCGGGCGGAGGTCATCAACGTCCTCCTGGCGATAAGGGAGAAGCGTGGCATCTCGATACTGATGGTCACCCACGACCTCGCCCTCGCGAAGGACATCGTCGACGACCTCGCCATAATGTACCTCGGAAAGATAGTCGAGAGCGGGCTCGCAGAGGCGGTCGTGGGAGAGTCCTACCACCCATACACCCAGGCGCTGATAGCGGCCGTCCCAGTCCCGGACCCGGGAGGCCCCCAGATCAAGGTCCTCGCGACCGGCGAGATACCCACCAACATCTCGCCTCCGAGCGGCTGCCGGTTTCACACGCGCTGCCGCTTCGCGCAGCAGGTGTGTACGGATACCGAGCCGCCCCTCGCCGAGGTGACCCCCGGACACCTGGTCGCATGCCACTTTTGGGAGCTCGCCCGCAAGACGTTCCAGGACGAGTACTCTTCGAGGTGAGGGTACGGACGAGACCCCTTCGCGCCCGAAATGGGGCGGTAGCTGCCCTGGCGATCGCCGCGCTGCTGGTCACCTCCTTCACCCCTCGCGACGCGTGGGCGAGGACGGTCGGAGTCCAGGCGAACGACTCGCTCGTCTTCGACTACACCGTCTTCACGACCTACGCGACCCCCAACGGGAACCAGAGCTCGACGCAGAACAACCAGCTGGGCCTCACGGTGCTCTGGACCGACACGACCAAGCCCCAGGGGGTGGTCGCGTACTCCGAGACGATCACCGAGGTCAACGGCACACAGGTGAGTGCGCCGACTGCGGCGCAGAACACCACCACGATCCTCGACCCCTACGACAACGACACGTACCTCGGGAACATAGGCTTCTACCCCTTCACCTACACCGACCTCAAGCCGGGCTCCGCAAACGACCTCAGCGTGTCCCTCGCCGTAGCGGGGACGCCGAGCGGGACGCTCACCGGGGTGCAGGAGGTCAACGCCACGGTCGGCAGGGAGTCTGGCCTCATCAGCGTGAACTTCACGATCTTCGCGACGGGGTCCGAGCCACCGTCCCAGACGGTGCTCCTATACAACGACACCACGGGAGTGCTCACCCAGGGGATAACGTACACCCACTTCTTCAACGTGGAGAAGAACTTCATCTACAAGCTGGTGAGCTTCGGGCATGCGCCCACCGGGATCTTCAACCCAAACGTCCAGATACTGATAGTCGCTGCAGTGATAGTCGTGGCAGCGGTGGCGACCGTATGGAGGGTCACATCCGCGCGGGAGAAGGGGAAGTTCTCGAAGGCGAGGAAGAAGATGGGAAGATGAGCGCGGGCGCCGGAGGAGCGAGGTAACAGGCATGTTCCCGAGCGTACCCGGGAGGAAGAGGGCCAGGCCCTCGCTCCCGAGCGTGGGGCTCTCCCTCGTCATCGCGGTCGCGGCGCTCTACCTTGTGGTGTACCTGTTCGAGGGGTCCGCCTACGTGCCGATCTCAGTCGCCCTCCTCATGGCGGCGGGGGTCTACCTCTACCGGTCTAGGAGGCTCAGGAAGCGGCTCCCTTCGCCCCACGGCGACGCCCTGCCGGAGACGATAGGGGCAAGGCACATGGCCAGGACGGGGCTCCTGATGGTCGTGGGCGGGCTCGCCTTCGTCGTGCTTCCGCTCGCATCGGTCTTCTTCCTTCCCATACTCTTCTTCATACTCTACCTCGCGCTTCCATTGGGGATCTCGCTCGCCGAGGTGCTCCAGTTCGCGTGGATATCGCGCATCGAGGCAAAGGCTGGGGCCGAGGTCTACTCAATCACGGAGGAGACCGAGCTCGAAGGCAAGCCAGCGCTCGTAAAGACGACGGTGCTCATCCCCCGGGACGCACCGAGTTGAGAGCGAAGACCCCGAGAGCGAAGGTCGCCGCAAAGGCGAAACTCCGCACAGGGGCGGCTAAAGGGCGCCGTCGCATCCCTCGCGCGATGAAGGTCCGCACCCTCGACGTCCCGCTCCCCTCCGTAGAGACGCTAGAGGCGCGCCTCGCTGCGAGGCTCGGGTCGAAGAGCGCGGCAGAGCGCGCGATCCTCCAGGTCGCCGGGGAGCTGGGAATCCCCGAGGGCGCGCCCCGTAGTGTCTCGGCGGCCCTAGCCCTGACAAAGATGGGGGACGACCCGGGCCGGATCGCGAGCTCCCTTGAATGGAGCGAGTTCGAGCAATACTGCGCGATGGCGGTCTCCGCGGCGGGCTACACCGTCCGGAGGAACGTGCGCATGCTGAAGCCCACTCGCCAGATCGACATAGTCGCGGAGTCGCCTTCCCTTGTGCTCTCGATCGACTGCAAGCACTGGAAGAGGAGCGGGGGTGCCGGGCTCCTCGCCGCGCCAGCGGCCGCGCAGCTCGAGAGGACGAGGATGTTCGCGAAGGCCATGAGGCCGGGCGAAGAGAGGCCTCTCCTGCCCGTGCTTCTCACTCTGTTGGACAACCGGGTGCGACTGTTGGGCGGCGTGCCCGTCGTCCCGCTCCAGGCCCTAAGGGAGTTCCTCGCCTCGGTGAGCAGGTTCGATGATGGCCTGGCCTTCGTCACCGCCTAGCCAGAGGAGTTGTCTTGGCGTCTCAGTCAAATGCCTTCAGGTCATATGGTGTATCCGTAACTCTGTTACTTCATAGACGCCGTTGCTTTAGAGATGCCCGAGGGTATTAAAGATAGGCAGCCCGTCGTCCGGTTCCTCGGTCCTGACAACATTGGTGCTTCACACAGGGAAGAAGGCGATAAGGGCGCTGGGCGTCGCCGAGAGCTTCCGCCCTTCGGCGAGCAAGTCCACCCTCGCTGGAGTGGTGATGCGGACGGACCTCGTGGTGGACGGGTTCGCCTTCGGCGCCGTGACCGTGGGTGGGAACGACGCGACGGCCGCCGTCCTGAGGCTCTACCGGCGGCTGAAGCGCGACGACGTCAACCTGATCATCCTGTCGGGCTGCATAATCAGCCGCTACAACATCATCGACGTGGACGAGCTGGCGCGCCGCTCTGGGCTCCCAGTGATATGCCTCACGTACAACGAGTCGAGGGGCATAGAGGGCGCGATCAGGGCTCACTTCGACGACCCGGAGGACAGGATCGAGAGATACAGGAGGCTAGGGAAGCGTTCCACCATCACGCTGCGCACGGGCTACAGGGCTTACGTCAGAAGCGCGCACATAACGGAGGAGGACGCGAAGACCGTGCTCGACTCCTTCACGCTCCAGGGAGGCTTCCCCGAGCCGGTGAGGCTCGCGAAGCTCCTCGCCAGGTCGGCGTCGAGCCTGAAGCTGAAGGCCTAGCCTGCCTTTACTATTATCGTGCCCTTCATCCAGCCGTGAAGGCTGCAGATGTAGTGGTACGTCCCGGGGACTGTCAGTGTCTGAGTGAAGGTCCCGTTCGGCGCGATGATGTCGGAGTTGGAGGTCCCCGCCCCGCTCGGCACCGTCGTGAATGTCACGGTGTGCGCTGCGACGTCGTCGTTCGTCCAGACTATCGTGTTGTTGACTCCCACCACGACCGTCGCGTTGTCCGGCCCGAACCCGGGCGACGTCTGGTCGGCCGATGCCCCCTTCAGGATCGATACCGCGAACCCGTGCGCCGGGAAGGCGCTGCTCTGGGTCGCGGCATTGCTGGTAGACGAGGAGGACGCAGAGGACGAGCTCCCGCTGCTACCGGACCCCGCAAGCACGATTATCTTGCCCACCATGGTCGTCGGGTGGACGACGCAGTAGTAGGCGTACGTGCCAGGAGAGGTCAGGGTGAATGGTCCCTTGGTGGTCCCGAAGCCTATCACTCCCGTGTCGAACGGGCAAGGCAGTCCGGACTGCGCGCACGTGTCGGCGGTCAAAGAGTGAAAGACGCCCCCGCTCTGGGAGTCGTTGTTGAGCACCTGGAACGTGTTGTTCACGCCTATCACGAGCGTGACCACGTCCGGGGAGTAGGCCGTCGTCGTCAGAGTCGCGGCCCCGGGGTTGATGGCGATCGTGATGCAGCTTGGAGGCGCGCAGCCCGACGCTCCAGATGAGGTCGACGAAGTGCTCGTGCTGCACGATGACGAGGTGCAGTAGACGAACTGGTAGTATCCCACGGAGGTCACAGCAATCACTATTATCACCGCTATTGCCAAGGCGACGCCGACCGAACCCTTCGGCTGACTCATTGCTTGATGCAGGTGTCGCGAATCGAGGGGTAATAAAATTTTAACGGGCGCTGTAAGCTTAAAAACGGCATTCGAGTGTGGTTCAACCCGGCAGCAATAGTATTGTTAGCTATGACGACGAATGACGTAGCTGGCGTGAAAGGGCCCGGTTCCACTATCGGGGCGAGCGGGTGGGCACCAACGTTCTCGAGGGTTGCGATCTAGATGTCAGAGAAGCTCACTAACAGCACCGCGCCGCCCGCGCCCCCTGCCCCCCCGCCGCGTCCAGCAGCCTCGCCCCCGAAGCAGAGCAGGAGGAGGTTCCTCACCCTGTTCGCAGTCGTCGGGGGACTATTGACGCTCGTCCCATGGGTGCCGAACCTCGGCAACTACCTCTCGGCGTCAGTCAGCGGCGCGTCTTCCCTCTCGAAGAACGCTACCATTGTTCTAGACAACAACACCTCGGAGAACAAGAACGCGGCAGGGAAGACGGTCAACGTCAACGACCTCACGACCTTCCCCCCGAACAGCCATTGGGTCATGACCTACCCGTCCTCGGGAGACCCCAACCTCGACGGGCAGAACCCCAACACGTTCGTAAAGTTCGAGCTGATCAGGCTGCCCTCGGAGCTGGGCGGCGCCAACAAGGACGCGAGCGCCTTCGTCGCGTTCAGCAAGGTGTGCGTCCACCTCTGGTGCAGCCCCAACTACAACCCCACGCAGTGCTCGGACGCCAACGAGAACGGCTACTCCTCCGCTGCAGGATGCGCCACCCACGAGCTCTACGAGTGCCCGTGCCACGGGAGCGGGTACTCTGTCGGAGCGGATGGCAAGGCGGTAGGGGTCGCCACGCTCGGCCCTGCCTCGGTGCAGCCAGCCCCGACCAACGCGATCCCGCTCCTCACGCTAGCGACGGACTCCTCGGGCAACCTCCAGGTCGTCCCCCCGGTCTGGGACGTGGACCACAACGGAGTCATCGGATACGGGAGGGTCACAGGGAACGGCGCGTTCGTCGGAGGGTACAACCCTCAGTAGAATTGGTGATTTGTGAGCTTGTCATCCTCTGACTCTGGCGACGGCAGCAAGCCCGAAGAGCAGAAGAAGCCCTCGATGCCGCCGCCTCCGCCCAGACCGGGCTCGGTTGGCACCGCCGGCTCCCCTGCCGCCCCAGGCTCGACGGGGACGAGCGCCGTGCCGCCCGCTCCCAGGCCTGGCGTGCCGATGGCCCCGACTCCGCCGCGCCCGGCCGGAGCCGCCCCCATGGCGCCGATGGCTCCCAGAGCCCCAAGCGCGCCCTCTGCCGCAGCAAAGCCTCCAGCGCCCCCTCCTAACATGATAGTCAAGCTCTGGAACTTCATCGTCGGCAGGTTCGAGAGGACTGTCTTCTTCGGACTGAAGTTCACCTTCCCCAAGAAGTTCGTGAGCCCGCTGGGCTTCCTCGGCGTACTCACGGGGATGGTCTTCCTGCTGCTGGGCATAACCGGCGGCCTCCTCATGATCTACTATGAGCCCACCCTTCCGGGGTGCGGCAACTTCTCGTGCGCGTTCACCAGCGTCGCGAACATCACCAACACGGTCCCCTACGGCTGGTTCCTGAGGGACATCCACTACACGGCGTCGAACGCGATGGTCCTCCTGGCGGCCCTACACCTCTACTATCAGTACTTCAGCGGGAGGTTCAAGATCAAGAACGAGGTCATCTGGGTGACGGGGATGATCTTCGGCCTCATCACAGTCCTCGAGGCCTTCACAGGGTACGACATCATCTTCAACCAGAGGGCGGGCCTCGCTATAGAGATAGGTGCTTCCCTGGCCAATTCGTCCCCCTCGATCGGGCCTGTCACTGGATCGGCGATCCGACTCGCGACCTTCGGGTCCGGGTTCAGCGACTTCATCCTGCGCCTCTTCGCGGCCCACGTCTTCATCCTCCCCATGTTCATGCTCCTCCTCACATTCTTCCACTTCCCGCGCTACCTCGTCTTCGACCTCCCGGTCGTCGCGTCGGTGATGGGCGGCATATTCGTCATCGGCTCGCTGTTCCCTGTCCAGCTCGGCACCGCCTACAGCCCGGGCAACGGGCAGCTCACCATCCCAGAGTGGTACCTGACCAGCCTCTACGCCCTCCTCCGCACGGAACTTGACAAGTTCACGATGGCGGGACTGATCCCCGTCCTCATGCTGCTTATGTTCGCCGTGGTGCCCTTCGTGGACACCTCGAAGAAGATGTCGTGGAAGGAGAGGCCCTTCTTCGCCGCGCTAGGCATCACCAGCATCGGGCAGGTGCTCGTGACCACCTCCTGGGGCGCGTACGTCAACCCGGACACCTCGCTGAGCACGCTCGCGCGGCTCTACGTCAATCCGACGGAATACTTCGGCTCCATGCTCATCCTGACGGCCGTCTGCTTCGGCCTCACCTACTCCGTGATCAACTTCCTCAACGCCAAGGAGAAGGTCAGGAAGGCGCTGAACCCGACCTCGCTCTCCTTCCTCTCCAGGGAGTGGCTCACCGCGATACTCTTCCTGCTCATCGCCGTCCAGGTGATCATGAACATCTTCGCCGTCCAAGCGGTCGGGGCTGGGTTCAACAGCATCGCCCTCTTCGAGCTGGGAGTGATCTTCATCACCTTCTCGGTGATAGTCCACCTCTACAGATACAGCCAGCAGCTGCCGTTTTGAACTGCCCGCTAGCGCAGCAGGCTTCCTGCTTCAATGAGCAAATATGCTTGTCCTGTGGTGCCTGACAAGTAGGGATCCGCCCTCAGCACGGGCTCGTTCCAAACCCTTAGCGAGAATATTCCTCGCCGCGTTCACGTCTCTGTCGATTGCAAGACCGCAGTGTTCGCAATTGTGCACTCGTTGACTGAGTGTCTTGTGAGCCATTTCCCCGCAACTAGAACATTTCTGCGAAGTGCCGCTTGGGTCGACGAGAATGACCCGTCCTCCACGCCTTTCCGCCTTTGAAGCGGTCAAGTCGCGGAGCATTCCCCAACCGGACTCCATTATTGCTCTAGCGAGATTAGGATTCCTAACCATTCGGCGAATTTTCAGATTCTCGAAAACAATCGTGTGGTTGTTTCTCGTCAGTTCATCCGACAGTTTCTCAAGGAAGTCTTTCCTTTGCCGTCGCAAGGTTCTCCATGCCTTGGAGAGAAGAGTCCTCGTCTTCTCTCGGTTTCTCGAACCGCGATTCTTGCGAGATAAGCGACGTTGCAAGTGAAGGATCCTGTTTGCCGAAGTCTGAAGACAAGAAGGTTGTTGAACCGAGGTTCCGTTGCTCAGAGTAGCTAGGTTCGAGATTCCGAGGTCGACGCCTATTGCTCCCTCGCCGCACGGCCTTCTGATTGGGGATTCTTTCACGAGAACCGCAATAAACCACTGGTCGATGTCCCGAATGATGGTTGCCCTCTTGAGGCTGCCCCCGATAGCGCAACACGGTCTGACTTTGATTCTGCCGATCTTGCTCAGAATGACATGATTGTGCTCCAGCTTGAAACCCATCTGTGGGTAGGTGAAAGAGTTGTAACGCGCTTTCCTCTTGAATTTGGGGTGTTTGATTAGGCCACAATGGAATGACATGAACACTCTCCAGCCTCCAAACGACATCCTGCAAGACCTGAGCGTATACTTGTTTGAGGAACTTGTTGCTCTCCTTACGGATTGGAAGAGATCTCTTTTGCTCGAAGTAACTAGAGTGGGTGGTTATTCTGTCTGAAAGTAAGTCGTTGTAGAGGCGGCGACATGTTTCAACGGTCTCCTCAAGGGTTCTCTGTTGCACTTCGTTCGGGTATAGCCGAAACATGAAGGTTAGCGTAGCGACTCATTCTCCGCCGAATCTAGTTGGGGAGCATAGGATGCAAACGAATGCGGGTCGACGGTTCTTGTTGTCTTTAGTAGAGGAGTCGTGTTGTTAGAACTCGAATTAGGATATAAGCGCCCATCCGCGCCACGGCAGCTGCCGTTCTAGGGCGACTCTAGGTCGGCGCAGAGCTCAAAGTACCTCGGCCCTATGGCCCTCACGCGCCTTACCGCCCCGACGGAGAGCCCCTGGGCGATCGTGCCGAGTTCCTTCCTGAGGTTGCTCTCGGACTCGGCCTCGTCCCTCCCGGTCATGTGCCTATAGTAGTGGACGACGCCCTTCGGGGCCAGCATCGAGAGGGCCGCCGGGAGGAAGAGGTTCGATTGCGACGGGTGGGGCATGAGGATTCTGTCGAATGGCCCCTCGCCCTCTAGCTCCTCGGGGAGGAGCATGGCGTCGCCCTCTATCATCTCGATCCTGTCCTCGACCTTGTTCAGCTTGTTGTTCTCAAGGTGGTACCTGAACGCGGCGTCGTTGAGCTCGCAGCTCCAGACCCTCGTCTTCTTCGCTATGAGTATGGAGTAGGGCCCCACGCCAGCGAACATGTTCAGGACCTTCTCGCCCGCCGCGACCTTCCCGGCTATCCGCAGCCTCTCAGTCGAGAGGCGGGGGGAGAAGTAGCAGGTCTCGACGTCGAGCTTCAGCCTGAGCCCGTTCTCCTTGTGGAGAGTGGTGGTGCGCTCCTCCCCGCCCAGGTGGCGGAGCTTGCGAAGGCGGAAGTCGCCCTCGATGCCGCCCTCCTGGCCGTAGACGCACTTCACGCTCTTCATCTCCGAGAGGATCGCCTCCGCGAGCGCCCCCTCGCTCCCCCCGGCGCCGGGGCGGAGCTTGACTATCGCGATGTCCCCTATCACGTCGATGCCGCTCTCGAAGGACGAGAGCTCGCCCCACTTTGAGAGCTTCGAGCAAGCTCACCCAGGCGCTGACAGAGGAGACGTCATGCCTCCTGCTCCTCTTCCTCCCCTTCCTGTGGCTGGCCGGGCCTCGCCGCGTAGTAGTACTGGCCCTTCTCCTTCTGCTCCCTGTCGCGCTTGCTCTCAGGCTTGTTCACCCTGGGCCTGCCGCTCTTCACGTCCCTGCGGTACGTCAGCCCTATCTCCCCGAGGAACGTGTTCATCCCCTCCTCCTTCCCGAGAGGAGCGGTCGCCGACCCGCTCCGACCCGGCTCCCCCGTGAAGACCATCATCCTGTCCGAGATGAGGTCTAGAAGCTGGATGTCGTGGTCGATTATCAGCGCGCTCTTCCCCCTCGCCTTCACCAGCCTTCCCATCGCCTTGGCGATCACGAACCTGTCCTCGACGTCCACGAAGGCGGACGGCTCGTCCAGTGCGTAGAGGTCGGCCTGGGCGGCGAACGTCGAGACTATGGCCAGCTTCTGGAGCTCCCCGCCGCTGAGGTCCGCCACGTTCCTGGGGAGGAGCTTCTCGATCTTCAGGGGGCCCGCGAGATACGCCTGGAGGTTGGCGTCGTCGAACCCCTTCCCAACCTTCTCGCCGATGAACTCGAGGACCGTCCCTGGGTAGTCCGCCTTCAGGTACTGGGGCTTCAGCGCGATCTTCGCGCCCACGCTCACCTCCCCGGAGTCCGGCTTCTCCTCTCCAGCGAGCATCCGGAGGAACGTCGTCTTTCCGAGCGCGTTCGCCCCGATGGCCCCGAAGATGGTCCCCGCAGTCATCTGGCCGGCGCTCACCTCGAGCGAGAATCCGGGGAACGCCTTCTTCAGCGAGCCGTAGCTAGCGATGACCTCCTCGGATTGCTGGGTCTCGACGCTTGTCGTGACGTCGAAGGTGACGCTCTTGTCCCTGAAGCGCGTGTTCTCAAGCGGGAGGAATCCGTCGAGGAGCGCGTTGATGCCGCTCCGGGAAGGGTAGAGCGACGAGACGATGCCGTAGACGCCCGGCTCCCCGTAGACTATCTGGACGTAGTCGGACGCATAGTCGAGGAACGTGATGTCGTGCTCGACGAGGAGGACGTACCTGCCCTTCTCGGCGATCGACCGGATGAGCTTGGAGACAGCCAGCCTCTGGTAGACGTCGTTGTAAGACGAGGGCTCGTCAAAGAGGTACATGTCTGCCTCCTTGAGCGAGGCGACCGCCACCGCCACCCTCTGGAGCTCCCCGCCGCTCAGCTCGCCCACGTTCTTCCCGAGCGCCTCCCCAAGGCCGAGCGTCTCGACGACGCTCTCCATCTCGCCCGTCTCGTTCATCTTGGAGAGGAGGGACGAGACGTCCTTCTTCCACACCTCTGGGAGCTTGTAGACGGCCTGGGGCTTGAGCGAGATCTTCACCTCGCCGCTCTCGACCCTCTCGAAGTGCTCCTTGAGCTCCTTCCCGCTGAGGTAGTCGAGTATCAGCCTCCACGAGGCCGTGTGCTCGTAGTCGCCCAGGTTGGGGATGAGCTGGCCCGACAGGATCTGGAGGGCGGTGGACTTGCCAGTACCGTTCCTCCCCACGAGCCCCACCACGTGCCCCTTCCTCGGGGTCGGGAGGCGATAGAGGCGGAATGTGTTCACGCCGTACTGGTGTATCTTGTCCTCTTGCAGCTCCTCGCTCAGGTTCAGGATGGTTATCGCCTCGAACGGGCATACCTTCACGCATATCCCGCAGCCTATGCAGAGCTGCTCCGAGATGACCGCCAGCTTCTCCTCGCCGAGGACTATGCACTCGTCTCCGTTGATATTGACGGGGCAGTCCTTGATGCACTCTAGCCCGCACTTGTCAGAGTGACAAAGATTCTCGTCGAGACCGGCTACCCTGTGAACCATCGGCGAAGAAACAGGACCGCGCTACGGGCTGTCTTTCAATCTTGCGGCGATCGGGCAGAAGCTGTGGATCTTTGGGTCGGTCCCCAGCCCGAGCGACTCGTATGAGTACTTCTTCCGCGTCTCCCTCCAGACCGCCTCCTCGGATGGCTCGCCGTTGAGGTGCATCATCTCGTGCTCCTCTATTATCGGGCGCAGCCTGCACGCGGAGCACATCTGCTTGACGAACGCCAGGCCGTGCGTGGTGGAGTTGTAGAGGATCACGACGCCCGTTCCCCCGATGAGCCAGACCATCGCGAGCGCCGCGTATATGCCGAAAGCCGAGTTGAGAAGGTACGATATGGCCCCCGTCGCGCAGATTAGCGACGCTCCGAGCAGCTTTCCCTCAGCGCCGCGAGGGAACGAGAAGCCTATCGCCCTCCTCGGCAGCGAGGAGACGAGAAGCGGGGGGAGCAGGAGCCTCAGGAGCTTCGATAGAGGTAGGACGACTATTCCGTCGCTCGACGCTACGGGCGCAGGAATCCGAAAGGCGTTCGCGAGGTAGGATGGGGCGCCGGTCTCACTCTTGGCGCTGTGGCTGCCAGCAACCCCCTTCGGCCCCTTGCCTTCCGTGTTCTCCATGGAGTCCTCTGTCATTTTACGCTCACCGTCGAACTATTTATGCGTGCTAGTGAAGGTCTCGGAAATCTTCCTGAGCCTGGAAGTGATTTTCGACTCGAATCTCTTGAACTCCTGCGTCCGGTTCGGAGTGAAGTCCAGGGAGAGAGGCGAGCTGGAGATCGCCTTTAGCTTGTGAACCGCGTAAGCGTCGGAGTCCTTCCTGAAACTCGGCATCCTCGAGCCCCAGAGCCAGTAGTAAGGCCGCCCGCGCGGGTCCTCGCGCTCCACCACGGAGTCCCTCCACTTCCTCGTCTCAACTGAAGTTATCTTGACCCGGGTGCGCCAGCTCGTCCCCCAGGGGAAGTTGACGTTGAGCATGTCCGCTCCCTTCGGCATCCCGTGCTCGAGAACCTCCTGCAGGATCTCTGCGGCTATCTTCGCCGGGATCGCAAAGCGCGGGTCCTTCCTCCCGTGGACTATCGTCTTGCCCTGAGGGATCTCCATCGAGAACGCGATTGCCGGGATCCCCAGGAGGGCTGCAGAGAGGGCAGCCGCTACCGTTCCGGATGCGAATATGTCTTGGATTGTAAGGTTCTCGCCCTTGTTGATCCCCGAGACCACCGCGTCCGGCCTTCTCGGGAGGATGCTGTGTATCCCGATCATCGTCGAGTCGGCCGGGCTCCCAGAGATGGCGTAGCACACCCGGTGCCCCACGTGCACCTTGGTCACGCGGAGAGGCCTGTGGAACGTGAGGCTCATGCCTGCCGCGCTCTGCTCTCCCTCGGGAGCGATTATCATGACGCTCCCGAGCGTCGAAGCAGCGTCAGCGAGCGCGATTATACCCGGGCTGGTCACCCCGTCGTCGTTGGTGACCATGATGAGAAGGTCTTCGTCCAATCGTGGGCCCTCTACCTCTCAGACGAGATAAGGTGTGCGCTCCTCCGGTGGGAACGACAAGCGACTTTTCGCAAATGGAAACTGCGATATCGTCTAAAAGGAATCCACAAGGCTAATAAGGGATACAGGGGAGTCAGCGTTGTCTGAAAGTGATCGAGGAATGAGTCAGCAGCAAGTACAGCTCAAGGTATTGGAGGCGTACACGAGGGACGTCGGTCGAGGAGTGGCCAGGATTGACTACGACGCGATGGACGCGCTCGACGCCTCCACTGGCGACGTCATCGAAATCAGAGGGAAGAGGCGCACAGTCGCAAAGTGCTTACCTCTCTACCCTTCAGACGAAGGCAGGGGGATAGTCAGGATCGACGGCCTCATCCGCAACAACGCCGGAGTGGCCATCGGAGACATGGTCATAGTCCGCAAGGTCAAGGCGCCGCCGGCGGAGAAGGTCGTGGTCGCCCCGCTCGAGGCGGTGCCGCCCATCGACGAGAGGTACCTTGCTGACACGCTCGAGAGCGTCCCTGTCACAAAGGGCGACAACGTAATGATACCATACTTCGGAGGAAGGCTGACGTTCCAGGTGATGGGCGTCACCCCCGCGGCTGAGGCTGCGCTCATCACCCAGAGGACCGTATTCGTCATCTCCGAGAAGGGAGAGGCCCTCCGCGGAGTCCCGCAGGTAACCTACGAGGACATCGGCGGCCTAAAGGACGAGATCCAAAAGGTCCGCGAGATGATCGAGCTGCCCCTCCGCCACCCTGAGATATTCGAGAAGCTCGGAGTCGAGGCGCCCAAGGGAGTGCTCCTGTACGGGCCTCCCGGCACCGGAAAGACCCTCCTCGCAAAGGCGGTCGCGACGGAGAGCAACGCCCACTTCATCCCGATCTCCGGGCCCGAGATCATGAGCAAGTTCTACGGAGAGTCCGAGGCGAGGCTCCGCGAGATCTTCAAGGAGGCCAAGGAGAAGGCGCCGACAATCATATTCATCGACGAGATAGACTCGATCGCCCCCAAGAGGGAGGAGGTCACAGGAGAGGTGGAGCGCAGGGTCGTCAGCCAGCTCCTCTCGCTCATGGACGGCCTCGAGGCCAGGGGCAAGGTCATCGTCATCGCGGCCACCAACAGGCCCAACGCCATCGACCCGGCCCTGAGGAGGCCAGGACGCTTCGACCGCGAGATAGAGATCAAGGTCCCAGACAAGAAGGGCAGGTACGAGATCCTCCAGATCCATACGAGGCACATGCCTCTCACGCCCGACGTGGACCTCGAGAAGCTGGCGGCAGTCACCCACGGCTTCGTGGGCGCCGACGCGGAGTACCTCTGCAAGGAGGCCGCGATGAAGACCCTCCGCAGGATGCTCCCAGAGCTGAAGCTCGAGGAGGAGAGGCTCAGCCCGGAGATCCTTGACAAGCTCATAGTGACCATGGCGGACTTCGAGGGCGCGCTGAAGGACGTGATGCCCTCGGCGATGCGCGAGGTCTACCTCGAGACGCCCGACGTAAAGTGGGCGGACCTCGGAGGGCTCGACGGCGTCAAGAGGGAGCTCCAGGAGGCGGTCGAATGGCCCCTGAAGTTCTCCGACCTTTACGCCGCCATAGGCTACAACATGCCAAAGGGCATCCTCCTCTACGGCGCGTCGGGCACGGGCAAGACCATGCTCGCAAAGGCAGTCGCGACCGAGAGCGAGGCCAACTTCATCAGCGTGAGGGGCCCGGAGCTCCTCAGCAAGTGGGTGGGCGAGTCCGAGCGCGGCGTGAGGGAGGTCTTCAGGAGGGCGCGCCAGGCCGCACCTTGCATCATCTTCTTCGACGAGATCGACGCCCTCGCGCCGACCAGAGGCATGGGAGGCGACAGCATGGTCACCGAGAGGGTGGTAAGCCAGCTCCTCACCGAGCTCGACGGCATCCAGCAGCTGAACGGCGTGGTCGTCTTGGCTGCAACCAACAGGATAGACATGGTCGACCCGGCGCTCGTCAGGCCAGGCAGGTTCGACAAGGTCATCCCCATACCGATGCCCGACAAGGAGTCCAGGGAGAAGATACTCGAGATCAACATGGAGGGCAAGCAGATGGCGCCGGAGGTTAGGAAGGACATGAAGGCGCTCGTCGACATGACCGAAGGGTTCAGCGGAGCCGACGTCGCGGCCCTCGTCAACACAGCGGTCTCCATGGTGCTCCAAGAGTACGTCGCGAAGTATCCAAAGCCAGAGGACGCGAAGAAGCACCTGGACGAGGCCATCGTGACCTTCGAGCACTTCAAGGACGCGGTGAAGAAGGTGCGCTCCTCAAGGGAGAGCAAGCCGATGGAGAAGGTCGCGGTCCCCTACTACCGCTAGTCGCGGGGTAGGGCAACAATCTCTTTTAATCGTCGCAAGCTCCGGGTACGCAACGCAGTAGTGTAAACTCGAATTGTCTTCGCAGGATGCCAAGGTGATAGGGAGGGGAACGTGGCTCGACAGGGTCGCGAGCCAGCTCCTCGAGAGGGAAAGGTCGCTCGGCAGGAGCACATCCCTCCTGAGGGTCGAGAGCGGTCTTGGCGCCTCGGGCATCCCGCACATCGGGAGCGTGGGCGACGCGATAAGGAGCTACGGCATCAAGCTCGCGCTCGAGTCGCTGGGATACAAATCGGAGCTCATAGCATACTCAGACGACCTAGACGGCCTCAGGAAGGTCCCGGCGGGCTTCCCCGACTCACTGAAGGAGTACATCGCGCAGCCGGTCACTCGAATCCCTGACCCCTTCGGCTGCCACGATTCCTATGGCGCCCACATGGGGAGCCTCCTGAAAGAAGCGCTGGACGACCTGGACATCCCCTACACGTTCAAGAGCGGAGCCGAGGTCTACAAGAGCGGCCTCCTCAACCCTCAGATCAAGAAGATTCTCGACAGCGCGGCCTTGGTGGGCCGGATGATCAAGGAGCTGACGGGCCAGGAGAAGTACGAGACCGTCCTCCCATACACGCCCATCTGCCAGAACTGCGGGCGCCTCTACACCACCATCGTCTCCTCCTACGACCCGGTCGCGCTGACCGTCCACTACAAGTGCGACAGCGCGGAGGTCGGTCACAGCATCGTCAAGGGCTGCGGCTTCGAGGGAGACAGGAAGGTGACCGAGGGAGAGGGAAAGCTGATCTGGAAGAGCGAGTTCGCCGCGAGGTGGGCTGCGCTCGACATCAGGTTCGAGGCCTACGGCAAGGACATCGCGGAGTCGGTGAAGATAAACGACTGGATAAGCGAGAACGTCCTCGCGCACCCGCCGCCGTACCACGCGAGGTACGAGATGTTCGAGGACAAGAGCGGGAGGAAGGTGAGCAAGTCCGTGGGGAACGTCATCACGATACACGACTGGCTGACCTACGCCTCCCCGGAGAGCGTCAGGCTCCTCATGTTCAAGCGCATCGTCGGGGCGAGGAGCATCTCGGTCGACGACGTCCCCGTCTACATGGACGAGTTCGACGAGCTCGAGGAGAACTACTTCTCGAAGAAGAAGGACCCGAACGCGATGAAGGACGCGAGGCTACGCGGGCTCTACGAGTACACTATGCTCCTCCGAATGCCGGGAAAGCCCAGCTTCCACGTCCCGTATCGCCTACTCGCGGAGCTATCGAACGCGGCCCCTGAGGGCTCGCTGGAGGAGTACGTCGCGAAGCGGCTGACGACCTACGGGATGCTGAAGGAGGCCCCGAGCGCGCAGCTCCAGACCAGGATAAGATGGGCCGCGGCATGGGCCAAGCGCGGAGGGGCTGGCTCGCTAGACGTGGCCGTCCCCGAGCTCTCGGAGAAGCAGGCCAAGGCCGTGATGGAGTTCTCCACCGCAATAAGGGAGGCGAAGACCGCCGACGACGTCCAGGGGGCGGCCTTCAACGCCATCAGGGCGAACGGCCTGCAAGCGGGCGAGTTCTTCCCCGCGGTGTACGGCCTGCTGCTGGGTGCCGAGAAGGGGCCGAGGCTCGGCCCCTACGTGATGGACTCTGGCCCCCAGACGGTCGCGGAGAAGCTCGAAAAACTCGCCTCTTCCGCTGGAAGACATAACTAAAGCCTTCTAACCGTTGAATTTCTTGCTACTCTGCGGATACCCAACCAAAGACTTGCCTCAAAGCATGTGGGCGAATTAATATGAAATTGGGCTCTCCATCTTCGAATCCCCTTGCGACGGGATCGATGGACTGCACCTGGGGAAACGAGTGGCCGCGATCCAACGTGGCCGATTGACCGCCTATCGTCATTTGTGTACTTGATTGGAGTGTTCTTGAAGGGAGACGGGTCTGTCTTCAGGTTCACGACGCGCAAGCAGCTAAAGTCCGGCAGGATTGTCGAGTATCGTAGCTATGCTCTCCAGCTGCAAGTCTCCTCACTCAGTTTTGCAAAATTCTTCAACCTAAAGTGCTCCCAAGTCTTGCAAAGGCCCTTAGTCAGCGTTCGCGGACGCGACAAGAAGGGAATGTTTTTCGTAACACATCGCAATCAGGATTTTGGCAGGTGGTGGGTCGGCCAGACTTTGGACTCTCTAAGACCCTTCATCGAAGCATTCCCGCGCGAGTATCTTCGTGGTAGGTTCGACAGCGAAGCAAACGTCAACGGCTACGCTGTCACAATGTACGGCGCGGAGGGTCATCGAGAGGTGATGGAGTTCGACAGAGACTTGTGCGCCAAACTGGGAATGCGTGTTGGCAACCTCCATGTCTATTGCAAGAAGGGAACACGTACCTACATTGAGGGACGTTTGGTCATAACTACCATGGACAAGCTCCGATTTGGCGTGAACGCCAAGGACTTTCTAAGAATCATCGGTGGTCTGGCAGTGAGTGAGCGAGATGAACGTCTGAGGGCCATGATAAAGGGCCGAGCCTGGACTCCGTGGTCAAGGGAAGTAAGGGCACGGTCGGTCGACCTATTTCGACAAGGCCTAAATCCAAAGCAGATATCAGTAAAGCTGAGGTCAGACCTTGCGGTCGACGTCCCTCCGATCACAATATACTTTTGGGTGAGGCGAGGGACAAGGTCATGGTCTGATTTCAGCCAAGTCTGATGATTGAAGTTGCTCGATTCTGCGTTCTCTTGAGGTCCCGCACTTTCATTTTTAATACCCAAGCAAACCTGGCCTCGCTGGGGCCCGTAGCCTAGTATGGATCAGGGCGTCAGCCTGCGATCAGTCCTGGCCGAGAGCTGGAGATCGAGAGTTCAAATCTCTCCTGGGCCCGCCAACTTTTCACGCTCGACTAGTCTGCGAAGAGCCGAATTCCTGCCTGGGCCCGCTTAAATTATTGAGCGAATCCCGAAATGCGATAGGGCGACGCCTTCCCTGGAAGAAGCAACGCAATTCATAAATCAGCGACTGCGCCGAACGTGCCGAAGAGCATGTCAGTGGACTCCACGACCTGGGTCAAAGTGGAGTGGTAAGGTACGGGAGCAGCACGGGGCATATTCGCCTTCATCGTGATAATGGCGATGGCTGCCTCAGTCCTTTACTTCTATACTCAGCAGCAGAACTTCGCGTTCAACAATGCGCCGACCAGCAGCACGTCTTTGTCCCAACTGAATTGCCCGTATGGATCCTATCAACTCAATGATTCCTGTATGGCAATTGGCGGGACCACCACGGTCAGGCCGTCGCCACCTGCGACAATCGGTAACTCGGGCGGCGGTCAGAACCCAGGTAGCGCAGGTTGCTTTGGCTGTGTTACCATCACAGACATTAGCTCAAACGTAGTCAACTCAAGAATGAACTCAGTCTGCGACATCCCGAGCTGGAATTGGGGATCGCTGGGCATGGTAATCGGACCGAATGTCCAAGGCAGCGGCAGAACCTTTAGAGTTCAATTCACCATCAGCGCTGCGTCCGGAACCGCATGCCAGAATGCAGACGACGTCTACAACGTCTATCTAGAGAATTCCAATAACATCCCCGTCTACATTCTGTCTGTGTCACCGAGCTTGCCCTATAACGTATTGACCGGAACAAGCCAGGTCTTCACGGTAACCTTCCAAGCACTCGACGGCAGCTACTACAACGGTGCACTAGTACTGACGATTCAAATTGAAGGCAACTAGTTATCAAAACCCGACCCTCGATGCGAAGACGAGAGAATGTCGTCGAGCAAGTCATTCATCCGTCAGGAATAAGGACGGGCCTTCTGTTGACCCGTCCATCGAGGGGAATCAAGTCTTCGGTCTGCCCGCATGCGGGAAGGACACGCGCTGGACTGTTCCTCTGCAAAGGGGGTCTACACAGGGTTCGCTCAAAGATATCAAGCGCATCTCTCAGGGCCCGCCACCTCTCTCCAAGCCAAATCAAAGTCAATAAATAGCCGGAGGGGTCCCTCACGAACGTTGGAACTGGTCTGCTGCTCCATGCCGTGCGACGACGATTGCGTCCAGCTGACCGACCGCGAGTCGTCGGTCTGCAAGGTGATATGCGAATCGCAGGAGCCGATTTCGTTCAGCAAGATCAAGGAGCGCACCGACCTGCATCAGGAGGTCGTGTCCCGCGTCGTACACAGGCTAGTGGTCCACGGCCTGGTCGAGAAGACCGCCGGCGGGTACGCCGGCAACTGCAGTCAATAATTACCCCCTCCCGAGCGCTCTAGCCGATGGCACTAGCTCTTTCAGGACCGAGGAGGCTCGGTCTGCCCGGTTCCGTGAAAGAGTGCCTCTCAGAGCTACTCGGCACCTACTTCCTCGTTCTCATCGGGTCCGCCTCGGTCGTGACGGTGTCCCTCTTCCCCTTTCTCACCTCAGTCGAGGCATTGGCGTTGGTCGCATTGGTCTTCGGCTCCACCGTGGCGACGATAATCGTCGTGCTAGGCAGGCACTCTGGCGCCCACATCAACCCCGCGATCAGCGTCGCGAGCGCGGTCGCTGACACTTCAAAGCGACGCTCGCTGGCTCCCTACGTCGCATTCCAGGTCGCAGGCGCTCTCTTCGCGGGGCTGAGCCTGAAGCTGTTGTTCGGCGGCCTCGCTCCCAACATGTACCTCGGCTCCACCAAGCTAGGCGCGGGCGTGTCTCCAATCGAAGGGATCGCGCTTGAGATGCTCGGGACCTTCGTGCTCGCGATCTCGGCGCTGTCGGCGTCGTCGTTCTTCACCCACCCGGTGAAGCAGGCCGCTCTTGTCGGGACGACGCTCTTCGCCCTCATATTGGTCTTCGGGCCGCTGACCGGCGCGTCCTTCAACCCTTCGAGGAGCATCGGGCCCTCGGTCTTCTCAGGCTACCTCGCCAACCAGGCGGTCTACTGGATCGGGCCCCTGCTGGGCGCCATCTTGGCCGGCTCGCTGTTCGCACTGGTGAAGAGACCCCATGGTCGGAGATAGGGCCTCCCTTCTTTTCGTCTGCGTCGAGAACGCGGGCCGCAGCCAGATGGCAGAGGCGTTCGCGAGGAAGCTCGGCGCGAAGGCATCGAGCGCCGGAACCGTCCCCTCTTCGAGGGTCAACCCCGTCGTGGTGGAGGCGATGAAGGAGAAGGGGATCGACCTCTCGTCGAACAAGCCCAGGATGCTCACCAGCGAGATGATCGACCGGGCGAGCGTGGTCGTTACGATGGGCTGCTCGGTGGAGGACGTCTGCCCCAGGCCGATGCTGGCCAAGATGCAGAAGAAGCTCGTGGACTGGCACATCGACGACCCGAAGGGGAAGCCTGTGGCCGAGGTCAGGGAGATAAGGGACGAGATAGAGCAGAAGGTAAGGGCGCTGCTGG
The DNA here is from genome assembly GCA_963838925.1 of uncultured Nitrososphaerota archaeon. Classification (GTDB taxonomy): domain Archaea; phylum Thermoproteota; class Nitrososphaeria; order Nitrososphaerales; family Gagatemarchaeaceae; genus Gagatemarchaeum. The sequence goes on from CAWISW010000001.1 coordinate 222,563, forward strand.
CTAGCGCCCCTAACTAGGCCCCTGGCCGAGCCTTCGAAGGATGAGCAACGCCCTGTACGTTATCATCTTGCTCGGGCGACCCGGCTTCTCCAGCCCGAAGGGGGTGGGCGCCTGCTTGACGTGCTTGGAGTACCACTCGGCCGTCCCTCCTTCGAGGTCGGGGTGCACCGCGTCCAGGTTCCACCTGCCGTCGGCGCGCATCTTCGACTTGAGCACGGCTATCGCTCCCGTCAGCCTCTCGTCGTCGCCGTAGCCCAGCGCGGTCATGAAGTCCAGCCCCACCAGCAGGTCGTAGTAGTAGTGCACCGGGTAGTGGAACCTGTACCAAGGCTCGTAGCGCGCCCCCTGCTGGTCCATCGACTTTCTGAGATAGAACTCGGCCCCCTTCTCTACCGCGATCTTGATCGCCTTCGTCCAGGACCGCCTTGGGAGCGCCGCGAACGCGCTCATGCCCTCCCAGGAGTCCAGGTTCCCCCCCGACCCGAAGCACGACCATCCTCCGTTGCCGGCTTGGTTCAGAACGAGCCACTCGAAGGCGCTCTTCACCTTCGGGTCGTCTGCGTAACCGAACTTCACGAGCGCCCTCGCCGTGTTCCCGGCGATGCAGAGGTGGCTGGACTTTGATCCGTCGGAGCCGAACCCTCCGTCGGCCTTGGAGAACCTGTCCCTCCACAGCTCGCACGCCCTTCGGATTCGGGGGTCACCTTCCTTCGTAAGCCCGAGGTCAGACAGGATCAGCAGCATCCAGTTCGTCGAAAGGTACTTCGGGCGGTAGAGGTTCTCCTCGTGTACCCACCATCCGCCGGGCTTCTGCTTGGCTAGTATGTCGGCTGCCCACCCTTCCTGGCCTATCCTCTTCTTCGCCGCCTCGACCTCGGGGTCCTTCTCAGGCCTTCCAAGGATCTGCGTCAGCGTGAGGTATCTCATGGAGGGCTCCTGCTCCTCGAGGAGCCACTCAATCGCGCCTTGCTTCGCCTTGACCATTCAGCCTAGCGCCTCGTCTCGACTTGCGTCCGACCGGCGGCTTCGCTCCCACCAGAGCCCCTGCGCTCGTCTCTGAGCGAACAACTCTGGTGGAGCCTGGAGAGCGTCGAGTACGCGAACGCAACGGCGCCCGCTCCTCCTGGCACGGCCTCCACCATCCGCGAAGCAACACGGCCCCCTGGGGAGAGCAGGCGCGTCAGGGGCAGCAGCGCCTCGGAGCCGCTCAAGACGTCCGCCGCGCTCGTCGCGCTTCGAGCCGGACGTATCAGGTGGAAGGAAGCGTAGCGCAGCGCTGGTTTGACGCTCGCCAACAGCCCCGAGCCCTCCGCAGCCTCTATCGAGACGAACCTTATCGTCCTATCCGGGTCGAGAAGGTGCACGGCTGCCTTGAAGCTAGAGCAGGGCCCGCACTTGTCGTCGAAAGCGAGGATGACCTGGGGTGCCCTTGAGGCCAAGCGACTCCACTTTGTTCGGGTCGGAAGACGATATAAGGAGTGGTGAAAGATTTAGTCGAAGATTCCTCAGCCTCCAGAGGCAACAATAGATTAAAGAACGAAACCCCAAAGGGGCGATTGTCTTGTCTGCGATAGAGGTCTCCTCCCTGAAGAAGGCCTACGGCGCGCTTCAGGCCGTCGACGCGATCTCGTTCTCCGTCGACGTGGGGGAGGTGTTCTCACTGCTCGGTCCCAACGGCGCGGGAAAGACGACCACCATCGAGATCCTCGAGGGCCTCAGGGAGAGGGACGGAGGCGACGTCAAGGTGTTGGGGATCGACCCCTGGAAGCAAGGTTACTCAGTCCACGAGAAGATCGGCGTGATCCCGCAGGGCTTCAAGTTCGTCGACTACGCCACACCAAAGGAGGCAATAAGATACTACGCAGACCTCTTCGGCGTGAAGGCGGACGCCGACGCGATCCTCAAGAAGGTGATACTGGAGGACTCTGCCGACGTCTACTTCTCGAGGCTCTCGGGTGGGCAGAAGCAGAAGGTCGGCCTGGCGCTCGCTCTCGTGAACAACCCACAGCTCGTCTTCCTAGACGAGCCGACCACGGGGCTAGACCCGCAGGCCAGGAGGGCGGTGTGGGAGGTAATCCGGAACCTGAAGAGCGAGGGCAGGACGGTACTCCTGACAACACACTACCTCGAAGAGGCGGAGGAGCTCGCGGACAAGGTGGCCATAATGAACAAGGGCAGGATCATCACGTCGGGGACGCCGACCGAGATAATCCAACGGCACGGAGCAGGGGAGAAGATAAGGGTCAAGGGCGACCAGAAGCTCGTGGACTATCTCAAAAAGTCCGTCCCCTCCCTTCCGGTGGACTACAACAGAGAAAGCGGCGACATCAACGTCCTGATCAAGCGAAAGGAGGACTCGCTCGCCGTCTTGGAGGCGATACAAAGGTCCGGATGCCAGTGGACAGACCTCAGCATGCAGCGGGAGAGCTTGGAGGACGTCTTCGTGAAGCTCATCGGCGACGAGGGGTCCGGCGCCGACCAGGTCGCCGTGAGGAGCGCGTGAGGCTGGAATGATCAGCTTCAGGCGCATCAAGGCAGACCTGACCGTCTTCGGGCGCGGCTACCTGAGGAGCCGTGTCGGCCTGTTCTTCTCCCTCATCTTCCCGGTGATACTCATCCTCATGTTCGGGGCGATCTTCTCCGGGAACGGATCGACGACCGTACCGGTCTACGTCCAGAACAACGACGGAGGGAGCCCGGTGAGCACCGGCTTCATCAGCGCCCTCAACGCCACCAACACAATGCAGATCACCGCTGTCCCCTCCTCTGAGAACTTCACCCAGTACCTCACGTCCCACTCCGCGACGGCCGGGATCGTCATCCCCTCGGGCTTCATGGCGAGCTTCGCTGCCGGGCGTCCGGTCAACGTCACTGTGTACGGCAACCCGACCTCGAGCACCACCGGCATAGTCGAAGGCGTAACGGGCTCGGTGGTCAACGAGTTCAACCTCCGCCACGCCAGCCCCAACGCGACCGCAATCATCGGGGTGCAGCAGCACTCGATCGGCTCCCAGTCATACAAGTACATCGACTACCTCGTCCCTGGCCTCATCGGCTTCTCGGTGCTCACCAGCCCTATGTTCGCCCTGGTGAACATCAGCTCACAGTACAAGAGAGACAAGGTCTTCAAGCAACTCTCGCTCACGCCGCTCACAAAGACGGAATGGCTGCTCTCAAAGATAACGTGGTACATCGCCCTCACGATAATCTCGTTCTTTCTCATGACCACGATCGGCGTGGGGCTGCTGGGCGCCCACGTCACATACTCCTTGGGAATCCTCCCGTTTCTCCTTCTAGGGCCGTTCCTCTTTGTCTCCCTAGGCATGCTCGTAGGGACCGTCTCGAAGAGCGTCGAGTCGGCCGCAGTCGTGGGGAACCTGGTCACCTTCCCGATGATGTTCCTCTCGGGCACCTTCTTCCCTGTGTCCACCATGCCGCAATACCTCCAGGGCATAGCACACGTGCTGCCGCTCTTCTACGTGATCGACGGGCTGAACAACGTCATGCTCTACGGCAACTACAGCGCCGCCCTCGTGGACGTGGGAGTGCTCCTGGTCATCTCCCTGGTCGTGTTCACACTCGCAGTCCGCTTCTTCAAGTGGCGCGAGGACTGATGGATCGGGCAAGAGAGCAACCATTCTTATCCTTCGTGGCCTGCCACGGCCCAGGCCGAGCAGATTTATCGGGGCGCAAAGAAGTGCGGAGGCGATGGACCTGGGACTGAAGGGCAAGGTGGCGCTGGTCACCGCCGCCAGCAAGGGGATCGGGCTGGGGACTGCCAGGGTCCTTGCGAAAGAGGGGATGAAGGTCGCGATCTCCTCGAGAACTGGCGCGAACCTCGAGAGGGCCAGGGAACAGCTCGTCTCGGAGACCGGCTCCGAGGTCCTCGCCGTCCCGGCCGACATGACCGCGCGAGAAGACCTCGAAAGGCTCGTCGAGAGCACATCAAAGAAGCTCGGCGGAGTCGACGTCCTCGTCTACAACACAGGGCCGCCCAAGGCCGGCACGTTCGAGGAGCTCACCTACGAGGACTGGGAGCAGGCCACGAAGCTGCTCCTTCTGAGCGCGGTCACCCTTACCAAGGCCGTTGTGCCGCACATGAAGAGCAAGGGGTGGGGCAGACTCATCTACATCACCTCTCTCACCCTCAAGCAGCCCATAGGAAACCTGGTCCTCTCGAACACGGTCAGGCTGGGACTCGCGGGGCTCTCAAAGTCGCTCTCGAGGGAGCTCGGCCCCCTCGGGATAACCTCGAACGGCATAATCCAGGGCTACGTGAGGACTGACAGGATGGTCCGCCTTGTCGAAGAGAGGGCCTCGAAGACGGGAACGAGCGTCGACGAGGCTTACAAGGAGATGGTGAAGGGAATCCCTCTGGGGAGGTACGCAGAAGCCGAAGAGGTCGGCTACCTCGCCGCCTTCATAGCGAGCGACAAGGGCGCGTACCTGAACGGGGGCATGTTCACCATCGACGGGGGCTTGATCAGCTCCGTCTTCTGAGCGCGGCTCACTACTTCCCGAGGTTGTTGGGTTCCTTTGCCGTCAGGTCCACAGCGATCTCCGCGATGTCCGAGCCGTACTCCGCGACCCTCCTCACGCTCTCCAGCACCAGCCTGAACCATCCGACGGTGCTCGGCTCCAACCCCGGCCTCAGCAGCTCTCCGGTCATCTTCTCGTCCATCTCTATGACCTTCCTGGTGAGGTTGATCGACTCGTTCGCCTTCTTCGTGTCGAGGTCGACCAGCGCGCTGACCGCCTGCCCGAGCACCTTCTGGGAGAGCTCGCTCATCTTCATGATGTCCTTGCCGACCTTCCCGAGCGCGTCCGCTCGGAGGCTGGGGACCAGCCTTGCGATCGCCGCCGCGTGGTCTGCTACCCTCTCGATGCTCTTCACTGCGAGCCTGTAACCAAGGCAGTCGCGGGCAGCCAAGAGGCCCACCTCCTCGATGATCGCCCGGTTGCGCACCGCCATGTTGAGCTGCCTGACGATGAAGTGGTAGAACCTGTCCACCTCGTCGTCGCGCATTCCCACCTCTTCGGCCAGGCCGAGGTCCCCGCTCTGGAGCGAGAGCACGGCGTCCTGCACCATCCCCGACGCGATTATGGCCATCCTCTCGATAGCCTTCTTCAAGGGGAGGTCAGAGTAGCCTGAGAGGCACTGGGTGGTTATCCCGTTCGATGTCTCCTCGACGATCTCGATGCCTATGAGCTTCCTCCTGATAGTCTCTTTCAGGTAGGTCCTCAGCCCCGAGCTAGAACCTGAGATCCTAAGCCTGATTACGTCGTAACCCGCTAGGTAGTAGGAGATGAACGACCTGAGCGCCGTGTCCCTGTCAGCGTTCTCCTGCATCTCGATGAGCACCTCGCTCTTGGTCTCCTTCCTGAGGTCGTTCTTGGGCACGACCAGGAGCGACATGTCTGCCTGTGGTAGGACCAGCACGGCGTCCTTCGCCTTCAAGCCCGCGTCGTTCACCCAAGACTTTGGCAACGACACCACGTAGCTGTTTCCACCCGTGATCTGGATCTTCCTGATTTCCATTCCGGCAAAGGTGCATATAGATGCTCTATATATCTTATGCCGAATACGGGAAAATTGCGCTGACGTCGCGCCTGTCTCTGTTCTGCCGGTATTGCAATCGGTCATTTCACGCTAGAATTGGCAAAGGTTATTGTGGAAAGTCGCATTACTCGGTTACGACCAGAGCGAAAACGGAGCCTATCGGGCAATTTGCAGGCCGGCGCGATGTAAACTATAGCGCACCCATAGATATTGTCGGGCGCTATATTGAGCAATAGATTAATTCGGCGAGCAATAAATCGCCTGAAAAGTCTGGGAAAGTGAAGATGAAATTCGAAAGAACAGGAATCAGCACAGCAGCAATCGGCGCGATTGCGATAGTGGCAATAATAGTGGTGGGCGCGGGGGCATATCTAGCGGCCTCCGGCAGCGCTAAGACTACTACCGCGACCTCGACGATTACTGCGACACAAACCAATACTACTACAGCGACATCAACCGCCACGACGACGGCGGTATCAACTGCAACTGCGACTACAACAGCCACGGCTACAACAACAGCAATCTCGACGACCACCGCGGTCTCGACCACTACGGCTGTTTCAACCACTACCGCAACCTCAACGACAACTGCTACAGCGACGACGACAACCGGCGCTCCTGCATCTCTGAACGGAGCGGGGTCGACACTAGTCTTCCCTCTGATGTCGTCTTGGACTTTCGCATACCAGCAATACACAGGTAACGTGCAGGTCAACTACCAAAGCGTCGGCAGCGGCGCAGGGATAACAGACCTCACGCAGAAGACCGTCGACTTTGGCGCGTCGGATGCGCCCCCGTCGGCCGCCCAGATCGCCGCTTTCCCCTCGGGAGTCGTAGTGATTCCAGAGTCTGCTAGCGCGGTCGTGCCTGCATACAACCTTCCAGGGATCGGCAACACCGTCAAGTTCACGGGAGCGGTCCTAGCGAATATCTTCCTCGGGAAGATAACGATGTGGAACGACCCGGCAATCGTGGCACTCAACCCAACTCTCACAATGCCAGCACAACCAATCACAGTGGTCCACAGGTCGGACTCGAGCGGGACCATGTTCGCATTCACCAACTTCCTCTCTGACTCCAGCAGCGCATGGAAGACAGGACCCGGGACGGCAACTCTGCCCAACTGGCCTGTTGGCCTCGGTTGCAAGGGCAACGAGGGCGTCGCTGGATGCATACAGAACACCCCATACTCCATAGGACCACTCGAAATCGCGTATGAAATCGTCAACTCAGGACTCATTTCATACGGCTCGGTGGAAAACGCAGCGGGCAACTACGTCCTAGCGAACCTGACCAACATCGCCGCAGCGGTGACGGCGGGCGCAACGGGCTTGCCTGCAGGAAACGGAGTCTGGACCAACGTCTCCATCATCAACAACATCTACAATGACACAGTCGACAGCACCGTCTATCCAATCACGACCTTCACATATCTGGTGGCCTACACAGCGCAGTCGAGCCAGGCGCAGGGATTGGCACTCGTAAACTTCCTGCACTGGGTCGTCAACGATGCCCAGTCAGCGGGGACCAAGCTCGGATACGTCCCGATGCCTGCCAACGTGGTCGCCATAGACAACGCTTCGGTCAAACTGATCACCTTCAACGGAACACCCCTATACACGGGACCATAGCCTAAGGGCGCGGTCCTGTTTTATGATTAAGAGGAGATGGCCCTGAACAAGGGCCGCGGAGGACTGGGCTTCCCCCTGAAGGGGGACCAGGTCCTAAAGGGTCTCGTTGCCGCCGCCGCCATCTCGGTGGTGGTGCTGATGTTGGCCCTCGCCTACGAGCTCGTCGTAGGGTCACGCGCGTCGCTAGACCAGTTCGGCCTCGGCTTCATAGTCGGGACAGTTTGGGATCCCGTGCACAGCATTTACGGGGCGCTCCCTTACATCTACGGAACCCTCCTAACCTCCGCGCTCGCGCTCCTGTTCGGCCTGCCCATCAGCATCGGAGTCGCCGTCTTCCTAGTGGAAAAGCTGAAGACCCGCCACACCGAAGCCTACCTGATAGGTACTACTGTAGAGCTGCTCGCGGCGGTTCCCAGCGTGATCTACGGGCTTTGGGGGCTCTTCTTCCTCAGTCCTCTTCTAAAGACATACATCGAAAAGCCGCTACACAGATACTTCGGCGCTCTCCCCGTATTCTCCGGTACGCCCTTTGGCCTGGATTTCTTCACCGCCGGAGTGATACTTGCAATAATGATAATCCCGACGATTTCTGCAGTCTCCCGGAACGTCCTGAACGCCGTTCCAACCAGCCAACGGGAGGCGATGTATTCTCTGGGAGCCACCGACTGGGAGGTGATAAGCAAGGGGATCCTGCCCTACGCGCGCTCAGGGCTCTTTGGCGCAACAATCCTTGGGCTCGGCAGGGCTGTGGGGGAGACGATGGCAGTCACTTTCGTCATAGGAAACGCCACCAGGATATCGCCGTCCCTTTTCTCAGCCGGGTACACCCTGGCTAGCGCCATAGCCAATCAGTTCTCAGAGTCGTCGTCCCCCGTCAGCACCGCGGCACTGGTAGAGTTGGGCCTGATACTCTTCATCCTAGCGCTCGCAATAAACATCTTCGCAAGGACCCTCCTCTGGCGGATGTCGAGGATGACCAGAGTGAAGATATAGGAGCCGACGAGATTGGAGAACCTAACTTCGATTCAGGCCAACGACAAGAGGCGGAAGTTCACAGACAGAGCGATGACTGTTCTGATATATGCGGCGGTGGTGATCGCAATTGCGCCCCTCTTGTTCATCCTGGGCGAGGTGGCCTACCGAGGAGCTCCGGTTCTCAATCTCGACTTCTTCACACATCTTCCCACGCCAGTGGGAGTCCCAGGGGGAGGAATAGCTCCCGCCATAGTCGGCTCGTTCATAATGGTCGGCCTCGCATCTTTGATCGCGATCCCGGTCGGGGTCGGGGCTGGGATATACTTCTCCGAGTGGCCCGAGGCGAGGCTTTCTACGCTGTCGAGCTTCATGAACGACGTCCTGGCAGAGTTCCCTTCCATAGTGGTGGGAATCTTCGTCTTCGTGGTTGTGGTCCTGGCGACCGGCACCTTCTCGGCCCTGGCCGGCGCCCTTTCACTGGCGATCATCATGATCCCCATAGTAGCCCGGACGACCGAGGAGTCTCTCAAGCTCGTCCCGAAGAGCCTAAGAGAGGCTTCGATGGCCTTGGGGGTATCAAGATGGAAGACCATCATCAGCATCGTCATCGCGACCGGAAGGGCGGGTCTCTTCACCGGAATCCTCCTCTCCATAGCGAGAGCTGCGGGAGAGACCGCACCCCTGTTGTTCACAGCACTCGGGAACACATATTACTCGAAAACCCTGTTGCAGCCCATGGCGGCCATGCCCCTGCTCATCTATCAGTACGGAGTCTCGCCTTTCCTGGACTGGCAGGCCAAGGCCTGGGGCGCGGCCCTGGTCCTGGTGCTGGTGATGCTGGGCCTTAACCTCATGGTGAAGCTGACGGTTGGACGAAGATCCTCACACATCAGGGCGGAGAACTAGGTGGCGATGACATTGGAAACACAGAAAGATAGGCAAAGCGATGCGATGAGGCCGGCGGTCAACTTGGAAACCAGCACAAGCGTCTCAACACTCGCCGCAAAGATGAAGGTGAGACAGCTGAAGGCGGGATTTGGCAAGTCCATGGTGCTCAAGGGTATCAGCCTCGACGTTCCGGAAAGATCCGTCACGGCTATCATGGGGCCCTCGGGCTGTGGGAAGACCACCTTCATCAGGTGTCTCAACAGGATCCACGAACTCACTCCGGGAGCGATGGTCGAGGGCGAAGTCCTTCTGGACGGCAACGACATCTACTCGCCAAAGGTCGACGCTGTCGCGGTCCGGCGGAGGATCGGCATGGTGTTCCAAAAGCCTAACCCGTTTCCAACCATGACCATCTACGACAACGTCGCCGCTGGCCTGAAGCTCAACGGTGTCAAGGACAGGAAGAGGCTGGACGGCGTCGTGGAGAAGAGCCTGAGGATGGCGTTCCTTTGGGACGAGGTCAAGAACGACCTCAGCAAGTCAGGAGCCGCGCTCTCGGGCGGGCAGCAGCAGAGACTCTGCATCGCGAGAGCCATAGCCGTGGAGCCCGAGGTCCTGCTGATGGACGAACCTGCCTCGGCGCTCGACCCCACCGCAACCGCGAAGATAGAGGAGGCAATGGCCGAGCTCAAGAAGCAGTACACGATAGTAATCGTCACACACAACCTGCAGCAGGCGGCGAGGGTCGCCGATCACACCGCGTTCTTCTACCTCGGGGAGCTGGTCGAGTTCGGCGAAACAGCACAGCTCTTCGAGAACCCTGCGAAAGAACTGACCGAGCGGTACATCACAGGAAAGTTCGGGTGAGAGGCGCATGGCACGACTAATGGATCTGGGAATGGACAGGCTTCGGAACCTGCTGCTAGAGATGGGGCAGCTCTCGCAACAGACCGTCGTCACCGCGATCGAGGCCTACCACATCGGGAAGAACCACGAGGACGTCAACAGGTGGTCGAACAAGCTCAGGCAGCTCGACGACCAGGTCAGCGAGCTCTCGATAGAGCTCATAGCCAGGTTCCAGCCTGTCGCATCCGACCTCCGCTACATCAAGGCCTGCATGGAGATATCGTATGGCTTCTACAGGTACGGGCGATACGCTCACGACATAATGGATGTCCTCGACACGTTCGGGGACCTGACCAAGTGCGACCGCGAGGTCGTGGAGAGCGCCGCCGAGAAGACCAAGGAGATGATTGGGATGAGCGTCGAAGCCTTTGCGAATCAGAACGTGGAGCTCGCGAGGAAGATAATCGAATTGGACGACTACGTAGACGACGCATATCGGAACTACATCAAGAAGCTCATGAAGTCAAAGCAAGTCGACCTGCGCTGCGCCCTCTCGCAGACCCTGATCTTGCGCTACCTCGAGAGGATAGCGGACCACGCCGTCTACATAGGCAGGTCGGTGATCTTCATCGTGAGAGGCGAAGAGCCCGCAATCGAGGAGAAGAGCTAGCCTCTCCTCGACCTGAATACAAAGAGAGCGACGGCCGCAATCAGCGCGAACTGGAGCACGGCGCCGCCGGTGAAGATGAGGAAGGCCACGACCTGGCCTGTCTCGGCGAAGGTGTAGTGGGTGGGCTGGGGCAGGGACACCGCTAGCGTTATCACGGCCAGGACCACCGCGAGGTACGGCGCCCACCTGGCCTTTCGCGATATCGCGACCGCGCAGAGGAGCCAGATGACCTCCCCCGCAAGAATCGAGGGGAACAGGAACGAGGGGATGCCCGGGGTGCCGTACAGGACGTAGAGGAAGAGCACCCCAAGGACGACCGAGGCGTACACGAGCCACGCTATCGCCCTCTCGAGACTGGCCACGGAGCAGCGGGACGAAGGTTCGTATTTCAAGGATGCGCCAGAGCCCGCGCGTGTGGCGTGTCGCAATTCTTTATACCGGGAAACGACCATGCGAATGCACCAGGATGTCCATCGACCTGAGCTCGTTCGTCGCGTTCGACCTCTCGTCGTTCGGCGCGTCGTTCATCCTGCTCTTCTCGGTCTTCGATGTCATCGGAACGGTGCCTATCTTTCTCGCGCTCACCCAGGACTACAAGGAGGTGCGCGCGAGGATTGTCAGGGACTCGGTGATCATCGCCACGATAATCCTCCTGGTGTTCGCGTCCGTCGGCCCGTTGATCTTTCAGGTGCTCGGGATCACGCTCAACGACTTCAAGATCGCCGGGGGGATAATCCTCTTCATCATCGCGCTCGACAACCTCAGGGGCAGGATCTCGCAGACCAGGACCATCGCGGCGACCGAGATCGCCGCCTTTCCGCTGGCCACCCCGCTCATGGCCGGGCCCGGGGCCATCTCCACCGTGATGATCTATGCGAACCCGCCCTACGGCCTGCTCGAGATCTTCTTGGTCATACTAATGAACTCCCTCGTCACCTACCTGATACTGGAGCGGGCCTCCTGGGTCCAGAGGGCGCTGGGCACGAACGGGACCCAGGTCTTCACCCGCATCGTGGGCCTCCTCATAGCTGCGATCGGGATCGCGTTCATCAGAGAAGGGGTGGTCGGAATCGTCCAGGCGAGCGTAGGCGGTGCCTGACCTACGGCCAGGGTCAGCTACAAGCTGGTCGTGTCGGGCTCGGTCCAGGGCGTGGCCTTCAGGGCGTCGATGAGAGACGAAGCGAACCGCCGCGGCGTGAAGGGTTGGGTAAGGAACAGGGGCGACGGGGCGGTTGAGGCACTAGTCCAAGGAGAGGAGGCGCAGGTCGAGAGGCTGCTCGAGTGGGCTCGGGTCGGCCCGCCCGGCGCGAAGGTCACCTCTCTCGAGAAGCACAAGCTGGAAGACTACGCGCCGCAGGAGGACTTCCGCGTCCTCGTCCCGAGATTCGACTGATGTAGGGCGGCCAACCGTTAAATCCCGTTTCAAGGCGGGTGGCGAGCATACCTTGAAGACTGTCGCGCTGATCAGGGGCGACGGCACAGGCCCCGAGCTCGTGGACGCGATGCTCCTCGTCCTGAAGGCCAGCGGGGCCAAGGCGGAGTTCGTGACCTGCGACGCGGGCGCCGAGTGGTGGGAGAAGCACGGCGGCCCCAGCATGATCCCCGAGGAGACCTGGCGCACCCTCGAGGACGCGGACTGCTGCTTCAAAGGGCCGACGACCACCCTGTCGGCACCTGGCACACCGAGGAGCGTGGCGGTGAGCATCAGGCAGAGGTTCGACCTCTATGCCAACGTGAGGCCCATCAAGACCTTCCCGAAGCGTGTCGGCCCGCTCGGTGCGGTCGACTTTCTCATGGTGCGCGAGGGGACGGAGGGGCTCTACTCGGGGATAGAGTACAAGCTGAGCGACGACGTCGCAATCGCGATAAGGCTGATCACCAGGAACAAGTCGACCAAGGTGACCAAGTTCGCTCTGGAAGAGGCCAAGCGCCGGAGGTGGAAGAAGCTCGTGGTCATCTGCAAGGCCAACATCCTCAAGGTCACAGACGGGGTCTTTCTGGAGGCGGCCCGTCGCAACGCGGAGGCATACCCCGGCATCGAGTTAGAGGAGGTCTTCATCGACAACTTCTCGCAGCAGCTCGTCAAGAACCCGCAGAGGTTCAACAAGAACGTGATAGTCGGGACGAACCTCTTCATGGACATACTCTCGGAGGAGGCGGCCGGGCTCGTCGGGAGCATCGGGATGATCTACTCCGCGAACTTCGGAGACAGGTACGCGATGTTCGAGCCCGCCCACGGGAGCACGCCCAAGTACGCAGGGAAGGACAAGGTCAACCCGACGGCGACCATCCTGTCCGCAGCTTGGATGCTCGAGTACATCGGCGAGAAGAGCGCCGGCAGTGCCATCTTCGACTCCACCATGAAGGTCGTCTCCTCGGGGAAGAGCGCGACCTACGACCTCGGGGGCAAGTCGGGGACCAGGGCGATGGCCAAGGCCATCGCGAGCGGCATCCGCTGACCCTCTAGCCTCGTCGCAGCTGCCTGACCGTGTCCGGGGGTATCGCCCTGAAGACCCCTATCGCCAGTATGCTCCCGATCACCGTGAAGAAGACCCTCTCCGGCGGATAGGCGTAGAAGATGATCTTCCAGAGGCCCTGCATCCCCGCGGCAGAGTAGGTCTGGTTGATCCTCACGTACACGTTCTCCGTCATGATGGCGCCGGCCACGTGCGCGTTCATCGTCGAGAGGAACACGATCGAGGTCAAGATGACGGCCTGCGTCACGATGCTGACGCCCCTCTTCTGCATGAAGGACAGGGCGACGAAGACCACGAGCGACAGCGCGTGCATCCAGAGGAAAGGGACAGGGACGCCGTCGACGTTGACGACCGTCGCGGAGAGCGGGTCGAGCATGTAGACAGCGTACATCGCGAGCGAGAGCGCGGCGGTGACCTTGACCTGGCCCTTCATCGCGTAGCCCGCCGTGACCGCGGCTATCACGCCCGGGATGAAGTCGAGGCCGTCGAAGGCCACCGGGTGCCCCAGTGCTATGCCTGCGAACGTCCCGACGAGGACCGCCAGCCCTCCCTCGAAGGGGCCGAGGACCATCCCCGCCAGCGGGCTGAACACCTCGGCCATGGTTAGGAAGCTGAGGTTGCCGACCAGCCTGGAGACCGGGATGAGGCTCAGGACCGCGTAGATGGCCGCGAAGATGGCTATGGTCGCGAGCCTGCGCGTCCCGATCCGGGATTGCAATGGATTGGAGCCAGACCGCCTGAAGGCATCTTAAACGTTTGAGGAGAGGGTTGACGCAAATGCGATAATTTCGCTGTCCGTGCGCGGACTCGCGGGGCCGATTAGTTTCGCCGAACTCCTAAGGTTTTAAGGCCGCCAGTGGGCCGGGCCGACGGAATGGCTGAGACCGAGGACCAGCTCAGGCGGAACGCTGAGCTGAAGCTATGGATGGAGACGAGGATAGGCGAGCTCCAAGAGGAGATCGACAGGCTGAAGGAGGCGCTCTCCGTCATAGACTTCGTCCTCCGCGCTTCAAGCTTCAAGCCCGCGGCTCAGCTTGCCGCGAGCGCCCCCCGAGCCGCCCCAAGCGTGACCGAGGAGGCCGAGCCAGAACCCATCCCTGAGGTACGCGAGCTGCGGAGGGACAAGGGGGGCGAGACGATAGCAGTCGCGGAGGTGACGCGAAAGAGGCTCAAGATCGAGCCCGTGGCGGAGGTCAACCTGAAGGCTGACACGCCCCCGTTCAAGTCGTTCCTCCTCGGGAAGATCCTCTCCGGGATGAAGTCCGCGGACGAGGACTCGGTCTCGAAGGGCCGCCTGAAGAAGGGAGACGAGCTGAGCTTCACGCTCGCGGAGAAGGGAGGGAGGATCTCGGCGCTCGTGATCGAGAACTACCGGGAGAAGGAGAGGATGAACGAGATACTCAACACGGTGTCCTGGACTTTCTCCAGGATGCTAGAGAAGTAGACGACCAGCTCGGTCGTCAGCACGTGAAGCTCTCTGTGACGCTCTTCTTGGTGAGCTTTGGCGTCAGCGTGACCTTCACGAAGCAGACCTTGTCGAAGGTGCCGTTCTTGAACTGCAAGAACCCGCTCATGTTGTAGTTCTCTCCGTTCCTAAGGCTGACCTGGTAGTGCCCAGGGTTCTCGTCGAGGTTGTAGACGGTGCACATGTTCGTCAGGTTCATGACCGGGGGAGCGAGGCAGTCATACGAGGGCTGCAGACCAGGGTCGGGGCACTGGGTGTAGACCCATTCGTCGCATGCGACGAGGCCTACGATGGCGACCTGACCTCCGTCCGACGAGGTGAAAGTGCCGCTGACGCTCACGTCGTAGGGGTACGCAACATAGCTGATCGAGGCTACGTACCCTATCACAATCCCAACAACGATCACCACGGCCAGGACCCTCCACCAGAGCCGGTAGGAGTCCTTCCCGACCTCGATGGTGGGCTCCTGCCCGTAGTCCGACTCCTGGCCGTGGTCAGAGAGTCGCATCCCTGTGAATCTCAAGAAGTTGAGCCCGCTCGGCTCCCGCTTGAATAAAACGGTTCTTAGCGATTCCTCAGGACGATGTCAGTCGCCTAGCAGGTGAAGTTCTGTGTGGAAGTGCGGGCGGTCATCAGGGGGTAGAGCACTATCGTGACCGTGCACACCTTGTCGAAGATCTCCCCGGGGAACACCATGTACCCCTTCATCGTGTAGTCCTCTCCGTTCTTGAGTGAAATCTGGTAGTGCCCGGGGTTGTCCTCCATGTACACCTCGGTGCAATAGTCGGTCATGTTCATGACCGGGGGCGCTATGCAGGTGTCGACGGGCTGCTGCCCTGCGTCGGGGCACTGTGTGTAGACCATGTCGCTGCACTCGTAAAAGTCCACGAGCAGAGCCTTTGAGCCGTCCGAACCCGTGAACGTCCCCTTGACTTCCACGCTGTAGGGGTAGGCCACGTAGCTGATCGAGGCTACGTACCCTATCACAATCCCAACAACGATCACCACGGCCAGGACCCTCCACCAGAGCCGGTAGGAGTCCTTCCCGACCTCGATGGTGGGCTCCTGCCCGTAGTCTGTCTCATGATCATAGTCGGAGAGGGCCGACCTTGTGAACCTCAACTGCCTACGTGGAACGCGCTGTCTGGGCGTTAAAAGCCGTTCTTCGCGCGCCCCCGAACATCACTTTCTCACGGTGATCCCGCGGACCATCTCGAGCCCCTCCAGCTCGCCGATCACGCTCCCTCCGACCGCCCCCTCGACTATCAGCGTAAGGTTCGCGTCCCTCACCATGTCAGGGTCGTCCGCGAGCGCCTGCCTTACGACGATCCCGTGCTTGGCGAGGACGCCCGTCACCTTGGAGATGACCCCCGCGGCCCTCGGGTCGGCCTCGATTATGATCGCAGAACAGCCGATGCTCGAGACGACGTGGAGGAGGCTGGCCCCCACCGGGGCCACGCCCGAGAATATCGAGAAGAGGAAGGGGTCCCTCCTGATCTTGGCCGCGGTCTGCTTCACCACCCTCCTGTCTGTGCCCGCGTCCCTCGCGAGGGCCGAGTAGTCGACCTCGAGCCCGCCCACGAAGAGCCGCTCGTCCTCCGAGACCCTTATCCCGTACTCGAGCATCTTCCTGACCACCTTCAGCCTCGAGCCCTGCCTCGCGAACTCCCTCTCGATCGAGGGCCAGAGGCCCTTCAGCTGGTTCCTCCGCGCGGTCGTTTCTCCGCGTGCACCCCCGTGTGGTCTCTCGGCCTAGCTCCCCTGAGGGGGGCTTTGGCCATACGCCTTGGTGACGGAGACGCCGTCCACCAAGACCCACGGGCAGAGCGTGGGGGTGTCGACCTCCCACCATTGAACCCACTCTCTCTCCTTCGAGAGCAGGCGTATCGAGGAGAACATCCTCTCGAGGCTGTCGCTTATCCTTATCCCCTTGATCGGCGCCTCCACCTCCCCCGACTCTACGAGGTAGGTACCGTCCCGGGGAACCGTCGAGAACTCGCCCGTCCGGTAGTTCTTGAAGCGGGTGTACCAGTTGCTGGTCAGTATCAGGCCGTGCTTCATTTCCGCGACCATCTCGTCGTAGGTCGAGTCTCCCGCGCCGACCTCCAGGTTCCAGGGGCCCGGCTCTATGAGGCCTGCGTTCCCCGTGCTCTTTGTCTTGAACCTCTTGGCGGTGGACAGGTTGTGCAGGTATCCCCTGAGCACGCCCTCCTCGACGAGCTTCGTCGACTGGGTGGGCTGGCCCTCGTCGTCGAAGGTCCTAGAGTCGAGGCATCCTCCCCCTCTCCCGAGGTCGGTGAGGTCCAACTCGGCAGAGGCGACCTTCTTCCCCAGCTTCCCGACCAAGTACGACGTCCCGGCATCGATCGAGAAGGCTGATGCGAACTCGCCGACCAGCCCGAGAAGGTTCGCAGCCACTGTCGGGCTCATCAGGACCTGGTATGTCTTCTCCTCGCCGGTCAACTGGGTGGCGTTCCTCATCCGCTTCGAGTGCCATCCCGCCCTCGTCCCCGCGATGTCTGGGTGGAAGTCCTTCACGGAGGCGGCGCACGATAGCCCGTGCCCGCTGGCGTCCCTGTCTGTGAACGCCCTGATGTTGAGCAGGATTTTGGAGCTCGTGTCGCTGCCCACAGTGCCCGTCGACGACATGATGTGGTGAGTGGTCACCCCGGCCTCGAGGCTCCCCGCCGTCCTCCTCGCTCCCGCCGACTCTGCGGAGTCGATGGCCTTCTCAGCGAAGCCAGCGATGAGACCCTCGGCGCTCTCGAGCCTCCGGTCGTGGCTGGGCCTCGGGCGGTATGCGCGTCCCTTGGAAGGCAGCGCGACGTACCCAGGGTCCTTGGGGATGCTCATCATGCTCTTGTAGAGGAGCCCGATGAAGCGCTCGAGGCTAGCCCTCTCAGGGTTGGAGGAGCTCCCGATGATCCGCCTCCCGCCCTTCGCGAGATAGACGACCTGGCCGCTCTCGTTGACGTTCTTCGTGACGGTCACAGAGCTGTTCGCGAAGCTCGCCATGCGCTCGTTGGAGATGACCGTGATCAGAATCGCTTCGTCGGCCCCGACCTTCTTGGCGACGCCGACGCCGAACTCGTTCGAGTCCTCTGGGTCCATCAGCTTGGCCAAGGCTCTAACCTCCGCCCACCATCCTTACGCCCGCGAGGAGGGTGTCCGGCCCTCCCGTCCAGACGGGGATGCCCTGCATGGGGTCGCCCTTCCCGCAGTTCGCCGCCTCGAACTCGAGCCGCTTGCTTCTGCCCCTGACGCTCCCCCAGAGCGCGGGAGTCGTGATCTCCAGTATCGGCGCCTTGACGAGGTTGGTGGTCTCGCCTTTCTCAATGCGGTAGGCCTCCAGGCCTGTGTACCTCTGGTTCAGGCGCTTGTCGTCGATGTTCCACTCTGTGAACGACTTTAGGTATATCCCGTCCTTGACCTCCTTGATGAGCTCCTCGGTAGTCGAGTAGTCCCCGGGCTCCACGAAGGTGTTCGACATCCTGATTATCGGCTCGCGGTCGAACCCGGACGACCTCGAGGCGCCGTTGTTGCTCACCTTGAGGAGGGACGAGGTGGCCCTGTTCTGGAGGAACTCCGATATCTTCCCGTCCACTATCAGGCGCCTCTTCCTCGCCTCGACGCCCTCGTCGTCGACAGGCGAATAGCCGTTCGAGTGCGCGAGGGTAGGGTCGTCGCTGACGTTAGCCTCGTCGCTCCCTATCCTCGTCCCGAGGCTGGTCTTCGAAAGGTAGGACTCGCCCGCCTGGGCCCCTTCCCTCCCCAGAATCCTGTCCGCCTCTTGAGGGTGCCCCACCGACTCGTGGGCCGCGATCCCTGAGAGCTCCGGCGAAAGGACGACGTCCATCATCCCGGTAGGCGCCTTCTCCGCCTTCTCCAGGACCTCCGCCAGGGTCTGCGCCTCGGCCTCGACCAGCTCGAGGAGCCGAATCCTCTTCACGATCTCCAGGCCGCCCGTCTCGCCCTGCTGGATCATCCTCTGGGCCGCGTCCCCTCCCTTGAGCGCGGTGAGTATCGCGAAGAAGTTGAAGCGGGGGACCCTGCTCTCGACCTTCCCGCCGTCGCTCGTCACGATGTACTTCTCCTCGACTCCGGCAGACGCGACCATGATCCTGTTCGGTATCTTCACGCCCTTCGTCCCCGACCCAATGCGCGCCGCCCTGCCGTCCGCGTCCATGAGGAGCGACTTTAGCCAGTTCGGGTCCGCGCCCTCGACCGGAACCTTCTCGGCCACCCTGACGTTCCTCTTGGCGGGCTTCGAGTCGCCCATCCTGATCGGCTCCTTCACCAGGCGCGAGGACGACCTCGCCATCTTGACCGTCCTCTCGGTCATGTCCTTCACCTTCTCCTTGGAGAGGAGGTTGGTCGCGCTGAACCCCATCGCGCCCCCGACGATCACTCGCGCTGCTATTCCGAAGCTGTCCTCGAGCATCGACGGCTGGGGCTCGCCGTTCTTCAGCATGAAGCCGGTGCCCGTCCCGCCGTGAATCCTCGCTTCGGCGTACTCGGCGCCGAGCCTCCGAGCCTCTCGGACGCAAAAGTCAGCCAGGTCCTTGTAGTCTCCGCGCAACAAGATGGTCTCCCCCGCCCCTCTCTCGAGGAAGGGCCGTCGTTCGTTATTTCTACTTTGCCGTGGTAATGCTAGACGTCTATCCACTGGTTCCTGGCCGGTAGAATCCCGACGTCCCGCCTCTCCATCGCGAACTTCAGGAAGAGCTCAGGGTGCTCCGTGTGGATCGGCGCGACCCTCGTCGCCCCTATGCTGCTGACCAGGCTCCTTAGCTGCTGAGGCATGATGTGCCCGGAGACGTGTATGTGGTAGAGAGGCATGCCGTAAAAGTCCAGCCACTCTATCAGCCGCTGCATGTCGAGCTCCATCTCCTCGTTGTAGGGCTCAGACGACGAGAGTATGTAGACGCTGCCGGGGCTGGGCTTGACCCCGACCATGCCCTCCATGTCAGAGAGGGACGTGGCGACGACGTAGCTCTTCGGCGAGGCCGTGAGGTCGTCCGCCGTTATCACCTCGGCCTTCGCCGAGACCTCCTCCTCCCACTTCTCGTACCTCTTCTTGTTGCGCCTGTAGATCACCACGCCGCTCTTTGCCAGCTTCGGGAGGCCTTCGATGTGCTCGTCCCCTTCGAGGACGGAGATGAGGTACGCCTGGCGCATCGATATGGCGAGCTTGCGCCCGGTGGCCTGGGCGGCACCGTGGAAGGAGGTGAGCCTGTCGGTGTCCATCCCGGAGAAGCTTGCCATCACGAGCCCCTTCGCCTCGCGG
Organism: uncultured Nitrososphaerota archaeon; assembly: GCA_963838925.1. Taxonomy (GTDB): domain Archaea; phylum Thermoproteota; class Nitrososphaeria; order Nitrososphaerales; family Gagatemarchaeaceae; genus Gagatemarchaeum. The sequence goes on from CAWISW010000001.1 coordinate 242,362, forward strand.
ATCACTGTCTCGAGCTTCCTGGCGACCTCTTCTTCGCTCGAGACGGAGCCCCCGACCATGTTGGTGGCCTCCGTCAACAGGAGGCTGGGGTCGCTCTTCGCGGCCGCTCGAGAGAAGTCCTGGGTCAGGTGGGCCGCCCTCCCGTGAGCCCTGAGGTCGCCGGTGTAGACGAACGACCCCGTCGAGGTGTCGACGACCAAGCCGTAGGCACCGGGGATGCTGTGGTCGACGTGGACCGGCCTGAGCGTGATGCTCCCGACCTTCATCGCCGCTCCGCTCCTGAACGTCCTGTAGGCGAGCCCGCGGTAGTCCGTCTCGAAGGACGCCCTCTTCGTGTCGGTGATCGCCCCCATCAGCCTCTTTGTGGTCTCCCCGCAGACGACGGGGACCTCCCTGTGCACCATCGAGAGGTATCCGTAGTGGTCGAGGTGGGCGTGGCTGAGGAAGATCGCGTCCACCTTCGCCTCCGCGGCGTCCCAGCTGTAGACGCCCTCCACCTTGGGGATTATCCCGAGGCTGAGCAGGCTCTCCGGCCGCCTGGGTGAGACGTACGGGTCGGAGAAGAACCGGGCACGCTGGGAGATCGACATGCCAAAGTCGAGCAGCACCCTCGTGCCCTTGTCCTCCACGAGGATCTTGTTCCCCCCTATCTCGCCGACGCCGCCGAGGACAGAGACGCGTGCCACGTCGCCTTGAGCGCCCGCAAATATTTAAGTGGCCCAGACGGACCTTGGCAAAGTGGCCGCATGGTCTCGCCCCGTCTTCTAGCCCCCCTTGTCTCGCAGTCTGACCTTTCTCAACCGCTCGTCATCCTCGCAGTCGCCATCGGGCTCGCAGGGGTGGCCATCCTGATCCTCTTCTCAAGAGGAAAGATCTAGGGAGCCTTACCTACCAATCCAGCTGGCGGCGATGGGGACTTGCTCAAGGGCGTCATCTTCGACTTGGACGGGACCCTGATCACCCTCCACGTCGACGGAGCGGCATTCAGGAGGGAGATAGCGAAGGAGCTCACCCAGAGCGGGTTCATCATCGACTTCACCGAGGCCGACTACAAGGGGCTCTACGTCCAGGGCATGCTCGACCTCGCAAAGTCACAGATCGACCAAGGCCTCGTGAAGGCAGACTACGAGCTGGTGAAGAGGAGGACGTTCCATGCCCTCGACGAGCTCGAGCTGGATTGGATCAAGCACTCGCGCCTCCTCCCAGGCGCGGAGGCGATCCTCTCGAGACTGAGCGGAGAAGGGAAGGTGCCGATCACCCTTGCGCTCCTGACAAACAGCGGCAGGGCAGCCACGAGGTACGCGATGGACAACCTGGGCTTCGACAAGTACTTCCACAGGTCGTTCACGAGAGACGACCTCCCGGCAATGAAGCCCCGGCCCGACGGCATCACGGCGGCGCTGAGGGAGATGGGCATGGGCGAGCGCGAGGTGCTGTACGTCGGAGACAGCCCGACCGACATCATGGCCTCGAGGGCGGCAGGGATTCGGATAGCCTCGGTGGCGACAGGACACTACGAGGTCGAGGCGCTGCGCCAGCTTGGGCCTGACTTCGTCCTCGGGTCGCTATCGGACCTCGAGGAACTCATCCCCGAGCTGGATTGACGAGCGTCCTACCCGAGCTTCATGCTCGAGAACCGCTCCCTGAACTCTCTGGTCTCGGACTTCACGCGCTCCAGGTCGTCTCTCACGTCGCCCAGCGCCTTCCCCACTGACGACGCGTCTTCGAGTCGCAGCGCGACCTCCATCGCCCTCCTCCTCAGGCGAGGGTCGACGTCCTTCTCCGACGCCTCCTTGACGGCCTCGAGCAGCCTCTTGTCGAGGAGGTCGGACACCGTCTCCAGGACCGCCCCCCTTACGGTGTACTCCTTGTCCTCCAGCAGGAGGGCCTTCAAGAGGGCCACGTCCTCCTCGTCCAGCCAGCCCAGCCTCGTGTATGCCTTCAGCGCCCCGACCCTCGCCCTGGTCGGCTGCCCGTAGGGAAGGTGCTCACGCAGGAACCCCCTCGACCTCGGCTCCTTGAGGTAGCCGAGAGCCTCTAGGCAAGCCTCGCTGATCGCGTCCTCGGGAGAGGGTGCGCCGAACGCCGAGGTGAGCACCGCGAAGGCGTCCTTCTGCCCTGACTTGGCGTACGAAAGCGCCGCCACGCACTGGACGTACGGGCTTTCATCCCCACGGAGGGCCGCCAAGAGAGGCTCAGCCACCGCGGCGTCCTTGAACTCGCCCAGAGCCACAACGACCGCGCGCCTCACCCTTCTGTGCTTGACCTTCGAGAGCCTGAGCAGCGCCTCCAGCGCCTGCTTGTCCCCCACCTTTCCAAGCGTCTTCGCCGCCTCCGACCTCACCGAGTAGTGGTCTCCTTCGTTGCCCGCCGCCCTCTCGAGCGCCTCGACGACCCCCGGGTCGTTCTTGAACTGCGCGAGCCCCTCCGCGCCCCTCCTCCTGCTTGAAGCGTCCCTGCTGCCGCGGAGCTGGCTGAGCAGCATCGAAAGGGGCTTGTCGAACTTGACCTTCTTCAGGAGCCACTCCTCCGGATCGAACTCGACTATCAGAGGCTTCGCCGGCAGCTCGAAGTGGTACCTCTCCTCTCGGGAGCGGATCTGTATGCGCCTGGGGAGCCTGCTCATGCCCCCCGGTCCAGGCACGTAGAACGCAACCTCGCAGGGCAGAGCGAACACCGGAGTGAGGTCGTCCAGCTGCTGCGCCTGCTTCACCGCCACCTCGGCGCTTCCGGCCTCCTCGTCCCACGAGAAGCTCACCTCGAACTCGGGATGCCCCGCCTTGTAGAAGGCCTGCTCGAAGTACCCCTCTAAGGACAGCCCGCTCACGTCCTCGAAGACCCTCATGAAGTCGTGGGTGTCGGCGTTGGCGCGGGCGAACCGCCTGAGATATTCGCCGATGGCCTTGAAGAAGAGCTCGTCGCCGACGACGTACCTCAGCTGGTGAATCATCCAGGACGCCTTCTCGTAGGCGTATCCGTCGAAGACGTCGTCCGAGTAGACGTAGGTGTCGTCCACTATCGCCCTCCTGTACATCGTGCCGTCCTCCTCGAAGTAGGCCTCCGCCTTGGAGGTCATGTCGTGCCTGAACTCGTCCTTCCCGTACTTTCTCTCGGTGTAGAGGGCCTGGAAGTAGGTAGCGAAGCCTTCGTTGAGCCATAGGTGCGACCAGTGCTCGGCCGTCACGAGGTCGCCGAACCACATGTGCGCGAGCTCGTGCGAGACCAGCTCGATGTGGTTCCTGTCGGGCTTGGAGTACCTCGCCGCGTAGTCTTCCTCCGACCGCTCGTCAGGGAACCTCGTGTCGGTGAGCGTGGTGGCGCTCACGTTCTCCATCCCGCCGATGATGAAGTCGTGGACCGCGATCTGCGAGTACTTCTCGAATGGATACTTCACGCCGGTGAGCGACTCGAAGACCCTGATCATGTCGGGGGTCAGCCCGAAGAGCCTACGCGCGTCGGCTCGCTTCGACTCTGGGAAATAGTACTGTAGCGGGACCTTCTCGGCCTCCTCCTCAATCATCCCGAACTTCCCCGCGGCGAAGGAGTTCAGATAGTTGGAGTGCGGCACGTCCTCCTTCCAGTGGAACGTCACCCATCCCTCGGCGCCGACAGCCTTCGTCTTGGAGACGAGCTTCCCGTTGGATACGACTATGTTCCCCTCGGGCACTGTAATCAGCGTCTCCGAGGTGGACTTGTCGTTGGGATGGTCGTGGCACGGGTACCAGAACCTGGAGAACTCGGGCTCGCCCTGGGACCAGGCCTGGACGGGCTTGTCCGGGAACTTCTCGTCGGGCGAGATGAAATAGACGCCCATTCTCGGCGAGGCGGAGTACTCGACCTTCAACTCGTGAGGGGAAGGGGCGAGGTGCTCGGGCAATAGGGCGGTGAGGACGAGGCCGTCGTGCTCGAACTTGACCTTGTCGCCGTCGAGGGTGACGCTCTCGATCAACATCTCGCACGCGTCGAGGTGGAGCGCTCTGATCCCCGGCCTCAGCGGGACCAGCCTCGTGCTGCACGACCCGCTTATCCGCTTCTTCTCGAGGTCGACCTTGAGCTCTATTCTGAGGTGCTCAGCGTGAAACTCCTTGTTTGGAGGGAGGTGCCGGTACGAGCCGGGGATGTGAAAAGACGTCTTGGGGCTTGCCACAGATGTCAGGTGCCCTTCTGAGCCATTGAAAAAGGATTTTTCAGCGTCGTTTTCAGACGCCGGAGCATTCCGGTTGCGCCTAGGGCGCTCTCCTCCTTTATATCCGGCCGAGCAGGCCGCAGAACCGGAAATGGTCGCCCGCCCCCGCGCCTCCTTGGTTGTCCACTACGCGGAGATAGGGACCAAGGGGAACAACAGGGGGTTCTTCGAGAGCCACCTGGAGAGGAACCTCGTGGAGAAGCTCGAGCCTCTGGGGCGGTTCAAGGTGGAGAGGCACGACCAGCGCCTTCTGGTCTCGAACCGCGACGACCCGGAGTCTCTGGGCGGGGCAATGGCTGTCCTGAAGGAGGTGTTCGGCGTGGCGTGGATAGCCAGGGTGGTGGAGTGCCCGCTCGACTACGCAAGCGTCAAGAGCGCCGCCGTCAACGAGCTGAACAAGCTGAAGGAGGCGTCCAACGCGTCCACCTTCCGGGTCACGGCCAAGCGCTCCAACAAGAGCTACGAGCTCTCCTCGCAGCAGATGGCGGTGAAGCTTGGAGACGACCTCAAGAACGCCACAGGCCTCGAAGTCGACCTCTCCAGCCCGCAGGGAACCATCTTCGTCGACATACTCTCAGACCGCATCCTGCTGCACACTTCCAAGGAGAGGGGTCCGGGAGGGCTTCCCGTCGGAGTGACGGGGAAGGTCGTCCACCTCCTGTCTGGAGGGATAGACTCCCCGGTGGCGGCTTGGCTGATGATGAAGCGCGGCTGCGACCTGACCTACGTGCACTTCTTCGTGGCGCCCAACGCCGAGCAAATTCTAGAGACGAAGATGGCGAGCCTTCTGAAGACGCTCTCGAGGTTCGGCATAGGCGGAGGCCGGCTGATACTCGTCCCCTTCACCGACTACCAGGTCGCGACGCGCGACCTGCGCCCCGAGTATGAGCCGGTCGTCTTTCGGCACTTCATGAGGATCGTAGCCGAGAAGGTCGCCCAGCGTGTAGGCGCCATCGCCACCTCGACGGGCGACAACCTCGGGCAGGTCGCGTCGCAGACGCTCTACAACCTTGCGTGCATCGACGCGGGGTCCTCGATGCCCACCCTGAGGCCCGTGGTAGGGTACGACAAGTCGGAGATCGTGAAGCTTGCGGAAGAGATAGGCACCTACGAGGAGTCGATCGCCGACTACAAGGACTGCTGCTCGATAGTGAGCAGGCATCCGCGGACCAGGATGAACGTGGAAGCCGTCCTAGAAGCGTCGCTCCGCTATGACTTTCCAGCTTTGGCCGAAAGGACCCTGTCGCAGGCCGCGGCGATGAAGTTCGACCCCCACTCGCAGGCCCTCGTCGTCGAGCCTCTGGAGGCCGCACCTCGGGTCAAGGGCAGGGTCTGAGGTCTTTCCAAATGGTTAAGAGACGAACGCAGGCGTTCGAGCGTGTTGCCGAGGCGCTTCTAGCTCGGGGGCGAGGCCCATGAACCCGAAGGACATCAAGGCGGTGATCCCGGTGGCGGGCCTCGGGACGAGGCTCCTCACCGCGACGAAGGTGCAGCCGAAGGAGATGCTCCCGGTCTTCTCGAAGGAGGGTGGCGAGCTCTGCATAAAGCCGCTCGTTCAGCTGGTCTTCGAGCAGCTCTTCGACTTTGGGATCAGGGAGTTCTGCTTCGTGGTGGGCCGGGGGAAGAGGGCGATAGAGGACCACTTCACCCCCGACGGCGACTATCTGAAGCGGCTTAGCGCGAAGGGCAGCTCGGCGGCATCCCCGAAGGCCGCAATGGCGTCCGCCCTGGAGAGGTTCTACCGCCGCGTCGATGAGGCGAGCATAATGTGGGTCAACCAGCCCGTCCCGCTGGGGTTCGGCCACGCCGTCCTCCAGGCAAAGGTCTTCGCGGGTGACGACCCATTCCTGGTCCACGCGGGGGACGCGTACGTGTATTGCAAAGACTTTGGGCACCTGCGGCGACTCGTCTCGTCGTTCGACTCGGGCGTCGAGTGCTCCCTCGCGCTGAGGAGAGTCCCCGACCCCAGGCAGTACGGAGTCGCGACGGGCAAGAGCTCGAGGGGGCTCGTCGCCATCGACGAGATAATCGAAAAGCCGAAGGTTCCGAAGTCCAACCTCGCCGTCACGCCTGTCTACTTGTTCAGGCGCTCGATCTTCGACGCGATCGAGGAGGCCGGCCCCGGAATCGGAGGGGAGCTTCAGCTGACGGACGGGATCCAGGGGCTCCTCAAGGACGGCAAGAGGGTGGTGGGAGTCGAGCTCAGGCCCGACGAGTCCTGGATAGACATAGGCACGCCCTCCACGTATTGGGAGGCCTTGGGCATTTCATACAGGAACTCAGGGCCTTGAGACAGGCCTATCCCTGGAGTCTCTTGTAGAATCCGGGCTTCGACTCGAACACGACTCCCTCCCTCACCAGTCGGAGGATCGCGCCAGCGGCGACCTGCTGGTCGAGCTTGCTCGTCTTGACGATCGCCTGGACCCACAGCGAGCGTTCGACCAATCCATCGTCCTTGGAAAGGATGTTGAAGCACTCGACGGCCGCCTTCCTCGAGGCTGTGTCCTTCGACGACCTCCCCGTCAGGATGCCGAACTCCGACCGGGTCTTCTTCGCCTGCGCCTCCGCGGCGCTCTTGAGGTCCTTCTCGAACCGGTCGAAGAACGGCGAGACCGCGCTCTCAGCGTATCCCTTCGCGGCCGCGGGCAGCAGCAGGTACCGGTTCATCGCCTCGCGCTTCACGCGGTCGTAGACGTCGGCCATGCACTTGTCGACGTCGGCGTATGGATTCGCGCCAAGCGCGCCCTCCAGCAGCGAGCGGTAGTTCGACTTGACCCAGTCCCTCAGCGAGAGTATTCGTCGTTCCGGGCTCTCTTCCCTCTCGCCTCTTTCCATCGGGTTCGGACCGACGAGCTGGAGCCGCGTATTTATTCGATTCAGACGGGCGGCGTTCGAGGCGACGGTGTCGACGACCGAGAAGCCGATGCAGCAGACGGCCGAGGCCCAAGTCCAACTTCAGACGGACGAGCTCATGACCAGCACAGCGTCGCTCTTCGTGGCTCTCGCAGGCGGGCTCGTAACACTGCTTCTAGTCACCCTCTTCGTCGTACTTCACTGACGAAGCCTGCCGGGGGACGCGGACGTTCGTCTCACGCGCGCCCCTACGAGCGAGAACCCTTAACTCGAGCGACGACGACGAACGGATCGTTTGGTTGCGAGGACGTCTGGAAATCCTTTGACCGGAGAGAGAACGCCCCCCCTTTCGATAAGACCAGCTAGGGCCAACGACGTCTCTAAGCTCTCCTCGTTCTTCGCGGAGGCCTGGAAGGAAGCGGGACCTGGCGCCCTCGGGTTCGCCGGGGCAACCGACGAAGCGATCAAGGAGATCGCCTCCGAGGAGTTCCTGAAGAGGAGACTCGCCACCCCGACCATCCAGATGACGGTCGCGGAGGAAGGACGGAGGATCATCGGATTCTCGAGCGTTCGCAGGCTCGAAGGGAGGGAGGCCGAGCTCTCCGCAATAGTGGTGCTCGAGAGCGCGACAGGCAGGGGGGTGGGGTCTAGGCTGCTTCGCAAAGCTCTGGATGGCGCTAGGAAGCGCGGGTACCTCTCCGTCCTTGTAAAGACGGAGGTGGCCAACGAAAGGGCCATCAGCTTCTATAGAAAGTCAGGGTTCACGGAATCGGGCAAGGCCGTGGAGAGGGTCGGGGGCACCAGGGTGGCGCTCCGTTACATGGCAAAGAGGCTGCGCTGAGGTGGACGAACAGGGCGGCAGGCCGATGGCCGCCTCAAGCTAACGTGGCCTGAATGGCGTCTCTAGCCCAGCGGAATAGACGCGTAGCGTCGGACGATGCCCGAACCCAATCTACGAGTCCATTTCGGATTTGAATCTCGAGAACGACGGAATGATCGTGCTCGTCCGAAGCACGTGAGGCAGCTGAGTGATCTTGTCCAACACGACTTCGAGAACTCGCTCGTCTGTCGGAGACACGATGTCTCGGTTTGCTTCGATGACCGTCAGCAGGTCCCATTCCCCCGTGATGATGTGGACTTCCCTCACCTCATCGAGCTTGAAGAGCTTGTCCTCGACTTCTCGAGTGCGCCCGGATTCAGCTTGCAGCAGGACGAATGCCTTCTGGACTTTCAAGAGCGGCCCCAAAAACCAAAGCGCGCCATTTAAGCGTGGTCTCCCCGGGCTCGTTCATCCTACTCAGAATGGTCTTCGACCTCGGGGCGATTTGAGGTCTGACTCCTCTTGAACCAGGCAACGGGCTTTCCGCCCTCCACGCTGACGCGCGAAAACTTGTACCCTGCGCCCTCGATCTGCTTCGTCATGTCGCCACCAATCTCGCCATTCGCTGTCTCTACGCCGAGGATGTCATCGACCATGACGCCGATTGTGTACGCAGGCTCAACCCTCCACCTGAAAGGCCTCAGGAGTCTGGAGATTCGGACCGCCTCCCTCATGTTCTTGGGCCCTCCTTCAATGTAAAAGGACCTCGAGACGAGGAGGTAGTCGTCCTCCTCGACCTTGGTGGGACGCGAACCTTGGTTCGAGCGCATCGTGGCCACCCCCTTCCCCGCAGACCCGCCGGGTGTCGAGACCTCCCTTGACTCTGGAGAGGGGCTCTTGGAATCTTCCGGCTCGGGGAATAGTCTCGCGGCAGCCGCGACCGCGTTCGCTTGCGCTGAAGCCCGTGAGGAAACGCCTAGCTGGGCGAGTGAATCGGAGGGATCGGGGGGGAGAAGGAGAACGTGGGGTTCAGCTTGAGGAGCACCCTCGTTGACCGCCAGGGCAGACTGCTCTCCTCCAGTCGGATCCAACTGGATCTCTTCAACATCCCCGGAGGTCGAGCGGGCGTCGCTCGGCAAGGGCTCCTCGGTGGCCGGGTTGGGCGCGGTGGGACTCGGGCCAACAGGCGAGGAAGGACCGAAACTCATCGCCATCGTCGCGCCTTCCGAGAAGCTGATCGCCTTCGGTTCCCAGACATAAACCGTGTCGCTGGAGCCTGAGTCCAAGAACTTGCCTTTCTCAAGAGTCTCTTTGACCTGGTCGCGTTGGCTTGGAGAGACCACCTGGACGAAGGCGCTCTTCAGGTCGTCTTTGACTCCGGTAATCGTGAAGACGGGAGTTGTGTACGAGGGGAGCATCACAAGCTCGACCAGGACCTTCAGTAGCCTCACCTTTCCGCCATCTTCGCCATGCTCCCTAACGTTAGACTGCCAGGTTCTTGGCCCCGCCTCCGGGGCGTCCATGCTCCCCTCAATCACCTCATGGTCGAGGTGCTCCAGCCTGAACCTCTTGATGCTCATGCTCGAGTAGAACGATTCCGACACGTCGCAAGTCTTGCACGCTATGCCGGTCTTTTGCAGCCTAGAGTTTTTGCCCTGGCGATCCAACAAGTCTCTGACTCTCTAGTGGTGCGTCCCCGAAAGCGACGTGACGATTGAGCAGTCCGAAAGCTCGATTGCTTTGAGCGCGCCTGCCCTGCCATTCGCGTTCCCGGTGGCATGATTGGGAGACCTCGTGCAGGTCTGGTCCCTATGTGCGAGGTAGGTCATCTTCGACCCCGTAGATGCGATTGAATTCCCGACATATCAGTCGATTGACGCACGAATACAGATTGCAGGTCCATCTCTGAAACGCTTCACGCCAAGACCAAAGGTGGAAGGTAGCCCGTCCAGGGTCCGCACATGATTAGGTGCGAATCCGCAGCCTGCTGCTGCCGTTGTCCGTGATACGAGGTAGCGAGCTAGGTCTCAAGTTCTCTCCTCAGTCTTATGATTAGGTCCAGGGCTTCGGACTCCTCCAGGAATGTCTCCGGACTGCGCTTCCACGCTATCGTGACGCTTCGTATCAGTTGCGTTTCGAGGTCCGCGAGCGTCGCGACGAGCGCTGCCCTCTGTTCAGCCAACCATCAATCACCCTGTCCGCCCAGGCCTGGAATCTCTCCGGATCTTTCCGCAGCTCCTCCATGTACTCGATTGCCTCTCTCAGTTCCCTGGCATCTTGCTGCTGCGAACTCATGCAAGCCCCATAACACGAGGGTCCTATTTATTCACCTACCGGAAAAGGAACGTTCGCTGACGGGTAAACACAGCCGAAATGAGGAGATAGCCCGTCCAGGGTCCCCCTGTTTTGGGGGCGACTAGGACATCGTCCTTCCGAGATGGATCTTCCACGAACGTGCTTTAATATCTGGCCGTGAATGATAACTGGTCTGCATGGCTGCCAGGATGAGGGATGCCGTTAGCTCCGTCGAGAGGATACTACTTCCTCGTCTAAACAGCATTGACGGAGAGCTAAAATCAATAAACACAAGGATAGACTCTGTTTACACAAGAATCGACGAAATGGACAAGCGGAACGACATCAGGTTTGAGGCAATCAGGAACGAAATACGAGCTGTTTCTGAAAAGGTCGAATTCGTCAAGGACGTGGAGCGGCTGAAGGTCGAAGTAGCTGAATTGAAGAAGCGACGATAAGCCGTCTCAACTCAACAATGAAGCGAAGCCCGAACGCAATGCATCCATCTCTCTATTGTACGTTGCCTAAAGCCATCAATTTTCAGCCTAGATTATCGATTCTAGAGCTATCGCTAGTCCACAATGGATAACGGAGTCCAAAGTGAGGAGATAGCCCGTCCAGGGGCTGCACCCGTTTAGGGGCTTTTAGGCGGGAATTTGGCGCTCCTTCAGGCCAGTTTGACTGGGTCGATGGATTCGAGCCAGTCGACCTTCTTCAGCGCTTCGTCATGAGTCATTATCCTCTTCTCGCCAGCGCCGTCCATCATGGCCAAGAGCGTAGCGTCCCTGCCCCCAATGCCCAAGTGCGAGTACTTCTTCAGCATCTCTATTGCGCCGAGAGCGTGCCGGTAATCAAAGTCCGTTATGACCAGCGGGAATCGAAGGAACTCGTCCAACTTCTCTCCGCCTATCGGAGCTCCAAGGCTCTTGACGAGAAAGTGGGCTAATTCCATCACGATTATTGTGTTTATCGCTATCTGCTCTGACTTGAGGGCCTTCTCCACGGGTCCGACGACCGATTGATGCTCCGAACAGTCACTGTCCAAGTAGTAGGCCCAGATGTTCGTGTCAATGGTGAGCATGGCCGACACCCCAGATGTTCTTGAGGTCAACGGGCTTGATCTTCGAGCCGTGCACGCAGCCTCTCAGCTCTGAAATGAATTCGTCCGCACTTACCTCCGGCGAAAGCAGCAGATCCTTCCCCTTCTTGGATATCCTGAGTTTCTGTTCCGGTCTTAGTTTGAGTTCTGACCTTATCTCGTTCGGAATCACTATCCTCCCTCGCTCGTCTATGACTGCCTCGCCCATCAGAATTCCCATCCCATTTATTTTCCCGCTAGTACATAAACCTGTAGCCCGCTCCGGGCCTGCACCCAATTAGGTACGAATCCAAATCCAGTCTCACGCCACGATGGGCCGGATCTTGGTGTGCAGATACTCGGCATTCGCGGAACGGAGGATCCTTAGGGCTAAGTAGACTCCATGTTTCTGGCTGTAGGTCAACATCACTTTCGATTCTTTGAATGCAAGTAGGATGAAGTCCATGGCGCCATAGACTTTCTCTTCTTGTTGAAACATTCCAATCGCGAGACTGTCGAGTCGCGCGACCTTTTTCTCCTCCTCCATTCCAAGCCTGTCTTTCTTCCCGTATGCCTCTGAATCGACATGTGCAACTTCCCCGCCCTGCTCGTCAATGACGAGGACGCGAAGGATAGCCGGGTCGGCGGCAAGAATCTTCTTGGCAAGAGATTCTGCGTCCAAGTCCTCGAAATTGAAACTCCAAGTGGAATTTATGTCTTCTAGGGGCCTGTGGCAGAAGCATGGACCTCAGATTTATTTTGCTGAGATTCTGCCCATGATGGCTAATCCGCGGCGAGTTCAAATCTTATACGGTAAACAGAGTAAGAAATGAGCGAATAGCCCGTCCAGGATTCGAACCTGGGTCAGAGGCTCCAGAGGCCCCTATCCTTGACCACTAGACGAACGGGCTGCTAGCGCGAGTCCTCGGGCACCAAGACCCGCCTTTTTAGCTTGCTATCCTCTTTTTTGCGATTTTGCGTCCAGACCTATATCTCGTCCATCGCCCTCATCCCAAGGAGCCCGAGCGCGTCCTTCAGGATCACCCTGAAACCCTCGATCATCGCGAGCCTGGCCTCCCTCAGGGTGGGGTCGGCCTCGCTGTTCACCTGCACTTGCTCGTAGAACTCGTTGAAGGTGGCCGCCAGCGAGTGCGCGTACGTCGCGACCTCCTTTGGGGAGAGGTACCTCTCCGCCTCGAGCACCGACTTGTCGTAGATCGACAGCATCTTCAGGAGCGCAACCTCCTTCGGATGGTTCAGCCTCACGGCCGACGCCTCGGTTATCACCGCCTCCTTCCCGCCCGACTTGACCAGGATCCTGCTCGCCCGCGCGTAGCTGTACAGAAGGTATGGGCCCGTGTCCCCCTGCAGCCTGAGAGACGACTCCATGTCGAACGCGATCATCTTGTCGGGGTCCTGCTTGACGAGCTCGAACCTGAAGGCGGCGACGGCCAGCGCGTCGGCCACGGCGTTGATCCACTCCTCGCTCCTCTCTGGGTTCCTCCTCTTGGTCTCCTCCTTCGACTTCGCCTTCAGAGCGTCCAGCATGGGGTCGACGTTGATGTAGATGCCCTTCCTGCCCTGCATGTGCACGAACTCGCCTTCGACCGGCATGCCGAGGCTCTCCGCTGACCTCTTGGACAGCGCCACAACCTCGTAAGCCCTGTGCAGGTACCGCTCGCTCTCCTTCCCCTCCATCCTCTCGAGCACTCTGCTGACCACCTTCTGGAGCCTGCTCTGCTTCGAGTCGATGACCGAAATCGCGAGGTCGGCTCCCCCGAACCTCGGGTGGGAAGGCGCGCCAGCGTCAGGCCCAGCGGACCTCGTCTCCGTGGTGCTCCAGAGCGTGCTCCCGTCGGGCTGCGTGCCATATTCCCTGTACGAGAACCGGTCGCCCACGAGGCCTATCTTCCAGGCTGCGTAGGGGATGTCCTTCGCCACGTACACCACGGTGCCGTCAGACCTGACCAGCACTTTGTCCTCTCCGAGCTCCTTGTCCTTGACCACCCAGCAGCCCGCGTTCACGCCGTCCTTCTCGAGGACGGCTATCTCCTTGCGCTTGAGCTCCTCGAAGACCTCCTTCCACATCCCCGTCCTCAGGATGTGAGACTCCCAGTTCAGGAGGTCGTAGCGGGCGCCCAGGCGCCAGCACGTCTGGAGCTGCGCCGCGAGTATCTGGGAGACCACCTTCTCGGCGTACTCGCTTATCTCGCCCGTCCCCTTCTCTATCTCCTTGAGCACGAGCCGCTGCTTCTCCTTCAGGGAGGGGTCCCTCTCGTAGACCTGGTTGACCTTGGTGTAGACGACGTCCCCGCAATAGGCGTCGAACTTCACCCCCTCGGGGGCCTTGTCGGAGAGGTGCAGGAACTTCAGACCCACGATGACGTCCGCGACCTGGGCCCCAGAGTCGTCGATGTAGTTGAGGGTCTGCACGTCGTGCCCCAGCCTCTTCATCGTCCTGACCAGCGAGTCCCCGAGGACGAGGTTCCTGGCGTGCCCGATGTGCAGGGCCTTGTTCGGGTTAACGTTCGTGTGCTCGATTGCGATGCGCTTCCTCGGCCCTGGCGCGTCCATCGGGATGACGCCGCCGACCGGCTTCAAGAGGGAGGTCAGAAGCTCGCCTGCGAAGACGCCCCAGTTGGTCCGGAAGTTAACGTACCCGGAAGCGTGCGCCTCGACCCCGCCGATCAGGTGCCAGTCCGTGCCCGAGTCCACCGCCTCAGCGAGCTCCTTGGCTATCAGACCGGGGGCCTTGTGGGTCGTCTTCGCCAGTCTAAGGCCGACGGGGCTAGACAGGTCTCCGAGGTCTGGGTTGGGGGGGCGGAGGAGCTCGACTTCGGCGAGTTCGTAGCCCTTGAGCCTTGCAGCTGCGAGCAGCGCCTCCCTGACCTCGGCCTCGAACTCCCTGAACTTCAAGTGCTGACTCAGCCTCGTTCCCATGCCATTTATCCATGCTATCTGCCCGCGGGCGTCAGGAACGTACGCCGAAACCGGCCTCAACACATAACTAGCTTTCTCCGCATCGGGCGGAAGGGGCCCGTAGCCTAGCACGGATCAGGGCATCGGCCTCCGAAGCCGAAGGTCGAGAGTTCGAATCTCTCCGGGCCCGCCAATCCTCCACGCACGGAAGCGCCGCTCTGACCGGCGTGCTGCCGAATTCGCGCCTCCGGGTCATCACGATGCATCGCTCACTATATCAAATGCGATATACGTAAATATGTCTCGTGAGCACGGCGAATCCGTGTCTGACCGCAAGTCGAGGTCGATGAGTCCTGATTCTCCCCCGTTGACCCAGCTCAAGGGGGCTCCCAGGGGGCTGCTCCTCCATTACATCCTGCACAGCATCTCGGTCAAGCCCAAACACGGCTACGAGATCCTGCAGGACATAGAGGGAAAGACCGACGGCGCTTGGCGTCCTGGAGTGGGCTCGGTCTACCCGATACTCAAGAAGCTGATGGCGTCCGGCTACATAGAGACAGACGAGAGGGGGTCGCCATACAACAGGAGGGTCTACAGCATCACCTCGAAGGGGCTCGAGGAGATGAGGGAGCGAGGCGACATGTTCGTGAGCTCCTGGCAGCGATGGACGGCCATGCGAAAGCTGTTCTTCGACATGCTCGACCCTGCCGGGATACGCAGCATGTTCGTGGAGGGATCAAGGAAGCAGTTCGAGATGGCAAAGGAGCTCCTCGACGCCCGCAGAGAGGCGCTCTCGCGCAACGACATGGATTTCATGCTGCGCGAGTACTCGCTGAACCTGGAGAGGCAGCTCGACTGGACACAGAACCAGCTGAGGGACCTGAGGGCAAAGCCCGCCACTCCTAGGTTGCGCTGAGTGGTCGGAGCGTGGTGGGTCCCACATGATTGCCGAACAGCACTCCTCCAGAGGCGACAGCGCAGGTCCCATCGTGAAGGTCGAGGGCCTTTCGAAGAGCTTCGGGCAGCAAAAGGCGGTCGACGACATTAGCTTCGAGGTGAGGCGGGGCGAGATCTTCGGTTTCCTCGGACCCAACGGCGCAGGCAAGAGCACCACCATCAACATGCTGACGACGCTCTTGCCCCCCACATCCGGTACGGCCCTGGTCTGCGGTTTCGACATCCGCAAGCAACAGAACGAAGTGAGGGGGAGCGTCGGGGTCGTCCCTCAAGATTACACCGCCGACGAGGACATGACCGGCTACGAGAACATACTGCTGTGCGGAGACCTTTACGGAATCCCTCGGAGCGACTCAAAACGCCACGCGAGCGAGCTCCTGCAGCTGGTCGAGCTTCAGGACGCGGCGAAGAGGAAGGTGAGCACCTTCTCTGGAGGGATGCGGAGGAGGCTTGAGCTCGCCTGCGGCCTGATAAACTACCCACAGCTGCTCTTCTTGGACGAGCCGACGCTCGGGCTCGACGTCCAGACGCGCGCGGCCGTCTGGCAGTACATCCGTCAGCTCAAGCGTGATTACAGCATGACGCTCTTCCTGACGACCCACTACCTGGAGGAGGCCGACGGCCTCTGCGACAGGATCGCGATCATCGACCACGGGCACATAATCAAGATTGGCACGCCAGACGAGCTCAAGGCCACGGTCGGAGGGGACGTCATCGTTGTCGGGGTCAGGGATGGGGAGGCAGACATCTCGTCGGACATCGCCAAGCTAGACCTCGTGAAGTCGGTCACCAAGACTGACGGCGAGTACCGCATAAAGGCCGATGCGGGAGAGGAGGCTTCCCCACAGATCATCGACGTGATCCGCTCCAAGGGGTTGCACGTCTCCAAGATCTCCCTGACGCGACCGACCCTGGACGAAGCCTACCTGGAGCTGACCGGCCGCACCCTGAGAGAAGAGGAGACGAACAAGTGGGCGATGGTGAGCCAGAGAAGGACGATGCGCACGGCGAGGTCCTAGAGAAGAGATTGCTTTGGTAGAGAAGGAGCAGTCCGCGACCAAGGAAGGCGCGCCTCAGGGCCCGACGATGCAGGGGCCGACGACAGCTCCGGCGGGCCGTGCGGTGGCAGCGAGGCCTGCGCCCAAGGTCAACAAGAGCCCGATCCACGGGCTCTGGGCCCTGACCGAGAGGGACCTCAGGAAGTGGTACACGAACCCATACCAGCTGCTGATCTCACTCATTCAGCCGGTGATCTGGATGGGCCTGTTCGGCAAGGCCCTCAACTTCAGCTCCTTCATCACGGCGGGGGCTCCCCCCGGCGTCAACGCCAACGCCATCATGGAGAGCTTCTTCGGCACGACCAGCTATTTCTCGTACCTGGTCTGCGGGATGTTGGTCTTCATCGTACTCTTCAGCTCCACGTTCGCCGGGATGTCAGTCGTGTGGGACAGGAGGTTCGGCTTCATGAACAAGGCGTTGACCACCCCCGTCAGCAGAGGGGCCGTGGTCATGGGCAAGATCTTCCAGAGCGTCATAAGGTCGCTCATCCAGGCCGCGGTCGTCCTGCTGATCGGAG
Organism: uncultured Nitrososphaerota archaeon; assembly: GCA_963838925.1. Classification (GTDB taxonomy): domain Archaea; phylum Thermoproteota; class Nitrososphaeria; order Nitrososphaerales; family Gagatemarchaeaceae; genus Gagatemarchaeum. Next base: position 259,046 of record CAWISW010000001.1, read on the forward strand.
TGGCCCTTGGCATGGACACGAGCAACCTCACCGTGTTGGGGCTGGCCGGAGCGTTCGCGGTCATCTTCTTGGTCGCGATGGGCCTCTCCGGACTCTTCGTCATGCTCTCGCTCAGATCGAGCAACTGGCAGACGCAGATGGCGGTAATCAACCTGCTCAACCTGCCCCTGCTCTTCGCGAGCAACGCCCTCTTTCCGGTGAAGATCATGCCCGGCTGGCTGCAGGACGTCGTGAAGGTCAACCCAGTGAGCTACTCCATCGACGCGATCCGGCAGCTCCTGATAGGCGCGACCGGCGCCTACGCGCTTTGGTTGGACTTCACCGTGGTCCTCGGGTTCGCGGCCTTCTTCTCCATCGTGGGGATCGTGATGTCTTGGAGACTGCTCAGCAAGTAGTCCCGCACAACTCTTTTATTTCATCGACCTCAAAATGGGGCAGGTGCGCCAGCTGAAACCTGAGAAGAGCGCCGGCAGGACAAAGCTGACCTCGACGCTCGCCCTCATCGGCAAGTCCTGCCCGAACTGCGGCACCGCGCTGGACTTTCTTGAGAACCCGCCGGTCATCCTCCCTGACGACCTCGGCCAGCTCGACTGGGACTCGGTCAAGAACCTCTCTCTCGTCCCCAAGGTGCTCGCGATATGCGTGAAGTGCGGCTTCGTGGCCGTCGAGTGCCTCACCCCGGTGGAGGCGTTAGGGACCTACGCGGGGGCCTGACGCTACAGGCCTCGGAACAGAAGGCGCGTCTTGACGCTCAGGATTCCCTGAGGCTCTTCTCGAGGCTCTTCAGGTTCTCTTCCAAGCCCATGAGCCTCTTCTCGAGCGAGTTCATCCTCACGGAGACGTCCGACCTCATAGAGTTCAGGTCGGTCCTCATCGCGCTCATGTCAGACCTCACCGCCGTGTGCTTCGCCTGCTGGTCCTGCACCGACGACTCGAACTTCGTGTTCGACTCCCCCCTGTTGGTTCGGATCTGCTCGCCGATGCGCTTCATCTCTGAGTGGATCTCTGCGAGCTGAGCTTCTAGCTTGTCGAGGCTTGTCTGGAGCTTGGGAAGGGACACGGCTGCGCCTTTCGTGATTTGACTATTAAAAGCTCTCAGGGGGGCGGCTATTCCTCGAAGACCTCAATCTCGACGTTCTTCCTCACGAAGGGAGTGATCTTCCCCTTGAACGTGGTGGCCTTGACGTGCGCGTCGTCTATGAAATGGTACTCCGTGTACGGCGGGAGCTTCCTGGGCTTGTTCATGATGAGCTGGTGGTAGAGCACCCCGTTCTGCTTCAGCCACTCGCGGGTCACCTTCTCGTGCTCCGTCGTCCTGGCGGTGAAGAAGCAGATGTAGTGCCCCTCCTCGTACCACTTGTTGATCTCCACGATGACGTCGGGGTAGCCCTTCGCGGTCCGCATCCGCTCTATGCCGTCCTCGTTGCGGATGTGCTCGCAAATGGTCCCATCGATGTCGATGATGAATATCTTCAATTCTCTCGCTTTGCTGAGCGCCGCAGGGACGGGTCACTCTTTATCCTTTGCCGCCCGTCTCGCATTTTCCGCGGGGCTGGGCTCTCGTCGACTATCGCGAGATCGAGGACATCGCGGGCGTGACTGCCTTGGTCTCGAAGATTATCTTCCTCAAGGCCTCGGAAATCTTGAGCGGCTCGGGGTGCTGCCAGACGTTCCTTCCCACGGCAAGCCCCGCGCCACCCGCCTCCATGACTCCGCGCACCTGCGAGAGGAACGCCTCGTCGGTGGGCGTCTTGGGCCCTCCAGACATCACGACCTTTGCCTTGCCCGCGGACTTGACCGCCCACGCGAACGACTTTGCGTCCCCGCTGTACTTGATCTTCACGATGTCGGCGCCGAACTCGAGCCCAGCGCGCGCCGCGTACGCCACGATGTCGGGGTTCGTGTCGGTCGGGACCCCCGTGCCCCTCGGGTACACCCAGCAGATCGCGCCCATCCCCCTCTCGTGGGCCTCCTCCTGGATGCGCCCCCACTCCTGGACCATCTCTGACTCGTGCCCGCTGCCCAGGAAGATGGTGTAGCCTACTCCCTTGGCGCCGAGCTGCTCCGCGTACTTGACCGAGCAGTGCTGCCTCGAGATGGGCTCCGCCTTGACCAGGACGCTCTTGCCGTTGAGCTTGAGGATGAGGGGCGTCTTGCCGTCGTAGTACTTCTCGGCAGTCCCCTTTTGAAGCGCTAACCCCGTGTAGCCTCCCTTGTTGGCTATGTCGACGATGAATGCCGGGTCGACGTTCCGGTCGTTGAAGTCCTCGGTAGGCCCGTGCTCCAACCCCTGGTCGTAGGCCAGGATCATACAGCGCCCGTTCTTCAGGAACGGCGCGGCGAAGTCTTTGCTGTTCATGTCGAAGTCGGCCGGTCGATATCGGCCATATAAATTTGGCGAACCCGACTCAACGATTATAACCGGACCGTCTTTCCCCGTCAGCCAGAAACATGAAGATTGGCGTCTTGACGGGGGGAGGGGACTGCGCAGGTCTGAACGCCACGATCCGCGGGCTCGTGGCGCGCGCTGAGGAGTACGGCTTCGAGGTCGTCGGCATCGAGCGCGGGTGGAAGGGGCTAATCGAGCCGAAGGCGACCAAGATCTCCTACGACATGGTCGACGAGCTCGTCGGTGTGGGGGGCACGTTCATCCTCACCTCGAGGACCAACCCGTTCAAGATGGAGGGCGGCCCCGAGAAGGTCGTCCAGAGCATCAAGAAGCTGGGGCTCGACTGCCTCGTCGCGATCGGAGGGAACGACACCCTGGGCGTCGCCTACAAGCTCTCCAAGATGGGGATCAAGGTGGTCGGCGTCCCAAAGACGATGGACAACGACCTCTCGAGCACGGACTTCACGTTCGGCTTCGACTCGGCGGTCAACGTGGCGGTGGAGTGCATCGACAGGGTCAAGACGACTGGCATGTCGCACGAGCGGGTGATCGTCGTCGAGGTGATGGGCAGGGACGCGGGATGGGTCGCCGCCTACGCGGGGATCGCCTCAGGAGCCCACGTCGTGCTGCTCCCAGAGGTGCCCTACGACATCGCTGACGTCTGCAAGACTCTCAAGAAGAGGTGGGACGAGGGACACAGGTTCTCCCTCGTGGTAGTCGCGGAGGGCGCGAAGGCCAAGGGCACGAGGGTGACCAAGGGCGCCGCGGTCGACGCGTTCGGGAACCCCATCCTGGGAGGCGTGGGGGAGCTCATCGCGAAGGAGATCGAGAAGAGGACGGGGATGGAGACGCGCGAGGTCGTCCTCGGCCACATCATCAGGGGCGGCGCGCCCAGCGCCTACGACCGCGTCCTAGCGACGAGGTTCGGGGTCGCAGCGGCGGAGATGGTCAAGAAGGGCAACTTCGGGATGATGGTCGCGCTAAAGGGGAACGACGTCGTCCCGGTCAAGATCGGGGGAGCCCTCGCTCAGAAGCTGGTCGACACTCGCCTGTACTCGATAGCCAACTCTTTCTCTGGGGTGCGGTAGTTCCGGAGCCCTAGGGCCATATCCCTAGGGTGTTCATGGCGTCCGCGACCCTTCCCACTCCGACTATCAGCGCGCCCGTCCTCATGGAGACGCCCCTCGAGGTCGCCTCCTTGTAGACCTGTGAGAAGGCACCTGTCATCTTCGTCTCTAGCGTCTTGTTGACCTCTGCCTCCGTCCACCTCAGCCTCTCCAGGTCCTGGACCCATTCCAGGTAGCTCACCATCACGCCCCCGGAATTTGCCAAGATGTCGGGCACCAGAAAGACCTTGTTCTTCTCGAGCACCTTGTCCGCCTCGGGCGTCGTCGGGCCGTTCGCGGCCTCGATTATCATCTTCGAGCGGATCCCCTTCGCAATGTCCTCGGTTATCACGTTCTCAAACGCCCCTGGGCAGAGGACGTCGCACTCCGTCTCGAGCACCTCCTCGTTGGTGACCTGCTCCGAGCCCGGGAAGCCGACGACCGAGCCGGTCTTCTCCTTGTGCGCGAGCACCTTCCTTGCGTCCAGGCCCTTCCTGTTGTAGATGCCGCCCTTCGAGTCGCTCACCGCGACCATCTTCGCGCCTACCATCTCCTCCAGGATCACGGCGTAGTTCGATCCCACGTTGCCGTATCCCTGCACGGCGAAGGACGCGCCCTTCAGCGCCAGTCGGTTGATTCTCGCCGCCTCCCGCGTGCAGATGGCCGCGCCTCTCCCCGTGGCCGCGTCCCTGCCCAGGGATCCGCCCAGGGACACGGGCTTCCCGGTCACCACCGCCGGGACCATATGACCCTTCATCTGGCTGTACGTGTCGAGTATCCAAGCCATGGTCTGGGCGTTGGTGTACACGTCGGGCGCGGGGATGTCCACGTCGGGCCCAATCGCGTCTCCGAGCTCAGCGGTGTACCTGCGGGTGAGCCTCTCCAGCTCGCCCTGAGACATGTGCTTAGGGTCGCAGACGACTCCCCCCTTTGAACCTCCGAACGGGATGTCCGCTATGCTGCACTTCCAGGTCATCCACGCCGCCAGAGCCTTCACCTCGTCAAGCGAGACCTCGGGGTGGTACCTGATGCCGCCCTTGAAGGGCCCTCGCGCGTCGTTGTACTGCACCCTGTAGCCCTTGAACACCCTCACCTTCCCGTTGTCCATCCTGACGGGGAAGGCGACCCTGATGACCTTCATCGGCTCGCGCAGGCGCGCGTGCGTCCCTTCGTCCAACTCGAGGTAGGATGCGGCTATCTTGAGTTGCTCCATCGCGGTGTAGAAGGCGTTAGGCCTCTTCTGTGGCAATACGTCGAAGCCGAACCAGAGGATTGTATTTACAGCTTTCCGAGCCCGAAGGGCATCAGAGCCGCATCGCCGTCCCGAGCTCCCTCAGCTTCGCGGGCCAGTCCTGCGCCTTCACGACGCTGCTCGCGACGAGGATCCCGTGCGTTCCTAGCTCTATGGCTGCGGCAACGTCGTCTCCTGAGACGATCCCGGCGCCGCAAAGGAGGCTTCCCTCGTAGCTCGCCGCGGAGAGCGCCTCGGCCGTCTCCGTCAGGAGCTCGGGCCTCGCCTTCGAGACCGCCCTCCCCGTCCCGATGAGCTCCGGAGGCTCGATGGCGAGGAACTCCGGCTTGAAAGCCGCGATCTCGACCGCCTCATCGGTGGTCTCCGCGCAGGCGCAGCTCGTCAGCCCGATCTTCTTCATCCTCCCGATGGTCTCCTCGAGTACGCCCATCGGAATCCTCGACTCGCTGTGGTTCAGGAGGGATCCTGCGCATCCCGCTGCCTTGATGGACTCTGGGATCGAGTGGCCCGTGCTCTTCCCCTGCTCTCCCAGCTCCGTCCTCTGCGCAAAGACCGGGATCTTCACGCTGGTGGCTATGGTGTGGAGCATCGGCGTGGGAGGCGCGACCACGACGTCCAAGCCGAGCTCCCAGTTGAGCCCCGCGGCCGCCTTCGCTAGCCGGAGGGAGCCCTCTCCCATGACCTCGGCGTAGTTCTTGAAGTTCACTATGAATGTCCGGGGTCGCATCTGACTACAGTCCTCTGGCTCGCCGCGAGCAGGGTATAAACCGACTCCTAACCGCCTTCTTGCCGCTGGAGCGCTGAACTCCCAACGACCTGGGTTGGTGGGTGCCGCCGTCTTTCGAGTCTAGTCGTCTTCGGACTCCGTTTCCCATCCGTCGTCGTCCGAGTCCTCGTCGACCTCGTCGACCTCTCCGTCCTCTGAAGACATTTCGCGCGCAGCGCTTTTGGGTCGGCTTTTAAGGGTTGTCAGCCCACGACCGCCTTCGGGCCTGTCTCCCAGCCAAACACCTTAACAGCGCCCCAAAACTGACCGCGGCGCGTTGACCGTAAGATGCCTCCAGGCCGGGCGCGAGTCGCTCGCCGAAGCCGCACGCATGATCAGGGAAGGGGGCGTGGTCGCGATCCCGACCGACACCGTCTACGGGCTCGCCTGCGACCCCAAGAGCGACAAGGCCGTCGGGAGGCTCTTCGAGGTCAAGGACAGGCAGGCGAAGCCGGTCCCCGTGCTCTGCGCCGATGCGAGTGTGGCTCAAGGGCTCGTGGAACTCAACAAGGCCGCAAGGGGGCTCGCGGAGCTCCACTGGCCTGGGGCACTCACCATCGTCGCCCCACTCAAGAGAGGGAGCAAGCTCTCGCCCCTGCTCCACCAGGGGAGCGGCTACCTCGGCGTGAGGGTGCCCGACAGCGAGGTCTGCGTCGAGCTCGCGGGGATGGTGGGGGGCGCGGTCACTGGGACGAGCGCGAACCTCTCGGGGAGCCCCTCGTGCAGGACTGCCGCTCAGGTCGTTGCCGCGCTCGACGGTAGGGTGCAGCTCGTGATAGACGGCGGGGCGCTCCGTGGGAAGGAGTCCACCGTCGTCAGAGTCTCGGGAGAGACTATCGAGGTTTTAAGGGAGGGTTCGGTCAGGATTCAGGAGGGTGAGCTGAGACCTTGAACCTGCTCCTGACCTCCCAGAAGGGGAGCGAGGCCAAAGCTTCCGCCGAGTTCAAGGAGATCGCGCTGCAGCGGGGCCATCGCAAGCTCCACATCGAGAAGGCGGGCTTCGACGGCATCCTCGAGATAGAGATCGAGAACTCGAGGGACTTCATCGCCTTCATGCGCGACTACGTGAGGTCTGAGCCTTTCAGGGTCCACTTCATCCAGAGGCTGATCCCGGTGGACGTCGTGGTCGACACCAACCTCGAGCAGATCAGAGAGGCGGCGACCCAAATCGCTCCGCAGGTCCTTCAGGGAGAGTCGTTCAAGATCGACATCACCGAGAGGGACTCTCCCGTCTCGAGGAAGGAGCTGATAGACACCATCGCCGAGGTCGTCGACAGGAAGGTCAACCTGAACTCCCCGGACAAGGTGTTCAACGTCGAGGTCTTGGGCGAGTACACCGCGATGTCCGTCGTGAGGCCTGACGAGATACTGAGCATCACGAAGCTGAAGCGCTCTTCCTAGAGCCTCACGGAAAGGAGCGCCGCCCGCTCCACCTGGTCCAGGTCACCCTCCGCGGGCCTCCTGTCTGGAACCTCTGAGAACCTCGTGTCCTTCGCCAGCCTCCTGCTTACGCGAAGCAGCGGCGTGCGGCTCCCTTCCGACGCCGCGACCAAGAACAGCCTCACCCCCTTCGACTTGTAGCCCACCCGCCTGAACGCTTCGCCTATCTGCCGGGTCCCTGCGAGGCGCAGGAGCAGGTCGAGCTCCGGCCGCTCTGCGAGGGTCGCGCCGGAGCGCGCGGCCGTCAGCGTCTGAGCGGCGATCATCTCCACCGCGCCGGTGTTGGGCACTCTGCGAGAGCTGAAGACCTGGACGATGGCTCCGGGACACTGCTCCCTCACTTCGGCGAGGAGCGCCTCGACCTCGTCCGGCTCGACGGCCGCCTCCCAGCACGCGCAGTGAACGGGTCTCTCCAGGCCAGTCGGCAGCGCCCATCACCCTCCGTGCGAGAACGGCACCAGCAGCAGAGAGTCGCCGTCGCTCAGGCGCCTGTCCTTCTGCGCCGACGCGGAGAAGACCTCGCCTTCGTTGAGGACGAGCAAGGTGTTGTACTTTGTGAATCCGTGGTCGACCTGTGCGGGCCGGCTCGATAGGAGGAGCCCGAAGAGCTCGTCGACGCTGATCGCGTCGCCGGGCACGTCCATCTTCTCGGCGCCCATGCTAGTCTTGATGTGTCCGAGGAACTTCAGGTGGATCATCGTGACCGATGCGCCGCACGCGAGCTGCAGTCGTTTTATCGTTTCCGGAGTGGTCACGCGCTCTGAGCGCGGGTCAGGCTGTCTCGCCCTGGGCCTCTGCGGCCTGGGCGACCTGCTCGACGGGCTGGCCTGCCGCCGCCGCCTCCTCGCTCTCGGCGCTCGCTGCGATCATCGCCTTTGTAATCTTGCCCACGAGCTTGTTCCTGATCATCTTCGAGTGGACGGTCGCGATCTTCGCGAGCTGGGCCTTGTTAGCAGTATAGTCAGTGCCGAACATCCCTGGGTACTTTACCAGGATCTCCTGCGAGAGCCTGCGGACTCGATCCATGTCTTGAGGGAGCCCCCGCGAGGGTGGAGATAACCTTTCACCTCAGAAACCTCTCCGAATTGGCCGAGATCTGGATGGCCGCCTCTTCCAGGCTCTTGCCCCAGAGCTCCGCGAGCTTGAAGGCGACGCTGGGAACCAGCCCGGGACCCCCCGCGCCTCCCAGCGCAGCGAAGGGGACCGGCCACGTCGCTCTCGACGAGGACGGACTCGGGGGGGAGCCTCCTTGCCATCCTCAGGAGCTTCTTCGAGTAGAGGAGCGCGGGGCCGAAGGACACGAAGTAGTTCGCGCGCGAGACGACGCGCTCTAGGTGCTCCTCGCCCTCGAACCAGTGCATGAGAACGGAGCGCGGGGAGTGGCCATCGAGGAGGTCTAGGCACGCCTGCTCGGCGCCTCTAGAATGCACCTCCAGGGGCTTGCGAAGGCGCGACGCCGCCTCCACTTGCCCCCTGAAGAGCTTCATCTGGGCGCTTTCCCTCGAGACCTCGGAGTACTTGGGGTCGAGGCCGACCTCTCCGACGCCGTCCGCCCGCTCCCACAGCGGGGCGAGCCGCTCAAGAGCCGCGGGAGCATTCTCAGCCTCCGAGGGGTGGACGCCGATGAACGCCCTTACCGCCGAAGGGTTCTCTTCTCGGAGGCTCAGGTTCAGCGCCCCCTCGGCAGGGGCGACAGTCACCGAGACGAGCCTGATCCCCCTGCTCCGGGCGTCACGGACTACCTCTCTCGGGTCGGGGTATGCGGGGAGGTGGACGTGGGAGTCCCAGAGGGGCGCGAGCTCGCCGGATGCCAACGCCCTAAGACGCCGCATAGGCCTGATATATCCATTGTAAGGTTGATTTCGTGGTATTAGGCTTCAAAGCCACGTTCTACTGCCGCCACGCTTCCAATCGCCGCGAAGACCGCGAGAGAATGCTATCAGAGCAAGGTTGCAAACATTTTAGACCAAACGTTTAATAATTAACCGCGTATTACTCAAAACAGTCAGCATGTCCGAGTCTGAGTTTGGGTTGGCCGCGGTGTACCGCCTCATAAAGAAGGCCGGTGCAGAGCGGGTGGGGGACGACGCGGCCATAGAACTCCGCATCGTGCTTGAGGAGGTCGGGCTCCAGATCGCGAGACAGGCGACGGAGTTCGCGAAGCACGCGGGCAGGAAGACCGTGAAGCCCTCTGACGTGAAGCTCGCGGCCAAGGCCGTTCTGAAGACCGCTTAGTATACCAGCTTTTAATCCGGCTCCGATGGCCCGCTCGCATGGGCCCCGGTAGTGTAGTCCGGTCAAGCATGTTACCCTCTCGAGGTAGCGACCTGGGTTCAAATCCCGGCCGGGGCACCATTCACGCTTCCTGCGCAGAGCCGCGGGGGTCGGAGCTGGAGAGTTGGAAGGCCGAATAGTAGGCGTATTCGGGACCGACGCGGCCGCGAAGGCGGGACTCCTCGGCCCGATCACGAAGAAGAGCGAGGCCGAGGGGACGCTCGTCGTCCACCGCAGGGTCGAGGGAGGCGTCAACTACTCGTTCCTCGAGGACGCCCAGTTCCCTGAGAAGATCCAGGGGTACTCTCGCATCGCTTCGTTCTCGGACTACGCGCTCTACGTCCTCCCGAAGTTCGGGAAGATATCCCCGCCCGACGGGGAGCTCGCCGTCACCCTCGACGCCTTCGGCTTGGACGGCGCCATACTGGCCGTCGACGAGGAGCCGCCCTCGGGCATAGGGTCCTACTTCAAGGGCACGCGGCTCGAGACCTTCGGAGCCAGCAGCAGGAGCTCTCATTCCTCGGTGATTGACCTGGCCGCCGTCAAGTCGGGCCCGAACGTCCCGCCGAAGGGCACGCTGGTCTACATCGACCGCGCCTTCAGCGTGAAGGGCGTCGGCGTCGTCGTCCTGGGGTTCGTCCTCGGAGGGAAGATCAGCGTTCACGACGAGCTGCGCCTCATCCCTCAAGTCGAGGGCAAGAGGGCGGAGGTCAGGGGGATACAGGTGAGCGACGAGGACCAGGAGAGCGTGGGGAGGGGGCTCAGGGTGGGCCTCTCGCTCAAGGGCGTGGAGCTGAAGGACCTTGACAAGGTCTCGTGGATGGACGACGGGAGCTTCGACGTCAAGGACCACGTCCCGTTCGAGTTCAGGCAGAGCAGGTTCTACAAGCAGGGAGTGGACGGGCGCGACCTCCACCTCCAGCTCCCTGGCGAGATCCTCACGTGCAAGCTCAAGGCCGACAGCCCTGGCGGGACCTCGGTCACAGCTTCCCTTCCCTCGGGCGCCCCCTTCTGGGAGGGGATGAGGGTCAGCGTGGTCGACCTCAACGGCAAGGGCCTGCGCGTCGCGGGCGGCGGCACGTGCCGCGCGTGATCTTGAACAACGATTATAGCCCGGCACCAACGGTTTCCTCTGAAGTGTCTTCTTCAAAGTCAGAGGTGATCACCTTCGGCGGAGGCTGCTTCTGGTGCCTCGACGCGGTCTTCACCGACATGAAGGGCGTCGAGCAGGTGCTCTCGGGCTACTCGGGGGGCACTGTGGCGAACCCCAGCTACGACGACGTCTGCACCGGCGAGACGGGGCACGCGGAGGTCGTCCAGCTCACGTTCGACCCCGGGGTCGTCTCGCTTCGCGAGCTCCTGAAGGTCTTCTTCACCCTCCACGACCCGACGACAAAGGACAGGCAGGGGAACGACGCGGGGACGCAGTACCGCTCGGTCATACTATACAGGGACGCCGCCCAGAAGGCCGCAGCAGAGGAAGTGATGAAGGAGATCGACGCGTCCAAGGTCTGGGGCGCCAAGGCCGTCACCCAGATCCAGCCGTTCAAGGCATTCTACAAGGCCGAGGACTACCACCAGGGCTACTACAGAAGGAACCCGATGCAGCCGTACTGCCAGGTCGTCATACGTCCCAAGGTCGCGAAGCTGAGGAAGTCGTACCTCGGGATGCTGAAGGCCTCCTGACCCTGCTCGAGCCCCGCAACACCCCTTTTACGCCCGCGCGCAGCCGACCGGCCGTGCGCGGCATCGTAGGCATATCGGGTACTCCTGGGACGGGCAAGAAGACAGTCGCCCCGAAGGTCGCCGAGCTCCTGGACCTGCCCCCGCCGGTATCAATCAACTCGCTCGCGCCGAAAGGGACGTCGGACGTCGACCCGGCCAAGCTGAGGAGCCGCCTGCTGAGGATGAGGCCGGCTCGGGTCGTGGTCTTCGGGCACCTCCTGCCCCACGTGCTAAGAAAGCCCGAGGTGGCGCTCGTCGCCGTGCTGAGGTGCGAGCCCTCCGTGCTGAGGGCCAGGCTCGAGCGAAGGGGGTATCCATCCGGCAAGGTCACGCAGAACGTCGAGGCGGAGCTCATCGGAGTCGTCCTCGACGAGTGCGTGTTCAGGTTCGGAAGGGACCTCGTGCGCGAGTATGACACGACGACCGCTCCCCCCGAGAAGGTCGCGAAGGCCATCGCGAAGGACGCCAAGAAGCCGGGGCGCCCGCCGCGCTCCTGGATAGACTGGACGCTCGGCTACGACTCTTCAAGCAAGTTGAGGTCTCTCCTCACCGGCGGCGAGCCTCCCGCCTCGACCTGAACGAGGAGCGGCTTTTGGAGCCTGGTGAGGCTCACCACGGCCTCCCCGACTCCGAGTGTGGAGACGTACGCGAGCTGCTCCTGGGTGAGGTTCAGCGAGTCGCGCACCAGCCTGAGGTCCTCCGCCCACGCGACCCTGTGGATTATCCTCACCCCGGAGTTCTTCACCACCTCAGAAGCCACCTGGCTTGGGAACTGCGCCACGAAGAGCATCGACTCCCCGAACTTCCTCAGCTCCGATATCATCCTCTCCCCCACGCTCGGCGGGTCCTCCTCCCTCCTCACGGGCGCGACGTTCCTCGCCTCCTCGATCATCATGAGGTGCTCCATCCTCACCTTCCTCGCCAGCCTCATCTCATAGACCAGCTTCATGAGGATGTCCGCGAAGACGCCCCTCGAGAGCGTCTCCCTGATGTGCCCCAGCTCGACGCAGAGCACCTTGTCGAGCAGCTCGTCGACCGTGTGGCTCGAGGGCGAGTTGAATGCCCGGCCCGACGTGGCCCTGCGTGAGGGGCACGAGCCTCCTCAGCAGGGCGACCTTCGTCTCGTTGTCGTACGCGGACCTCAGGGGGTAGCTCTCGATCGTGCTCACAAGCGAGGCGAGCGTCGGGACCTCCCTCTCCGGCGCCTCGGAAAGGCACCGCTGGAGGGCGTTCCTGAACATGTACGCCTGGGGGTGGGTGAAGTGGTACGTGTCAGAGAAGATGTCGGTGACCATCTCAACGTGCTCGGAGGGCTCGGCGGCCGGACCCATGTCCATAGGGTTGATGGCGAAGTCGTCCTTGCCCGGCGAGAGCACCTGCCCCCCGACCGAGCGCACGAGGTCCGCGTGCTCGTTGTGCCAGTCGAGCACCATCACCGGGAGGCCCATCGCCGCGACCTGCCGCACTATCACCCCCGCGGTCGTGGACTTGCCGGAGCCCGTCATCCCCATCAGGGTGACGTGCCTCCTGAGGTCCTCGAGCTGCAGCCTGAACTCGTGGGAAGTCCCCGACCGCGACTTTACCCTGCCGAGGAGGATCCCCTCCCCGCGCTCTCCGGACTCCTTTGAGTTCGGGATGTAAAAGTCGGGCGACGCGCTCGCGGGCGCCACGTTGGGCCCGTGCCCCTCGAAGGACTCGAGCGTGCTGAGCGTCGCGGAGTCTGCCACCTGCCTGAGCTTGGGCTCCGAGGGCAGCAGGAGCGCCTGCGCGAACCCCACCAGCTCGTTCCTCGTGAGGCGCCTCACGGACGAGTTGGGGAGCCCGACCGAGAGCGTGGCCGCGAGGGTCGATGCGTTCTGCTCGCACTCGGTCTTCGCCGCCTGCATCTCCTTCCCCCTCGCGTCGACCCACGTCCCCACCACGAGGTCGAACTCGAAGATCTGGTTCTCCTCTTCCTCGTCCTGGTTCGACGGCTTGACCATCATCGTGTAGAGGAACGGGATCTTCGCCCTGTGGAGCCCGTCGAGGAGCCCCTTCATCCGCTGGTGCTGGAGCGTGATCCTCACCGCCGCCGAGTAGTCCAGCTTCGACTCCTCTAGGGAGTCGGACAGGTGCACCCTGAGCAGGGAGAACGTCCGGTGGCTGTTAGACCTCGTCGTCACGAGATACCTCCCTTCGACCACGTCGACCGAGTCGAGCTTGAGCGGGACGCTGCTGGCGAGCCTCCATTTGAGGCGGGAGAGGAGGTTTCCCGCCCCCCTCCCCAGGCCATTGACCGCGTCTTCCTCGGCGACCATGGTCCGCGGGATCACCAGTGGAAGGCGGAGCTGAAAAGGTCGTTCAGGCTTGAGGAGATGGACGTCCAGATGTTCGACGTGAGGCTCCCGGCCTGCTTCAGGATGGTGTCCACGCCTCCCACGAGCAGGGAGAGCGCCACCAGCGCGACCGATAGCAGGAGGGCCTCCTCGATGAGCTGCGCCGCAGCCCTGTTCTTTCTCAACCTTGGGATTATCCTTTCGATGATCATTGCGGAGATACTCCGGCGTTTTATTTAACCTCCCACGGTGGCACCTCACGGGCCCACGCTGAACGATGCGAGCGGCCCCAAGAAGTAGACCACCCCGAGGAACGCCGCCAGGGAGACTGCCACGTTGAGGTACGGCCGCCGGGGAGAGAGGAAGAGGCCGAGGCAAAGCGCGCTCGGGAGCAGGAACACCGCCCCCTCGTAGGGGGTGAGGCCTGGCGCGGCCTGCGGGGAGGGAGTGAGCGCGATCTGGAAGCTCGAGATCACCGGAGCGAGCGTTGAGAGCATCCCCACCACGACTCCTGCCACGGTCGAGACTATGAGGCCCCTGAACTCCATGACCTTCCTCTCCATCGCCTTCTTCTCCTTGATGAGCGTCCACCTGTCGAAGAGCGAAGAGAGCCTTTCGGCGCCCTTGCTCGCCTCCGAGGAGCTGATCCTTGCCAGGGCGGTGACGAACCGAAGGAGCTCCCCGGATGGGCCCGTCTCTGCCACCAGGCTTTGGAAGGCCGCCTGGACCGGGGTCCCGAGCAGGATCATCCTGACCGCGTCGCGCTCCCGCTCGTCCCTTGAGCTGGAGAACTCCCGCACGAACGAGGCGGCGAACCCGAGACCGCTAGAGGACCGCTTGAGCACCGCGCGGAGCCTCCTCATGACCTCGAGCTCGGAGGCCGTCGTTCCCGAACTGGGTTTCCTCACGGCTTCGCCCCCGTGCCCCAGTCGACCGAGCTGCCCGAGACTGAGAGCGCGATGTCGAGGATGACCACCTCCAGGACCGCCAGCGCCGCGATCGAGGCCAGCCCCGACGCCTTCGTCATCGCCGCGAAGAGCATCAGCATGATGGGAAGGAAGAACGAGACCGCGATGAAGACCGGGAGCTTGGTCTCCTCGTCCAGTCCGCTGGAGTTCAGGATGGCGTCGAGCTCGTCGCCGCCCTCGTCGACCCTCGTCCTGTCGACTCCCAGCACCGAGTCGAGGACGGTCTTGACAGACTCTGAATGGACGCTTCCCTCAGGCCCCGCCCCCTGGATCGCCGACGGGGGGTCGTAGCCGAGGAGGATTCCCCTCCTGACATCGGCCATGAACGACCTCAACCCCTTCTCTTCAGGGCGCAGCATGAGGAGCGTCTTGCTGCGCGAGGAGGTGGACGCCAGATAGATGTTCGACGACGCGGCGAACGAGGGCGCGTCCCTGGTCTGCTCGAAGGTCGCGACGCGAAGGCTCCGCCTCGGAGCGGTGGAGACGATGTAGCAGCCCCCCGCGCCCGCCATCGCGCCCAGCACAAGGGAGACCGAGCCCAGCCTGAGCTCGTCGCCAAGGAGGGCGACCGTAACGAAAAGCGATGCCCCGACCGACGTGGCGAAGGCGAGTACCCTGCGGCTGTCTAGCCCCGCCTCCTCCCAGGACCGGACCCTCAAGGCAGAGCAGCCCTTTCGCGGTGCGCCTCCCCTATCAGCTCGATCTGCCTCTCGACGCTCGACAGGAAAGCCTCCCTTGCGCTCGAGGCGAGCGGGAGGTCGAGCTGCTCCCACGCCGCGGCCCTCCGGAGCGGGCCCTCCGGGGCGCGGAGGTAGAGCCTCACGAGCCAGGCGTCCGCGCCGACCTCCGTGCCCTCCGAAGCCTGCCTTCGCGATACGGCCGATATGCTCTGGACGCACCTCCGCGAAGAGAGCCTCTGGGGCCTGGACATCTGCACGAGTACCCCGAGGTCGAGGAGGTTCGCCTTTGAGATGCCGTGCAGCTCCAGCCACCTTCGTATCGCCTGCTCTGGCGAGGACGAATGGAAGGTCTGGAGCCCCCTGACTCCGGCAGAGAGAGCCTGGAAGAACGCCCTGCTGTGCTCCTCGGACTGGATCTCGCCGAGTATCACCAGGTCGGGCGACCTGTGGAGTATCTTCGTTATCTCGGCTGACTTTGTGCGCTGGGTCTCTCCTCCCCTCTCGAAGGGGTCGACCCGCAGCTTCAGCTGGTGGTATCCGCGGTCGAGGAGGTCCTTGGTCTCCACCGCGTCCTCGACGTAGACCCTTCGGAACCTGGGGTCGAGCGCCTCGTCCAGGGCGTTCAGCAGCGTGGTCTTTCCCGTCCCAGTCTCGCCGACTATGGTCACGTTGACGCCGGCCTCGAGGGATGCGACCAGGAAGGCGGCGGCCTCCACGGAGAGCACCTCAATGCCGACGAGGTCGCCTATCGTCAGGGCGTTTGACGTCAGCTTGCGGACGTCTAGCGAGAACCCGCTCACGGCCAGCGGGTCCAGGTCGAGGGAGACGCGTAGCCTCGTCCCGAAGACGTCGAACTCGTTCTTGAGCGAAGGGTTGGCGTAGTCGAGCGTGTATCCCTTGAACGTGTCCATGTGGGTCTCGAGCGCCTTCCTCTCCCTCTCGGTGAGGAAGATGCGGCTGTCACACCTCCCGTACTTGGCGTGGTCCAGATATACCGGGGAGTTCGGCGAGTCGAGGAAGAACTCCTGCACGTTCTTGTCTCGCGAGAGCGCGAAGACCGTGGGGAGCCCCACGGCCTCGAAGGCAGCGAGGCGCGAGAGCTCCCTCACCATACCGAGGTCTCTGATCTTGGAGAGCTCGTTCGCCGCCATCTGGCCCAACACCTCGACGAGCCTCGCGAAGCTGAGCGGCTCGACCTGCTCCGGCGAGAGCCTCTGGCTTATCCTCGCGACGGCCGACCTGAGCAGGGAAATGTTCTCGGGTCCCAGGACGGGCACTATCTCGTAGAGGGTCGGCGCCCCCTCAGAGTCTCCCTTCCTGATCTCGCACCTGAATATCCCGTTGGGGTAGGAGTCCACCAGCTGCGCGTCGGACGACTGGAGAAGCTCGACGAGTAGCGGCCCGCCCTTCGGCGTGCCGGGCCCCTTCTTCCTGGCGAACCGGTGCAGCGCGTCCTCGACCCTCCCGATCATCTGGTTGAGAGCCTGCGCGAGTAATAAAGCGCCAACGCGTGGACGCTTAAATTTCAACCGCGCCTCTTCTCACGCTTCTCCCATGGTCGAGCTGATCGAGTACGTAATCATCTTCGGAATCTCTGCCAGCTTGGCCGGGGCCAGCGTGATGCTGGTCAACGGGGCCATGCCCGGCCTCGCACAGGTGGCCGCCGTCTCAAAGTCAGACCAGGTAGCGGGTGCCGCGCGCATCGCGGTGGTCGAGGGGAGGAACGTCACCCTCATCCTCCCGCTGCAAGGGGCCTCGGTCGCCTGCGGAGCGGGGACGCTGTCGGTCTCCACGGGGGGCGCCAGCATGGCGTACGACTTGGGCTTCCCATGCTCCTTCGACTATCACGGCCTCAACGGAACCTGCGCGCTCGTCTTCTCGGCCCCTGCCGAGTCACTCCAGCTGGGGGCGACGTGCTAGTGCCTACGGTCGCCGTCTCCTCTCAGCTCTCCCAGGCGGTCTACATGGCATCGATCATCGGGCTCGCGGTCCTGCTCGCCAGGCCTGTCTACTTGGCGTATTCGGCCTCGCAGCAGAGGGGGGCCGAGGCCGTCGCCGCTGGACTGGGAAAGATGATCGACTCGATGTCGCCCGGGACCTCCGTGGTCGTCGGCCTGGAGAGCTACCCGGGAGTCAAGCTCTCGGTCGCCCTTCAAGGCGACACCGTCGCCGCGTCGCTCGGCGGAGCCACGGCCACCGAGACGGTCGGCTGGGACCTTCCGCACGTTACCCTCGATCCCGGATTGCGATACAACTTCACGCTGGTAGGAGGCGCAGTCTCTGTCGCGCAGGCGCGGGATGGTTGACGCCTACATCGAGGTCTGCATCGCCTTGTTGATGCTCGCGAGCATGACCCTTCTCGCCCTCTCCATCGTCGTCTCGCACATCGCCCTCGGAGGCTAGCAGGGAAGTTGCAGTTCATCGACATCGCGGTCGCCTCAGGGTACGCAGCGATCTGCGTCTCGCTGATAGTCGCGATCAGCCCCATAGCGCCGAGGGAGGCCGCCGTGGACGCGGCCGCGCAGGCGAGGCTCGACACCGCTATCACCGCTTACCTCGACCGCGTGGGGCTGCCTTTCCTCTCCTCTGCCTCCGAGCGGGCGGTCTGCGACTCCGCGGCGGAGGCTGGCAACGCCACGCTGGTGATCGGCGTGGCGTTCCAAGGCACCTCTTGCGGCTCCGTCCCCGAGCCCTCCTCGGCCCTCGCCTCAGCGTCCCTGCCCCTCGACCTCCCCGGTCGGACTTTGGTGATAGAGGCCTGGCTCGCAAGGCAGTAGCGGCGACCCTCGCCTCGGTCCTGCTCCTCACCGCGCTCCTAGTGGCGGACGTGACGCTGATGACCGCCCAGGACGACCTCGCGTCGAGCGCCCAGGCCACGCACGTCGAGACCAGAGAGCTCCTCCTCGAGGAGTCGCTCGTCGGGAGCACCTCTCTCCAAGTTCTCGCGCAGGTCCAGGACTATCTCGCGTCTACGCCCGCGGACTGCGACAGAATGCCCCAGTACGTCTACTCCATCTCCGCCTCGAGCTCGACGTCCGGAGAGGACGAGGGCATCGCCTACTCGGTCAGCGTCTCGGCGACGGGTGCGCCGACCTCCCCGGTGCAGGGACCTCCGGGGGGAGACTCTGCTATCTTGTCCCCCTTCTCCGGGTTCGTCCCTGGAGAGCTCAACCTCGAGGCGGCGTCCAGCGTCAAAGAGGTCGGGGGAGGAGGGTCGGTGTCCCTGGAGAGGCACGACGCTCAGGCATTGAACATCCCCATCTCCCCCGGGACGGCGGGCTCCCTCTGCGCGTCCGCCCTCTCCTCGCTGGAGGCGGCGCTCTCCCTGTCGTCCTGCAACGTCACGCTGGCCCAGACGGCGTTCGCTGCGGCGGTCCCCCTGCTAGAGCAGGAGGCCTCCGCGCTCGGGTTCTTCTTCACGGCCGGCTGGGCGCCGGGAGGTCCGTCCTGCTCGGCGACCTACTGGGTCGTGCTCGTGGAGCTTGGAGTCGTGGGAGTGTCAGGAGACTTCGACTGGACTGTCCGTGGCTCTGGGTCGACAGCATAGGCCTCAGCTCGTCGTAGATCGCGTCCCACCTCGGCCTGAAGAGCTCGCAGAACTGCTCCCTGACGGTGTACTCCGCCGCGTTGACGCACATTGCGACGTCCCTCTGCGTGAAGAGCTTCTTCCTCGACTCGCTCTCGGAGACCGCCACCTCGGCCGCGTAGAAGCTCGTCGCGGCGAGGGCGCAGGGGCTGTGCCCGCCCCTCACCGAGGAGTCCAGCATTGCGAGCGCCCTCCTCGCCAGATGGAGCAGCTTGTACTGGTAGCCGGGGGGCGCGCCGAGCCTCGGCAGGACCTCGGAGAGGCGGGCAGCCACCCTGCCGAGGTGCTCCTCCGCCCTCATCGCGCTCGCCTTCACCGGGGAGTCGAACCCCATCTTGATGAGCGTGGACGGCCTGACGTTGTGCCCCAGCGCCCTGTGGGACGCGACGACCTCCCTCACGCCGACGCTCGAGACCCCGCATATCCTGCAGGCGCTTGTTATCGAGAAGGCGGAGATCGCGGCTATCGTGTACCCCGTCCTCTGCTTCCTGATCGCGAGGAGGCCTTTGGCCACCGCTATCGACTGCCCAATGACACCCGGGGGAAGGGACAGCTTCTCGCAGATCCGCTCTATCAGCTTCGCGCACGGGTATACGCCCGCCTCGTCCACCTGCGAGTAGTCAGAGATTGTCTTCAGGTACCTGAACGTGGAAGAGGAGCCCGCGAGCCCCCTGGGGGGCGATTCGTCGCGGTCGTACTCCATCGGCCCGAGGAAGCTCCCGAGCGAGTGGTTGGTGTAGTCCACCGCGTGCGCCCTTCTCGCGGTCGCTCCGACGGCCGAGTCTGCCACGACCTCCTTCGGCCGGACGCTCCCGCAGGAGGAGCAGACGATTTCCTCGTCGATGTCAACCATCCTTCCAGAGCAGTTCGCGCACCTCGCATCGTCAGCATCACAAACAGAAGTAAGCATGAGGAGGGAGCTAGGCGCCTCTGGTAATCTCCTGGACCAGCTACCCGGGAGCCGTCCCGCGCGGCTCCATCGCCCTCCGGCACGTCGGCACGTTGCGGAGGGGGGTGGGATGCGTGAAAGTGCCGGAACCACGAACCGTTTTAAACGACGACACGAGGGACAAAATCCTAGTTGCTAGAGAAGGTGAAGGACGTCCACATCAGACCCTCGAGGGACGTCGTCTCCCTCGTCGACCAGATGCACGCCGCAGGGGGCTTCATGGGGAGGCACCTCGCCGAGGTGGCGAAGATCTACACCGAGATGCTCGACGACCGAAAGTGCACGAAGTTCCTCTCGTTCCCCGCCGCCATCGTCGCCACTGGGACGAGGGGGGTGATCGTAGACATGATCAAGGAGGGCATGGTCGACGTGATAATCACCGCCTCTGGAACGCTTGACCACGACCTTGCCCGCAGCTGGGGCGACTACTACCACGGCAGCTTCGACCTCGACGACCTGAAGGTGAAGAGGGAGGGGTTCCACAGGCTCGGGAACGTCCTCGTCCCCCTCGAGACGTACGGCCCCGCCCTCGAGAAGCGACTCCAGCCGTGGCTCGAGGGCAGGTACCAGGCGGGGGACAGGAGCATGACTACCGAGAAGCTCTGTCACGAGCTGGGGGAGCTTGGGGACGAGCACTCGATCCTCTACTGGGCGAGGAAGAAGAACGTCCCGATCTTCGTCCCGGGGCCGATGGACGGCGCCGTGGGCTCTCAGATCTGGCTCTTCGCGAACAGGCGGAGCGACTTCAGAGTGGACGTGATAGGGGACGAGAAGAGGCTGGCCGACATCACCTTCGACGCGAAGAAGAGCGGCGCGCTGGTGATCGGGGGAGGGATAAGCAAGCACCATTTGTTGTGGTGGAACCAGTTTAAGGGCGGGCTAGATTATGCCTGCTATGTCACCACAGCTGCAGAGTGGGATGGCAGCCTCAGCGGCGCCCAAGTCAAGGAGGCGATATCTTGGGGGAAAGTGAAGAGTCGAGCGAGGACTGTTACCCTTTATTCTGAGGCAACGACATCTCTCGCGTTCATTGTGACCTACGCCATGACCAAACGGAAGAACAAACCTTCGTAGTGCGTCATCGGCGCGGTTCAGGAAATGTTGGTTGTTAAGTACCAAACGTAGTATAATCACGGTCCTCCAAGACGGCAGCTCGAATAAAGAAGCGACCCGGTCCTGCAAAGGGTTACATGCCGAAACATCTACCAACAAAACCACTACTGCTTCCAAATCTTGAAAACCCACTTTTGGTAGAAAGAGCGATAGGGTTACACGAGGGCGAGGGAGGTTCCTACTGCATCAAAGGGACGTTACGAATCGCCATCACCATGTGCTCAAGGGACGCATTGGAAAGGATACAGCCAGTCATCGGGACCAAGGTTACCCGGTGCAACAGGGCGAAATGTGAACGAACAGAAGAGAATCCCGAGGGATTTGACTACCGATTATCAAGGGACGGCAAGTTCGCCATACTCATCATGGAGACATTCATCAATCGCGGTCTTTCAAAGGAGAAATCCGACCAATATCATAACGTCATGAGGAAATGCGAAGAACTGGCGCAGACTTCAGAGAGAAATCCTAAGTCGATATCTTGAGAACTCAGCGGCGCCCAGGTCAAGGAGGCCATCTCCTGGGGCAAGGTGAGGCCGAAGGCGAGGAAGTCGACCCTCATCGCCGACGCCACAACGGTCCTCCCGCTCGTCGCAAGCTACGCGATGACGAACAGGATGAAGCGCCCCTAAACTTATAACCGGTTCAGGGAAACCCCCGCAGTCAGTTCTCGATAAAATGGTGATAGACTACAGTCTCCTAGCCGTGGGCGGGGCGCTCGTAGCGCTCGTCTATGCTGTCGTGCTCATCTTCAACGTAAGGTCGCATAACGCAGGCACCCCCAAGATGCAGGAGATAGCTGGCGCCGTGAGGGAGGGCGCCAACGCCTTCCTCTCGAGGGAGTACAGGGTCATCGCGCCCGTCGCGGTCCTCGTCGCCGCCGCGATCTACATCTTCATCGACATCCCGCTCGGCACGGGCGGTGCCATAACAGTCGGGTTCGTCTTGGGCGCCGGCCTCTCGGCCTTCGCTGGCTACGTGGGGATGGCGATAACGGTCCGGACGAGCTCGAGGACGGCAGAGGCCGCGAAGAGCGGGCTCGGCGACGCCCTCACCGTCTCCTTCAGGGGCGGGAGCGTGATGGGCATGGCGGTCGTCGGCTTCGGGCTGCTCGGACTGTCGCTCTTCTACATCGCGTACCAGGGGACGATCACCGCGAACCCCGCCACGATGGCGGGGCTGGGCTTCGGCGCGTCGTTGATCGCCATGTTCATGAGAGTCTCGGGCGGCATCTACACCAAGGCTGCCGACGTCGGCGCTGACCTCGTAGGGAAGGTCGAGGCGAACATCCCAGAGGACGACCCCCGCAACCCTGCCGTCATCGCCGACAACGTTGGCGACAACGTAGGCGACTGCGCAGGTATGGGCGCTGACGTGTACGAGTCGTTCGTCGTCACGGCCATCGCGGCGGTGATACTCGGCGGGCTCGTCCAGCTCGCAGTCAAGGGAAGCAGCCTCCCGTCCCAGCTCCTTTCGGTCGTCTCTGCGAACCAGCTGATACTCTACCCTCTCACCTTGGGGGTCGCGGGGATTGTGGGCTCAATAGTGGGCGGCTTCTACATACGACGCTCGATAAAGTCGAAGCCCATGGCAGCGCTGAACGTGTCGCTGATGATCGCCGCTGTGATCACGGTTGCGATCGACTACTTCATCGGTCAGTCGCTCTTCGGGGGCAACCCGATTGCGTATTGGCTCTTCGGCAGCGCCGTCGTCGGGGTCGTGGTGGTCATCGTGATAGAGAGGGTGGCAGACTACTTCACGTCGTACCTCTTCCCGCCCGTCCGGCACATCGCCGAGGCGAGCCAGACCGGGGCCGCGACCAACTTCTTGGCGGGCTTCTCCACGGGGCTGCAGAGCACGGCCCCCTCGGCCGTGGTGCTCGTCGTCGCCCTCTTGATCTCATACTACCTTGGCTACTACGGCTCGGGCTCTGACACCCTGATGGGGGTATACAGCACCGCCATCGCGACGATGTCCATGCTCTCCCTCACCGGAGCCATCATGTCGATCGACTCGTTCGGGCCCATCACCGACAACGCCAACGGGATAGCCGAGATGGCGGGGCTCGAGGGCAACGTGCGCGTCGTGACCGACGAGCTCGACGCCATCGGTAACACCACCAAGGCGACCACCAAGGCCTTCGCGGTCATGTCGGCCGCGCTCGCCGCGGTCTCCATCTTCGAGGCGTTCCAGAGCGAGGTCAACAGGCAGATCGCGCTCCACGACCTCTTCTCAAAGTACGGGCTCCCGCCCGGCGGGACCCTCTCCTTCACACTTAGCGACCCTCACGTGATAATCGGGCTCTTCATCGGAAGCCTGCTCCCGTTCTACTTCTCCAGCTTCCTCATCCAGGCCGTGGGCCGCGCCGCGATAAAGATGGTCAACGAGGTTAGGCGCCAGTTCAAGGAGATTCCCGGCATCATGGAAGGGACAGGGAAGCCCGACTATGCAAAGTGCGTCGACATCAGCACGGCGGCTGCCATCAAGGAGCTTGCTGCGCCCGCGGTGCTCGCAGTCCTCACCCCGCTGGTCGTCGGCTTCGTCCTCGGTCCGCTCGCCCTCGGAGGGGTCCTGATAGGAAGCGTCATCGCGGGCGTCTACTTGGCGTTCACCATGACCAACAGCGGCGCCGCCTGGGACAACGCGAAGAAGTACATCGAGACCGGTGCCTTCGGAGGCAAGGGGACGCCCACACACGCTGCGGCGGTCATGGGCGACACGGTCGGAGACCCGTTCAAGGACACGGCAGGGCCGGCGATCAACTCGCTGATCAAGGTCCTGAACACGATCTCTATCGTCTTCGTCTCGGCCATAGTGCTCTACGCCCTCTTCGTCTGAGAACGGGGCGCTCAGCCCGCGCAAGCGTTGCTTGGACCCTCTAACCCTGCTTTATCCTGACGTCGCTTACCAAGCAGGCTGGACACCTCAGGCTGACCCTCGTCGCGGTCTCGGAGACAACGGCCATGGCGGAGCCGCAGCAGGGGCATGCCGGCGGGCTAGTGTCCCCCACATTCGACCAACGCCCGGAGCGATTGGTGGTTTCGCTACTTGTTCGCGACAGCCTCGATCTCGACGAGGATGTCGTCCCGGGGGAAGCCCGTGACGAGCGTCGCCCTCGCGGGCTTGTGCTTGCCGAAGAACTTGGCGTAGGCCTCGTTCATCTCCTTGAACGTCGAGCCGTCCTTCAGGAAGACCGTGGTCTTCACGACGCTCTCCTCTGAGGTCCCCGCAGCCTTCAGCACGGCCTTGAGGCTGGCGAGGGCTCGCTCCGTCTGTTCCTTGACGCCGCCGCCCACCATCTTCCCGGTCTTGGGGTCAATCGCTATCATCCCTGAGACGAAGACGAGGTTCTTCACCACGATCGCTTGAGAGTACGGACCAATCGGCTCGGGAGCCTTCTTCGACTTTATTGCTTTCAAGATGACACTGCGAATCGTTCCGGCGCTTTTATCCTTTCCAGCGGCCGAGCCTAGTGTGAGGTCGCCGGCAGGACGACTACCGTCCCGGTCATCCAGGGATGGTAGATGCAGCGGTAGGGGTACGTCCCGGGAGTCGTGAACGTGTAGGAGAAGGTCGAGCCCGGCGGTATCGATCCCGATGCGAAGGTCCCGTTGTTGCCAGTGACTGTGTCGTACGCGAGCGAGTGGCTGACCCAAGTGACTGTGTTGTTCACCCCGAGGACGACCGTGATGGCCTGGGGGTAGTAGTTCCAGGTGACGGGGGTCTCGACTATGAGCACCTGGACCGAGCTGCTCGTGTGGGAGGGCGGAGGAGTGGCGGCTATCGCCACCGCGCTCGAGGCGAAGAAGCCGACCAGGACCGCAATCATCACGACTATGGAGACGGCGTTTACGACCCTTCCAGCCCGTGTGAGCCCTGAGCCCTCGCCGCCTTCCGAGCGGCGCCTCGGCGGGCTCGGCGCGTCGAACGGCCCCTCCCCGAACGCGGAGACCTCCCTGAACCAGGCCCTGTTCCTGAATATCAGGTAGAGGATCCCCGTCCAGTAGAAAGGGCCCACGCTGAACATCACTAGCCCGAGGACCCCTTGGTCGGCGAGGGAGTAGAGCGGGTACAGCTTGTAGCTGGAGATCAGGGCGAGCCCGTACCCGAAGTGGCCGAAGAACCCCAGTATGAGCACGTCTATCTTCGCGCGGTCGGAGAGGGTCTGGAGCGTCGACCCGATCAGGATCCCGACGAGGAGGAAGCTGAAGTGCTCCACCGCGTGTATCGAGGGGTTTAGGACCGCGGCGTCCCAGTTCTCGGGAAGGTGCCAGAAGGTGATTATCACGATGATCAGCGCGAGCGCGGGGTACGCCGAGTTCTTGCCCTCGATGCTCCTGAAGTAGCCCTTCCTGTGCAGAGGGTAGGCTATCATGACGCCGGCCATCACGATGATGATGTGCTGGATCATGTGGGTCGTCAGGTCGAGCGTCGTCGCGTCGTCGAAGGGCGGGTAGCCTATCGAGAAGATGAAGAGCACAGCACCCATGAGAGGGACGGAGTACAGCCAGTCCAGCCAGGACTTTGCGCTCATGAAGCGGGCTGCCTCGCAGTCTCGCCCGTGGCGATAGTGGATTGAAGGCGCGCGTTAGTTGTGCGCTCTACGATTGGAAGGCTGATGCCGGACGACAACTCCTTTGCTCCTTCGGGTTGAAAGTCGCCCGATTCTCGCCCATGTAAAAGGTTCGCTCGTGGGCCGTTATTAGACGGCGCCGTCTTCGAGGGCATGGGGAGCAAGCTAGGAATAAGGAAGAGGCCCACCGTTGAGCGGGAAGAGCTCTATCGCCTCGTCCTCAACCTGAGGAGAGAGGGCCTCAGCTACGGTGCCATCATCAGGAGGGTGGAGACGGAGCGCGGGGTGCGGCTCGGCAAGTCCCACGTCTCGGATTGGGTAACCGGGAAGCACAAGCCGTTCGGGTACGTCAGGACGTTCGATTCTAAACCTTGCACCGAACTTGCCTATGTTATCGGCGTGAGCCTCGGCGACGGCTCAACGAGCAGCAACCGGAAACACAGCCACATGATTAAGCTCAGGGTGATCGACAAAGAGTTCGCCGAGGAATTCGCGAGATGCCTTGGAGTGCTGCTCAACAGGCCCCCGCCGCTGGTGAAATGGCGCGAAGAAGACTCGCTCTTGGCATACGCAGGTCTCAAGCCTGCTTTTGCAAAGGTTCCTGCGGCAGGACTTGAGAAACCTCATTCCAACGATATCGCATTGTGACGAGTGCAAGGCAGCATTCCTCAGAGGGTTCTTCGACTCTGAAGCTGGAGTCAGCGGGCGGGTTCTTCGAGTGTCCAATGGTGACAAGGACCTTCTTGGCTTGGTTTGTCAGCTCCTTGATTCTCTTGGGATAGAAACAACTGGAATCCATCTTACGAAGAAAGGAGGAGGGCTTGTCCTCATCAAAGGAAAACTCTACCGACAGAACTTGGACCAAATGTACGTCTATGTGAGGTCGCGGTCACTGAGTGCGTTTCGAGAGAGGGTCGGGTTCATTGTCTTTCGAAAGGCCGAGGCCCTTGACGATGCCTTGAGCAACCATCAAAAGCCTCCGTACTAGTCCATTTGACCTGATTTAGGCGATTTAGGGAAAAAGAAGGTCAAAACGAGCTAATGACCAAAAAGGTGGGAGTGGGAATCGAACCCACATGAATGCGCTTTCCGTCTCGTCATCGAGAAACTGCAGGCGCACGCGTAACCAATCCGCCATCCCACCAAATCTTCGTGTGTTGGTCGCTCGCACCGTCGAGTAAATATGCGTTGACGCGGGCCTAACCCGTTAGTGCCCGGCTGACAAGACTTATATGAAATATTCAAGGTGGCCTAGTCGCTGCATGCTGTACTCGCTTCCTTTAGATGCGACACCGCCGACAGTAGCAATCTGGACGACACTCTCCAACTACTACGTGTTCCTTGGCACCGCAGCCGGAGTGATCGTCGGCGCCTTTATGATTTATCAGATAGCAAAGAACCGCGTCAAGCCGGGCAGGCCGGTCCCAGCCTTCCACGAGGAGGAGGGCGACTGGGGCAACTGGAAGGGGGTCGTCCTTACCCTGTGCATCACCGGCTCCGTCCTCGCGTTCGTAGAGTACCAGACCTTCGCATCGGCCAACCTCATCGCGATTCCAAAAGACCCCAATTCTCTAAACATCGGTGTGGTCGGCAGGCAGTTCGCGTGGAGCTTCACGTATCCCAACGGCTTCACAGACTTCCAGAACCTTACGGTCCCCGCGGGCCAGATCGTGATCCTCAACATCACCTCTGCCGACGTCACGCACGGATTCTACATACCCGAGCTGCTCGTGGCGAAAGACGCGCAGCCCGGGATCTACACGCAGCTGTGGTTCAACGCGACCCAGACGGGCACCTTCACGATCGAGTGCAGACAGATATGCGGAGTCGGACACGCCCTGATGCTCTCGAAGCTGGTGGTCCTCCCAGCCTCGCAGTACAACTCTTGGTACTCCAAGCTCCCGGCCGCGCCGGCTGGAAAGGGAGGCGCGTAACGGAGCATGAACGCCTGGCTCTCGCGCTGGCTGTACACGACCAACCACAAGGACGTCGGCCTCCTCTACATCGTCGGCTCGATGTACTTCGGCTTCATAGGCGCAGTCCTGATCCTGCTGGTGAGGGTCGAGCTCGCGATACCGGTGTGCGCGGCAGGAGTCAAGGGCATGTGCTGGCCGAGCGCCACCCAGACGTTCCTGAGCGCCTCCGCCTTCAACCAGGCCGTCACGCTGCACGGCCTCATCATGATCCTCTGGTTCCTCTCTCCCCTCGCGATCGGCCTCGCCAACTACTTCCTCCCTCTGCAGATAGGCGCATCCGACCTCGCGCTCCCCAGAGTGAACGCCCTTGGCTACTGGCTCTGGCTCTTCGGAGGGGTCGTCGCGACGATCGGCTTCTTCATGCCAGGCGGGAACACAGCTGGCGGCTGGACCGCGTACGCGCCGCTCTCCTCCTCAGGCTTCAGCCCGGGCCCCGGGCCGACGATGGCCTTCGCGGGCCTCATCATGCTGGCGACCTCGATCACCGTCGGCTCGGTCAACATCCTCCTGACCGTCGCGGTCCACCGCGGGCCAGGGATGACGTGGCGCAAGATCCCGATGTTCAGCTGGTTCATGCTCTTCACGATCATCGCGATGCTCTTCTCGTTCCCGTCGCTCCTTGCGGCGCTGGTCCTCCTGATATCCGACAGGGTGCTGGGCACGATGTACTTCACGGCCTCCGCGGGAGGCTCGATTCTCTGGGACGACCTCTTCTGGTTCTTCGGCCATCCGGAGGTCTACGTGGTGCTGCTCCCCGCTTTCGGACTTATCGCTGAGATATTCCCGGTCTTCACGGGAAGGCCCCTCGCAGAGAAGAACATCATCCTCATCTGCACCGGGGCGATCGTCATCCCCCTCAGCTACATGGTGTGGTCGCACCACATGTTCCTGACTGGCGTCACCCTCAGCGAGGACGAGGCCTTCAGCGTCGCGACCATCCTGATCTCCCTCCCGTTCGACGTCATCACGCTCGCCTTCATCAAGACCCTGACCAAATCCACGATCCGCCTGACGGCTCCGATGCTCTTCTGCATCGGCTCAGTCTTCCTGTTCATCATCGGAGGCATCACCGGGGTCTTCCTGTCCTCCTTCGTGCTGGACGTGGTCTACAACAACACGTACTTCGTCGTGGGCCACTTCCACTACGTCATGGTCGGAGCCGCGATCTTCGGCCTGATCGCCGGTCTGTACTACTACATCCCCAAGATGACGGGCAAGATGTACAACGAGAAGATGGCGAACTGGCACTTCATCACCTCGTTCATCGGCTTCAACGTCCTCTACTTCCCGATGTTCTTCCTCTACGACATGCCGAGGAGGATCTACACGTACCAGTCACTGCCCAGCTGGAACACGCTCAACCTGATCTCGACGGCGGGCGCGTTCATCTTCGCGCTCTCGCAGATCCTCCTCCTCGCGAACATAATCTTCACTCTCAGGAAGGGGAAGATAGCGCCCCTCAACCCGTGGGGCGCCACCACTCCTGAGTGGGTCCCGATAATCACAGGCGCCTCCCATGGCGCGGAGGTCGGCTCGCTGCCAGCCACGGCGGGCGCGGAGCACCACACGGGACACCTGAGCTCGAGGCCCATATGGCTCGCGACAGGGATCGGGATCAGCTTCCTGGGGCTCTCGCTCCTCATGTACTCGTGGGGCCTGGCGATCTTCCTCGCAGGATGCGCGGTGTGCGCGTTCGGCATCATAGGGTGGATGATGGACGACCTCCACGAGACGTTCCACATGCCGGAGGAGCTCACCGAGAGCTGGCCGTTCAACGCCATCCCGAAGATGCGGCTCGGGATGTGGATCTTCCTCTCGACCGACGTCATAGTCTTCGGCGCGATACTCGGCGCATACCTCTACATCCGCTCCTTCACTCCGAACTGGCCTATCCCTGGCAGCATCCACGAGATCCCTCTGGGCCTCGCCAACACGATAGTGCTGCTCACCAGCGGGCTCACCGCGTTCCTGGCCCTCGAGTCGATAAAGGAGGGCAAGCAGAGGCAGATGATAATGTGGCTAGGCGCCACCTTCGTCCTGGGCGCGACCTTCCTCGGTGTGAAGGGCGCCGAGTGGTACAACCTCTACTTCGACAAGGGGTTCAGCTGGTCGTCCAGCCTCGCCGGCAGCACGTACTACTTCACGGTCGGGCTCCACGCAGCCCACGTGACGGTGGGCCTCATCCTGATGGTCTACCTGATCAAGAAGGGGCTGATGGGCGGCTACACGAAGGAGCACCACGAGGGGATCGAGAACTTCGCGCTCTACTGGGCCTTCGTGGACATCGTCTGGATCTTCGTCTTCCCGCTGTTCTACCTGCTATAGCATGGAGATATAGAAAATGAACTACAAGCTCCCGCTGGCGGTCTGGCTCTACATGATCGTGACGACGGTCGGAGAGGTGCTCGTCTTCTACTCCGCGCCCGGGACATTTTCGGTCGACCTCGCGATAGGCGTCATCGCCATGATCAACAGCCTCGTGGCAGCGCTCTTCCTGATGAACATCCGGAAGGAGCCGCCCGTGATACAGTACCTCATGCTCGCCCCTCTTGCGCTGATAATGGTCCTCATCCTGACGATGCTGTTCGCGTTCGCCCAGTGAGTGATTGAGATGCGATTCCAAGAATACGGGCCTCCAAAACTGACGCTCGGAATCGTGGGCGTGATCGCGGCGATAATCCCCATCCTGGTCGGGTACTTCCTAGTCACCGGGATGGCGACGAGCTCCGGGTACACCTCCGCCTTCCAAGGCGCGACCTCTACTACGACCGTCTCCACCTCGGCGAGCCCAGGAGCGGCGGTCGCCGTCTCGATCCCCAGCGGGGCGAGCAACCCGTCGAACCCCCCCGGCTACGCCCCTGACAAGATCACCGTGGTCATAGGAGTGAACGCGAGCGTCACCTGGACCAACAAGGACACGGCCGCCCACACCGTGACTTCGACCAGCGTCCCGACAGGCGCCTCCACCTTCGACTCGGGCAACATGAACGCGGGGCAGACTTTCACTTACAACTTCACCCAGCCGGGCACCTACCAGTACCACTGCAGCTATCACTCTTGGATGACCGGGACCGTGGTCGTGCTCAAGGGCGTCTCGACGGTCAAGGTCTCCATCCCGAGCGGGGCGAGCAACCCGTCGAACCCGCCGGGCTACGCCCCTGACAAGATCACCCTGGTGATTGGGCTCAACAACACGGTGACATGGTCGAACGACGACTCCGCAGCGCACACCGTCACCTCGAGCAGCGTCCCAAGCGGCGCGACCTCGTTCAACTCGGGCAACTTGAACGCCGGCCAGTCCTTCTCGTACACCTTCACGGTTCCTGGCACGTACCAGTACGGCTGCTCCTACCACTCCTGGATGGTCGGGACCGTCACCGTGGTCCAGGGATAGCCGCACCCGACTCCCGTCCGCTTCCCTTCACCCCTCGCGCCTCGCTCCTTCTCCTCCTGACCGCTCTCGATTCTGCTCGAGAAGCGCTGAAAAGTTGTGCGGGCGATATTCAGACTCTTAATGGCGATTTGTCCGATTTTCTATTCTACGCCACAGACTATCCGGTGCATTTCGCGCCGCTTTCAACAGCTCCTATCAAGGGCCGTAGACTTTTTCTCCGATAACGGTTTGATTAGACGAGCTGAGCGCTCATCTCCGAGGGGCCTCTTGCCCTAAACACGCCGCCCGCCCGTCTTGTGTCTTCGTTTTCCCTAAAAACCCTGAATTTTGCCCCGTTACCGAGAGCTTAAATATCAAGCGCGGGAGCGTAGAGCCGAGCAAACGTGGTCACGGGCTACTGTGTCTACGAGAAGAAGAAGAACAGGGAGATCAAGAATCCCAAGCAGATCAAACTGAAGAACGGTCGGTTTGCTGTTCGGGGTACTTGCGGCTCATGTGGAAAGCCGATCTTCCGCATCGGAAAGCTGACCAAGTAATCAGCGTCGACGCGGGAATCTCTCTTCCTCTTTATTTTTAACTCCGAAGGAAGACCTTATCACGCACGTCAGGGGAACGGGCGCTCTCCAGATGGTCCTCGTCCTGTACAACACCCTCGGACGGAGGCTCACGAAGTTCACGCCTCTCTCCGGCAGGCGGGTGCGGATGTACACGTGCGGGCCCACGGTCTACAACTACGCGCACATCGGGAACTTCCGCACGTTCGTCTTCGAGGACGTCCTCCGGAGGTACCTGACCTTCAAGGGGTTCAAGGTCGACCAGGTGATGAACATCACCGACGTGGAGGACAGGATAATAGAGGGGATCAAGAAGACGGGGAAGAGCCTGGGGGAGCTCACTGACTTCTACACGAAGGCCTTCGTGGAAGACCTCGCCGCCCTCAACGTCCAGAAGGCGGAGCACTACCCAAAGGCGACCGAGAACATCCCCGAGATAGTCGCAGCGGTGAAGACGCTCATCAAGAAGGGATACGCCTACAGGGCGGAGGACGGGTCGGTCTACTACTCGATCAAGAAGTTCAGGAGATACGGTCAGCTCTCGGGCATAAAGACCACCGCGACAAAGGCGGGGACCCGCACGGCCTCAGACCACTACGAGAAGATGGGCGCCAACGACTTTGCACTCTGGAAGGCGTGGGTCCCAGAGGACGGCGAGGTCTTCTGGGAGACCCCCCTCGGGAAGGGGAGGCCGGGCTGGCACATCGAGTGCTCCGTGATGGCGATGAAGTACCTCGGCAAAACCCTCGACATCCACGCGGGGGCCATCGACCTCAGGTTCCCCCACCACGAGAACGAGATCGCCCAGTCCGAGGCCCTCACGGGAAAGAAGTTCGTGAGGCACTGGCAGCACTCCGCCTTCCTGACCATGGAGGGGGGAAAGATGTCAAAGTCGGTCGGGAACATCGTCACGCTGAGGGAGCTCCTGCAGCGGGGGCTTTCCCCCAGGGCCATCAGGCTCTTCCTCATCAGCGCCCACTACCGGGAGGAGCTGAAGTTCGCCGACTCTTCGCTGGCCCAGGCCGCCGCCACCCTGGGGAGGTTCGACAGTCTCGTGCGGCGCCTGACTTCGGTCACCGGGGCCGCTGACCAGGCGGGCGACGCCGAGTGCTCCCGCCTCGCCAAGGAGCTCCTCGCGAGCTTCGAGGAGTCGATGGACGACGACCTGAACGTCCCGAGGGCGCTGGCGGCCTTCTTCACGTTCGACCGGAGGCTCAACTCTCTCTTGGACCAAGGGAAGGTCTCGGCGCGCGACGCCCAGAGGCTCCTTGACACCGTGAAGAAGGTCGACTCGGTCCTCGGGGTGATTCAGGGCGCTCCCGACCTGGGGTCAGGGAAGCTGGGCGAGAGGAGCGACCCCGAGGCGTCCCTCATCGCCGACCTGGTCGCGCAGCGCGAGGACGCGAGGAAGAGGAAGGACTACAGCAGGTCGGACGAGATCAGGGAGGAGCTGAGGAGGAAGGGGGTCGTGGTGGAGGACACCCCCACAGGCCCCGTCTGGCACAGGTTGTCAACACCATCTTAACGGTTGCTCAAGTAGGTTCAATCCCGGTGCATTAGTTCAGGCTGTGTGGACTTGTGCTCCGATGCAGCGCGAGCTGTCACAGTTTTCACACGCCCGGGAGCTCTCCGCCTCCCAGCTCAAGCGCAGCATCTGCCTCTTTCGGAGCGACCTGAGGGCCAAGGTCGAGCCAGACGGCTCGACCTCGTGGGTCCACAGCGCGACCGCCAAGAAGCTGCTCTTCGGCAGAGAGACAGCCGAGGTGTTCAAGATCCAGTCCGGGGTCAAGATCTCTGTAAAGGCCCAGGACGTCGTGGTGAGGGCGACGCCCTCGAGCGTCTCCTATGCGGCCCGCGGGCAAGAGAGGATCCAGGCGGCTCACACAGTCAGGCTGCTCGTCGGGGACTGCGAGGGCTCTGTGAGGAGCGTCAGGCTTACCAACAGGGGCGACGCGGTTACGAGGATCCGGATCATCACCCTCCACGACCCCACGTCCCTAAACTACAGGAGGGAGCGAGACCCTCCCGGCGAGATAGGCGTCAACGCCTTCAACCGCCACGACCAGGTCGTGATGGACGACGTAGGAGACACCACCGGGGTCCGCGTCATCGGGTTCTCACCCCGCCCATCGGTCCTCTACATGACGAAGGACAAGGGAAGGGCAGCCGAGCTCCTGGCCCTAGGGGAGCTCCCAGAGAGCTCGCTCGGGATGTCGGGCTCGGTCATCCTGCTGGCCCAGCAGGACATCGACCTCCTCCCCGGCGCCACCGTGGAGGTGCGCACCATCTCGGTCTACCACCCCTCATCGCTCGAGTCCGCCCTTAACGCGGCGGCCCTCCGCTCGGACGAGGGGGACTCGGAGCGTGGAGAGCCGCGAGGCGCGGAGTTCGTCTCGTCGAGCGCGTCGATGAACTTCACCTTCGACTGGGCGAAGGCCGCGCTCTACGCGATCGAGGGTGAGGGCAACACAGCGGAGCGGCTGTGGTCGGGAGTGGCGCTCTCGCTCATCAGGAGCGACTACTTCGAGAGGATGGCCGAGTCGCTCAAGGGCGGAGTGAGGAAGGACGGCACTCTCCGATACTCCGAAGGCTCGCCGGCCGGGGACCGCGCCGAGAGGCCGGGACCAGTGGAGACCTCCCTCTTCCTTCTGAGCGTCTGCGCGTACCTCAGCGCACGTTCGGGGGACAAGAAGCTCGTGAAAAGGTGGTACCCTCAACTGAAGAAGGTAGGGGACGGCCTGGCTGGACTGATCTCGGATGGGCTCGTCCCGTCCTCGTCCGACTCGCCCGACGGGTGGCGCAGGCGCTTGGGCGCCGGCTTCCCGACGGGTCACTCCTCGGAGGTCAACCTGCTGGCCGTCAGGGCGCTGAGGGACGCCTCCTCCGTCGCCTACCTCGCGGGCAAGGGGAGCGACTCGGCGAAGTTCCGCGAGCTCAGCGTGAGGCTCTCGAACGCCGTCAACGAGAGGCTGAGGGACTCCGAGAGCGGCGCCCTCGCCCTCAACGTGGATCCCAGGGGCGTGGCCCACCGGGAGGTGACAGTCGACCAAGCCGTGGGGCTCTCCTACTGCTCGCCCGACCCGAACCTGGCTTCGTCGGTCGTCCACAGGCTCCTCGAGAAGGACTTCGAGACCGGCTTCGGCCCGCGCACGATCTCGAGCTCCAACAGCCTCTACTACAGCCCGAGCTACGGCGACGGCCAGCTCGGCGGATACTGGACGAGGGCGGCTCTCTCGCATTCCATCCTCGCATTCCTCACAGGCTACCCGAGCATAGGGAGCGCCCAGCTCGAGAAGGTCGCGAGGCTCGTGCACACGGACTCTGAGCGCCTGGGCGGCGTCCCGGGAGAGGTGCCGTACTGGGTCGACCCCGAGCGGAGGCAGATCGTGGGGTCGGGCTCCGACCCCGTGGCGGCCTCCAGGTTCATCGAGGCGGTCATGTTCGGCGAGGCAGGCCTGTCGCTCGGCCCTCAGGGGGCGAGGTTCAGCGTCCCGGAGGCCTCGCAGCTGAAGTGGCTGCTCATCCACGGCCTCGAACTTGGGCGGAAGGGGTCGCTCTTCGTCGGCAGGTCCTCGGGGAAGGCATTCGTCGCCACCACCTACGACAAGGAGGCGATGGAGGACTCGCACGGAGCGGGCCGACAGGGCATCACCACCACCTCGTCTTGCTTCCCGGAGTGCGAACGGATGGCCGGCGCCTCAGGCCTGGAGTGCCTGCTGTTCTGGGACAACGGCGCTTCTCTCGTGTGCATCGGCAACACCAGCGCCTCCCCTTGCTCAGGCACGATCTCCGTCCCGCTGAGGTCCAAGTCCTTCGCCGCCTCCCTCTTCGCCCAGTTGGAGGAGCTTCAGCCGGAGACGGGGCTCTGGGGCAAGGTCGACCGGGTCAAGCTTCTGACCAAGCTCGAGGCGAAGGTGGAGCTCAAGCCGAACTCGTGGAAGATGCTCAGGATCTCCTCCGCGACGCACTGATCCCGCGGTGCCGCCTGACCGTCAGGCCGCATCGAGGTTAAGATGAGTTAGCCTCCAGATGTAAATGAAATCACCCCGCGGTTATTATCAGGAACGCTCCAAGATGAGAGGAGACGAACCAAATGGGAACCGTCAGCAAGGCTTCTGGGTCAGGGTCGAGGACGACGCTGGCCAGCAGGCAGACTGCGACGCGCATCTTCGCTGTGGCCAACCAGAAGGGGGGCGTCGGCAAGACCGACCTGACAGTGAACCTCGCATGCCAGCTGGCTGCGCTGGGGAAGAAGACCCTGCTGATCGACCTGGACCCACAGGCGAACGCCACCGATTATCTCAACGCCCTGGGCGGGCCGGAGGGAAGGACTACGGCTGAGCTCCTCCTTGACGACTCTGTGACGCTCGACGACGTGGTGCTCGAGGGGTGCAGGGAGAACCTCGACCTCATCCCGTCACACCAGAACCTCAGCTCAAGCCAGATAAGGCTCGCGAACGACATCAACATGCAGTTCAAGCTCAAGAAGAAGCTGAAGGCCGTCACCGATGGCAGCCGGCGCTACGACTTCGTCCTCATCGACACGCCCCCCTCACTCGGCCTGCTCATGGTAAACACCCTCACCGCGGCGACCGGCGTGATCATTCCGGTCCAGACTCACTACTTCGCGATGGACGGCGTCGTCCAGCTCCAGGAGACGATCCACAAGGTGAGGGAGGACATCAACCCGGGCCTGAAGGTGCTGGGGGTGGTCCTTACGATGTACGACAGGAGGACGCTGATCTCTAGGGAGGTGGCTGAGAAGGTGAGGGACGAGTTCAGCGAACGCGTCTTCTCGACCGTCATCCCGATCAACGTGAGGCTCGCAGAGGCACCCAGCCACCACAAGTCGATCTTCGAGTACGATTCCGATTCCTCGGGCGCGAAGGCGTACAGGGAGCTTGCCAAGGAGATACTAAGTTGCCCAGACGTCTAGGGGACGACCCGCTCGCGAGGGCGAAGAACGCAAAGGCCGACCCGTCACAAGCCTCGGCTCCGTCCACCGGCACCGCATCAGGGCAGTCCCTCCGACGGCAGTCGTACAACGACGTCTTCTTCGAGAGAAGGGCGGACGCTGGCCAGCAAGAGGTGGCGGCATCGCCCCAGCCTCAGCACATCGAGGCTGCTGAGATATCTGAGATCTCAGAGATCCCACAGATGCGAGAGGCCGCGGCCGCGCCGACCGTCCAGCCCACGGAGGCCGCCGCAATCGTCACGCCAGAGGCCAGCGTTGCGCAGAACGAGGTGGTAGTCGCGGTCTCGCCTTCACGGCAGGTCGCCGAACCGGCGGGTTACATCGAAACGATCGTGGCGCAAGTGCAGGCTCAACCCGCCCCGACGCCTCAGCCAGCCGGCGCGACAGCGGACGGCCATAAGGCCGAGCCCCAGAAGAGCGGCGGCTTCTTCAAGCGCCTCTTCGGCAGGTTCGGACAGTAGCTCGCGACGAGCGCCTGCGGAACTGCCCACGCAACGACTTATTGGTCGCCTCCCGAACCGCGGCCTAGAGGCAAAATCTTGACCGGATTCACTACAGAGTCGCCGAGCAAAAAGTTCGTCATACTGGCAGAGTCTGGAAGGTGCGAGACCCTCCTGAAGGCCCTGGAGACGAGGGCGGCCAACGGCTATCGGGTCGTGCAGTGCTGGGGCGCGGGCGGGGGGCAGGGCATCTTTGGCAGCGGAGGCAACCCCGCCATGACATACGTCCTGCTGGAAAAGCCCAGCTGACCCGGGCCGCCCCAGGGCCAAGCACAACCCACACAACACGTATCTCCTACCACAAAGGCGGGGTGCCAATGATCCTCGTCGACTGCACGGAGCTCTCGGCCGACGAGAAGCTCGCCCTCGCTTCGCAGATCTCGGACACCCTGGAGGGGGTCGCCATCGCCTTGGTCAAAGACGACGCCATCGTATTCGACCAGCTCACGGACGAGAAGCTGAAGGCCTCCGTCGTGAAGGATGCCGTCTCAAGCTTCATCTCGAGGCGGAAGGACGCCGAGCACTACTCGCTGGAGGTGGTCGGCGAGCGCATAGTGGTGCACTCGGCAGACCCAGTGTCGGCGATGCGCAAGAAGGCGCAGAACAAGCTGCCGCCCAACCTCCATCAGTGCTCCTACTGCGCGTTCGTCACCGAGTACGAAGAGGAGCTCACGGTCCACGCGCGGACCCATCTCTTCGGAGCGTAGCGGCTCAGCCCCCCGCGGCCTTCCCCGCAGGCGGGAGACGCGTCAAGAGCGGCCGCATCGCCATGACAAACATCATTAACTTCTCACTTCGACGCTCACAAGAAGGTCGACTCTCCGTCAACTTGAGCAAGACACGCGTATCTCTCGGGGAGGGGATAATGGTCGAGCTCGGGGTCATGAGGTACGCCCTCGACCCCAAGGCTCCTGTCAAGGCGGACTATACATTCGTCTCCCACGCCCACATGGACCACGTCGAGAGGCCGCACCCGAAGTCGAAGGTCCTCGCCTCGGACGAGACCGTCCTCCTCGCGCGGGCGAGGGGCGTGGAGCTCGGCTCGAACAGGCAGGCGCCGCCCGAAGGGGTCTCGCTCCTCGACTCCGGGCACATCCTCGGCGCGCGCGCGCTCTACATCGAGGACGAGCTGCTCTACACCGGGGACGCCGCTGGAAGGGAGCGCGCCTTCATGTGCCGGTGCAGGACCAAGAAGGCCAGGGTGCTGATCACCGAGACGACCTTCGGAGACCCTCGCTACATCTTCCCGCCGCTCGACCAGACGGTCAAGAGGGTGAACGAGATGATAGCGCACACGTTCGACAAGGGGAGGCCGGTTGTGCTCATGGGATACCCGCTCGGCAAGTCGCAGATCCTCTCGTACCTCTTCTCGTCGTGGAACCCCTTCTTCGTCCACGAGTCGGTCGGACAGATGAACGACATCTACAGGGAGTCAGGGATCCCCCTGAAGAAGGAGGCAAGGACGATCGCAAAGACCCTCGAAGGGCTCCCCCAGGGCCCCTGGGTGATGGTCGCGCCCATGATGAGCTCTCGGAACAAGCTCGCCGCGAGGCTCAAGAAGGAGTACGGGGCCGTCCTGGCCGCCTTCAGCGGGTGGGCGGTCGAGAGGGGCTACGGGAGCTACCTCGGAGCCGACTACTCCTTCCCCCTCAGCGACCACTGCGACTACGAGGAGCTCCTCAAGCTGGTGAAGGAGGTCTCCCCGGAGGTGGTGTACACGACTCACGGCTTCACGAACGAGTTCGCGCGCACCCTCCGGGGGGAGGGCTACGACGCCAAGCCCCTCGACGGCTACCAAGCCGCCCTCTCGGACTACCACGACGACACCTAGTCGACCGGCCCCGCGCGAGCCGAAGGATTTTAAAATCGATTTCGTCCGAGCTTTGTGCGGCAAGAAGCGCATGAGTGATTATCAAATCCGTGCCCAGTGAGCCAATGTCAGAGCCTGGGTTCTCTTCGCTCTACGACTGGAGGGTGGTCGAGCCGAAGGTCAGGAAGTTCACCAAGGAGGCAGACCTCATCAAGGAGATATCAAAGTCGATGGGGAGGAAGCGGAGGGTGGGCTACGTCGAAGGCCCGCCGACCCTCAACGGCGTCCCGCACATCGGGCACATCCGCGGCAGGATAATGAAGGACCTTTGGTTCCGCTACAGCACGCTCCTCCTCAAGGAGAACGTCGTCTTCCGCGCGGGGTGGGACTGCCAGGGGCTCCCGGTCGAGCTCCAGGCCGAGAAGGAGCTCGGGCTCTCGGGCAACAAGTGGGATGACCTCAAGCAGATAGGCGAGGAGAAGCTCGTAGAGGCCTGCAAGCGCCTCTTGGGCAAGTACCTGAAGTCCTGGGAGGACGCGGACGACCTCCTCGGCCTGCTCCTCGACCACTCGAAGGCCTACATGACCTACAAGGACGGCTACATCGAGAGGGAGTGGATGTTCCTCGAGCGGGCCTGGGAGAAGGGCATCCTCGGGGAGGGATTCAAGGTCGTCCCGTACTGCCCCAGCTGCATGACGTCGCTCAGCCACGCGGAGGCGGTCCTCGGGTACGAGACCCTGGAGGACCCGAGCCTCTACTACAAGGTCAAGGCGTCGGACGGCAGCCTCCTGGTGATCTGGACGACCATGCCCTTCACCGTGGTCACGGACGAGATGGTCGGCGTAAAGCCCGACGCCAACTACGTCTACGTGAAGGTGGGCGGCGAGACCTGGGTCGTCGGGGAGGACAGGAAGGCTGCGCTCGCGAAGGAGCTCGGCCTGGAGTTCGGCGAGACCGTGAAGGTCGTCAAGGGCAAGGACCTCGACGGGCTCACCTACGCGCACCCCCTCCTGAAGATGATCCCCGGGCTCGACAAGCTCCACGCTCAGGGCAAGATACACAAGGTGGTCGCCGAGGAGTTCGTGGACACGGCCACGGGGACTGGGCTCGTCCACCTCTCGCCGGCCAACGGCGAGGAGGACTTTCTGGTCGCCACCCGGAGGGGAGTCCCGGTCTTCGCGCCCATCGACGACAGGGTGAGGTTCACTGAGGAGGCGGGCACGTTCGCGGGGCTCTACGTTAGGGACGCCGACAAGGTCGTCTCGAAGCTGCTCGCCGAGAGCGGGAACCTCGTAAACGAGGGCCGGCTCGAGCACGAGTATCCCACGTGCTGGAGGTCGGGGCACAGGCTCGTCTGGGTGGCGAGGCGCGAGTACTTCTACTGGATCGACCGGGTCAAGGACAGGCTCGTGGAGGCGGCCGAGAAGGTCGAGTACTACTTCGAGGCGCCGAGGAACAGGTTCATCGAGTTCCTGAAGCAGTCGCCGCCCTGGTGCATCTCCAGGGAGAGGGTGTGGGGGACGCCCCTCCCCATCTGGGTGTGCGCTGACTGCAAGGAGAAGGTGCCCGCCTTCTCGCGCCGAAGCATATTGGACAAGGCGAAGTCCCTCCCGGACGGCAAGGAGTTCGAGCTTCACAGGCCGTGGATAGACAGGGTCGTCCTCGAGTGCCCGAAGTGCGGAGGCGACTGCCGCAGGGAGCCGTTCGTGCTGGACACCTGGCACAACAGCGGCTCGGCGCCGCTCGCGGCCTTCACCGACGCCGAGAGGGCCGACCTCGTCCCG
Organism: uncultured Nitrososphaerota archaeon; assembly: GCA_963838925.1. Taxonomy (GTDB): domain Archaea; phylum Thermoproteota; class Nitrososphaeria; order Nitrososphaerales; family Gagatemarchaeaceae; genus Gagatemarchaeum. The sequence goes on from CAWISW010000001.1 coordinate 299,175, forward strand.
GTTGGACACCTGACCGAGGGGATCGACCAGACCCGCGGCTGGGCGTACACCATGCTCGTCCTGAACGTCGTCTACGAGGAGAAGCCCGTCGCGCCGTACAAGGCCTTCCTCTTCCAGGGGCACGTCCTGGACGAGAAGGGGAGGAAGATGAGCAAGAGCCTCGGGAACGTCCTCGACGCCCACGAGATGCTCAACAACGGCTCCGTCGACCTGCTGCGCTATTACATCATCTGGAAGAGCTCGCCGGTCGACGCGCTGAGCCTTGACACGAAGGAGATGACGGGAAGGCCCTACCAGGTGCTCAACACGCTGTACCACCTGCACGTCTACTTGCAGCAGAACGGGGAGCAGGACGGCTTCGACCCTCTCAAGCACACGGTGAAGTGGGCGGCGACAAGGAAGCTGCTCACGCAGGTGGACCTTTGGATGCTCTACAACCTCCAACGGGCGGTCACTGCCGTCGGGGAGGCATATGGCGCGGGGAGGTACAACGAGGCCTGCAAAGAGCTCGAGCGCCAGATCGTCGAGGTGGTGAGCCAGGGATACGTGCGGATGGTGAGGAACGAGCTCTGGAGCGACACGCCCAAGGAGAAGCCTAGGAGGCTGGCGGTCTTCGCGGTGCTGGGGCACGCCCTCTCCACCGTGGACATGCTCCTCCACCCGGTCTCGCCCTTCCTCACGGAGTACCTCTACCAAGAGGTGTTCGGGGCGGGGAAATGGAGCCGGCCCCTCCTTCTCCAGGACCTCCCCAAGCTCGCCCTCCCCAAGACGGCGAAGGCCGAGAGCGAGGCGGCCGAGTTCGCCCTCATGGTGGAGGGTGCGTGCAACTCGGCGAGGGAGAAGGCGAAGCTGAAGAGGCGGTGGCCTCTCAAGAGCATGGCGGTCTTCGTCCCCGCCGAGAGGGCCGCGAAGATGAAGCGGGCGCAGAGGCTGATCTCCCTCCTCTGCAACGTGAAGAAGGTCACCTTCGCGACGAAGGTCTCGTCGCTGCCGATCTCGGTCACGCTGACGCCGAACAGGTCGCAGATCGGCGCCCACTTCAAGGAGAGGACCAACGACGTCCTCTCGCGGCTGAAGGTCCTCGAGGGGGACGCCGCATGGGAGGCCTACAGGACAGGGTCGCCCATCAAGCTCACCACGGCCAAGGGAGACAAGGTAGACGTCCCCGTCTCCGCGATGGAGTTCAACTTCCGGGGGACCGGGGACTGGGAGGCAGCGGCCAGGGGTGAGACCATCGTCGCCATCGAGAAGGTGAGGGACGACAAGCTGATGGCCGAGGGCGTAGAGCGGGACGTCGCCAGGAGGATGCAGGCGCTCAGGAAGAAGCGCGGATACTCCCCCGCCACGGTGCTCGCGAAGGCCAGGGTCGCCGGGCTCGACGAGGAGACCATCGCGATGCTCTCGCCGCTGAAGAAGCACCTCGCGTTCCTCGTCCGCGTGAAGGAGGTCGAGGTCATGCAGGACCAGGCCGAAGGCGGGGAGTGGGAGGAGGACGAGCTCGACGGCAGGCCGATCTACCTCGACGTCTCGGGCGGCCTACTCGCCGGCAAGAAGGTGGCTGGCAAGCGAAGGCGGAAGGCCTGACTCTACTATCTTCTTCGCGGCCCTCTCGACGTCGTACTCGACCTGCCTGATCTCCAGCCCCACGCTCCCGCCCTCCGCGCTGAGTATCGCGAACGAGGCCCGGGTGTCGCCGTTGCGGGGCTGCCCCACCGCACCGGGGTTGAAGACCAGCCCGACCCCCTCTTCGCGCCATTCGAAGGCTTGGTGGGTGTGCCCGAGCGCAATCACGTCAGCTCCCACCTTCTTCAGGTAGTAGCCGAAGAGGTCAGAGTGCGTGGAGGGAAGGACGTACTCCCACATCGTGTCGTCCGGGGAGCCGTGCGCCATGTAGAGCCTCTTGCCTCCGATGTCGGCTCGGACCTCCTTCGGAAGCGACCCGAGAAACTCCCTGCTGTCGTCGGTGAGGTGCTTCGAGGTCCATATCGCCGCCATCGCCGCCCTGGGGTTGAAGTCGCCGACGTCTCCCTGGAGCGAGGCTTGGTCGTGGTTCCCCATGACGCAGGTCGCCCCGATTTCTCGAAGCACGCGGACCACCTCGTTGGGCGAGGCGCCGTACCCGACTATGTCGCCGCAGCAGAAGACCTTGAGCTTCCCGACCTCGTCTAGGACTGCCTCGAGCGCCTCCAGGTTGGAGTGCACGTCGGAGACGAACGCGACCCGCGATGCGCCCTTGCCCGGCACTTTGTGCTCGGGGCCTGCACGTTCCGGTAGCTATCTAAGATTTCGCCCGGGCGCCGGCGAACCGCCGCTGGATTATGCGGCTCCTGGTCTCGGGGAAGGCGGCCACCTGCAGGAGCTCGTTCGCCGTACCTGTCCTCTTGAGCATCCCTGCCAGCGCGAAGTACCAGGTCGAGCTCGGGACGGCTCCCTGGCTGTCAGGCATCTCGATCCTCGCGATCTTCGTTAGCGGGTCGTACTCGGTCGACGTCACATCCTCCCCCAGCTCCTCCCTCATCATCGCGAGCATGAACTTGACGGTCGTCTCGAACGGCTGGCGGGTCAGCTTGGAGGAGACCCTCGTCTCCAGGAGGCCGACGAGAGCATCGCCGATGCTCTCTATAGTGGCCTCGTCCTTCAAGACGCGCGCCACGGCCTCCACGAACAGGTCCTTCATCAGGAGCGGGTCCACGAAGAAGGGAAGGCCGTCGACCAGCTGCAGGGACGAGATCGCCCTGCTGCTTGTCGCGTTCTTCCACAGCCCCTCGAAGAACTCGTCGCCTATCGCGCTCCTCAGCTCGCTGAGGACGATCTGGTACCCCCTCCCCGTCTGGCTGTTGACGATTATGAGCTCTGAGTTGTCGATGATGAAGATGCTCTTTGCGACGAAGTGTCTCCCGAACCTTAGCTTGAGCTTGGGCGATGAGAACGGGAACTCCGGGACGGTCTCCGTCAGCGATGAGACTATCCTCACCTCGGCGTCGTGCCTGCACGCGCTCTCGACCTCCTCGATGCACTCCTGGATGAGGTGGAGCCCCCAGTTGTCGACGATGCACTTCACCTCCTTCTCCGCCTTGAGTATCGACTCCTTGAGCTTCATGAGGAGGCTCTGCGAACCGAGGGAGAGGTACCTCTCCTCCATCACGTCCCCCGGGTTGATGTTCTTCTCCCTCACCTTCTTGAGGGCGACCATCGACTTCCTGAGCGTCCTCACCTTTCGCTCCCTCTCAACGAGGATCGACTGCAATACCTCGGGGGGCTGGGCCTCGAACCTCGAGGGCTTCCCGCCCTCGACCTCCCTGAGGAGGCCCTTCCTCGTGAGCTGCTGGGAGACCTGGTAGACCTTCGTCCTCGGGACGCCTGATGCGTATTGGATCTGGTTGACGGTGCAGGCGCCGTTGGAGAGGAGCGCGAAGTAGACCCTCGACTCGTACTCGGTCAGGCCGAACCCCTGGAGCCCGACGACGAGCTCGCTGGAGTCGTCAGCGAGGGCCATTCCCCTTGATCCGTGATTAACTGCCATGCCATTCACCGCGGTGACTGGTTGCTCGGTGACATTCCGCATAAGAAGACTGGTCATGTAGAATGTACCAGCGAGTCAATATGTCCCAATTCGCAAGCAAGTGGGAGAAGTCAAACAGTCAAGGAATCACGTCACGAGTACGTGAGTCTGTCAAGAATCCGGGTCCCCTCAAGCCGAGGCTGGACCTGGCCGTAAGGCAGATTCAGGTGCAAGTCGCGAAACTCGATGCAACGTCGGCAAAGCTCAGGGAAAGAGACGCCTCGATCTTCAACAAGATCGTGTCATCTATCCAGAAGCATGACTCGCAGCATGCTTCGGTCTATGCGAACGAACTCGCAGAGATCAGGAAGATGAACAGGATGGTCACACAGGCCAAACTGGCTCTCGAGCAGATAACCCTGCGGCTGAACACGATCACCGAGCTGGGCGACATCGTCGTGACCCTCACCCCTGCAATGTCAGTGATTCGCAGCGTCAGGCAAGGGCTTGTCAGCGTACTTCCGGAGGCAGAAGGCGAGATCGGCGAGATATCAGGCCTGCTGAGCAGCATCCTAGTGGATGCGGGCACAGTCGGCGGATACCAGCTGAACTTCGAGGCTGCCAACGAGGACGCCGAGAAAGTCCTAGCAGAGGCTGCAGCAGTCGCCGAGCAGAGGATGAAGGAGAAGTTCCCAGAGATTCCCTCTGGGCTCCCCTCGATGGAAAGCTCGACGGAAAGCACATCGTAAAGGACTCAGGAATGGAAAACGAGAGGGGTGCTCACCCGCTCAGGCGGGCGCATCCCCTCATCTCCTCTTTTTTAGAATCTTAGGCTCGAAACCTTGGACCTGGTCCGAACAACTTGAAAACAACTAGAAACGAAGACGCGTCAGGGTCGAAGATTCGCGGCTTGTTCAGTCATTTGTTCTCTTTTGTTGACCAAAGGAATGATTACTTCGCATCGCCTTCACGCTCATGGATCGTGTCAGAGTCCTTGCTAGCGGGCGCAGTGGCTTCAGTGTCGGGGGTGCCATCCTGGTGATGGCCTCGATGAGCCCGCTCCGGATATTCGGGAGAGGCAAGGGCGGGGGCGACTACAAGGGAAGGATAGCGATTGCCCTTCGAGAGATCGAGGCGCAGCGCAAGGAGCTCGACGGGCTGAAGGCCCGGCTCGCGGAGAGGAGGCAGAAGCTCTTCGAGACGACCGTCCGCGCCATCCAGGAGAAGAACCAGTCGAAGGCCGCGGTCTACGCCACCGAGCACGCGGAGGTCAGAAAGGTCTGCCGGGTGGTGGAGGCCAGCGAGCTCGCCCTCACTCAGGTTTCGTTGAGATTGCAGAGCATCACTGAGATCGGCGACGCGATGCTCCACATGGACACCGCGTTCAGGTCGCTGAAGCAGATCAGCAAGGAGATGCAGGGGGTAATCCCCGCGCTCGACGCGGCGTCGACCGACATCAACAGCACGCTCGTTGAGACCATGGCACAGATGGGGCAGATCTCCCCCAACATCAACATCGACATCAAGACGGAGAACTCCGAGGACCTCGTCGAGCAGGCGAAGAGGTACGCCGAGGAGCAGTCCGCCCGCCTCAGGGACAGCCTCAACATGATGCCCGGCAAGTTCGAGGAGCAGATCCTCCGCTCCTCTGAAGACCATACGCCGCTCCTTGCGACGGGCGACGACGAGGAGGAGGGCTTCGTGCTGGGCACCCTCTTCTCGGCCCCCAAGGACGAGAAGGTCGATTACGAGGTCCTGAGATACGCGGCGACCCACGAGGGCGCGCTCGACATCTCGAAGACGTCGCAGCAGCTCGGGATCCCGCAGGACCTCGTCGAGCAGTCGATGATACACCTGGTGGCACAGGGCAAGGTTAAACCGGCACCCTCTAGGAGCAACGAGTCGCGATGAGCGTAGTAGCAGCGAGAGAGCTGGAGGAGGATGCGAGGAAGTACGCGGGAGAGGCGATACGCCTCGACTCTCAGGGCGCCCACGGGATGGCGATCCAGAGCTACCAGAAGGCGATCTCCACGCTGATCAAGCTCGTCAGGCTGTACCCGGACTACAAGCTCAACAGGCACTACATGGACAAGGCATCAATCTACCAAGAGCGCGTGAAGGCCATCCAGCAGGCGCACGGGCTCGTCCCTCAGGACACGCCCCAGGAGGGCGCCAACTTCTCGATCATGGGGCCGAGCGGAAGCGGGAACGGGAGCGCGGGCCAGCGCGCAGAGTCGGATGCGCGGAGCCCGGCCACCGTGACGGTGGGCCACGACAGGGGTAACGGCAGCGGCGACAAGGGCCCGCAGATGGTCCCGCAGCTGAAGGCCTCCTTCAACGAGCTCGTCATCAAGGAGAAGCCGAACGTGAAGTGGGACGACGTGATCGGGCTCGACGACGCCAAGCGAGCGATCAGGGAGTCGATCGTCTTCCCGTTCGAGAGGCCAGACCTTTTCCCTCTGGGATGGCCGCGCGGGATCCTCCTCTACGGCCCGCCGGGGTGCGGCAAGACCATGCTCGCGGCCGCCACCGCCGCGGAGATAGAGGGCTACTTCATCTCGATAGACGCCGCGTCGATAATGAGCAAGTGGCTCGGCGAGGCGGAGAAGAACGTCTCGAAGCTCTTCACCGAGGCGAGGAAGCTCCTGGACAAGGGCAGCCCCGTGATAATATTCATCGACGAGCTCGACTCCATCCTCGGGAGCAGGACGAACGAGGTGGGCGGCGAGACGAGGGTCAGGAACCAGTTCCTAAAGGAGATGGACGGCATCCAGGACAAGGGGAACGACGTCCACCTCTACACCGTGGGCGCGACGAACAAGCCGTGGTCGCTCGACTGGCCGTTCCTTCGCAGGTTCCAGAAGAGGATCTACATCCCGCTCCCGAACTTCGACGGAAGGATGTCGATGTTCAAGAGCTACACGGTTCCGATCAACGTCGACAGCAGCATCAGCCTCGAGGACCTTTCGCGGCTCTCCGACGGCTACTCGGGCTCCGACATACGCGACATCTGTCAGGGAGGACAGATGCGCGTCGTCAGGGAGCTCTTCGAGACCGGGAAGGCGCTCGACAAGAGCGTCCAGCCCAGGCCGATCGTCATGTCGGACTTCAAGGAGATAATGAAGGCGCGCAAGCCCAGCGTCTCGCCTGAGATGCTCAGGGCGTACGCCAACTGGGCCGAGCAATACAAAGCTCTCTAAGATTCTTAAGGCGCTGAAAGGGGGACCGGGGCGCCTTGGACGAGACTCCCGCACCCGAAGAGATAGCGAAGAAGCTCGGCGAGAAGGTCACCGTCAGCGGGTGGGTCCACGACGTCAGGCTCCTCGGCGGCATCAGCTTCATCCTCGTCAGGAACAGCGAGGGCATGGTCCAGGTCACTGCGCCGAGAAAGGCCGTCTCCAAGGAGGTCATGGACCAAGTCTCCGCCCTCCACCCTGAGGACGTCGTCCGCTGCACGGGCACCGTCAAGGAGGCGAAGGTCGCCAAGAACGGCTTCGAGATAATCCCAGACAAGGTCGAAGTGATATGCGCGGCAGCCACCCCGCTGCCCCTCGACCCCAGGGGCGTCACCGACGCCAACATCGACACCCGGCTCAACTGGAGGACTCTCGACCTGAGGAGGCCCAGGTCCAGGCGATCTTCCGAGTCCAGGACGCCCTCATCGAAGGGATGGAGGCTCACCTGCGCGCGGCCGGGTTCTTGCGCATATTCACCCCGAGCATCCTAGGCGGCGTCTCCGAGGGAGGCGCCGAGGTGTTCAAGACCGACTACTACGGAAGGCCGGCCTTCCTGAGGCAGGACCCGCAGCTGCACAGGCAGCTCGCGATCGCCGGCGGCCTGGGGAACGTCTACGACCTGGGACCGAGCTGGAGGGCGGAGCTATCGCACACGCCGAGGCACATGAGCGAGCACAGGACGATCGCTCCAGAGCTCTCTTTCATCCAGGACGAGAGGGACACCATGCGGGTCGAGGAGGCGATGCTCGTCAGCGGCATCAAGAATGCCAAAGAGAAGTGCCGCAGCGAGCTCAACGTCCTCCATCTGGAGCTAGAGGAGCCGCGCACCCCGTTCCCCGAGCTCGCCTTCCCTGAGCTTTACGAGACACTGAAGAAGCTAGGCCACGCCCTCCCCCGTGACAAGGATCTCGACAGGGAGTCAGAGAAGCTCCTGTCCGAGTTCGTCAAGAAGGAATATGGCTCAGACTACTTCTTCGTCAACCGCTTCCCCTCCTCGGTCAAGCCCTTCTACGTGATGCGCGTCGACTCGGAGCCCGAGTTCGCCCGCTCCGTGGACCTCGTGTACAAGGCGCTCGAGCTCTCGTCGGGAGGGCAGAGGGAGAACCGGCACGACAAGGTGGTGGAGCAGATATCCCAGAAGGGCCTCGACCTCCAGGGGCTCATGTGGTTCACAGAGCCGTTCAGGTACGGCGTGCCGCCGCACGGCGGGTTCTCGCTGGGGATCGAGAGGCTCACGGCGTCGCTGCTGGGCATCGAGAACATCAAGGAGGCCGCGCTCTTCCCGAGGGACCCCGAGCGACTCCAGCCCTAGGGGAGACGGCGGACGCCCGACGCGCCTAGCCCTGGCTTTCCTCAGCCCATTCCTGGAGCTCGGAGAGAGGGAACTCCTCTCCGACAAAGTCCTCGTCCGCGTTCCTTCCCACGCTCTCTACGCGGATGTCCCTCTGGATCGGCGTCTTTGTGACGGTCACCGGCGGGGCAAGAGCGGACACCGTAAGGTCTGGTGGGGTGGACAGCACGGAGTTGCAGCTCGCGCAACGGAAGTACCATCTCTCCAGCGCCATCGAGTCCACCGCCATGGCCGTCTCCCAGAGGGCGGGGGACTTGCACAGCGGGCAGTTCGGCAGGTTCCTGTCGATCCAGTTCTGGGAGACGGTCCCTTGACCGGGGAGTCGTTTGAATTCCACGGTGCGCCGCGGCGGGCCGGCGTTTCTAAATCTTGTCATGGCCTCCCGGATCTGAAGCAAGGCGGACGCGTCCCCGCCACCGTCGATTACGAGGGCGCCGACCTACATCCGCAGGGTGGCTTCCCTTTCGGACTCCACCAGGAGCTCTATCCCCTTGACCTGCTTCACGATCTTCTTGAGGGCCTCTATCTCGCCGCGGAGCCTCTCGGGCCTCCTTCCGGGGATTATCACCTTCGTGAGCTTGCTGCCGTCGGGGAGCCAGACCGTGTTCACGGTCAGGATGCGGATCGGGTAGAAGAGCTCCTCCAGGAACTGCCTGTCGGAGTTCGACGTCCCTATCACCCAGACCTTCCCCTTTAGCATGTCCTCGAGCTTCTGCTTTATCTCGGGCTTGGACCTGAAGAGGGCGGCGTCGGCCTGCTCCATCTCCATGACGTAGCTCCCCTCGACCTCGTACGACCGAAGGAGCGCCGCCTTGTTGAGCTCGGGGACTGACTCCGCCAGCTTCACCAAGACCTTCGAGACGACGATGTCGGAGTTGGATATCTGCCCTGCGCTCAGCTTCGCCTGACACTTGGCACAGAGGATGCCCGTCTTGGCGTCGAAGGCGCATATCGGTATCCTGAGTGGCAAGACCTAACTGGGAAAACCGCCCCGCCCGCTGATATAAAAATGTCTACCCCGAAAAACCATAGGCCGACGTCGGGGCTAGGTTTATCCGAGATTGCCCGCTTCATCCCCATCGGATCATGAGGCTCTTCGAGTTCCAAGGAAAGGAGCTCTTCTCAAGGTACGGCATCCCCGTCCCCCGCTCGAAGCTGGTCGGCGACCCCGCGGAGGCAGTGTCGGCCGTCGGCGACCTCGGCCTCCCGGCGGTCATCAAGGCGCAGGTCCTCGCGGGAGGGAGGGGGAGGGCGGGCGGGGTCGTCGTGGTGAGGACCAGGGACGAGGCCGAGAGGGAGGCGAGGCGCATACTGGACCTCTTGGTGGGGGGCGAACCCGCCAGGGCGCTCCTCGTCGAGGAAGCCTCCGAACACTCCGAGGAGATGTACCTCTCGGTCTCCCTCGACAGAGGGAGGAGGGAGTTCGTGGCCCTCGCTTCGAGGCGCGGGGGGACCGAGGTCGAGTCCCAGCCCGAGGGGACCATGCTCGAGCTTCCCGTGCCCCTCGAAGGGCTGAGCGCGGCCGACGCCTCGGCCCTGGCCGCCAAGCTCGGCCTCTCCGGGAGGACCTCCTCAGAGTTCCGCTCGATACTCCTCAAGCTCGAGAGGCTCTCCCGCGAGGAGGAGTGCGAGCTCGCGGAGATCAACCCCCTCGCGGTCCACGCGGACGGCAGCCTTCTGGCGCTCGACTCCAAGGTGGTGCTCGACGACAACGCGCTCTTCCGCCACCCAGAGTTCTCGCAGCTCCCCCCCGAGGACCCTATGGAGGGCGAGGCGGCGAGGTTCGGCTTCGCTTTCGTGAGGCTGGACGGGGACATCGCGGTCGTCGGGAACGGGGCGGGCCTCGTGCTGTCGACCCTCGACATGGTGGCCGACCAGGGAGGAAGGGCGGCGTGCTTCCTCGACCTGGGAGGGGGCGCGCAGCGGGAGAGGGTCGAGGCCGCCCTGAGGCTGGTCCGCGGGCTCCCGAACGCGAAGGCGATCCTGGTCAACATATTCGGAGGGATAACCCGGACCACCGACGTGGCCGATGGACTGAAGGACGTCCTCGCCGAGGGGCCCATCGCGCCCGTCTTCGCAAGGATCAGCGGCGCGGAGGAGGCGGAGGCGCGCGCGATGCTCGCGAGGCCGGGAATCTCGGTCTTCTCCGCCGCGAACGATGCGGTCCTCGCGGCCGTCAAAGAGGCCTCGGCTTGACGTTCGCCGTCCCTCTGAACGACGCCCCCGTGATAGTCCAGGGAATCACCGGGAGGTACGGCAGCCTACACGCGGGGCTGATGCGGGCCTACGGGACCAACGTCGCCGCGGGGGTCACGCCCGGAAAGGGAGGGGAAGCGGTCGACGGGGTGCCCGTCTGCGACAGCGTCAAGGAGGCTGTCGAGAGGACGGGCGCGAAGGCCTCGGTCCTCTTCGTCCCTGCGCCAGCCCTCCTCTCCGCCGCACAGGAGGCGGTCGCCGCCGGGATCAGGCTCCTCGTCGCCATCACGGAGCACGTGCCCATCCGCGACACCCTCGAGATGATCCGCCTGTGCGACAGCACGGGCGCGCGCGTCATCGGCCCGAACACCCCCGGGCTGATAATGCCCTCGAGGAGGCTGAAGCTGGGGATAATGCCCGCGCCCTCGTTCATGGAGGGAGACGTCGCGCTCTTCTCCCGCAGCGGGACGCTCATGTACGAGGTGGCCGACGGGCTCTCGAGGAGCTCCCTGGGGCAGCACGTCTCGATGGGCGTGGGGGGAGACCCGCTGAACTGCACCACCCTGACCGAGTGCCTGGACTGGGTCGCGGGGGTGGACGAGGTCAGGTCGGTCGTGCTCGTCGGGGAGATAGGGGGAGACGCCGAGGAGAGGCTCGCCTCCCACATCACGTCGTCCAAGTTCTCAAAGCCGGTCGTGGCCTACATCGCGGGGAGGTCTGCCCCGAAGGAGAAGCACATGGGGCACGCCGGGGCCATCATCCACGGAGAATACGGGACCGCCGAGTCAAAGGTCGGGGCATTGAGAGAGGCGGGAGCCAAGGTGGCAATGACGACCGCGGACATCCCCGCCCTGGTCAAGTCCTCGCGCTGAGGCTACCGGGCCGGTCTGACCTCGAAAAGTCCTTAAGCGGGCCTTGAACGGCTTTGGAAGGAATTCCCGAATGCCGATTGCAGATGTGACGAAGAAGCAGATTGCCCAGAAGCGCCGCCTGTTCCTGAAGGTGTGCCTGCGCTGCGGGGCGAGGAACGCGCTTCAGGCCACAAGGTGCAGAAAGTGCCACGCGTCGGTCTTGAGGCTGAAGAACAGGTCCGTCGGGCTCAAGAAGTAGCAATCAACCCAGAGCTTAAATCGACTCGAAAGTCGCGGATTGGCTCTGGGCCGGTCGTCTAGCCTGGTTAAGACGCTGCTCTCACACGGCAGAGTTCCCCGGTTCAAATCCGGGCCGGCCCACTCCCTCTTCAACCTCCAGTTCGCGTCGGCGTATCTTATTGGCCGACGCCTAGCGTGTTCCCGATCCCTGCGAAGAGGACGCTGTCGCCCTCCTTCGTCCTCTCCATGATCACCGCCGTCATGGCGTCCGCCACAGCCTGCGAGGCCTCGGCGATCTCCTTCCTCATCACCCCTAGCGCCTCGGCCTGGCTCTCCTTCACAAGGATGGCGTATATGGGGACGGAGTGCTTTGAAGCCACCTCCTCGATCCCGAACTTCTCCGTCCCGATCCCGCCGATTGCGGCGCCCATCCCCTCGACCATCTCGCCCGTCTTCTCGCCTTCCAGCTTCAGGGCGGCGTCGACCATGATTATCGCGCTCAGCTCGACCTTCTTCTCCTCGACGACCTTCCGGATCGCGACATCCATCTCGCCGACGTACCCCATCGGCCCCTCTGCCTTGACCACGTACAATGTCCTGCCCTTGTACTCCGTCTTGCTCAGAACGGTGTCCCGCGCGATCGGCTCCTTGGGCGCCTTCACCATGAACCTCGAAGCGACCAGGGCGCCCACGCCGTCTCCGATGGGCTGGGCGCTCGCGATGGGCTCCATCGCGTCGCTGAAGGAGGCGGCCATCTCCATGATCTGGGGCAGGCTCGCCTGGATCTGGACGAGGGTGAAGTAGGACTTTGTCTTCCTGCTCGTGAGATAGTAGTGCCTGACCACCTTGTAGATCGTATCGAGCGCGCTGGAGATCTCGACGAGGTTCTGGGCGACCGAGACCTTGACCGGGTCGTCGACGCCCACGAGCCGCTGGACCTCGCTCCTCACCCTCACGTCGCTGTTCCTTACGACCTGCTGCATCTTGGGGACGACCCCCGCCGGGTCGAGGGTCTCGGGCATTATCGTCACGAACTCCAGCAGCTGGTCGAGCCTCTTCGCAGTGTCGCCAGCCGGCCTCCCCGCCAGGATGTAGTCCAGGGTCTGCTTCGACGCCCTCTCCTTGCTCGTCATGAGGCGGTCGACCGCCCTGCTGACTCCTCCTATCGAGATGTAGTACTGGAGCTGCTGCCCGAAGACTATGAAGACGAAGAAGAATGCAAGGTAGACCACGGTCAGCAGGTCGTTGGTCCCGGCGCCGAACTGCAGCGGGGAGGTCATTGCGGTCCGCTCTTGCAAGGAGCTCCTCTTAAACACGAGAAAGGGTCCGCGGGCTAGCTGGCCGCGGGAGGGCGCTCAGTCGTTTATCCTGAGCTTCTTTTCGACGTAGGGCTTCATGATGATGTCCCAGGGGGTGATCACGGTGCCCCTCGACGTGAGGCACTGCCCGATGTCCCCGCCCAGGGTGTTCGCGGCGGCCTTGAGGGTCGTCCTCCCGGGGACCCTCCGTGGGCGGCTCTTCTCGATCTCGGCGATGGGCATCTCCAGCAGGCTGTCGGGGTTCGCCGCCAGGTCGTGGAGGACCGCGGGGCTGAACACGTGGCTGATGATGCTCCTGTCGGAGATGAACGCGCCGCCCGCCGAAAGGAAGACGCGCCTGAACCTGTGGCTGAACATGAAGAGCAGCGCCTTCCGGAGCGGCGTCATGCCTGGGAGGGCGAACACCGGGGACGCGACGTCCTTCACCTGCAGGTCGCTCTCGAGCGTCCCGCTCTTGTAGAGCTCCAGGACGTCGGCCAGGCTCACGGGCACCCCCGTCCTCTCGGTGTCGCTGATCCATGCGAACCCGAACCTCTCCTTCAGGAACACGTCGAACAGGCGCTCCAGCCCCTCGTCCGCGCTCACCACGCCGATGCTCTGGGCCGCGTCCTCGCACGGCTTCTCGATGAACCGCCAGAACCCGCCTTGCCCCAGCGCGAGCAGCCTCTTGAGGAGCGAGTATCCGTGGAGCGCCCGGGGTCGGGTGGCGGTCACGTCCACGACCAGGGGGAGGCCGTCTATCTGCTGGAAGCGGAGCATCGAGACCGCAGGCAGCATCGGCATCTTCGGGTCAAGCACGGGGTACGCCCTGTTGAAGACGTGCGGCAGTGCGTCTCTGATCTTCAATCGAGAAACACGGTGCCGCTATGAACGATAGATATGCTTTCTCTGGGTGGCCCATTCGGCGCGAACTCGGGGCTGGCCCAGGCCCCCGCTCAGCCGGTCACGAAGTCGAGGACCGCGGCGGCCCCGTAGAGCTTGTTCTCGGCCTGCCTCCACACCACCGACCGCTTCCCCTCGATGACGTCGTCGGTTATCTCCATCCCCCTGTGCGCGGGGAGGCAGTGCATCACTATCGCATCCTTGGACGCGAGCTTCAGGGTCTCCGAGTTGATCTGGAACCCGCGGAATGCCCGCAGGCGCCGGGCCTTCTCGCTCTCCTCCCCCATGCTCACCCAGACGTCGGTGTAGAGGACGTCCGAGTCGACGGCCGCCTCCTTCGGGTCGTCTACGACCTTCACGGTCGACCCCGCCCTCTTCGCGTTCTCCTCCGCCTTGCGGAGGACGTCGGGGTTGGGCGCGTAGCCCGAGGGGCACGCGGCCACGATGCTCATCCCCACGAGGGACGCCCCGAGCAGAAGCGAGTTGCACACGTTGTCCCCGTCCCCGATGTACGCGAGCTTCAGGCCCCGGAGCTTCCCCTTCGTCTCGTTTATCGTGAAGAGGTCGGAGATCGTCTGCGTCGGGTGCTCGAGGTCGCTCAGCCCGTTCACGACCGGGACCCCGGAGTAGGCGGCCATCAACATCAGCGTCTCGTGGGAGTAGACCCTTCCTACTATCACGTCGAGGTAGCCGCCGAGTATCCTGGCCGTGTCCTTGACAGGCTCGCCGCGGCTCGTCTGGAGCTCGTCCGCCCCCAGGTATATGGGGTGCCCGCCGAGCCGCACGGTGGCCACCTCGAAGCTCGTCCGGGTGCGGGTGGAAGGCTTCTCGAAGAGGAGCCCGACCGCCCTTCCGCGCAGGTCGGCGAGGGGCTCGCGCCTCTTCATCAGCTGCTTCAGTGACTCGGTCCGCTCGAGCATACCTGAGAGTTCGCGCGGCGAGAGGTCAGAGACGGAGAGGATGGAACGGGCCTTCGACTCTGACTTTGCCGGGGTGCGAGACACTGGTTACTGCCCGCCCTAGCCTTCTAAGCCCTGATATTTCCGTAGTGCGCTCTGCCGCAGGGCGGTGCCTAACCGGGTGCGGTCTCGGGGCGGAAGTCGTCGGGGTACGAGCGGGCGTTCGGGGTCCTCTGCTTCCTCGGCCTCGAGCGCTGGACGAGCTCCTTCACCCAGTTGTTCACCTCGTCGAAAGCGTCGGCTAGCTCGAAGGAGCGGACGCTGTACGAGTAGTGGTCCCTCGGGTGGACTAGGAAGACCTTGACCTCGTACTTCTTCTTCGGGGACTTCGTCTCGCCCATCTTGATTACCGCTCTGGCCTCTGAGATGTCGGGGACGCTCCTGCGGAGGAGCTCCACCGCGCCCTGGAACTTCTTTCTCGCGGTCTCGGCCTCGAAGGGGTCGTCCGGGAGCCCGACGATGTACATTGGTATTGAGGTCTGCGAGGCCTTCTTGGTGAGGACCCTCAGGAAGTCGCGGTAGGTGACAATCCCTTGGATCTCGCCTGTGCCCACTATCACCGAGTAGTTTGACCCGCTCTTGGACATGTTCTGGTAGGCGTCGCGGAGGGAGTCGCCGATCTCGTTCGTCAGGACGTCCTTCATCGAGAAGATCCCTAGCGCCTCGTCGTACCTCCCCGTCCTCGTGTCGCCCTTCATGTTCCTGTCGGCCTTTGGGAGGAGGTTGAACACCATCTGGTCCGAGGTGACTATGCCGTCGAGCGCCCCCTTCTTGGTCACTGGGAGCTGGTCCACCTTCTTCCTGAGCATCGCCTCCCGGGCCTTCGAGACGCTGTCAGAGGCGTCCATGCATATAGGGCTGGGGGTCATTATCGTCGAGATCTTTCCCGGGGTGTCCGAGTCGAGCAGCCTTGCGACTATCGACGGGGACGTGATCTGGCCGATGAGCTTCTTCTCCTTGTAGACCGGCATCGACCGGGTCCTGTACTCGTGCATGAGCGTCGCAGCGTCGCTGACCGTGTTGTTAGGCCCAAGACGGGGCACCTGGTGCATGACCGAAAGGATCTTGGTGTTGAGGCTCGTCACGTTCAGGAGGTCCCGAACAGAGACGATGCACGTCGTGGCATCGCCGTCGTCCGCGAAGGCCTCCATGAGCTTCGATTCCCTGAGGTACCCTATCACCCTCGTGACAAGGTCTCCCGACGGGAAGATCTCGGCCTCCGTCAGGAGGTCTGTGACTGGCATCCGCATTAACTGGTCTGGTTTCATCGTAAAGGTCGCCGCAGGGTTCGCCCGAAGATGCTCTCTATTTAATCAGTTTACGCTTGTCGCCCAGACCCGCCCCGTCAGCGACCCAGGCTTCCGGCGGGCCTGAAGGCGCCCTTCCTCGAGAGGGCCGCGACCATCGCGACGGCGACAAGGGCCACGACCGCCAATGCGCTCGATGGGAACTCGGGCGCCGTCGAAGTTGTCGTTGCGCTCGTCGCTGCGGTAGTGGTGACCGAAGTCGTCGACGTGTCGGAGGTGCTCACGGTAGTCGTAGTCGTCGTGGTAACGGTGGGAGAGTACGTGAACGTGGTGACCATCGACGCGGTCGACCCGTTGCCGCCCCAGGTGGCATTGACCGTGAAGGTGCCCGCAGTCCACGCGGGGTTCCCGCCGGGCACTGAGGTGCCGGAGTAGCTCCCGCTCGACGGGTCGGGGTTGGAGTAGACGACGTCAGCCACGCTTCCCGCCGAGTTCTTTATCGTGATTATGACCGCGGTGTTTGCACCCGGCGCCGGTGAGACCACGCCCGAGATCGCTATCGGCTGAGCGCCCGAATACGAGGGCGAGGCGGTCTGCACGGTTATCGTGTAGCTCGTGGCGGCGTAGGCCGGCACGAGGGCCTGCGAAAACAAGAAGATCAGCGTCAATGCGCCAGTGATGCCGAGGACGTGGGAGGAGGCCATTTTTCTCTAGGCCGCGGGGTCGCAACCTCTGCAATTTAAGATGTGCCGGCTGGATCTCAGTGCTTGAACGCCCTAGTGTGGGTGATTGCCATTGCGATGCCGTACTCGTCGGCCGCCTTCACCACCTCGGGGTCGCTTATCGAGCCTCCCGGCTGGATCACGGCGGCGACGCCCGCCTTCCCAAGGAGGTCTACGTTGTCGCGGAAGGGGAAGAACCCGTCCGAGGCGCAGACCGCACCCCTCGCCCTCGCTCCCGCGTTGTCGAGGGCGATCTTGACCGCGCCGCTCCTCTTCCTGAAGCTCGCGACGCCCAGCGTCCAGAACTCTTCGAGGCCCCCCTTCTTCCCCAGCCTCCCGTCTGCCACCACTATGCCGTTCGACTGGACTCGCCTCACCAGCTCCCACGTCGCGAGCAGCCTCTGGACCGTCCCCTTGTCGGGCTTGGCCTTCGTCGGGAAAGTCAGCTTGCCCGGGTCGAGCTTGTTCCTGTAGTCGACGGCGTCCTGGAGCAGGAGCGCCCCTTCGAGCTCCTTGAGGTCGTACATGTAGTCGGGCCTCTCGACTGCCTGGATCATCCGAATCTTCTTCTTCTGCTTCGCCTCGAGCAGCTTGAGCGCGGCGGACTCATAGCCCGGGGCTATGAGTATCTCCGTGTATACCGATGCGTCCTTCTTTCCCTCGTTCCTCCCGATCAGGCGGGCGGCGGCGAGGTCGACCCCCCGGTTCACTATCACCGTCCCCCCGAAGTCCGCCTCGGGGTCTGAGGCGTGCGCCAGCGCGTACGCCTTCGAGATGGTCGGGGCGAAGGCGAACCCGCTGATCTGGCCGTGCTTCACGGTCGCGGCGGTGGGAAAGTCCTCGAAGCCCTCCACGATGTCGTAGGCGCTGCCGATGTCGAGGTAGTTGTTGAACGATAGCGCGTCGCCGGTCAGCTGCTTCCACCCGGTCATGCTCCTCGCCCCGTCGATCGAGTAGACCGCCGCCTTCTGGTCGGGGTTCTCCCCGTACCTCGCGTCTCGGTACTTCGACGCCGAGAGCACGAACTTGGCGGGGAAGGCCTCTCCCGGCGAGAACCTCCTCCTCAGCTCGTTGTAGATCGCCGCGTCGTACGAGGCCGTCGTCGCGAAGGCCTCCACCGCGAGGGCCTTCCTCAGCGCGAGCCCGACCTTCCCCCGGTTCCTCTTGAGCTCCTCGAGGACCGTCCCGTAGAGCTTAGGCGACGGGACCACCGTGACGTAGAGGTGGTTCTTCGTCGAGGCCCGCACCATCGACGGCCCGCCTATGTCGATGTTCTCGATCACAGTCTCGTCCGTGGCGCCCGGGTCCCTCGAGACCCTCTCGAAGGGATAGAAGTTGCAGACGACCATGTCTATGGGGGCGACCCCCATCTCCTTCAGCTCCTTCATGTGCCCGGCGTCCCCCCTCTTGGCGAGGATCCCAGCGAACAGGTTCGAGTGGAGCGTCTTCACCCGTCCAGAGAGAGCCTCCGAGAGCCCCATCGCCTCGCTGAGGCTCCTGACGTCCACGCCCCCCTCCTTGAGCGCGCTGAATGTCCCGCCCGTTGCCAGCAGCTCGATCCCGAACGAGCGCAGGCCCTTCGCGAGCTCGACCAGCCCTGACTTGTCAGCGACGCTCAGTATCGCCGTCTTGACCTCGATGTAATCGGTTGACTTCGACATTCGCTCACCCTCTCTCCGTCGCTGCCGGCTCCTCGCCGCGCTAGCTATTTCGCCGTATCGGTAGCCGGCCGGTTTAACAGGAACGTGGCAAATCCGACTTAAATAGACGCGGAAAATTGGCGTTATTCACGACTAAAGGTCGCACGTTTGAGGTGAGCGTGGTCATCTCCAACAAGCCGGGCGTGCGAGAGCCCGAGGGTGAGACCATACTCCACGACCTTGTCGCCAAGTCAGGTTTCGAGCAGGTCGAGTCGATTCGCGCGGGGAAGTACCTGCGGGTCAGGGTCGTCGCGCCCGACGCCGCCTCTGCGAAGCGCCTCGTGGAGAAGATGTGCAACGAGCTTCGGATATTCAACCCAGCGGCCCACTCTTGCGAGGTCTCCGTCGGGAGGATGCCGGGCCAATGAAGGTCGCCGTGATCAGGTTCCCGGGGAGCAACTGCGACCTCGACATCATGGCCGCGCTCAGGACCATCAGAGGCATAGAGCCCGTCCTCGTGTGGCACGAGGACAGCTCCCTAGGAAGCGGAGCCTACGGCGCCGTCGTGCTCCCGGGCGGCTTCTCCTTCGCCGACCGCCTCAGGGCCGGGGCCATCGCCGCCAACTCGCCCGCCATGGCGAGGGTGAAGCGCCTCGCAGACAGGGGGACGCCGGTCCTCGGCGTCTGCAACGGCTTTCAGATTCTCGTCGAGAGCGGGCTCCTGCCGGGGGCTCTGCTTCGCAACTCCAGCTTGAAGTTCGTCTGCGAGTGGACGTTCGTCCGCGTGGAGAACACCAAGACCCCGTTCACCTCGGGGCTCAAGGAGGGCCAAGTGCTGGGCCTCCCGATCGCGCACGGGGAGGGGCGCTACTACCTCCCGCCCTCCGAGCTCGCGCAGCTCGAGAAGGACGGGATGGTCGCCTTCAGGTACTGCGACGCGGCCGGCAGGGTCACCCCGGCCAGCAACCCGACTGGGACGGTGCACAACATAGCCGGCGTCTGCAACAAGGAGGGGAACGTCGTGGGGCTGATGCCGCACCCGGAGAGGGCGACGAAGGCCCTCCTCAGCCCGCTGGGCCGAGCCGACGGCGCCCTGGTCCTCTCCTCCCTGCTGGTCAAGACCGGAGGCGGGAAGAGGGCTTGAAGGCGGAGCAGCTGGGGCTCGGGCTCACCCAGAAAGAGATCGCGTTCGTGAGAAGGTCGCTGGGCCGCGAGCCCAACGAGACCGAGTGGTCGATAATCGACGCCGAGTGGTCCGAGCACAGCAGCTACAAGTCCTCCAGAGGCCTCCTCAAGCTCTTCCCCACCACGGGGAAACGGGTCGTCCTCGGCCCGGGCTACGACGCGGGAGTCGTGGACGTCGGAGACGGGTACGTGGTGACCCTGCACATTGAGAGCCACAACCACCCCTCGGCCGTCGACCCCTACGGCGGCGCATCCACCGGGATAGGCGGGGTCCTCAGGGACATTCTCTCGGTGGCGAGCAGGCCGATAGCGCTCGTCGACATCCTGAGGTTCGGGCTAATCGAGAGGAGCGGCCACTCCAGGTGGCTCCTCAAGAACGTGGTGAGGGGGATAGCCGACTACGGCAACTGCGTGGGCGTCCCCACGGTGGCGGGGGAGATAGAGTTCGACGACTCGTTCGAGAGGAACTGCCTCGTCGACGTCGCGTGCGTCGGGGTCGGCAGGAAGGGGGACCTCATCCTCGGCGAGGCGAAGGCGCCCGGCGACGTCCTAGTCCTGATCGGCGGGAGCACGGGGAGGGACGGCATCAAGGGAGCCACGTTCGCCTCCAAGAACCTCAAGGAGGACGCGGCGAGCGAGCGCTCCTCCGTCCAGGTGCCTGACCCGTTCATGAAGAAGCTCCTCCTGGACGCCCTGCTGGAGATAGTCTCGCGCCACGGAGCGATAAGGGGGATGAAGGACCTTGGAGGGGGCGGCCTCTCCACGGCCCTCTCCGAGGTCGCTTCGAAGGGGGGAACCGGGGTGGACGTGGAGCTGAAGAGGGTCAGGCTGCGGGAGGACGACATGTCGCCCACCGAGATAATGATCTCAGAGTCTCAGGAGAGGATGCTCCTCGTGTTGCCCTCCGGGCCAGGCGGAGGGGAGGGCGTGATCTCGGTCCTCGAAAAGTACGGAGTCCCCCACTCTGCCATCGGCAAGGTGACGTCCACCCCAGAGCTCGTGCTAAGATGGGACGGGAAGGTGGTCGCCGACCTCCCCTCCTCGCTGGTCACCGACGCCCCCCTCGTCAACTGGCCTTACACGAAGCCAAAGCAGGCGCGGCCCGTCCCCGCAGCCTCAGGCAGAAGGGAACAGCCAGGCCTCAAGGAGGCATTGCTCTCGCTCCTGTCCTCGCCCAACATCGCGAGCAAGAGGTGGGTCTACCAGCAGTACGACCACGAGGTGGGGGTCAGGACGGTCGTCAAGCCGGGGCAGGCGGACGCCGCTGTGATGAGGCTGCCCAACGGCAAGTTCCTCGCGATAAAGGGCGACGGCAACAGCAGGCAGGCCTCCCTCGACCCGTACCAAGGCGCCGCAGGCTGCGTGGCGGAGGCGTGCAGGAACGTGGTGGCGGTCGGGGCGGAGCCCATCGCGCTGGTCGACCACCTCCAGTCCGGGGACCCGTCCGACCCCGAAGTCTACTGGGCCTTCCGCGAGACCCTCACGGGGATGGCCGACTACTGCAGGGCGTACGGCCTCCCGGTGGTCGGGGGGAAGGTAAGCTTCTACAACGAGGACTCTGCGACAGGCCGAGCGATAAAGCCGAGCCCGATCGCCCTCGTCGTCGGCCTGGCCTCCAGAGCGGAGAACCTCAGGACGATGGCTTTCAGGAAGGAGGGGGGCTCGGTGGTCGTCGTCGGCAAGACGAAGCCCGAGCTCGGGGGGTCCGAGCTCTCATCGAGGTTCCCGGCGTCCGTGAGAGGGATCCAGCCGTCTCCCAGGGTAGACGCGCGAGAGGACCTCAAGACCTGCCGAGCGGTCCTGAGGCTGATCGACTCGGGAGCCGTTGACGCGGTCCACGACTGCTCCAGCGGGGGGCTCGGCGTCGCGCTCGCGGAGATGGCGATGGCGGGCGGCTTGGGCGCGAGGGTCGACGTCTCGACCGTACCGGGCAGCTGCGCGACGCCCCTCGACGCACTCTTCTCCGAGTCCCACGGGAGGTTCGTGGTCACGGGCGCGGACGGGAGAGCGGTATCTGCGGCCCTGCGCCGCGCGGGGGTGCCCCACGAAGTGATCGGGAAGGTGGGCGGGGCGGCGCTGTCGTTCTACTCCGGGAGCTCGCGTCTCGCGAGCGTCCCCATCACGTCGATGCGCGCAAAGTGGGAGGGCGCGATACCGGGGCTGATGGACTAGATGGGCGCCAAAGAAGCGTGCGGTGTGTTCGGCGCATACTCGAGCAAGGGGACCGACGTCGTCCCTAAGATACTGAAGGGCCTCGAGGCACTCCAGCACAGGGGGCAGGAGTCCTGGGGGATAGCGGTCAACGGGAAGCCCGTCTTCAAGCGGATGGGCCTGGCATTCAACTGGACGAACTTCGCCCGAGAGCTCAACGGGTACAAGGGGGGCTCGGGAATCGGGCACATCAGGTACTCGACGAAGGGGCGCTCCAACCTGGGCAACGCGCAGCCGATCCAGTTCGGGAGCGAGTTCAGCATCGCCCACAACGGGACCATCGTGAACACCGAGGACCTCCAGAAGACCGTCCTGGCGTCCCGCTCGGGCGCCGACTGCTCCACCGACACGAAGGTGGTGGGGCACAGGCTCCTCCAGATCCTGAAGGAGGAGAACGACTGGTTCTGGGCATTCGAGCGCCTCTCCAAGGAGGTAAAGGGCGCGTACACCTTCACGATAATCAACAAGCAGGGAGAGGTCTTCGCGGCGAGAGATCCGAGGGGCTACAGGCCGCTCTGCATCGGGCTCCACGAGAGGTCGGGGACCTACATCGCAGCCTCCGAGAGCTGCGCCCTCACCGCGGTCGAGGCGCAGTTCATCCGAGACGTGGCGCCGGGAGAGATGGTGCGCCTGGGCAGCCCCAAGAAGGGGTTCGAGGCCTTCCGGTTTGCGCCCAAGGTCGCGTCCGCCCACTGCTCCTTCGAGTACACCTACTTCGCCCATCCCGCGTCGGTCATCGACGGCGTGAACGTGTACGAGGCGAGGAAGAACGTGGGCAAGATCCTCGCCCGACGGAGGAGGATGAAGGGGAAGGTCGTCATCCCGGTGCCGGACTCGGCGCGCCCCGCTGCGCTCGGCTACTCGACGGAGAGCGGCATCCCGATGGACGAAGGGCTCATGAAGGACAGGTACAGGCGGAAGGGCAGCATGAGGAGCTTCATCGAGCCCAAGCAGGGCGGGCGCGAGGAGGTGGTGAAGAGGATCATTCCCATCAAGGAGACCATCCAGCACAAGGACGTGATCGTGGTCGACGACAGCGTCGTGCGCGGCACCAGCTCCGAGATCATCGTAGAAGCCCTCCGCGAGGCTGGCGCCAAGAGCATCAAGATGGCGATAACCTTCCCGCCCATAATGCACCCGTGCTACATGGGGGTCGACTTCCCCAGCAGGGAGGAGCTCCTCGCGTACAGGGTGGCGCGCGACGAGACGGACATCGAGGCGATCAGCGCCAAGGTCGCGAAGTCGCTGGGGGTCGACGAGCTGCACTACAACGACATCGACGGGCTCGCGGAGGCGATAGGCCTCCCGAAGGATAGCCTCTGCTTCGCGTGCATCAACGGGGACTACTCCAAGCTGGGCGCGGTCAAGCCCAAGAAAGAGTTGAAGGCCTGAGCGCCTTTGCCCGCCGCCCCGACCTGCAACATAGGAATCCTCGTCTCCGGCAGGGGGAGCAACATGCTCGCCATCATCCGCGCCATAGAGCGCGGAGGGATCAAGGGCGCGAGGGTGGCCGTCGTGATAAGCGACAAGCGCGACGCGAGGGCACTGAAGTCGGCGCTGAGCCACGGGATCGAAGCCGTCTGGCTCGACCCGGCCGAGGCGGCCAGCAGGCTAGACTACGACATGAGGCTCCTCGACGTCCTCAGAGACAAGGGAGTGACCACGAAAGGCGGTCTCGTCGCGCTCGCCGGTTTCATGAGGCTGCTCTCGCCCGAGTTCGTCGACGCGTTCAAGGGCAGGATCATCAACATCCACCCCGCCCTGCTCCCGTCGTTCCCAGGGCTGAGGGCGCAGGAGCAGGCGCTCGAGTACGGGGTCAAGGTCTCGGGGTGCACCGTGCACTTCGTTGTCCCCGAGGTCGACTCGGGCCCGATAATCCTCCAGGGCGCGGTGAAGGTGGAGGAGGGGGACTCCCCAGAGTCCCTTTCAGCGAGGATCCTTAGGCAGGAGCACAGGCTCTACCCGCTCGCGGTCAAGCTGTTCGTCGAAGGAAGGCTAAAAATCGAGGGCCGCAGAGTGGTGATAGCAAGGAAATGACCGCCACCATAATGGACGGCAGGGCACTGGCGGCGGAGATCAAGTCCCGCCTCGCCCAAGAGGCGGCGATGATGAAGGGCGCGGGGGCCGTCCCGAAGCTGGCGACCATCCTCGTGGGCGACGACGCGCCCTCCAAGGTCTACCTTGGGGGCAAGCACCGCGCGGCGCAAGAGGTCGGCATAGGCCTCGAGACCTACCACCTCCCGGGGACCTCGCCTCCCCAGGACCTCTCCCTCCTGATACGCAGGCTCAACTCAGACAAGTCGGTGAACGGGATCCTCCTCCAGCTTCCGCTGCCCGGGCACCTGGAGCCGAGGGAGATGATTGAGCAGATCTCGCCAGCGAAGGACGTCGACGGCCTCACGGCCGCCAACATGGGCCGGCTCTTCTACAACCAAGGCATCCTCGTGCCGTGCACGCCCAAGGGGATAATGGAGCTGCTCCACCACTACAACGTCCCGCTCACGGGGTCGAGGTGCGTGATCATCAACAGGAGCGCCCTGGTCGGGAGGCCGCTCATGCACCTCCTCCTCGCCGAGGACGCGACCGTCACCGTGTGCCACTCAAAGTCCGTCGACTTCATCTCGATCACGAGGCAGGCGGACGTCGTGGTCACAGCCGTCGGCAGGCGGCCCGGCTTCACCCTGACGAGGGAGATGGTGAAGGAAGGCGCGGTCGTGGTCGACGTCGCGATGAACAGGGTCCACGGGAAGCTCACCGGGGACGCCGAGTTCGAGGAGGTGTCGCAGAAGGCCTCCATGATAACCCCCGTCCCGGGAGGCGTGGGGCCGATGACCATCGCCATGCTGATGGAGAACACCCTCATCGCCACCGCGCTTCAGAACGGCCTGAAGGACGCGGGGGTGCTGAAGTGATTGCTGCGGGACGCCCGTCGCGGTAACCCGGCAGACGTGAGGGAGAGAAAGCAGGGGATCAGGGCCGCCGCTCTGCGCAAGAGGAGGTCCATCGCCCAAGGAGAGCTGGCGGAGCTGAGCACCCTCGTCGAGTCGAACCTGCGGTCGCTGAGGGAGTACCGGGACGCGCGGCTCCTGGTGTCGTACTGCGCCAAGGAGGACGAGGTCCAGACGCGACACATCATAGAGCGCGCCCTCGGGGAGGGGAAGCGGGTCGCCGTGGTCGTCACCGACGTCTCGTCCAAGACCCTGAGCTTCTCCGAGATAGACTCGTTCGAGGACGACCTCGCCCCCGGGGCGTTCGGGATACTCGAGCCGAAGAAAGGTCACCTCCGCCCCATCTCCATCAGGGAGGCGGACCTAGTCCTCGTGCCCCTCGTGGCTTGGGACGAGAAGGGGCACCGCCTCGGCTACGGGGCAGGGTACTTCGACCGCGCGCTCGCGGGAGCGAAGCGGGTGACGAAGGTCGGCCTCGCACTGGAGTCTCAGCGGCTCCCCAACATCCCGGCGTCCAGGCACGACGTCCCCCTCGACGTCGTCGTGACCGAGAAGAGGGTGGTCAGGCCGGCGCGATGAACGGAGCGGGCAAGAAAGCATTCAAAAACACTCGGAGCGGGAGTGGGTAGCGAGAGAATGCCAGAGGACATACGGGTTGCAATAATCGCGGGAAGCAAGAGCGACCAACAGGTCGTCGACGACGCCGTGAAGGCGCTCACCGAGCTGGGAGTCTCGCACGACGTCCAGTTCCTCTCGGCGCACAGGAACCCGGAAGGGCTGCGCAAGTACCTCGCCGGGTCGAAGGCAGAAGTCTTCATCGCAGTGGCAGGCCTCGCGGCGCACCTCCCAGGCGTGATCGCCTCCCAGACCATCAAGCCAGTGATCGGGGTCCCAGTGAGCGCCAAGCTCAACGGCCTTGACTCTCTGCTTTCGATCGTGCAGATGCCGCCCGGTGTCCCCGTCGGCTGCGTGGGGATCGACAACGCGAGGAACGCGGGCATCCTCGCCGCCGAGATCGTGGGCCTCCGCGACCGCAAGGTCAGCGGGAGGCTGGAGAAGATGAGGCTAGCGTGGCGATGAGGGGCCAGTCGCAAAAGCCCCCCGGGCGATTCGTCCGGTCGGGCAAGGTCAAGGACATCTACGACCTGGACGCCGGCCACCTGCTCTTCCACTTCACCGACCGCGTCTCGGCGTTCGACGTGGTCCTCCCGACGACCATCCCTAGGAAGGGGGAGGCGCTCTGCAAGATGGGGGCGTACTGGTTCGAGACGCTCGGAGTGCCCCACCACATGGTGAGGCTCGAGGGGAACAACATGATGGTCGTCAAGAAGCTCAAGATGATAATGGTCGAGTGCGTCGTGAGGGGGTACCTCTACGGGAGCCTCTTCGAGAGGATGAGCAAGGGCGAGGTCTCCCTCCCAGTGCCGAAGACCTTGGCGGCGAAGCTCCCGGCTCCGTTCTTCGACCCCACGACCAAGTCCGAGGTCCACGACGAGCCGATCACCGAGGCCCAGATCATCAAGGACAAGCTCATGACGGCCCCCGAGCTGAAACAGGTGAAGTCGTCGACGATCCAGGTCTACGAGAAGATGTCCGAGAGGGCGAAGGGCGCGGGCTTCATACTCGCGGACCTCAAGCTGGAGTTCGGAAAGGACGCCCACGGGAGCATCCTCATGGCCGACTCCATCGGGCCAGACGAGTTCAGGATGTGGCCGTCTGCCTCCTACGCCCCTGGCAAGTCCCAGGAGAGCTACGACAAGCAGCCCATCCGCGACTGGCTCCAGTCGTCCGGCTACAAGGCAGCGCTCGACGCCGCCAGGAAGGCGGGAAAGCCCGTCCCGACCCCCCCAGAGCTTCCTCGCGAGCTGGTCGAAGAGGTGAGCCGGAGGTACGCCCACGTGTACGAGAGCATCACCGGCAGAAAACTCTAAGCGTCGCACAACGACCAGGAAAAGGCCCACCCTTGCCCAAGGAGAACCGAGAGAGACACGGCGACGCCTACGCCCGCGCCGGCGTCGACCTCACCAAGGTCCGCTCGATCCAGGGGACGATAGCCGACTCCCTCTCAGCCACGTTCGAGACGAGGAAGGGCAAGTTCGGCGAGCCGGCGATGAGGATAGGCCACTACGCGGGGCTGATCGACATCGGCGGCCAGAGGCTCCTCGCCATGCACACCGACGGAGTCGGGACGAAGGTGCTGATAGCCCAGGAGATGCGAAGGTTCGACACCATCGGCATCGACTGCGTCGCGATGACCGTGAACGACCTCATCTGCATGGGCGCCGAGCCCGTGGCGCTCCTCGACTACCTCGCGCTCCAGAAGGAGGACGACGAGCTCGTGACGCAGATATCCCGGGGGCTCGTGGCGGGCGCAAAGGACGCGGGGGCCGCCATCGTGGGGGGTGAGACGGCGATAGTGGGCGACCTCCTGAAGGGGATCGACGGCTACGGCTTCGACCTTGTCTCGATGGGGGTCGGGTTGGTGAAGAAGGGGTCGCTCATCGACGGGAGCGCCGTCCGCGAGGGCGACGCCGTGGTGGGGATAGGCAGCTCGGGGCTGCACTCGAACGGATACACCCTTGCCAGGCGCCTGGTGAGAGGCCACAACCTCGACGAGGAGGCCGCGGGCCTCGGCGAGAGCATAGGCGAGGCCCTCCTGAAGCCCACGAAGATCTACGTCGCCCCCACCCTCGACGCTGTGAGGCGGCGCGAGGTGCACGGGATAGCGCACATAACTGGCGGAGCCTTCACCAAGCTCACGCGCCTCGTCGGCCAGAGGAAGCTGCAGTTCAGGCTGAGCGCGCTCGAGAAGGGGAGCGCCCCGCCCATCTTCGCGTTCCTCCAGGAGGAGGGGAGCCTGAGCGACATGGAGATGTACAGGACCTTCAACATGGGCGTGGGGCTCTGCCTCGTCACGCCTCGCGACGAGGTCGAGGGGGTGATCCGCGACTATAGGAAGAGGGGCTTCGACGGCTGGCAGATAGGCGCTGTGAGGAAGGGCGAGGGCGTGACCGTAGGGACGAAGCGCGTATCCTAGAGCCGCGGCCCGCGCCCTCAGTACTCGACCTTGGGTCGGCTCGCTTTCTTTCGCCCAGCAAGGATCGGGGAGACGACCTTCTTGAGGAAGAGCTCGCAGCTCTCGCGGGCGTCGCCGGTGTGGGTGGAGGGGTCCAGCAGCAGCTTGATCTGCTTCTTCGAGAGCTTCGAGGCTATCACCCTGTCCTCCGAGAGGAGGCGCCCGATGGGGTTCGGCTCGCCCTTCATCACCGACTCCCACGCCTTGAACGACTTTGACCTGATGAGCTCGTGCATCTTCTGCCTGTCCTCCCCCTTCGCGACGAGCTCCATCATCACGGCCTCGGTCCCTGCGAAGGCCCCGAACCTCTCCAGGTTCTTCTCGATCATCGCGGGGTACAGCCGAAGGCCCCTCATCAGCCTCTCGTAGATCGCGAGGCACTCGTCCACGGCCAGGAACGCCTCGGGGATGACGATCCTCCTGGCCGCCGAGTCGTCGAGGGTCCTCTCGAGGATCGTGTTCGACGCGTTCATGAACGCGACCATGGGCATCACCGAGACCACCCTTGCAAGGGAGCACATCCTCTCCGCCGTGACCGGGTTCTTCTTGAACGGCATGGCGCTCGAGCCGACCTGCGACTCCTCGATGGGCTCTGAGAGCTCGCCGAAGGCGGGGGACTGGAGCACGCGCATGTCCAGGCCGAACTTGGCGCAGGAGGCCGCGACCGAGGCGAGCGCCGAGAGGACGAGGTAGTCCAGCTTCCTGGGGTATGTCTGAGTGGAGACGTCGAAGTACCCTATCCCCAGCCCCGACATCACGTCCTCCTCGAGCCGCCTCACCTTCGCTTCGCTCCCCAGGAGCTTCCTGAAGCTCGCCGAGGTTCCTACGGCCCCCTTGACGCCCTTGCCCTTCAAGAACTCCTTCCTGATCGTCTCGATGAGCCTGATGTCCAGCACGATGTCCTGGGCGTAGTTCGCGAACCTGTACCCGACGGTGGTGGGCTCGGCAGGCTGGAGGTGCGTCCAACCCATGCAGACCAGCCCCTTGTGCCTCCTGACCCTCCCCGCGGCGGCGTCGAGGCAGCTCACCAGCCGCCCCAGCAAGAGCTCGAGCCCCTTGTCGAATATCATGACGTCGGCGTTGTCCTCGATGTCCATGGAGGTCGCGCCGAGGTGCAGCTTCCCTCCCCCCTCCCTCGCCTGCTCTGCGAAGACCCTCAGCTCAGCCATGAGGTCGTGCTTGATGCGCTTCTCTATCTCGTGGGCCCTTGCTATGTCTACCTCCTCCTCGCCAGAGCTCCTCTTGATGCCCTCGAGCTCTTTCCCCGAGAGGAGGCCGAGGTCCGCCTCTGCCTCCGCCAGGCTCAGCCACACCTTCCTCCACGTCGCCCTCCTGCGAGTCTCGGAGAAGAGCGCCCTCATCTCCCCGCTGCCGTAGCGCCACGTGAAGGGAGAGAGGTAGGAGTCGTAGCCGTAGGCGCCGTCTTTCAAGTGCCTGCCCTGCCGTCGCCGCCTTGGGATTAAACCTTGTCGCGCTCACCACTTGAACTCCACGAAGAGCTTCTTGGCCTCGCGGCTGGCCCAGCTGTAGGAGAGGGCGGTTACGGCGACGGCGAAGGCGAGCGAGACCAGGTAGAGGGCCTGGACCTTCGACTCGAGCCCCGGATAGAGAGCCAGCGCGTCGCCGACGATCGAAGGGAGGGCGGTGATCACGACGACGACCATGCCGACTATCACCATCGCGATTATCCCGAAGGGGTCGACGAACCTGGGCCTGGGCCTCTCTTGGAAGTCGGGGTACTTCGCCCCGAACGCCGTCCCGATGCAAACCTCCTGTGCGGTTATCGCTACCGCGATCACGAGGTTCTGGAGCGTGGCGATGGGCGGCGGCCTGGTGATGACCGTGACGACGACGAATATCCCGATGGTCGCGACCATGGCCAGCAGCATGGATGTGAACAGCTTGGCGCGCAGCACCTGCTTGGCGGTCAGAGGGAGGGAGTAGAGCAGGGAGGCGGACCTCTGCTCCTGACCGAAGCTTATCGACGAGATGATGAGGCCGAAGAGACCGCCCACGAACCAGATGGGGATCTGGTCGGTCGCTGAGGGGACCTGGGGCGTCGCGGTGGACGCCTGGCTCACGCCGGGGTTGACGAATATCTCGAAGATGAACACGATGCCGAGGACAAAGGGGATCGCGAAGTACTGGAGAAGCTCGCGACGCCTCGTCAGCCCCTTGAGGTCCTTCTTGACGAGCGTCGCCTCCGCGGCGCTCAAGCCGAACAGCGAGAAGAAGGGAGAGCCCGCGCCGGGCTTGTACTCCCCGCCCCCCACGCTCACCTGGGAGGGCGTCGGCGACCAATACCTAGAGCGGACCTTGATGGCCACCCAGAGCATCCCCGCGGAGAAGGCGACCGTCGCCGCGGTGTATGCCGCGTTCTGGGCTACGTCGCCCACGAGGCTCGCCCTGACTGCGAGGGACGCCCACAGGACAGGGAGGAACTCGACCGCGTTGAGCGCCGAGTTGAAGCTCCCCACGAGGTCGATGAGGAAGACGAAGTTGAATATCACCTCGACCACCAGGATCACCCCGACCGTGGCCGCAAGCCTGAGGACGAGCGCGCCGCGCCTGGCGCGCCCCATCACGACGTTGCTGACCCTGTTGATGGCCGCCCTCAATATCTCGACGATCGCCCCGCCGTAGAACAGGGAGACGCAGCTCAGGGCGAGCATCTCGACCCAAGTCCCCCCGTATCCGAACCTCACTGCCGGCCCGAGGGTCAGCCCCATTATCACGGAAGGCACCAAAGAGTAGGTGTACGCGACGGAGATCACGGAAGCGGCGACGTACTCCCTCTGCGTCACCGGGAGCCAGTTTATCGCGTCGCTGGAGGCGAACTTCGAGGACGCGCTGAGCTCGAAGAGCACCCCCGCGACCAGGACGATGCTCGGGACGAGGACTGGGACGAAGACCAGGCTCTCCTTGACGGCCGCTATGAGCGACTGTCCCTGTGCAGACGGCAGCGAGAGGATGATTCCGGCGACGAAGAAACCCAAGAGGGCGCAGGCGGCGAAGGCGACCGCGTCTATCACCCCAAGGAACGAAGGGTTCCTGAAGATGCTCTCGCCGCCTCTCCCGCTCCGCCCGGATCGCAGCTGGGACTTTGCGAGTATCAGCGCGATGGCGTAGACTCGGCCCTTCGTTGTCATGCTCCCTGCCCCCTCCTATCGGGAGAGTTCCCTGACAACCTCGCCTATGTCGTCCGTCCCGGTCATCTTCAGGAAGACCTCCTCCAGGCTCGAACCGGGGAGCCCCGCGGTCTGCCTGAGCTCGGCGACCGTCCCCTCGGCCATTATCGTCCCCTGGTACATGATGGCCACCCTGTCGCAGAGGGCTTGCGCTATCTCGAGCACGTGGGTGCTGAAGAGGATCGAAACCCCCTCGCTGGCCAGCTCCCTGAGCAGGTCCTTCACCAGCCGAGCGGAGCGCGGGTCGAGGCCGTTCAGCGCCTCGTCAAGGACCAGTATCTGCGGCTTGTGGACGAGCGCGGAGATCAGCGTGATCTTCTGCTTCATCCCCTGCGAGTAGCCGCTGATCATCTCGTTCTCGTGCCCCGCGAGCTGCATCCCCTCGAGGAAGTGCGAGACCCTCTCCTTCCTCTCCGACGGAGGGACGCCGTACATCTCGGCCACAAAGTCGATGTACTCGATCCCCGTGAGGAACTCGTAGAGCTGAGGGGTCTCCGGGACGTACCCGAGCTTCTTCTTCAGCTCGACGGGCGCGGTCGCCTCGTCCTGGCCGTTGATGAAGACCTTCCCGTTGTCGGGCTTCAGTATCCCCAGCACCATCTTCATGGTCGTGGACTTGCCGCTTCCGTTCGGGCCGAGCAGGCCGAGGATCTCCCCCCTCTTCAGAGTGAGGTTGATGCCCCTGACCGCCTTGACGTCGCCGTAGGACTTCACGAGCGCCTCGAGCCTGAGGGCGGCCTGCTGGTCGGGGGGAGAGTCCAACTAGATCACGATGGAAATCCCCCGCGTGATATAGGTTGTGAATCCTTCGAACCCTTAATACGCCGAGCAGAGACCGAAACCGCGACCCCAATTGACAGGAGAGGCCGAGATACTCGGCGAGTCCCTCCCGTTCGAAGAGCGAATCGAGCTCCCCAACTGGGCGCACCGAAGGGCCGACCTCGATGAGTACCGCGCCATGCACGCGTCGTCGGTCAAAGATGCCGCGAACCAGTGGGAGCGCGTCGCCAACGAGCTCCCCTGGCAGAGGCACTGGGACAAGGTCCTCAGCGCGGGAGACCATCCCCACGTGGCGAAGTGGTTCGAGGGAGGCGCGCTGAACCTGTCGCAGCTCGCGCTGGACAGGCACGTCCAAGGGCCCAGGAGGAACAAGGTGGCGCTCATCTGGGAAGGCGAGGCGGTGGGCAAGGACGGGGAGCCCTCAGAGGTGAGGAAGCTCACCTACTTCGACCTGTGGAGGGAGGTGAACAGGTTCGCCTTCCTGCTGAAGAACAACTTCGGGATGAAGAAGGGCGACAGGATGGCCGTCTACCTTCCCATGATCCCGGAGGCGTTCGTCGTCCTCCTCGCGGCGGCGAGGCTGGGCGTGACTTTCACGGTGGTTTTCAGCGGTTTCAGCGCGGAGGCGCTGGCTTCAAGGATCAACGACCTGGGCGCCAAGCTGCTGGTGACGGCGGACGGGCTGAACAGGAGGGGCAAGCAGGTGGACCTCAAGGGGATCGCAGACAGCGCGCTGGAGCAGACCAGGACGGTCAGCCAAGTCATAGTCGTCAGGAGGACGGGCTCGAAGGAGGCGAACATGAAGCCCGGGAGGGACTACTGGTTCGACGACCTCATGCGCGGAGTCCCGACCTCCGCGCGCGTCGAGCCGGAGCCGCTCGAGAGCGAGCATCCGCTCTACGTCCTCTACACTTCCGGGACCACCGGCAAGCCCAAGGGCATGATCCACGACACGGGCGGTTACGCCGTCCTCCTGCACGCTACGATGAAGTGGGTCTTCGACATCAAGGACGACGACGTCTACTGGTGCCCCGCCGACATCGGGTGGGTCACGGGCCACAGCTACGTCGTCTTCGGCCCGCTCATGGAGGGGGCGACCGCGGTGATCTACGAGGGGACGCTCGACTTCCCCCAGCCCGACAGGTGGTGGCAGGTGATAGAGAGATACGGCGTCTCGGTCTTCTACACCACCCCGACTGCCACTCGGATGCAGATGAGGTTCGGCGAGGACTTCGTGAGGAAGCACGACAGGAGCTCCCTCAGGCTCATGCACAGCGTCGGCGAGCCGATCAACCCGTCCGCCTGGAGGTGGCTCTTCGAGGTCGTGGGCGAGAAGAGGTGCCCGGTGGGCTCGACCTGGTGGATGACCGAGACAGGGGGAGTGATGATCAGCAACCTCCCCGGCCTCATGCTCATCCCGATGAAGCCCGGCACGAACGGGCTCCCCATCCCCGGGATAGACGCCGACGTCGTGGACGAGAAGGGCGAGTCCGTGCAGCACGGCCAGAAGGGCTTCCTCGTCATACGCAACAGCTGGCCGGGCATGCCCGGCGCACCGACCGGGATGTGGGGGGACCCCGAGCGGTACGCCAAGCAGTACTTCGAGCGCTTCCCCTCGAAGGGCTTCTTCTTCTGCGGGGACTACGCGGTCAAGGACAACGACGGGTACATCTGGGTCGCCGGCAGGGCAGACGAGGTCCTGAAGGTCGCCGGGCACAGGATAGGGACCTTCGAGCTCGAGTCGTCCATCGTCTCCCACAAGGCGGCCTCCGAGGCCGCGGTGGTCGCGATCCCCGACCCCATCAAGGGCGAGGTGCCCATCGCGTTCGTGGTTCTTAGGCAGGGGTACGCGCCCGGGGAGGAGCTGCGAAAGGAGATACGGCTCTGGGTCAGGAGCAACTTCAGCCCCATCGCGGAGCCGTCGCAGGTCTACTTCGTGAACAAGCTCCCGAAGACCAGGAGCGGCAAGATAATGCGGCGGCTCGTGAAGGCCGTGGCGGAAGGCAAGCCGCTCGGAGACGTCGCCACCCTCGAGG
This sequence comes from uncultured Nitrososphaerota archaeon, assembly GCA_963838925.1. Classification (GTDB taxonomy): domain Archaea; phylum Thermoproteota; class Nitrososphaeria; order Nitrososphaerales; family Gagatemarchaeaceae; genus Gagatemarchaeum. Next base: position 332,744 of record CAWISW010000001.1, read on the forward strand.
ACGAGGCGTCGGTCGAGGAGGTCAAGCAGGCCTACGAGAGCCTCACGGTAATCTGACGATTCTCCTTGCGAGCCTTAAATAACGTCCACGGCCGGGACGGTAGAACAGCCGGAGTGTTGTCCCAGTCTTGCTAATGATACCAGGGCCTTCTCAGCCCGACCCGGAGGTCCTGAAGGCGCTCTCGGAGCCGGTGCTCCCTCACTACGGCGCGAAGTGGAAGGGCATCTACGAGGACACGACCTCCAAGCTGAAGAGCGTCTTCGGCACCTCCAAGAGCGAGGTCATCCTGATGCCCGTCCCCGGGCAGGTAGCCGTGGAGACCTCCGTCGTCAACCTCGTCGGGCGCGGAGGGACGGGCTTCGTCTGCGTGAACGGCGTCTTCTCAGGCATGATCCCGCAGATGATGAAGGCGATCGGTGCGAAGCCGGTCGTGATACGCTCCAAGCTCGGCTCAGGGCCGACCCCCGAGGACGTAGCGGCCGCCCTCGACGCCGCTGGAAAGGACGTCGCGGGCAGGGCACTGTTCCTCGTCCACACGGAGACCTCCACCGGCGCGGCGAGCTCTCCGGCCGAGATCTTCAGGGTCTGCAGGAAGAGGGGCGTGCTCACCGTCCTCGACGCCATCTCGACCTTCGGAGGGATGGAGGTCAAGATGGACGAATGGGGAGCCGACTACGTGATAGGGTACGCGAGCAAGGCGATGGGCGGGGTGTTCGGCGCGCAGCCCGTGGCGATAGGCAAGGCCTCCTGGGAGGCGGCGAAGAAGAACAAGCCGCGCATCCACAGCTTGTTCCTCGACCTCAACACTTGGAGCGACGCCATCGAGAAGGACGGCTCCTGGGGCCACCCATATCCGTCCTCCATGCCGACCTCCGTCATAGTCGCCCTGCGAAAGGCGACAGACCTCGTGCTGAAGGAGGGGCTCCAGAACCGGTACAAGAGGCACGCAAGGGCCGCCGCCCAGGCGAGGGACGGCCTCGAGGGGATGGGGCTGGAGATCTTCACGGAGAAGCGCTTCTACTCCAACACCGTCAGCGTCGCCAAGGTGCGCCCCGGCTGGTCGGCCGCCCTGCGGAGGATGCTCCTCGAGGAGTACGACATCATGATAGCGGACGGGCTCGAGTCCCTGAGCGGCAAGATAATCAGGATAGGTCACATGGGGACGTCGGCCACGCCCAAGGCGATATCTGCGACCGTCGACGCCCTCTCAGACTCGCTGGCCAAAGTGAGACCATAGCAGCTCAGAGAGGGAGGTTCACAGCCTTCCCTTCCTGCATCGACTTCCTCGCTGCGGCGGCGATCTCCACGGCCGCCTTGCCGTCCTGAGCCGTCACCCTGGTGTCGGAGTCCTTGACGATGGAGTCCACGAACGACTCCATCTCCAGCCTGTAGGCCTCGGCGAACCGCTCGGGGTACCACGCGTAGGTGGCCACGTCTTCGTGCGAGCCTTTCAGCACCCTGATGCTGCTGGTGGCGTCGGGCCTGGTGAAGATTGCTCCCTCCGTGCCGAGCACCTCGACCCTCACGTCGTATCCGTAGCTGGACATCCTGCTCGCGTCCACCTGCGCGACCACCCCGTTCGCAAGCGAGAGGTTCGTTATGACAGTGTGCTGGTCGGGCTCCGAGCGCGGCGACCCCTCGGCCTCCACCCTGCTCACCTCGCTGCCGCAGAGCCATCTCACCAGGTCGTAGTCGTGGGTGCACGTGTCGAAGAATATCCCCCCGCTGCTCTTGAGGTCGGGCCACTGCGCGGGGTTCGGGACTGGGTCCCGGGTGTTCGACCTCACGAGCACGATGTTGCCTACCTCGCCGGAGTCTAGGGTCTCTTTCACCTTGACGTGGAGCGGGTCGAACCGCCTCTGGTATCCCACCTGGAACTTCGCGGGCGACTTCTGGCTCGACCTCAGCACCTGCTCGGCGTCGTGGTAGTTGTTCGCGATCGGCTTCTCGCAGAAGACGTGCTTGCCCGCTTCGCACGCGAACTTTACGATCTGCGGCTTGTGGATCGTGGGGGTCGCGATGACTATTGCCTGCACCTCGCGGTTCTCGACGAGCCTGAGATAGTCGGTGAAGACGTTCGTGACTCCGAACTCTGCCGCCAGTCTCTTGGCCGAGTCCTCCACGACGTCTGAGACGGCCACCAGCCTGGCGTTCGAGACGCCCTTCGCGAGGTTGGCGGCGTGGATCCTTCCCATCTTGCCCGCGCCGATTATCCCGACGCCGACCTGACCGCTCCCCTGTGCCGCCACGACCGGGCCTCCTCTTCGCGTAGTGGTAAAAACGATTCCTCCTTACTCTCCTGTGGCGCCGGAGACTTGCTCGGTCTGAACTTGGCCCCCTTTCCGGTCTAGTCTCTAGGTCCTCTTCTCTCGATCTCTCTCTTCAGCGTGTCAGGCATGGGCCTGCAGCCGCACTCCCTCGCGTGCTCCATGTGCCAAGCGACCCTCTGGTCGAAGGTCGGGTCCTTCGGCATCGGGTGGGCAGAGTGCCAGCCCTCGTTCATGCTCAATGTCCCGAGCGACGGCTCGTAGCAGTCCTGTCTCCGGACGTGCCTAGGAGCGCCCGCGGCGCGTGCGGCGAGGGGCGGGGTGAGCGGTCAGCTCCTCGATCTTCGTCTTGGTCGAGTTGAAGAGCTCGAGCGCCTCCTTCTCCGTGGCTCCCTCGTGCACGATCGCGCTGATCGCCTTGATCATGGCGACGGGGTTGTCGTTCTGCCAGATGTTCCTCCCCATGTCGACCCCCACCGCGCCCTCGCCGATGGCGCTCGAGACGAGGTGGAAGACGTCCGCCTCCGTGTTGAGCTTCGGCCCTCCGGCCACGACAAGCGGGACGGGGCAGCCCTCGACCACCCTCGAGAAGCCGTCGCAGTAGTATGTCTTCACCAGGTGCGCGCCGACCTCGGCCGCGATCCTGCATGCGAGCGAGAGGTACCTGTCGTCCCTCTTCTCGAGCTCCTTCCCGACGGCCGTTATCGCCATCACCGGCATCCCGTACTCCTCCCCCTCGTCGACCAGCTTCCCCAGGTTCAGGAGGGTCTGCTTCTCGTTCGGCGCGCCGACGAATATGGAGAGCGAGACCGCGGTCGCGTTGAGGCGCACCGCGTCCTTCATCGAGGTCGTTATGCCCTCGTTGCTCAGGTCGTCCTGGAGTATGCTCGTCCCTCCCGACACGCGAAGCAGGATCGGGATGTCCCAGTCGGGGTCTACCGAGCTGCGGAGGATACCGCGCGTCACAGAGACGACGTCCGCGTAGGGGACGAGCGGCTCGATCGTCCTGCGCGGGTTCTCGAGCCTGCGAGTGGGACCCATGAAGTAGCCGTGGTCGCATGCCAGCATCACCGAGTGACCGGTGGACGGCCTGATCATCCGAGACATCCTGTTCTTCAGTCCATAGTCCATCGTTGTTTCTGCCTCCTTGTCACCGTTCAGTGATATTATCCTTTGCGCCCTAGCCTAACGCTCTCTCGCTTCGTCAAAGGCTCTGTTCGTGAGCTCGTCCGCCTCCGAGTTCTTCTCGCGCGGGATCCACTCGAAGCGGAGCCGCGAGAACTCCGTCGCCATCTCCTTCGCCTTCAGGTACTTCTCGCGGTATCCTCCGGACTTGACCTTCCAATTCCCTTCCATCTGGTTGACTAGCAGCTTCGAGTCTGAGAAGACGGTTATCTCCTCGTCGCGGCGCACCTTCAGGTGCTCGAGCGCCTTGACCAGGCAGAAGTACTCTGCGAAGTTGTTCGTCACGCCCGCGCCCGCTACGCCGTGCCCGGAGTGGGCCCTCTTCCCGCCCTCGTAGACGACGTACCCGTAGGTTCCCAGGCCGGGGTTGGGCTCGGCCCGCCCGTCAGTGTAGACCTCGATCACGGGCGCTTGGCCTTGCGCAGGCCAGATATGTTGTTTCAGGGGACGTTCGATTAGAATTGGGGGAGGTTGCCTCCCTTCGAGGCCAACCCCTTCGTCCGTGCTGACGCCGAGGCGCGCCTACTCCTCGTTGTCTTCCAGTTCTTCAGTGATCTCAGCGACCTCTGCTGCGTTAGAGATCTCCGAGGCTCCTGAAGCGGCGGTCGTAGCTGAACCCTGCACGACGGTGCCCATCGCGTACCGGTTCGAGACCTGCGTCACCTTGATCCTGGCCGACTGCCCTTGCTTGCCGCCGGCCACGAAGATGACGAAGCCGTCGATCTTTGCAATCCCGTCGCCACGCCTGCTGATGTCGGAGATGGTGACGTCGTACTCCTTGCCCACCTCGACTGGCTTTGGCTTTGAAGAATCGAAACCGCTGTCTCTATCTCTGCTGCCGAATCCGCCGCGGCTCCCAAAGCCGCCTCCACGTTGTCCGAAACTCATCCGTTATCACTTCCTACCGCAGTTTCCTTCGGTGAAGGGCGTAGCCTGGCCGAAGTAATTAAGTCTATTCTGGGTTCGCTCCGACTTTCCCCCCTGCCGGTGGGAATAGCGATAAATAGCGAGGCGGGGTCAAAGAAGACGGAATTGAAGCAGCGCGATTTCACGCACTTCGTCGACCAGCTCGCAGAGAAAGGAGAGCCGTTCGTGGTGGCGACCGTCGTGCGGATCCACGGCTCCTCGCTAGGCAAGCCGGGGTTCAAGGCCGTCGTCTCCCGCGAGGGAAGGATAGTCTTCGGGACGATAGGGGGCGTCTGCCCAGAGTCCGCCATCGCGACGATGTCGCTCGAGGCGCTCAGGACGGGGCAGGCGAAGGTCGTGAAGGTCCACCTCGAGGACGCGAGGTCGGCGGTGGACGGGACGCTCAGGAACGCCAGCCCCGACGAGGTTTATGTGGAGACGAACTGCGGGGGGACGATGGAGATCTACGTGGAGCCCTACCTCCCAGCGAACAGGCTCGTCCTCATCGGCCAGGGCGGGAAGGACGACGTCGAGGACGGGCTCGTGAAGCTGGGCAAGACCCTCGGCTTCGAGACCGTCGTGATAGACCACCTGCCCGTCCTGAGCGAGGACCCCGACGCTCTCATCACAGACCTCGACTACGACGTCTCCAAGTTCCAGTTCAAAGAGTCAGACTCGGTCGTCGTGCTGACCAAGGGGGAGCGGGACGTCCCCACGCTCGAGGCCATCTCGAAGGCGAAGGTGAGGTTCGTCGGGCTGATGGCCAGCCTCCAGAGGGTGAGCGAGGACGTCGAGCAGCTCAGGGCGCGGGGAGTCGCGCCCGCCTTCCTAGAGTCGCTTCACTCGCCCGTCGGGATAGACATCGGCGCGGTGACCCCCGACGAGGTGGTGGTCAGCATCATGGCCGACGTGGTCGCCACGAAGCGGGGGAAGCACGCCCCCCACGCGGTCTTTCTGAGCAAAGTGCTGGGAGGCCAGCTGGGCTCCCAGCCTTCGCGGGCGGACTAGCCCATGCTCCCGCGGAGCTTCCGGTACTTCTCGCCGACCTCCTTGGAGGAGGCCTCCGACCTCCTGAAGGAGCACGCGGGGGACGTCAAGCTGCTCGCGGGCGGGATGAGCCTCATCCCCCTGATGAAGCTGCGGCTCGCGTCGCCAGCATACGTGGTCGACATCGCCCGCGTGAAGGGCCTCGACTACATCAGGAAGAGCGACGACGGCAAGTCGCTATTCATCGGTCCGCTCACAAGGCACCACGCGCTGGAGTCCTCCCAGCTCGTGGCGGAGAGGGCGCCCCTGCTCGCAGAGACCGCCGCGTCCATCGGGGACCCGCAGGTGAGAAACAGGGGCACGATCGGAGGCGCGCTGGCCCACTCAGACCCCAGCGGCGACTGGGGAGCGGCGATCCTGGCGATGAGGGGGACAGTGAAGGCCTTGGGTCCCTCGGGGGAGAGGAGCATCGCGATAGACGACTTCCTGGTAGACACGTTCACCACAGCGCTCAAGGAGGACGAGATCATCACCCAGGTCTCCGTCCCCCTCCCGCCCGAGAAAGGGAGCGGCTCGGCGTACATGAAGCTCGAGAGGAAGGCGGGGGACTTTGCGACCGTCGGCGTCGCCGTCCAGCTCTCGCTCCAGGGCGGGGCCGGAGGGGACGCCTGCACCTACGCCGGGATCGGGCTGACGGCGCTCGGGCCGAAGAACCTGCGCGCGAAGATGGCCGAGGGATGCTTGGCGGGCCGCAAGCTCACGAAGGAGTCCATCGCCGCGGCTTCCTCCGCCGCAGGGAAGGAGTGCTCGCCGAGCGACGACCCGCTGCGAGGCTCGGCGAAGTACAAGAGGGAGATGGCAGGGCTCTTCACGAGGCGCGCGGTAGAGCTGGCTGTCGCCAGGGCTCGGGGACAGGGACCCTCATGACCAGCTCTCCCAAGACGCCGGTGAAGATCAGGGTCAACGGCGAGGACCGCACCAAGGAGGTCGAGCCTCGCATGCTCCTGGTGCACTTCCTGAGGGAGGATCTCGGCCTGACGGGAACCCACGTGGGGTGCGACACCTCCAACTGCGGCGCGTGCACGGTCCTCCTCGACGGCAAGTCGGTGAAGTCCTGCACGGTCTTCGCCGTCCAGGCCGACGGCACCGAGCTGACGACGATCGAAGGGATGCAGGACGCGGACGGCCAGCTCCACCCCATCCAGAAGGCGTTCTGGGAGAACCACGGCCTCCAGTGCGGCTACTGCACCCCCGGGATGGTGATGCAGGCGGCCTGGCTGCTGAGCGAGAACCCTCACCCCTCGGAGAGGGAGATACGCCTGGGGATCTCAGGGAACCTTTGCAGGTGCACGGGCTATCAAAATATTGTAAAGTCCATCGACGAGGCCGCGAAGGCCATGAGCTCAAAAGGGAAGGACGCGCGCCGATGAGCCTAGGTGCCTAGGTCACTTGGTGACGAGCGGGGCTGGGGCCGTCTGTAGCCTGTGCGCCCGGCCGTGCCTGTACATGTGGATGTAACAGTACTTGGCTCCGCACACATGGCAGGTGAAGAAGTACTCTTTCCCAAGAGCCTTTCCGCAAAAACTGCAACTTGCAGTCTTGCTCGTCTTTGACTCCGGGTACATCTCGTTTGCCATGCCCTACTCTGCAAGGCTTTGTAGGCCATGGTGATTCTTAAGCATAGATATTGGAATATTGGAATACTCAAACCAATATTGCAATATTTGCACAATTACGCGTTGTGCCCGACGACCATCTGCCCCACCACCGACGTCCACGCCCTTGCGCAGTTCCCCGGGTCGTACCCTCCCCCTCCCAAGGCGACCATCCTCCCTCCGCAAGTCCTGTGCGCGACCTGATGCAACGCTCTTGCGACCCGGGCGTGGAATTCTTCCGAAAATTTCAGCCCCCCGATGGGGTCGCCCGCCAGCCCGTCGGCCCCGCATTGGAGGATGACGAACTCCGGGTCCGCGCGGGTTGCAAATTCTTCAAGTTTCGGCAGGATGTCGCGGATTCGCTCGTCTCCCTCGCCCGGGAGGAGGGGGACGTTGAGCTTGGTGCCCCTTGCTGCGCCGATTCCCGTCTCGTCCTCCCTGCCGCTGCCCGGATACAGGAACCTCCCGTCCTCGTGGACGTCGAAGATGAAGACATCGGGGTCGGACACGTAGGGATAGAAGACCCCGTCGCCGTGGTGCACGTCGATGTCCACGTAGAGGATCCTCCTGAGGCCCCTCTTCCTGAGCAGCTCGATGGCCACGCCTATGTCGTTGAAGACGCAGAAGCCCGCCGAGCGGTCCGGGCGGGCGTGGTGGAGGCCCCCCACCGGGTTGAAGCCGTGGTCCGCCTCCCCGTCGACGACCATCTGCACGCAGGACAGCGTCGACCCGACCGCAGTCTCCGCGGCCTCGAGGACTCCCTTGAACGCGGGGGTGTCCCCCTCGTCGAGGAAGCCGTAGCCGAGGGTCGAGGCCTTCTTCACGAACTCGACGTGGCCCTTCTTGTGGAATAGCTCGAGGGTCTCCTCGTCGGCCTGCTCCGGTTCCACATCCACTTCCCCGAGCCGCATCTTGGCGAGGGCCTCCCAGAAGGCCACCACTCTTGCCGAGTTGAAGGGGTGGGGCGCGGGGAACGAGTACCTGAGCAGGCCTTCCCCCTTGACGACGCATGCGCGGCACATGGGGCTCGGGTCACATCTTGGTTGCCAGAGAAGAGACGGCGGTCCTGAGGGAGTCCGCCCCGGCCTTCACGAGCTCCGACGGCCTGACCATGCCCATGCCTTTGAGGAGCTCTTCGGAGATCAGCCTGTTCGGGCCTGACGTCAGCTCCCCGGTCACGTTGGAGTAGTCGGGCTCCTTGTCGAGGGCGTAGCAGTGCATGGCGTGGATGTCGAGGACCGACCTGACCACCTCGTACCCGAGGAACGAGTAGCACTCTACCGTGTCCAGCGACTGGAGCAGCTCCGTCGCCTTGCCGCGCACTATCGCCATCGCGTCGTCAGCCCGGTACCTGCCGAACCTCAGCGACATCTGCATGTCCATGGCGGTGGTCCGCATGACGTCGTAGAGGACGGAGACGGTCTCCAGGCGGTTCTCGCAGGACGCCCTCGAGGCGAGCCTGAACCCCGACGCCTCGGTCCACTCCTTGAAGCTCGCAGACTTCCTCCTGGAGAGCCCCTTCATCTGGGCGAAGAGGTGGCTGGGCGAGGGCACCTGGAGGCTGGAGAATATCTCCGAGAAGCAGAGGTCGGTCGAGGCCGACGTCAGCCAAAAGTCTGCCTCAGGCAGGTTCTGCGCGACGTTCTGGTCCACCCTCCCCAGGGCCTTCAGCGCGGCGGCGAGGTGGGACTCCGCCGCCTTGGCGCAGTTCTCCCTGAACTTCCTGTCGCAGTTCGCGACGGTGCCGGCAAGGAGCAGCGAGCCGTCCCTCAGGATCTTTGCCCTCGCGAGCGCGGCGGCGAGCTCCGGGTCCGGGTTGCGCAGCTCCCTCTCGGGCCTGAACACTATCTTCGCGTAGAACTCGCCCGCGCGCACGTACTTCGGGGGCGTGGGGTCCTTGCTGACCACGATGAGGTCGTACTCGCAGCTCTTCCTCGCCATCCTCGCCGTGTGGCATCCCACGATGGCCACCTCGTTCGAGGGGTACGTCTTCAGCACGCTGAGGATCGTCTGCGTGTTCGGGTCGACATCCTGCGAGGGCGGAGGGACTCCGCGCGTCCTCGAGGCGGCAGGCCTGCGGCTCATCGCTCCATCCCCATTCCCCTCAGTCCGTTATGAGCGCCTTCATGCACTGCTGCTCGGCCGCCGCAGCGAAGGCCTGCTCCGACTCCGCCAGGGGGAACCTGTGCGTGATGAGGTCGGTGACCGAGACCGCGCCCGCCGCCAAGAGCTTCGTCGCCGACGCCGTCTCATTCTCGCTCGACGCGTAGCTCGTCACCACGGACGTCCCGTTGAGGAACATCTGCGCGAGGTCGATCGTCCCCTTCGCCCCCCTCTTCGGCGCACCGAAGAGCAGCACCCGCCCGCCCCTCGCAGCCTGCCTCGTGGCGTCCTCGAAGGCCGAGGTGCTCGCGGTCGCGACCACCACGAGCTCGGGCCCTCCCGGCATCGCTGTCCGGAGCGTCCTCTCCTTCTCCTCCTGGTTCGCGGGGTTGAAGACGACATCCGCGCCGACCTTGCGGGAGAAGGAGTTCCGGTACTCGCTCACGTCGCCCACGGCGACGTTCTTGATCCCCGCGTGGCGAAGAAGCTTGAAGATCATGAGCCCCACTGGACCGGCGCCGTAGATCGCAGCGCCCCGCACGCGTTGCACGACCGCGGTCTCCAGCCCCAGGATGCAGCACGAGAGCGGCTCGATGAAGCTCGCCTCCTCGTAGCCGAGGCCCTCGGGGAGCTCGATCACCGCCCCGCGGTCGACGTTGAACTTGGGCACGATGAAGCGCTCCGCCAGCCCGCACGGCTCGAGGTTGTGCTTCGCGAACTCGTAGCAGTAGGTGGTCTTCCCTCGCTTGCATATGTCGCACGACAGGCAGGGGACGTGGTGGTGCGCGAACACCCTCATCCCGCGAGAGACGTTCTGCACGCCGCGGCCGACCTCCTCCACCTCTCCCACCGCCTCGTGACCCAGGATCTTGGTGGTTATCCCGACTCCCTGGACCTTCTCGAGGTCGGTACCGCAGACCCCGCAGCACTTTAGCTTGACGAGGACCTCCCCCTCCGCTGGGGATGGCTCGGGGACGTCCTCGATCCTTACGCCCCCGGCTTGCCCGACAAGCGCAGCTTTCATTCTGAGTTACGTGAGCTCCTTCTTGAGAAGGCTATAAGCGCGCGCATGAAAAATCCATGTCGGCATCCCTGCTCGCCCAGCTCACTTTGGAAGTCCGGAGACGTCCTCACAATCGAGCAGTGCGCCGCAGTTCGGGCATTGATACTTACAAGTGCTGATCTGGACCATCATCGTGCCACAGTAGCAGCGCTCGCCGCTCTGTCTCGACATGCGCACCGAGTACCTCAAAACCGAGAAACCCCGCCTCGCTAAAAGCACTTCCGCGCTCCTGCGTTCCCGCGGAGCCTTGGTTTATCTACGGACCTAGGCGTCGGAGATGGGCAGTCTTGGCGAAGGGTAGCGACAAGTGGGGGCAGGGTGGCGGGCCGAGGATCCGGGTCGAGGTCATCCTCGCCGTCCTCGTGGCCGTGAGCTTGGTCGGCGTCTACTTCTACTACCTCGAGGGTCGCGGGCTCTCGGGCACCGAGCAGGGAGGGGTCACGACGGTCACCACGACCGGCATCGGCTGCAACGACAGCAGCTTGCCCCCGGCCGCCGAGAGCGTGGAGGCAAACCCGACGTTCTTGAACCTCAGCGACGGGCTCTGCTACAACTACATGGGGGGGTCGGTGCCCTCCGTCATGCTCTTCGCCTACTACAACGGCACCATCGCGTACCCGTGCGGAGACGCGCCCTTTCTCCTGCCCGCTTCCGTCATCCAGGTCCAGACAGACGGCTCGGGGGGAGTCACCGCCGCCCAATTGGTGAGCCCGAGCGCGGCCGCTCCCCCAGCAGAGAGGTGCGCTTCAGCGATCCCCCTCGAGGTCGCGTCGGTCACCAGCGTCGAGTCCACGATCCCCGCGGTCCCGCAGCTGAACGTCACCCTCACCGTCCCGGTCGGAGGGATGCCCATCGCCAGCGTCCAGGCGGTCTTGACCCTCGACGGGGGGTCGCAGAAGTTCCAGTTCAACGGCGTGACCGCCACAACGCCGCTGACCTCTCCCAACTCGGTCTCGAGCACGGAGATAGTCCTCTCTGACCTCGCCTTCAGCGGCAACGAGGTCTACCCTATGACCATCTCAGGCACATACAGCGGAGGGCAGACCTTCAGCTACGTCGTCCACTTCCAAGTATACGGGGCACCCTGACGGGCAGTTTCGGTGGAAAACGCGCGAAAAGGGTTTTAGCCATGCGTTTGCACATGGAAATCCAGCTTTTGCCGCCACCGCAGGACTCGGACGAAGGGATGCCCAGGCTTGTCAGGAGGAACCCTAGCAAGCCCGTGACGAAGTACTGCGTCAACTGCCTCGCCCCGCTTGAGAAGGGGAGCGAGCTCGGCGGCTGGCTCGTGCCCCAGGACTACTACTGCAAGAAGTGCGGCTACAAGGGGTACGTCTACCTCGAGGACAGGAGGAGCGAGGACGAGGAGGAAAGGCGCGAAAAGGCGCAATCGTCGGCCGAGCGCCGAGACCCATAACCAAGTTGTCCCCCAAGGCGAGGGCCCTCAACCCGCCCCTCTCGGAACCCGACGACCCAGAGCCTTATCCGAAGGTGAACTGGCTCTTCTTCTTCGTCGGCATCATCATCTTCACGGTGGCTATGATGTTCGTGTCGTTCCCGGCCGGCCTCTACACCGTCTTCGGGACGCACCTCTCGAACAGCTACACAGCCTCCACCCGCGTCACCGCCCTGACCTACGACTTTGTCTTCGCGAGCGTGCAGATCCCTGTCTTCGGCCCAATCTTCAGCACCCTGGGAGGCATCTTCGTTCTCTTCTCCGCGATCTACTTCGCGTTCCTCGTGTTCGCGGCGAGGCAGGGCTCCGGCCTCCTCGGGGCGCTCCGCTCGTCCACCACAAGGGGGTACGACGCGCTCTTCACGAACCCCCTCGCCGCCACCACGGTGCTGGTCGGGGCGACCAGCCTCATGACCCAGCTGGTCGACTCGGTCCAGACGAACGCCGGGATCTCCACGGGATCGCTGAGTGGGGACCCGTTCTCGCTGCTCGTGGACTTCACCGTCGCCCCCCTGCTCGAAGAGACCACGTTCAGGGTGATAATGCTGGGCATCCCGGTGCTGGTGCTCTCCCTCATCCTGCTCCGGGGCTTCTCTCTGAAAAAGGCGGCCAAGGTCTTGTGGCGCCCGTCCTCTTTCTGGGACGTCGACGAGACCGAGGAGGTGGTGACGCCGCGCACATTCAGCGATACGAGCCCGTCGATCTTCCCTGACCAGCAAGCAGACTCTCTCAAGGTGAGGGCGATGAAGCCAATCGTCTACGTGTTCCTGCTCCTCTCCTCCCTCATCTTCGGATATGCGCACTACGCCTCCGGGGCCGGGTGGGGGCCGGGAAAGATCAGCGAAGCAGCCCTCGCCGGGCTCGCCCTGGGCTACCTGTATGTCAAGTACGGCTTCCACACCAACGTCCTGCTCCACTGGTCGATCAACTACGTGGGGAGCGTCTTCTCGTTCCTCGCCCAGGGCCTCTGGGGGGTGCCTTGGACCTCCAACACGGGGAGCTTCCTTGACGTCATCCCCACCGTCGAGATAATCTTCCTCCTAGGCGTGCCGTCAGCGCTCATCGTGGCAAACGAGCTGCTGAAGCAGGCAATGGGCGGGAAGAAGAAGGGGCTGCCGGCGCTCTAGCCGCGTTAGAATCCGCATGGGTTCAGGCTGAGAAAACCATGCGTTCACTGGGGGCAATCCGACCGTGGGGTTAGATTTTGCACGGGGGAAAGTGACTTTCGGTCATGCAAAGAGCAGATTTATAAATCTGGATTAACGTGAAACGGACATGGAACTCGACCAGAAGGTCAGATACGCTCTAGTGGCTTTCGCTCTAACCTCGGCAATCCTGGCAGGGCTCGGGATTCACACGGGGCAGCTAGGCATGCACTTGAAGGCGCTAGAGATCGGCGGCGGGATGGACTAGCGGTCGCTAGCTTAGGTCTCGAATCTTAAGCACGATGCCCTCGAGGCGGGGCATGAGCGCGGCGCTGTCAAAGGTCCAGCGGCCGGTCCGCTCGTCCCAAAGGTTGTGGCCTATGGTGAACGACTTCATCTCCCTCCTGTCGAGCAAGAACATCTCTGCTCTGTTTCCATAAGGCTTCAGAAGCCTCTTCAGATACTCGAGCGCTTCGTTCACGACTTCCAGCGGGAAGAACAGCTGCGAGTAGTAGGCGTCGCCCGCGGCCTCGGACCAGAGGAAGGGAAGGCGATTCAGCATGCTCCGAAGCGTCATCTTCTCCTGCTCGCTCATCTCGCGGACGATCAGCGAGACGCCAAGGTACTCGTGCTTCCCGAACTTCTGGAGCCTTTCGGCGCTGAAGTCGTACTTCATTCCGTTCCAGGTTATCGAGTAGTCCCTGATTAGCCTCTGGCCCAGGACGTGATGCGCGTAGTGCCAGCCGAGCGTCTTGTAGTTGACGTCGATGCCGTTCACCTTCTTGATTGCCGCCCGAATCTCCATCAAGGAGCGGTCGCCGTCCTTCCAAAGCTCCTTCAGGATGAGCAGGTCGATCTTGTCCACTCTCTTCCTCTCGGAGATTGTTGCCCGGGCGGCTCTTTCGTCGACGGGTGGCGGCCTGCTCCAGTCGAAATCCCAAACGCCCTCGTCGAAGTTGAAGCACTCGGCTCGCATCGGCGAGACCCTGAACCAGGGGCAGTCGAAGAACTCGACCGAAGAGAAGACCCCCTTCTCCGCAAGGCTCTCGATGAAGCGGTGGAACTCCTTAGTGAACTCTCGCGGAACTCCGGCGTGGACTATGTACGTGTCTTGAGGCATGGTTCCCGCATACGCCACGACGTAGCACGTCTCGCTCATCGCCTCGAAGAGCTCGTGCGCCTTCTTGCTGTAGGGGTCGCAGACCTTGAGCTTCATCACGACCCTGGTCAGTCCTAGGGCGCCGTAGTCGACGTCTGCCTTTATCTGAAAACCCCTCTTGACTATCTTCTCCTTGTATCGGTACCTGACGCTCTCCTTGAACTGCCCCAGCCGCCTCGATATCTCGGCGATGTCGGGACCTATCTCCGTGATCAGCTTTACGAGCGCGACCGTGTTTTCACTGGCATCGTGCTGAACTCCGTCGCTTTGTGGCGGCACGACATCCAAGAAATTATTACAGGCTCGAAGTACGGAGTTTCTATATTACGTGTTATGGAATGGGCTTCTAGATTCCGCCTTCTGCGAGCAGCCGAGCGCGAGTCTATTCGCAGTCTACTAGATTCCGAGCGCCGAGCGCAGGCCCTTGTACCTGTTCCTGATGGTAACCTCGGTGACGCCCGCAGCCTCTGCGACGTCCCGTTGGGTCTTGTCCTCACCTTCGAGGGTGCAGGACACGTAGAGCGCGGCCGCCGCGAGGCCCATCGGGTCCTTCCCGGCCGAGATCCGCGCCTCCTCCGCCTTCTTGAGTATCTCTAGAGCCCGCCTCTTGGTCCTCTCCGAGAGCTGCGCCCTCGACGCGATCCTCGAGACGCACTTCGTGGGGTCGACCACGGGCATCTTGATGTCCATCTCCTTCAGGAGCAGCCTGTAGCACCTGGCGATGTCCTTCTTCTTCACGTTGGAGACGTTCGCGAGGTCCTTGAGCGTCCTCGGGGTCTCCCTGTCCCTGCAGGCCGCGTACAGGGAGGCGGCGATTATCGCGGAGATGGACCTTCCCCTCACCAGCCCCCTCTCCAGAGCCTTCCTGTAGATGTAAGCAGCCTTCTCGACAACGGCGTCGGAGACGGAGAGCTTGTCAGAGAGCCTGTCCAGCTCGCTGAAGGCCTGCCTGAGGTTCCTGTCCTGGGGCTCGTGGACCTGGCTCCTGCTGTCCCACGTCCTCAGCCTCTCCACCGTCGCCTTCATCGATCCCGAGAGAGACTTGCCGGAGGCGTCCTTGTTGACGGCTCCTATGACCGTGGCCAGGCCCATGTCGTGCATGGCTATCGAGGTCGGGATGCCGCCCCTCGACCTGTCGTCCTTCTCCTCCTTGGAGAACGCCCTCCATTCGGGGCCCGTCTCCTCTATCTTTTCCTTTACCACGAACCCGCAGCTGCTGCAAACCAGCTCTCCCCCGGCGTTGTCCACGACCATGGGACCCTTCCCGCACCTGGGGCACTTGTCCAGCGCCTTCTGCAACCTCATCAGCCTCGAGAAATCTCTTTCAGATGACAAGCAATACACTCCGGTAAGGCGTGAGCCAAACTTGCAAATCTTTTACACCTATTTAGCTTTTGTGGAGAATTAGGCCTTCTGAGGTTCAGGTTTGCATCCGTTTTCTCCTTGGGAGAATCGACGGCCAGTGCAGGTTCTGTTAACTCTTCAGCTCAGGCAGTGGGCGAGTCAACTTGCTGGCATCGACTCGGAGGATTAGGGTCTTCCTCGTCCCGTTCCCCGTCACTGCTTCACCTGCCAGCCCTTTCTCCTCCTCTATCGTGTGCGAGCGACTTTCCTCCTCTCGCCTCTCCGACCGAGGAGAAAGGGAACGGTCGAACCTGGACCGCCCCCTCTCGGATAGGTTCAGGGCCGCGTTCACGTCCCTGTAAATCCACTCCTTGCACTTCTGGCACCAGAGCATCCTCGCGTGCGCGACATCACCCCTTGCAGGATTGTGGAGCTTCTCCCCACACGCCGAGCACGTCGAGGATGACCCGTAGGTCTCAGACTTTGTCAGCAGAACCACAGTCAGGCCCTTCCATGCTGCCTTGTATTCGAGCATCTTCTTCGCCTTCCGGTGGGGCCACGAGTTGAGCCTGAACCTGTAGCCTGCACCTTGCCCGTTCCCTCTTTGGTACAACCTCCTGATGTCGGTCAGGTCCTCGATAGCAAGCGCAGCCCCTTGCCTCGCCGCGTCATCGACGATATAGTTCGTGGCCGCGTGGAGGATCTGGTCGCTCCTGTGACGGGCCCTACTCCAGTACTTGCGGGCGAGATTCCTTCGTATCCTGACGTCGTTCCTCTTGAACGATCCGACTATCTCCCTGGTCGTCTGCCTCATCTTGACCAACTTCGTCATCTCGACCAAGGTGACGTTTTCTTTATCACCGAACGTGATGTTCTTCTCGTTCCTGTCCAAGCCATAGACTCTTCTTATCTCAACAGGTTCGATGTGCTTCGAATAGCAGAGCGATAGCGAGTCGGGAGTTATGGTGAGGCTCCTGACCTTCCCCTCTGAGAGCTTCCTGACCGCATATTGATTGAGCTTTATGTCGAAATACTTGTCACGTCTCAGCGGGATGAAGAGCCTCCCCTTCATTGTGATGAAGAAACCCGAGATGATACATGAAACCGGTCTCAAAGGCCTGGGATGGGCTGCTTTGATTCCTCGCTTCTCGCCTTTGTTGCGACTTTGGACGACTGCGCAGGCGCGCGTTATCGACGCGACCTTGTAACAAGAAGGAAACTCGGTGTTCCTGAGCGTCCGGTAGAATCCCTTCATCCCCTTGCGGTTCTCAATCCCATGTGCTTCGGCGTAGTTGACTGCGTCATAGGTCGCTGTTAGACATTCGTTAAGCAGACCACGTAGCTGCTCGCTGGAATGCGATTGGGTGACACACTTTGTTGCCCGCAACAATCATCTGGGATGCAATCGTATAAACGCGCCCATGAGCCGAAGAGTTACCAGAGCCCCAGTGCATCAAGCTTTTATATCGAGCCCGGCACTTTGTCGCCAGGTCGCGCTCGTGGGCTCAGAGTTGGTCATGTTCGAGAACGCCCTCCAGTTCATCGGGGCGTTCGTGGCCTTTTCCATCGCCCTCGTCGCATACAAGGGTGTGCGCGAGACGAGCAGCTCCTCGATGCTCAGGCTCGCGGCTGCCTTCGTCTTCCTCGGGGCCGGGTTCGTCCTCCAGGGGCTGGACAGCGTCGGCGCGTTCGGCAGCATCCCTGGGCTCTCGACCTCCATCGACACGATAATGGTCGCCGGCATGTTCCTACAGACGGTGGGCTACTTCTTCTTGGCATTCTCCCACGTCCTGGACGTGGTCGTCTCAAGGCGGCTGGGGCCGCTCCTCGTGCTCCTCCCGATACTCGCGGTAGGCCAGACCAGCGTGGAGACCGTCCTCCGCAGCCTGTCCTTCTACTTCATACTGTACGGGGTGCTAGAGACGGCGCTCTCGTATACAAAGTCGAGGAACCCCAACACGCTCTTCATCGCGACCGGGCTGGGCATGCTCGCCGCCGGGTGGTGGGTCTCGCTCGCGGCACCCGACCTCGTATTGTTA
Organism: uncultured Nitrososphaerota archaeon; assembly: GCA_963838925.1. Taxonomy (GTDB): domain Archaea; phylum Thermoproteota; class Nitrososphaeria; order Nitrososphaerales; family Gagatemarchaeaceae; genus Gagatemarchaeum. Next base: position 350,053 of record CAWISW010000001.1, read on the forward strand.
ACATTGTTGCAGCTTTTGATGAGAGAAGTTGGACTGATTGCGCTATTCGTCCCAGTCTTGAGATTCTCGTTCAGGAAGCCAGGAGACTTGTTGAATGCCCCAGTATAGGACCCAGGGCAAGATCATCGCGGACATCCTGGTCACCGCCCGAGACATGAACACCGACGGCCAGGGCGTGGGGATCACCACGCTGCTCAGGCGCGGGAACGTCTCCTACAGCAGGATGACCAAGCTGATAGTCGACCTTGTGGGAGCGGGCCTCCTTCTCGAGGAGACCATGGAGAAGAACTCAAAGTATCGCATAAGCGACAAGGGGATGATGTTCCTCCAGGCATACATGCAGTTCGAGGACTTCGCCCAGTCCTACGGATTGAGACTCTAAGGGCCTCTCTCGCGGCTTTAGGCTAGCTTTTTTACTGCCTGTAGGTGCTGTCGCGTCCGGAGCGGTCGGCTAGCAAGAAATGATTGGCTTCCTAGGGGCAGGCAGGGTGGGCGCCCAGGCGGCGCTCGAGGTCGCGTCCGCCGGCATCGACGACGTCACCCTCGTGGACATCCTCCCCGGGCTTGCCGAGGGCGAGGCCATGGACATATCGCAGAAGATAGCGGAGACCGGCGTCGACGTGGAGGTGAGGGGCTCGACGGACTTCTCCGCGCTCCGCGGTTCCACGGTGGTGGTGATAACCGCCGGGCTGGCACGCAAACCCGGCATGACCCGGATGGACCTCCTGGAGAAGAACGCGGGGATAGTCTCCGCCGTCGCCAAGGAGGTCGCGAAGCACGCCCCCACGGCGGTCGCCCTCACGGTGACCAACCCGATGGACGTCATGAACTACGTGGTCCTGAGGAAGACGGGCTTCCCGAAGGGGAGGGTCGTGGGGATGGGCGGGATACTCGACCTCTCCCGGTTCAAGTCGACCATCTGCGCGATGCTCGACGTCTCGCACTCGTCGATAACCTCGCTGGTGATAGGGGAGCACGGCGAGAGCATGCTCCCCCTCCCGAGGTTCACCTCGATAGGGGGCGTCCCGCTTTCCATGCTCATGGACGAGACCCAGATCGGGCTGGCCATCGAGACGACCAGGCGCGTCGCGATCGACGTGATCTCGAAGAAAGGGGCGACCGTGGACGCGCCGGCGAACGCGGTGGTCAAGATGGTCAAGGCCATCGCTTGGGACCGCAAGGAGGTCATCCCCGCCTCGGCCTACCTCGAGGGAGAGTACGGGGTCGACGGCCTCTGCATAGGGGTCCCCGTCGTGCTGGGGGCGAGGGGAGTCGAGAGGATACTCCCGCTCGACCTGAACGAGAGGGAGAAGGCCCAGTTCCATAGGGGCGCCAAGACCATCCGCGAGGGCATAGCCGCGATAGGCGCGGCCCTCTAGCTCCGACCGCAAGCAAGAACTACGCGGATTGACGAAAACAGCGAGATATGGCTCGCCGTCGCTCATTTCCCCGAATACTTTTATTGCCGGTATGACGGCGTTGGGACGACATTGCTCATAATAGCACTAGTGAAGGGCGTCCCGGCCAGGCTCACGAAGGTCGTGAGGGTAGACAACATCGTCCAGCGCGACGCGATGGAGATGGTCGTCAACCCCAACGACGAGAAGGCCATAGAGGCTGCCGACTTCCTCAAGAGGAAGGTAGGGGGCAAGATAGTCACTCTCAGCATGGGGCCCGACGCCAGGCTCAGGCCCATCCTCACCCCGCTCTACGGCGCGGAGGCCACGGGGGTGGACGAGGAGATCATACTCAGCGACCCCAAGCTCGCAGGCTCCGACACGGTGGCCACGGCCTACGCTGTGGGGCATGCAGTCTACAAGATTTACGAGAGGCACGTAGTCCCGTTCGACACCCTGATCAAGCTCCTCACCGATGGAGCCTCCCTCCAGGAGATAGAGGCAAAGGCGAGGGAGCTCTACGACCAGAACCTCATCCCCAACAAGGTGTACAACGAGGAGCCGGGTACAAGGACATCGGTGATAGGGCACCTCGTCAACGGCAACCTCTCGAGGGAAGAGGCCATTCAAAGGCTCAAGACCGAGAGGTCCAACGTAACGAAGTTCGTGATATTCGCAGGGATCAGGACGGCAGACGGCGAGACGGGAAGCGTAGGCCCCCAGGTCGCCGAGGTCGTCTCCCAGAAGATGGGGGTGGAGGTACCGCACTCCACATACGTCGAGGAGCTCGACGTCGACCCCGACACGCTCCGTCTCCACGCCGGCAGGAGGATAGGAAGGTGGATGCAGCGCCTGGAAATCGAGGCCCCCTGCCTGATGACGTTCGCACCAGAGTACCAGGCTAAGGAGATAAAGTCGGTAGACTTTGGGAGGGTCATCGAGAACTACTACAAGGGCAAGGTCAAGGAGCAGATGAAGTGGACAGCAGACGCCCTTGACGCCGACCCGGCCCGCCTAGGCTTCGGCGGCTCCTGCGTCATCGTGGGTCCAGCCATCATTATGGGCGCTCCAGCCTCCCAGAAGACCCTCGACAAGAGCCTGGTCTTCACCAAGAGCGTCGACAAGACGGCGTGGGAGGGCAAGGAGTACGGCCCGTTCTCAAAAGGCGACGTCGCTGACTCGCTGCCGCAGACTCTCAAGGACGACCTCTTTGCCAAGGGAGCGCTCGCGACCTACACGCTTCAGATGCTCGGACAGGAGTTGGTGGCATGAGCACCACAGCCCCGGCGGCCACGACCTCTGCCAAGGTGACCCTGGCGGACTACAAGGACGTCTGGGTCTTCCTGCAGCGCGACGACGGCCACCTCTCCAACGACTCGCTGGAGCTACTCGCCGCGGGAAGGAAGGTCGCGGACCAGGCGGGCCAGAAGCTCGTGGGGCTACTGCTCGGGAACCACCTCAGGGGTCTGGCTGAGGAGGCCGTCGACCACGGCGCCGACGATGTCCTCGTGGTGGACGACCCCGCGCTCCGTACGTACAACACGATGAGGATGATAGACACCCTCGAGGCGATGACGCTGAAGAGGAAGCCCTATGCGATAATCTTCCTAGCGACCGAGTTCGGCAGGGAGCTCGCGGCCAGGCTAGCATACAGGGTGAACACAGGAGTCGCGACTGACAACGTGGACTTTGAGGTCCAGGACTACTTCAACCCGAAGTTCAACGAGATGTTCCCCAAGACCCTTACCCAGGTCAGGCCTGACTTTGGGAGCAGGGTCGCGAAGATCTGGACGCCACGCCACAGGCCACAGATAGCGAGCCTGAAGCCAGGGAGCTTCGCACCGCTCCCGCGCAACCCCGCAAGAAGGGCGAGCGCGAAGATCGAAAAGGTGCAGTTGCCCCGCCCCGGCAAGACCTACCCGCTCACGGTGAAGGAGCTCGTCGAGCTTCCAAAGCCCAATTTCGACCTCGAGCACGCCGACGTTGTCATCGGCCTCGGGATGGGCATCCTCCGCGGAGCGGACGGCTCTCCGAGGAACCCCATCGACGCCTTCAAGCTCGCCACCGAGCTCAAGGAGCTCATAGAGAGGAAGTGGGGCCTCAAGACGGAGATAGGGGCTTCGAGGGGGCTGGTCATGGCCAACGTGAAAGCTCTAGAGGGGATAATCACTCGCGACCACGAGCTGGGTCAGACCGGGACCCTCATCAGTCCGCAGCTCTACATCGCCCTGGGAGTCAGCGGCTCCGCCCCCCACAGGGGAGGGATCAAGGCAAAGAAGATTCTCGCGGTGAATCCCGACCCCACGGCACCTATCCACCTGGCAGCCCAGTACTCCGTGGTCGCCGACCTCTACGACTTCGTCCCGAAGCTCATCGACACGCTAGAAGCCCTGCCCGACAAAGCTTGAGTGCCACCGGCGCCGAATACGACGCGATCGTGGTAGGGGCCGGACCCGGAGGGTCGGCTGCGGCGCTCACGCTGGCCCGCAAGGGGGCGAAGGTCCTCCTCATCGAGAAGGCGAAGGTGCCCGGTGAGAACAACGTCTCGGGGGGCGTGCTCTACGGCGACTTCACCAAGGGGTACGGCCTGAAGGACCTGGTCCCCGAGTTCGAGTCGGAGGCGCCCCTCGAGCGGAAGGTCCTCTCGCACGAGGTCAACATCCTCTCGGCTCCAGACACGAGGAGCGGGACCTACCAGCGCTACCACCTCGACGGGAACTCCTTCCTCGCCAGGCTCGGCTTCTTCACCGTCGAGATCCAGACGGGACACGACTACACGGTGCTCCGGAGCGAGTTCGACCGATGGTTCGCCGAGAAGGCCGCCGATGCCGGCGCGGTCCTCATGGCGGGGACGACCGTTCGGGGGCTCCTGACCGACGCGCCCGAGAAGAAACCGGAGGGCGTCGAAGACGAGGGCGAGCACGAGCCCGCGGTCATAGGCGTTAAGACATCAAGGGGCGACATCCGCGCGAAGCTCGTGATCGACTGCTCCGGGGTGACCTCGAACCTCGTCGAGGAGGCCGGGCTCAGGGGGCAGCTCGGGCCGAGGCAGCTCTACCACTCGATCAAGCACGTCTTCCGCCTCTCGAAGGACGACGTGGACAAGAGGTTCAAGCTCAGGGAGGGCGAGGGCCGCGCGATAAACTGTTTCGGCGACTTCATGCAGGGGGTGAGCGGGAGCGCCTTCATCTTCACCAACCGCGACACGGTCTCTGTGGGGGTCGTCGCCTCCGTCGACTCGATGGTGCGCGCCTTCACGGAGCACTTCGACGCAGCGGGCACCCTGCGCGACGTGCTCGACGCCTTCGAGGCGCACCCCTACACCTCGGACCTCCTAAAGGGGGCCGAGCCCCTCGAGTTCTCCTCTCACAACATCCCCCGCGGGCACGTCGCGATGCTGAAGAAGCCGTACGCCAGCGGCTACCTCCCGACTGGCGACGCCCTCGGGGCGTTCATCAAGATCGGCCCCCTCTTCGACGGAATGAGGCGCGCCATCGCGAGCGGGATCATGGCAGCCGAGGCATACCTCCTCGCGAGCGAGTCGGGCTCCTTCCGCGCGTCCAACCTCTCCCGCTACAAGGACATGCTCGCCCCCCTCTACGAGGACGTGAACAGGTCTGGGAGGGAGAGCTTCTTCGCCGAGAGCGGGTTCGCCTACGGCACCCTCCCTCGCCTCCTCTTCTCTTCCTCGGTCTTCTCGAAGAAGGTGAAGTTCGAGGCTGCGACCGAGCCCAGGGCGGTGAAGAGCCCCCCGCCGCCGTCCGATGCTGACGGGCCCTCGGCCCGGATCACGGTCGACCTCGAGGCCGCTTCCAAGTCTTCTGTCAAGCCATGGGTCCCCATCTGCCCCGTGGGGTGCTTCACGCTGGTCACCCCGAAGGGGACGTTCGTCTCCTACAAGGACCTCTACGCCTCGAACTACAAGGCGGTCGCCTCCTCCCCCGCGAACCAGAGCGGGCTCGACGTCCTCGCCTACCGGGAGACCGTCAAGGACATACTCGAGGGGACCCTGGCCTTCGACGGGAGCTCGTGCGTAGGCTGCGGGACGTGCGCCGAGATAGGCCCGAGGGAGCTGGTGGCGCTCGAGCCCGAGGAGGAGGGGCGGGGCGCGCGGTACAGCTACGGGTAGACGCTGCTCGCGCCTAGCCGGTGCCGGAGTTGAGCCTCTCGAGCTTGAACGCCGAGTGTATGGCCCTCACCGTCTCTTTCGCGTCTCTCTCCGCCACGATGAGCGAGATGTTCTGGTTCGAGGAGCCCGACGCGATCATCTTGATGTTTATCCCCCTGGCGGAGATCGCCCCGAAGGCCGTGGCCGCCACGCCCTTGGTGGTCCTCAGCGACCCCCCCACTATCGCTACCGCGCTGACGTCGTTCTCCGTGAGTATGTGTCTGTAGCCGCCCTGACCGAGCAGGGCCAGCTCGAGGGCGTTCACCCCCTTCTCCATCGACGACCTCGCGACAACCATGCTGATGTTCGACTCCGACACGCTCTGGGAAATCATCAAGACGTTGATGCCGCTTCGGCCCATGACGTCGAATATCCTCGCCGCGCTCCCGGGCTTCCCCACCATGCTCGCGCCCGCCACGGTGATGATCGCCACCTCCCTCACAAGCGCCACCGCCTTCACCACGTTCTTCGAGTAGAGCTTGGGGTTCCTCTTCACGACGGTGCCGGGGTCCTTCGGGTGGAAGGTGTTCCTGAACCTGACGGGGATTCCCTTCTCCGCGACCGGCTCCAGCGTGCGCGGGTGGAGCGCCTTGGCGCCGAAGACCGCCATCTCTCCGGCCTCCTCGTAGGAGATCTCCCGGAGGACCTTGGCGTTCGGAACGATCCTCGGGTCGGCCGTCATGAGGCCGTCGACGTCGCTCCAGATCCAGACCTCGTCCGCGTCGATGGCGGATGCGATTATCGTCCCCGTGAAGTCCGACCCCCCACGGCCGAGGGTGGTCGTGTCCCCGCTCTGGGTGGCCCCGATGTAGCCCGTGATGACCGGGGTCTTCCCCTCCTCGAGGAGGGGAGCGAGCTTCTCCCTCACCTGGAACTTGGTCACCTCCATGAGGGGCGTGGCGTCGCCGAACCTGTCGTCGGTCATTATCCCCGCCTCTCCGCCCGTCATGTAGACGGCGCGCATCCCGCGCTCTATCAGCGCGCCCATGATTATGGGGTTGGAGAGCCTCTCGCCGCACGCGAGGATCGCGTCCTTCGACCTGGGGGTCAGCTCCCCGAGCACGGTGCTCCCCCGCGCGAGCTTCTCCAGCTGGCTGAGCGTGACGTTGAGCACCCCGAGCACCTGGCGCCTCACCGCCTTGTCGCTCACCGTCGCGCTGAGCGCGGCGAGGTGGCTCTTCCTTATCGAGGCGAGCCTCTCCTCAACAGGCTTCTCCAGCCCCTTCGAGGCGTCGGAGCAGAGCGCGAGGAGCTGGTCTGTGACGTCCCCCATCGCCGAGCAGACGACGACGACGCTGTGGCCCTTCCCGCTGTCCTTGACCCTCTCCGCGACGTTCTTTATGCGCTCGGCCGACGCGACGGAGCTCCCGCCGAACTTCATGATTATCTTCATCTCAGCCCAGACCCCCGCTGATGCCGCTCATGCTGTAGGCTGAAATCGTCGCTCCCTGCCCGTTGATCTTCCCCCTGATCTCTATCAAGTCTCTCAACAACGACGAGGCGGTCTCGGGGCCTCCCGCCCCCTTCCCTATTATCACCTTCGGGCCCGAGTACTCGCACTCGAACTCGACGGCGTTGTTCGCGCCGTTTATGCAGAGGGGGTGGTCCCTCTTTATCACCGTGGGCTCGACGACGAGGCCCCTCTCCGCGGAAACCGACGCTATGAGCCTTATCGCCTTTCCCTTCTTCTTGGTCTTCAGGACCTCCGCTGAGGACATCCCCCTTATCCCGCTCACCTTCACGTCCTTGATCCCCGCCTTGCTCAGCTGCAGGTGGTTCGCTGTGATCACCAGCTTGACCGCGCTGTCGTACCCGTCGATGTCCAGGGAGGGGTCTGCCTCCGCGTACCCCGCCTTCTGCGCCCCGTCCAGCGCCTCGGCGAACGGGACGCCCTGCTGCTCCATCCTAGTGATTATGTAGTTGCAGGTCCCGTTGAGTATTCCCCTGATCCCGATGAGCTGGTCGCCGACGGAGCAGGTCTTCCCAAAGTCGAGCACCGGCGTCCCCCCTCCCACCGCCCCGCTGAACCTCAGCTGGACCCCGTTGTGCCGCGCGAGCTCGTGGAGCGCGTAGTACGCCAGGGAGAGCGGGCCCTTGTTGCACGTTACGACGTGCTTCCTGCTCTCGAAGGCGGCCTTCATGTGCGAGAACCCGGGCTCCCCGGTCTTGAAGTTGGTTGGCGTGGCCTCGATGAGGACCTCGGCCTCCAGGTCCCTTATCACGTCGGCGGCGCTACTCTGCCCCTCGGCCCTGCGCCCCTTCGGGCTCACCCTTCCCGTGTCCTTCTTCGACTTCAGCGCTCTCTTGAGGTCGACCCCGTGCTCGTCGATGAGCCATCCGGAGCTGTCCATGATGCCGACCACCTGGGGCACCAGCCCGTAGTTCGCCGCGAGCTCCTTCTCCTGGGCCATGAGGAGCCGGGCAAAGCTCTGCCCGACTATCCCGAAGCCGGCCAGGACCAGTCTCAAGGACGGTGCCCAGCCCCGGTTCGGCTTTAGGAGTTTCGGTGGTGCGGGCCTGCCTTCGGAAGCCTTCCGGGAATGGTTAATAGTTCCAAGAGGCCATTTTCACGCGACATGAGCGCCCCCAAGGAGCGTGCGACATTCCTGACGCAGGACGAGATACCGACCTCATGGTACAACATACAGGCGGACCTCCCGGAGCAGCTCCCGCCGCCGCTCGACCCGGGGACGCACAAGCCCATGTCCCCCGAGCCGCTCTTCAGGCTGTTCCCGAAGGAGCTCGTCGGGCAAGAGGTCTCCCAGGAGAGGTGGATCAAGATCCCCGACGAGGTGCTCGAGGCCTATCGGTGGCTGCCGCGCCCGACGCCCCTCTTCCGCGCGTACAAGCTCGAGAACTTCCTGAAGACTCCGGCGAAGATCTACTACAAGTGGGAGGGCGCCAACCCCACGGGGAGCCACAAGCCGAACACGGCGCTCGCCCAGGCCTATTACAACATGAAGGAGGGCACGAAGAGGCTCTCGACGGAGACGGGCGCCGGTCAGTGGGGCTCCGCGCTCTCCATGGCGGGCGCCTACTTCGGGCTCAAGGTCCGCGTCTTCATGGTGGCCGCGAGCTACAACCAAAAGCCCGGCAGGAGGACCATGATGGAGACCTGGGGCGCGGAGTGCGTCTCGTCCCCGAGCAACAAGACCAAGTTCGGCAGGTCCCTCCTCGCGAAGGACCCCAAGGATCCGGGGTCGCTTGGCATCGCGATAAGCGAGGCGATTGAAGATGTGCTCGCCGACGACGGCGCGAAGTACAGCCTGGGCTCGGTTTTGAACCACGTCCTGCTCCACCAGACCGTCATCGGGCTGGAGCTGAAGAAGCAGCTCGAGATGCTCGACGTCACACCAGACATGGTCGTGGGGAACATCGGCGGGGGCTCTAACTTCGGAGGCTTCTGCTTGCCTCTGATGGGCGACAAGATCTCCAAGAGGCTGCGAATGGACTTCGTCGCCTGCGAGTCGAGCGCCATCCCGCACACCACCAAGGGGAAGTACACCTACGACTTTGGTGACACGGCCGGGATGACGCCGCTCCTGAAGATGTACACGCTTGGGAAGGACTACAAGACCCCGCCAATCCACGCGGGAGGCCTGAGATACCATGCGATGGCTCCGATAATCTCCTACCTCATCAACAAGGGATACATGCGCTCCGTGGCTTTCACCCAGAAGGAGGTCTTCGAGGCCGCCGTGACCTTCGCGAGGACGGAGGGCATCATCCCCGCCCCGGAGTCCGCGCACGAGATCAAGTTCGTAATCGACGAGGCGCTAAGGTGCAAGGAGAAGAGGGAGGCCAAGGTCATCGTCTTCAACAACTCGGGGCATGGGCTGCTCGACCTGAGCGCGTACCAGGCCTACCACGACGGGAAGCTCGAGGACTGGGCGCCGACGAAGATAGAGTACCCGAGCATGGTCGCGTAGTCTGCCAAACGGGCGGTGGACCGCCCTCGGCTTCATCCGTGAGGTAGGGCGAATGGGCGCTTAAATCGAATTTGCAGTTTTGGGTTTCGGCCCAATTGAAGTCAGCTCTCCGGTTTCGTCTCTATCCGAACAGAAAGCAGGAGTGGAGGCTGATAAGGATGGTCGAGGCCGGGCGGCGACTGTGGAACATTGCTCTCTGCCACAGGAGACTGCGATGGGAGCAGAAGCGACTCTCCACCTCTTACAGCCAACAGTGCTTGATTCTTACTGCAGAGAGGCGCTTAGACCCGTTCTTGAAAGAGCTGTACTCACAAGCGGGTCAAGAGATACTCAAGCGCCTCGACAGGGCATTCCAGTCGTACTTCGACGGACGGGCAGGATATCCGAAGTTCAAAAAGTTCTCCGAATCGGGGTCGTTCACGTATCCTCAGGCTTACAAAGGATCTGTAAAGCCAGACATAGTGCGGAGGAGGCTCTTCCTCTCAAAGGTGGGAAATGTCAAGGTGGTTTTCCACAGAGAACTGCCTTCCGGGAGCGCGAGGTTGAAGACCTGCACCATTGTTAGGGAACCGAATGGCGAATGGTACGCGTCTCTGGTCTACGAGGTATACAGGGAATGGCCTCAACCGTGTAAGGCGTTTACATCGCCGGTTGGAGTGGATTTAGGACTGAAATCAGTCATAACCACAACCGATGGAATCAAGATTGCACACCCTCAGTTCCTCAGGAAATCAGAGAGGCGGCTGAAGCATCTGAATCGAGCGCTTTCCAAAACGCTGAAAGCTTCGAGGAATAGAGAAAGAGCTCGCATAAAACTTGCGATCTGCTCGTCGACCGTCACGAGACAACGGACAGATTTCAATCAAAAACTGAGCCCATCACTGGTGCGGAAGCACGATTTGATTGCCTTTGAGGACCTGAAGGTCAGGAATATGGTCAGGAACCGCGTTGTTGCGAAGTCCATTATAGATGCCGGATGGCATCAGATTCGAATCCTTACAGAATACAAGGCAACATGGGCAGGGAAGCTCGTTGTGGGGGTGCCGGCAGCCTACTCGAGCCAGGAATGCTTCTTTTGCGGCACGCTAAACCAGGTTCCTCTAAGCGTCCGCGTCTTTGACTGCCGAGGTTGCGGCCGGACGTTGGACCGCGACCTAAACGCGGCGTGGATAGTGCTGAAGCGAGGATTCGCTCAGGTAGGGCAGGACATGCCCGAACTCAAGCCTGGGGAGACAGGACCTCTACCCGTCCCGGCAACGGGACGCGCAAGCCCCGTCGGTGAAGCAGGAACTACACGCGGCGAGCATCGAGCCGCTGGAATCCCAAAACCTCAGGTGGGAAGGATGTCACTTTTTCGACTCGCGCACGTAGTCTTCGAAGATCGCCTTGACCTTGTCGGCGGCGAGGCCGGAGCCCTCGGTCACCCCCTTGTCGGTGACCTTGATCTTCTCCATCACGATTATGGCCCCTATGTCCTCCCTCACCGAGACCAGCCCGGGGAACACCCTGTTGAGCCTCTCGCCCAGGGCCTTGAAGTCGAACGGCCTGTCCGTCAGCCTGATCTCGCGGACGTTGTCGCCGTTCATGGCGACCTTGAAGACGTTGGGCCCCGCCCCGACCACCTTGTCGAGGACGATGTTGAGCCTCTCGTCCGCCCCCACGAGCTGGCCGTTGTACTCCTTCCCATCGGCCGTAACAACCACGACGTGCCTGCCAAGGAAGGCGTTCAACTCCTCCCCGAACTTTCGAAACACAACCGATGACATCCGATTCGATTCCTGAACCTCCCGAGAGGGTATATAGGAATTATTTCGGCCGGCGCTGGTAACTCCTCGGCGCATAGGCGCATATATTTGAATAACGCGAAAATGATTATTGCGAGCGACAAGGTCCGTCACCCAGTCCCATTCCAGCCAGCAGCTTGCAAGCTTGCTCTCAGAGTGTCTGACGATGACTTGCAACGCCATTCACTACGCCCAAGAACACAAGATCAAGAGCCGCAGAGGAATGAAAGGGTTCTACAGGACGCTCAAGGACGTCGAGCTGCCTTTGTGCTACAAGGTCGGGTCGATATCGCGGGCTTGCGCCGTCGTCAACAGTCGCGAAAAGAGCGAGAGGCGAGGAGTCGCGGTCGGCCACCCCAAACCTCTTCGCCCGGCCGTTTGCATCACCTCGGGGTTCTTCATCACGATGAAGGGGAGGCTCTTCATCCCGTTGAGGCGTGACAGGTATTTCGACGTCCAGCTCAATCAGTACATAATGGACTGGCTCGCCGACAAGAAAGTGAGGAGCCTCACCATTGCTTCCGACTCGCTCTCACTCTGCTACTCGGAGGACATCCGTCCAGCCCCTGTCAGGAGGGTCTACGGCGTCGACAGGAACGAGAAGAACGTCGCCTTCGGGGACAGAGAGAAGGTCATCCTGGTCGAGATGAAGAAGATTGTCAGGGTCAGGCAGACGACGAGGGAGATAGTCGCCTCGTTCAAGAGGAACGACGTCAGGATGCGAAGGAAGCTCTTCCGCAAGTACTGGAGGAGGGCGAACCACAGGGGCGACCAGATCCTCCACGCGGCCGCGAACTACGTCATCGACGTGGCGGCGAAAGACGGGGCCGCGCTAGCCATCGAGGACCTAAGGGGCATCAGGAAGCTGTACCGCAGGGGGAGCGGTCAGGGACCTGACTATAGGTTCAGGCTCAACTCATGGCCGCACTGGAAGGCCAAGAAGATGCTCGAGTACAAGGCCGCTTGGAAGGGAGTGACGACGATTGCGCTCACGAGGTCTGACACCTATGGATCCTCGTCGACGTGCTCGGCGTGCGGGGAGAGGCTCCGCAGTCCTGCGAAGGATGATGTCGCGCACCGGAGGATGCTGTGGTGTCAGGCCTGCAGTAGGTGGATAGACAGGGATGTGAACGCGCCCCTGAACCTGTCCATGAGGGGGCGGTCGAGGTTTGACCGTTCCCTTCCTTCCCGGTCGGAGCGCAATGAGGAGGAGGAAAGGCGCTCGCAACAAGCAACTCCCTCTTCCATCCCGACCGTGAAGGAGGAAGGGCTGGCAGGTGAAGCGGTGACGGGGAACGGGACGACTACCCTAATCCTCCGAGTCGATGCCAGCAAGTTGACTCGACGGCGTGAGCCGAAGAGTTAACAGAACCTTTCGGCCCGAAGTGCGAGAGCGGCGAAAGGTGGCGCGCTTCCTCGCAAACGTCAATAACGGCCCGTCGTCGGAGGCCCTCGTGAGCGCAAGAAGGCGCTACCTCGCGTTGCGCTTCGTGGTCACCTTCCTCGCCGCCCTCTCGCTCGTGGACCTCCTCTCGATGCTCGCCGTAGTCGGCTTCCACGCCTACTCGCCTTCGGCGGTCGCGACGGGGGTCCTGGCGCCCATGACGTTCATCCTGGCGGGAGCGTCGTCGGCCGCGCTGGCCCTTTCGCTCGTCTACGCCCTCCTCGCCTACCCGGCCTACCGCAACACCACGCTCCTCCTGGCTCTCATCGTGCTTGGGCTCCTCGGGGCCCACCTCTACACCATCAACACGCCCCCGCTGGGCACCACGGCCTCGCTGAGCGCGCCGATCGGGCACCCGGCCAACGACAACCTCGTCACCCTGTCTTCGAGCCTCACCGGGACGACCCTCCGCGCCACTGTCGCCGTCTCGGACGTCTCGGGCAGCGACGCGGTCGGCTCGCTGTCCATCGCCGTGGGGAACACCGTGCTGCCCACCTCGGGATGGACGTTCGCCCCGACCACGGTCACCGCCTTGCAGCCTGGGTCGATCGACTCGGGCAACTGGTCCCTGCAGTCCGCCCCCTCAGGGCCCGTCACCCTCACCTACGAGGACCTGAAGTGCTACGCCACCGACAAGCAGGTCGACGGCTGCATAATGGACGAGGTCTACTACGTCCCCGCCGCGCAGACCCTGCTGGCCGGCGAGAAGTGCGCCCCCTACGCGGACAACTGCAACCTGGAGCACCCCTTCCTATCCAAGGCCTTCATCGCTGCGGGGATAGCAATCTTCGGGAACGGGACATTCGGCTGGAGGATCTTCGAGGTGCTGCTGGGCACGTTCAGCGTCCCGGTCCTCTTCGGCATCTGCTGGTCGGTGACCCGCAACCAGAGGCTCTCCCTCTACGCCTCCTTCCTCCTCGCCTTCGAGACGCTCTTCTTCGCCCACTCCAGCATGGCGGTGATAGACGTCTCCGCCATCTTCTTCGGGCTCCTCGGCTTCCTGTTCTACTTCGCCAAGGTTCGCTGGTGGAAGTTCGATTCCATCGCCCTCACGGCCATCGCGTTCGGCCTCTCGGCACTCTGTAAGGAGACCGCGATCATGCTCCTCTTCGTCCTCCTCGCCTACCACCTCCTCTTCGGAGACGGGAGCAGGACGCGCCGGGTCCTCTCGTCCGTCGAGCTCGTCCTGTCCGTCTTCCTGGTCTTCGCCGTGGGCCTCCAGATCTACGACAGCCTCTTCGGGGCGGGTTCGGCGACCACGTTCCTGGGGCAGGTGGAGTTCATCCTGAAGTACGGGGCCTCGCTCACGATGACCCCGACCAGCCAGGGCTGGATCGACACGGTCCTGAAGACCCCCATCACGCCATGGAACTGGATAACATACTACTCCCCGGTCGGATACCTGATCACCAACGTGAAGGTCACCACGGGGACGTCGTCCTACTCGTACGTCTCGGCCGGCTACTACGGCATCACCGACCAGTTCGAGGTCTGGATGGTCTACCTCTGGGGTGCCTACGCCGTCTACCTCTGGTGGAAGACCAGGGGGACGCAGTTCGCCACCGAGTCGGACGCGAAGGACTTCAAGGTTGTGCGCCTCGCGCTCGTCTGGTTCCTCGTCATCTTCCTCGCGTACCTCGCCCTCTTCTACTACGGGCGCATCACGTACCCATACTACTTCATCCAAGCCGTCCCGGCGCTCGCCGTGGGCGCCGCCTACTTCCTTACGAGGGGCTGGTTCCCGAAGCAGATAGCCTACATCGTCCTCGCCGGAGTCCTCCTCTGGTTCTTCATCTTCTACCCCGACAAGAGCTTCCTCCCGACGCAGCTCAGGGTCTGGCTGGGGCACTGATCCCGGGGAGAGCCCTGCGTGAACGCGCTAGAGCGACACCCGGCGCTGCGCTTCGTCGTCGCCTTCCTCGCAGCGGTCTCGTTCGTGGACCTCTTCGCGATGCTCGTCATCGTGGGACTGCACGCCTACTTCCCGGCCGGCGTGGCGACGGGCGAGCTCTCCCCCATGACCTTCGTCCTCGCGGGAGCCTCAGGGTCAGCGCTCGTCCTCTCGCTGGCCTACGCCCTCCTCGCCTACCCTTCCCGTCGCAGGACCCTCCTCCTCCTGTCCCTCCTCGTCTTGGGGCTCCTCGGCGCGCACCTCTACACCATCAACACGCCGGACACGGCGAACTGCAATGACACCGCAAAGAACGTCCAGGGCTGCGTCATGGACGAGGTCTACTACGTCCCCGCCGCCCAGACCATGCTCAGCGGCGAGAAGTGCGCCCCCTTCCAGGTGAACTGCAACCTCGAGCACCCGTTCCTCTCCAAGGCCTTCATCGCTGCGGGGATAGCGGTCTTCGGGAACGGGACCTTCGGCTGGAGGATCTTCAACGTCATCCTCGGCACCTTCAGCATCCCCGTGCTCTTCGGGCTGTGCTGGACCGTGACCAAGAACGAGCGCCTCTCGCTTTACGCGGCCTTCCTCCTCGCCTTCGAGACCCTCTTCTTCGTCCACTCGAGCATCGCCGTCATCGATGTCGGGGCGATATTCTTCAGCCTGCTGGGATTCCTCTTCTACTTCGCAAAGGCGCGCTTATGGAAGCTCAGCCACGTCTCGCTCGCCGGGATCGCCTTCGGGGTGGCGGTCCTCTGCAAGGAGACGGCGGCTCTCCTGTTCATCATGCTGATCTACTACCACCTCTTCTACGCTGAGGGCAACCGCGGCGCGGTGGCGCGTTCGACGGCCGTGCTCTGCGCGTGGACCTTCCTCGTATTCGCTGTGGGCATGCAGATCTACGACGGCGCCTTCGGCGCCGGGACGGCGACCACCTTCATAGGCCAGACCTACTTCATCTTGGGGTACGGGGCCTCTTTCGTGATGACCCCGACGAACCGAGGGTGGCTCGACTCGGTCTTCAACACCCCCATAACGCCACTGAACTGGGTGACCTACTACTCGCCAGTGGTATACCTCGTCACCACCGTCAAGGTGACCGCGGCCTCTGGGAACTATTCCTACGCCTCCGCCGGATACTACGGAGTCACCAGCCAGATTGAGGTCTGGCTGGTCTACCTTTGGGGCGCCTACACCGTCTACCTCTGGTGGAAGACCAAGGGCAAGACGTTCGCCTTGGAGTCCGAAGCGCGCGAGTTTCGCCTCGGGCGCCTGGCGCTGGTCTGGTTCCTCGTCGTGTTTCTAGGCTACGTCGCCCTCTACTTCTACGGGAGAGTGACCTATCCCTACTACCTCATCGAGGCCGCCCCCGCGCTGGCGATGGGCGCCGCGTACTTGCTCACCCGGGGCTGGTTCCCGCGGCCGGTGGCCTATCTCCTCCTCGCGGGGGTCTTCATCTGGTTCTTCGTCTTCTACCCTGACAAGAGCTTCCTCCCGACGCAGCTCAGGGTCTGGCTGGGCCACTGACCGTGCCGATTCACGAACGTGTTAATCCTGACCCGAATTGCGAAGGTTTTTCTACATCAACGCGCACCCACGCGCAGACACCTTGAGCCGGGTAGCTGAGGTCAAGTCGAGGATATCCTCGGTCGAGCTCCTCTCCACGCTGAAGAAGAGCTACAGCTACAAGGAGCTCTCGTCCATCCTCGGCCTCTCCGCGCCCATCCTCAGCAGGTACGTCAGGGGCCACGTCCTCCCGAGCCCCGCGCGCTCGGACAAGTTCGTCGCGGTCTTCCGCGAGAGGCTCCTGAAGAAGATGGTCAGCGACCACATCAGGCTCACCAACGAGGGGGCCTACGACCTCACCCGCGTCGTCCTGGACGTGGGCCTCCTCAAGCAGATAGCGAAGGTCGTCTACAGCGAGTTCGAGCCCTCTCGCGTGGAGAAGGTGCTCACGATGGAGGTGGACGGCGTCCCGCTGGCGGTGGAGATAGCGGACGAGTTCAACGTGAGCGTCGCGATCGCCAAGACCGAGCGCGACCTCGCGGCGGAGGAGTTCTACGAGCAGAGGATGGTCTACTCGCCGGACGCGGTGAAGTACCTCTACATCCCGAAGACCTCCCTCAAGAAGGGGGAGCACGTCCTCATCGTGGACGACCTGATCCGCTCAGGAGTGACCCTCGACGCGCTCGTGCGCCTCGCCGAGAAGGCCAGGGCGCGGCCCGTGGGGATCTTCACAATAGCCTCCTTGGAGGCCTCCCTCCCGAAGCTGAAGGAGCGCATGAAGCTGAACTGCCCCATCGAGACCCTCGTCACGCTCGAGCCGCCCAAGAAGCAGCAGTACAACTTCTAGGAGGGGTAGCGAGGATTGACAGGGCCGGCGTCCACGTTCGAGATAGACGACGAGTACGTGGAGGCCAGGATCCCTCCCAGGAGGCGCGACTCCCACAAGGGGATGAACGGGGTCGTCTGCGTGGTGGGCGGAAGCAGGACCTACCACGGGGCGCCCTTCCTCTGCGCCATGGGCGCGGCGCGCACCGGGGTCGACCTCGTCTATGTGGCGGTCCCGAGCATGGTGGCCGGCCCCATCAGGTCGCTCTCGCCCGACCTCATTGTCATCCCCCTCCCAGACAGCAAGCTCACGCGCGGCAACGCCTCGAGGCTCGCGAGCTGGCTGCCAGAGCTCGGTTGCATCGGGATAGGCCCCGGCCTCGGACCCCAGAACCCCAACGAGCTCAAGAACGCGCTGGCGATGCTCTCCGCGAAGTGCCGCACGCTCGTGGTGGACGCCGACGCCCTCCGCCCCTCAATCCTCGAGGCCCCCGAGGCCCAGAGGGCGAAGATGGTCGTCACCCCCCACGCCAAGGAGTTCGAGAGGCTCTTCGGGGTCGACCTCCCGGACTCGCTCGACGGGAGGGTCGCCGCTGTCAGGAAGGCGGCCGCAGAGCACGGGCTGGTGGTGCTCTTGAAGGGGCCGACCGACGTGGTAAGCGACGGCGACAAGGTCGGGCTCAACGACATCCACTCCCCCGCGATGACGGTCGGCGGGACGGGCGACGTCCTCACCGGAGTCACGTCGGGCCTCGCCGCGAAGGGCGTGGGAAGGTTCGAGGCCGCCTGCTGCGCGGCCTACATCAACGGCCTCGCGGGGGCGGAGGCCGCCAAGGAGCTCGGCATGCACATAGTCGCCTCCGACGTCGTGGCGTGCATCGCCAAGGCGATGAAGCGGTTTGACAAGCTCGAGTGACGCCGACGGGAGTCGGCCTGGGCTCCACTCCAAGTGGAGGGGAGTGGTGGACTCCCTCGAGGCGATCATCCCGATCTACGAGAAGGGCTCTAGCCGGATCTCCCTATTCTCGGACAGGGCGATGCGCGAGGAGGTGGCCTCGTTCGCCGTGGAAGGGGAGAAGGGGGCGCCGGTCCTCGACCTCGGGGCGGGTCCGGGCACCCTGTCGAGGGTCGTAGCACGCGCGGGTGGGGCGCCGGTCCTCGCGGACGCGTCCAGGAAGATGCTCGCGAAGGCGGCCGAGTTCGACCGGGTGCAGTGCGTCTTCGAGAACCTCCCGTTCAGGCCGGGCGCCTTCAGCGCAGCGGTAGCGGGGTTCTCGCTCAGGGACTCGAAGGACCTCGAGACGGCTCTCGCGGAGATACGCCAGGCGATACGCCCAGGGGGGAGGTTCGCGTTCTGCGACCTCGGAAAGCCTACCTCGAAGGCCAAGGCGAGCCTGGTCGGCGCCTACATCCGCGTCGCCCCCCCGCTGATCGGTTTCCTCACGGGCGGGCGCTCGGGACTCAGGTTCGGGTCGCTCCGCGACACGTACAAGCTCGTGCTCGACAACAGGTCCCTCGCGAAGGTACTCTCAGGATACTTCGGCTCCGTGGCCGTCAAGGAGAGGCAGTTGGGCGGGTCGATCGTCGTCCGCTGCTCTGCCTGACTCTTAGGGGGCGAATTGTTTATAACCTAATCATTCGGCGCCGATGTGTTTTCCTTGCAGTACAAGTGGATAGTGCTCTCCAACACCACCATCGCCATGCTGATGGCGTCGCTCGACGGCACGATAGTTCTCATCTCGCTCCCGGCGATCTTCAACGGGCTCAAGATCGACCCGCTCTCATCCTTCCAGTACCTCCTCTGGATCCTCTTCGGGTACAGCCTCGTGACCGCCACGCTGCTCGTGACCTTCGGGCGGATCTCGGACATCTACGGCAGGGTGAAGCTGTACAACCTCGGGTTTGCCGTCTTCACCATCGGCTCCGTCCTCGGCTATCTCACCCCGAACACGGGGGACGCCGGGGCGCTCGAGCTCATCATCTTCAGGATGGTCCAGGGGGTTGGCGCCGCGTTCCTCTTCGCGAACGGCGTCGCCATACTCACGGACGCGTTTCCTGAGAAGGAGCGCGGCCAGGCCCTGGGCATCAACATGGTCGCGCTCATCGCAGGGTCGATGCTCGGGCTGACGCTGGGAGGGGTCCTAGCGACCATCAACTGGCGGTACATCTTCCTCGTGAACGTGCCCATAGGCGTCTTCGCGACGGCGTGGGCCTACCTGAAGCTGAAGGAGGTCGGCGCAGTGAGGCGCAGGCAGAAGATTGACGTCTGGGGCAACCTCACCTTCGGGGGCGGCTTGACACTCCTGATGCTCGGCGTGACCTACGGGCTGCTCCCCTACGGCACTTCCTACTTCGGGTGGGGCAGCCCTTGGGTGGTCGGTTCCATGCTCGCGGGCGCAGCCCTCCTCGTCGGCTTCGTCTTCATCGAAGGGCGGGTGAAGGACCCGATGTTCAGGCTCGACCTCTTCAAGATCAACGCCTTCAGGGCTGGGAACATCGCCTCCTTCCTGTCCTCGATAGGCAGGGGCGGGACTCAGATAATGCTCATCATCTTGCTACAAGGGATATGGCTTCCGCTCCACGGCTACGCCTACAAGTCGACCCCCTTCTGGTCGGGGCTCTACATCACCCCCCTCCTCGTGGGGTTCGTGGTGATGGGGCCCATAAGCGGCCGGCTCGCAGACAGGCGGGGCGCGAGGGGGCTGGCCACGGGCGGCATGCTCATCTCCGCGACGTGCCTCCTGCTTCTCACCCTGCTTCCCTACGACTTCGTCTTCTGGCAGTTCGCCCTCATACTCTTCGTCATGGGGCTTGGAGGGGGCCTCTTCGCCAGCCCCAACACCGTCGCGATAATGAACTCCGTCCCGCCCGAGACGAGGGGCGCCGCATCTGGGATGCGGGCCACGGTCCAGAACACAGGGATGAGCGCGAGCACCGCCGTCTTCTTCTCCATAGTCCTAGTAGCCCTCGGGTCAAGCCTCGCGCCCGCCCTCACGGCGGCGGTGACGAGCGCCGGCGCTCCGCAGCTGGCAAGCGCCTTCAAGGGCCTTCCGCCCACCGCCGCGCTCTTCGCGGCGTTCCTGGGCTACAACCCCATCGGCTCCCTCATCCCCCCCGCCGTGATGGGCTCCCTGCCGGCTGCGGCGCAGAGCCAGCTGACCGGCCTCACTTTCTTCCCCACCGCCATCGCGCCGGCCTTCATGTCCGCCCTGCACGACGCCTTCTACATCGCGTCGGCGATGACCTTCATCGCGGCGGCCACGTCGTGGTTCGGGATGCGCAGCGCGCAGCCCGTTCGCAAGGCGGTCGCGGTGGCCCAGCAGGAGCAGGTGCCGCAACCTGTCCCAATCGCGGAGTCCGCGGCGCCCCCGGGCAGTGTCGATGAGGCGGTCGGGAAGAGGCAGTGACTCGGCTTGGGCTCGCAGAACTCGACGATCAAGAAGGGCAAGGCACCCGCGCCGCTCGACGAGGTCGAGCTCTGGCGCTCCCTCGCCAACGACTGGAAGCGGCTCCAGCGTGGCGCCGAGAAGAACATAATGCGCCTGGACCTCACCGTCGCCGAGCTCCGGATCCTGAGGGTCCTGCGCGAGCAGGGCACCTCGCCCATGAACCGGTTCTGCAGGGAGACGATGCTCTCGCAGCCCACCATCACGGGTGTGGTCGACAAGCTCGAGGAGCGGGGCCTAGTAGGGCGCGTCAGGAGCCGCGAGGACAGGAGGGAAGTGCTCATAGCGATCACACCGAGGGGGGAAGAGGCCTTCGTGAAGGGGATGGACCTTCACAGGCAGTTCGTCAAGAAGGCGCTCTCCGTAATGACAGCCGACGAGGTGGACACCCTCGCGTCCCTCCTCAGGAAGCTCGCCGACGCGTCTGACGCCATCGTCCAGGCGTCAGCGATTCCCACTGCGGGATAAGAGGCGCCAGTCCGCGGCGCAGACCGAAGGCTCACGAGGCCTGTCGAAGGAGAGCTTCCAGGTCTGCGAGCAACCCCTGGACTTCTGAGCTCGGGACCGAGCACCCGGCTGCCCTTTCGTGCCCTCCTCCGCTGCCTCCGTGCTTCTGCGCTATCATCCCTATCTCCTTCCCCAGGTGGATCTTGCTCTCCGAGGTGCTTCGAAGGCTGAACTCCGCCACGCCTCCGGCCTTCTCCTTGTAGGCGACGCCGAGGGGTACGCCGAACGCCCCGAGGAGCAGCTTCGCGACGTTCCCGGTGGCGCTCTCGCCCGTCTTCATGTAGGCCAGCCTGCCGAGGCGGGTCCCCTTCGCCCTGACGTCCTCCGCGAGCTTCCTCACGACCTCTGCCTGCTCGATCGCATGCTTTCCGACGTCGTCTATCTCGTGAGGAGCCTTCATCTTCGCAAGCTCCTTGACCAGCATCTCCGGGTAGGCGTAGTCCCTGCCGTTCTTGGCGAGTGCGTAGGCGAGCATCGTGCACTCTAGGAGGACGAACTGCCTGTCGAACGTCTCCATCATCTGGCTGGCGTTCGCGCTGGTGTCCATGTAGTCCGTCACTGCCCCGTACAGCGCCAAGAGGCGCGCCCCCTCGGGCAGGTCCTCCTTGTATCTCAGGAAGGTCAGCATCGCCGCGGAGTCCCTCACGTCGTGCCTTAGGTCGACCCCCGTCTTGACGATCTGCTGCTTCGCCTCCTCGGTGAGGTAGTGGTGGTCGACGTACGTGACCGGCATCCTCTTCGCGAGCGCCGCCAGCCTCGAGACGAAGTCGGGGAAGTTAGACGCGTTCGTCCCGAGGTCGCACAGCGTGAGACTCGTGGCCGTCTTCGGGACCCCGTCGAGCTCCTTGAGGAGGTCGTCGTAGTCTGTGAGCCTGAAGGTGCCTCCCTTGGCCGCCAGCACGATCGCGGCGGAGGAAACCCCGTCCACGTCCTTGATGTGAGAGATGCAGTGATGCGCCAACTTGAAGGTGCGTGCGGACGTCGGGGTCAGCGCATATAAGGAAACCTCGGCGAGACCCGACGCCATCATGATAAGCGCTCCCAGGGGCCTCCTCAAGCTCGTCTCCCTACAGCTCTTCTCGGAGTCCTCCCTCTCGGGCGCGGAGCTCCAGGAGGAGATACGCAAGACCAGCGAGGGCGTCTGGAAGCCGGGGCCGGGCTCGATCTACTTCCTCCTCGACGAGCTGCGCAAGGGCGAGCTGATCGTCGAGCTCCCACACAAGGGAGGGACCATCAGGCGCTACGTCATCTCGAACAAGGGCAAGGCGGAGCTCACCAAGCTGAGCGGGAAGATCGACGAAGAGGTCAGGAGGCAGCTGAGGCTCCTCGCCTACTGCTGCGACCACACGTCGAACTCAAAGCTCGCCGACGGTCTGCGCAAGCTCTCTGAGGCGCGCTAGCTCTTTGGCACTCTGCTCAACTTTGGCGTGAACCCGCGCCTCACCACGAAGACGTACGCGGCGCCTATGAAGACGACCAGCGTCGCCACGGCGAACGTCCTGATGTCGGTGTAGTCGGTGGCGAAGCTCGCGTGCACCGTGCCCGGCGAAAAGATCGACACCGCTGTCTGCAGCTTGAGCGCCGAGGCGGACTCGATCTGGGTGCCGGATACGCCAAGGGTCCAGCCTTGGAACATTATCTCCACCGTGCCCGGTATTGCGGTTAGGGTAACGTTGCGTCCAGGAGGCGGGTAGATTGTCGCGTTCGCCCCTGCCTGGACCGTCCCGCTTATCGAACCGTACGAGTATGCCACCGACCCCTGGCCGTCGGTGGATATGTTGAGGCCGGGGAAGAAGATGGCGGTCTCGTTCGCGGCGCCTGTGACAAGCAGCGTCGGCGAGATCGTCGTGCCGTTGTACGAGAACGCGGTCGCTCCCTGCCAGTAGGCGAAGGCCCATTGCCTAGCGGTCGTCTCGTTCAGGACCACGGTCGACCCCTGGTCGTGCCACTCGTTCTGGGTCCCCTCGGCCCCGCCTGCTGGCGTGCTCACGCCCACCTCCACGTAGAACTGGTGGGCGTACTGGACGTCGAGCTTGGTCGGCTGCGCGATTATGGCTGCGGTGGTCTGGTTTGACATCCAGCGCTCCCCGTGCGTGCCCGGAAGCAGGAGCGGGACCTCCCAGGTCGACCCGGAGTCCATCCAGAAGCCGGTCGCCGAAGGACCCAGTGGGGACAGCAGCGTCGCCCCTTCGGACGTGTAGTTCAAGCTAGGCACGGGGGGCGAGCCTCCGGACCCCTGGACCGTGTAGTGGAGCGTGTCCAGGTACTGGTGGTAGTACATCAGGTCGCCGCTGAGAGGGGCCGAGGCGATGCCGGAGGGGTTCGTCTTCGTTATCCACTGCTCACTCGGGGACGAGCTGGGGAGAAGCGCGCTCGCGGCCCAGCTTGTGCCCGAGTCTAGCCAGAATGTCGTTTGGGTGGCGTTGAGCTGTGCGAGACCCTGAACTCCCAAGGAGGTGTAGTTCAAGCGAGGATTGCTGTATGCCCCTCCATCCAAGACGCCGAAGTTAAGAACGAACGCGTACTGGTGGTAGTAGAGCTCGGTCAGAGAACCGGCTTGGTTGATGACCCCTAACGGGCTTCCAGCGAACCAACGCTCTACCGCGGAGGAGCCCACCAGAGGATTCGTGTAGTTGAACGAGGAGCCCGCGTCTACCCAGCTCTGGGACCCCCTTGCGGAGGCGCCGAATGACGTGAAGAGAACCGAGGGAGGTTGATAAGCTGTGCCACCTCCAATGACGCTGTAACCGAAGGTGATGAAGAACTGGTTGTAATACTGCAACGACACTGTCTGTCCAGCGGTCGCGGCACCATTATTGACCGAGCTGTCCCACCGTTCGCTAGACGTAGATCCCGCAAGGGCCGAAGGGACCGTCCAACTGGATCCTGAGTCCAGCCAAACTGAAGAGGCCGACCCGATCAGCGGAAGGTTGTCCGGTGCGCCGAAAGCGGTAAAGTTGAGTCGGGGGGTCGAGGGTGAAGTTGTAGAGCCGATGAGGGAGTACTCGAATCCCTCGAGCACCTGCGAGTAGTAGCTCGACGTGTGCTGATTACCCCCTGCTACGTCTGTGAAGGCGTTCTGAGAGGTGGCCCACCGTTGCGTCGGTGAGACCTGCAAGAGACCCAAGCCCGCCTGAGTGTTGTAGTCTGTCCAGCCTTGACACGAGAACGTTCCAGAGCCGGTGGTGACCGAGATTGTGCAAATGGTCTGTCCGGCGCTGTCCAGCGTTGTGCCGTTGACGACGATCGAGCCAGGGGTGGTCCATGATGCCGGGCTCTTGGGGGATGCCTGGTACGTGTTCTCGACCTGATAGTAGATGGTGGCGGAGAAGGTCTGGCAAGAGCTAGAAGAGCAGCTTCCGACTGTCAGGGAGTTCAAGCCGGCTGAGGAGAGGTATCTCGAGTTAGTCCCGGCCGGAGGAAGGGTGATGGTAATGGGCGAACACCCGGAGGACGCTTGGAAGTTGTAAGGTGTTCCGTTTGCCGGGATAGACGTCGGTGAGACCGAGCACCCTGAGAGGGAAACGGTGGTCGGAGGACCTGAGTTAGCCACTGTGATCTGTATCGTCTCGTTGACGTTTGCGGTTATTGAAAACGTTCCGCTGCTAGCCACGTTGTTCGTGTCGCCGGAGTACACGGCGGTGATTGTGGCGGACTGTGTCGGAGTGTATGTTATCCCACACGAGGCGGATGAGAGGGTGCACGGGTTTGCCGAGAAGATGCCACCCTTGTCTGTCGATTGCCAAGTGATGATTCCAGTTGGCGAGTACCCAACGACCGTCGCGCTGCAGGTGCTAGGCTTGCCGACGAGGAGGGTCGCGGGGGAGCAAATCACGCTTGTCGTGCTCGTCGCGGGAGAGACGGTAAGGGTGGTGGAGCCTGAGCTTCCGATGTTATTGGAATCGCCTGAGTACGTTGCCAATATTGTCGCGCCTCCTGCCCCGGTTGTCGAAACCGACACAAAGCACGTTCCGGATGCGAGGGTGCAAAATGTTGGCGAGGAGGCAAGAGACGTCGTCGCGGTGCCTGAGAACTGAGTGAAGGTCACAGTTCCAGTAGCGCCGTTGGGAGGGTAGCCAGACACGGCTGCAGTGCAGGTGGTCGGTGAAGGCGACCCTACAATCACCGTCGATGGCGCGCAACTGACAGCTGTGGTCGACGTCGCCTGATTCACCGTCAGGGTGAACGTTGCCATCCCTGAGTTCGTCGGCGTCGCGCTGTCGGTAACAGTGACGGTCACGGAGAACGACCCGGACCCTACGCCGCTTGGGACGCACGTGATTGAAACCGAATTTGAACTACTGCAACCAGCAGGCAAGCCCGACCATGCATAGGTGTACGGTGTCGTCCCGCCCGTCGCTGGGGGCGTGGAAATGGTTGTGGACTGGCCCACGACTATTGGGTTAGGCGCTGCCGAGGGCGAAACGGTCAAGCTCGCTGCATAGGCTGGCTTCGCGGCAAACAACAAGCCCAAAGCGATGAGTACGGTAAAGACGAGAAGCGCACTCCCGTGCCCCTTTCTCATCGTAAACGTCCTCCTGTTTCCAAGTTGGGTTCGCGTTTAGGGGATGCCCTAGCCTGCGGTATAAGCTCTCGGATGCCAACTTCCATTCTTCGCACTTACAAGCCGAGAGGGAACGCAACCATCGCCAGCAAGAAGGCTAGGATGACCGCCACATGGTGGAGGTGGAAGTGCAGCTTTATCCGGGTCTTGAGAAGGAGCGCCTTGACCACCAATACGACGGCGGCAGTCGCCACTCAAATCAGGCCGATTTTTGGTTCTTTCGGCGGCTCCCCCGCACGAGGGCATCGCGGGCCACCGTGGATTTCTGCCGTTTTCCATAACATTTTGACGCCAAGTTCTGGTAGGAGGTCTAAGAACGATAAGTAACGGACGCGTCATCTACGTGTTGCGATGATTCGAAGGTCAAAGCTTGAAGTCTTCATGGACATCATGAAGGTGGTCGCAGAAGAGAGAGAGATGAAGCGCACGAGGATCATGTACAAGGCGAACCTCGCCTGGACCGTGCTCAACGATGCGCTCGACTCGATGGAGAAGAAGGGAATCCTCGAGAAGCAAGGAGACTCCCTCTGGCGTCGTCGTGACCCCAACCCCCGACGGTCTGAACCTCCTGAAGAGATTCCAAGAAGTGGAGTCAGTCTTCATGGAGCCGACCATCAGCGCGGAAGGGCTCATCTACCCGACGCACAGAATGGAAATCCTGCGCTAAACACGCGCAAAAAGCCTCTCCGTGCGACCGTCTTCCTAGGTCCATGAGTGGGCCCGCGCTCAAGGGCGCTAGCTCACGGCCAAACGGATTCGAAGACGTTATATCCGCAGGCGCGGTCGTACCATCCCGTCTGATGGACTCCAACGAAGAGGTGCTTGCAGAGCTCCGCAAGATCAGCGAGCTCCTCACGAAGCCCCCCGCGCCCCCACAGCCCAAGGGCATGGCGCAAGAGTTCAAGGCGTTCCTTTCGGAGTACAAGGTCCTTGGCCTTGCCGTGGCCTTCATCCTGGGTATCTACCTCGGAAACGTGGTGAAAGCCCTCGTGACCGACATGATACTCCCCATACTCTCATACGCGCTTCCTCCGGGGAAGGACATCAACACCCTCATGGCCGGACCGTTCGGCGTGGGCGACTTCGCCAACAGCGTCCTCACCTTCCTCATCGTCGCCTTGGTCATATTCCTCATAGTAAAGGCGGCAAACCGCTTCAAGATACAATAGGAGGAACGCCCCCACCCAGGAGCGCCGCCCCTGGCCGGCGCTCTAGGGCCGCACGGCGTTCGAGACCAGCGAGTTGTACTCTCTCTGGAGCCTTGCCAGGACGCCTGTCCCTGCGGTCGTTATCCTGAGCCTGTCGCCCCCAATCCCCGGCTCGACCACGACGAACCCCTCGCCCACGAGCTCCTTCTCGAGGCGCCCGAACTCTCTCCCGCTGGGGTTGAGCCCGTAGCGCGAGTGCAGCCGAGCGAGTATCTCCCATTCGCTGAGCGTTGATTCCCTGAGCAGCGTCAGCACGAGAAGGGTGAGGTTCTGCGTGAGCCAGGCCGTGCGAAACCTGGACAGCACCCAACTCGATACCAACCTGACGCATCGCCGCCCTTGCGAATCAAGCTACGGTCCGCAGTTCCTCTGTCAATCCTTCGCTGAGCTGCATCTGGATCGCCCGGAATTCGCCTCTCCAGGCCTTTAGCAGGGACTGCCCGAGGTGTGACGCCTCCAAGAGGACCGTCCTGCCGTTCTTCTCCTTTACGATCAGCCCTTGGTCAGCCATGTGGTCGATCACGGGATAGACCTGGCCGGGGCTTAGGAGCGTGTGGAACCTCTCATGCAAGAGCGTGATGATGTCGTATCCGCACAGCTTTCCCTTTTCGAGATAGTTCAGTATCAGGTACTCGAGCAGGGAGTTCACCATCCCACGCCTGTACTTGCGGACGAAACGGTCTATCTCAACAGCTGATGCCGGATTCACCAATTGTGACACGTCAGTCCACGTTTACGGTAATCACTTAGATAAACGTTTGCCGAACGATGAGACGAAGCAGTCATCTCGAGTAGCAAGGGGCCGTCGTTCGTTCGTCCTAGTTGATTTGCGGGACGGTGATGGCTTCGACTTCAGGATTGCGAAGCGATGGGAGGGATCGCGCCGACCCCTGAATGCTACTTGGCTTTGGTCGGGACCGACTCTGGAGTCGGCTTCTCTTCGAACGATATGGCGAGCTTCAAGTTGACGTTCTCCTTCGAGACAGCGATGACTTTCTCTACCACTGGGCTCCACCTGACATGCAATCATAGAATTACTTTAGGAATTTAAGCAGTGCCAGCAAATGCATAACGTAATGCGTGCGCGCTCATGAAGAATCTGAATCTAGATTCGCGGCACAGGTACCCGGTTCGGATGCGGTGCGGATTTCGACGTTCGTTGGTCAAACGGGGTCCGAAATTAACCCAAACATCAAATCGGGGCTGGTCTTATCATGCGGAACGGAGACAAAGTAAATATCTCATCCCGCGCGATGCGACGCTTGGAAGCGGTCAGGAACGACAAAAGATGCTCCGAGGCGACACTTCCCTTTTTCGCAAACGCTAATATATTATATGGGTAATTTGACGGTGGACTCCTAGATGGCAACTAACCTTACGAAGCTCATCGAAGCGATCAACCGCGTCGGCATCCAGAACGTGTCCTTGCTTTCGCGGATGACCGGGATGCCCACCGAGACGATCCGCTACACGATGAAGAAGAGGTTCCCGAACATGGGCCTCAACATCAGGACACCGTTGAACCACAGCGCGATGGGGCTCGAGCGCTATTTCGTAAAGCTCAAGCTAACCGAGGCGGCGGAGGAGTCGCTCTCGTCGATAGTCCAGGGACTCTCTTCGAAGGCCTTCCTCACCTACTGGTGCGAGGCGCCCCTCGAGCGCAAGTACCTTTCCTTCTTCTCGGTCCCCGTGTCTTTGGTCGACGAGTTCACGGGATTCCTGGACAGGCTCGTAAAGGACGGAGTCCTCGTCGAATACAACCCGGAGCGGCTCGAATGGTCAAGGCACCCCGAGCTGAAGAGCAGGTATTACGACTTCGCAACGGGAGAGTGGTCCATCAACTGGGACAAGATCAAGAAGGCGGGAGAAGCGCCGCCCGCGCCAGACTACCCGGACGAGCCATCCGGGTCGCCCGCCATCGACGTCATCGACACGCTCATCATCAAGGAACTCGAGCTAGACTCGTGGCGCAACATCGCAGAGATCGCGCGCAAGCTGAAGCTGAACGAGAGGACCGTGAGGTGGCACTACAGGAAGCACGTCGTGGACATCGCCCAGTCCAGCTATGTGAACTGGAAGCCGGTGACCCCGAAGGAATATGGGAAGGCCGTGGGACTGGTCCACGAGTTCAAGGACATCTCGAAGGAGAGACTCGCCAAGGTCAGGGTGGTCTTCAACAACTTCCCCTTCCCATGGTTCGAGGGCGGACGAAAGGACGGATACTACCAGGTGCAGTCCGCCATCCCGGGGCAGTACTACATGGAATCCTTGCGCTTCCTCAATGCGAGCCTGGCCGGCGTGGTGGAAGACTGGAAGGCATGGACCGTCGACGTCGCGTCCACGCTCTGGTACACAGTGCCTTACGAGAACTTCGATGACAAGAGGGGCTGGTTCTTTGACAAGGAATCCGCGCTAGAGGCCGTGCTGCCTCAGAAGATGAAAATAAAGCAGTGAGGGCCTAGTTAGGCCCCCCAGAACCGCCAGGGTCTCCGCCCGATATCATGTGGAGGTTAGGCCCGCCAGACCCTCCCGGATCCCCACTGGTGATCACGTGAAGGTTTGGTCCCCCAGACCCTCCGGGATCTCCGTTGAAGATTCCGTGCACTCCATGCGCCATGAGGGCGAACGCGACGAACGTCACGGCGAACGGAGCGACCTTGATCAGCTTGCTCAGAAGTCGACTATTCATTGGACGAATGGCGTGGGGATTACTATTACCGCACTATGCAGGCCCGAGTTACTAATCCAGATACTGGATTCACTGGCCGCGAATCTACACGATTAAGGATGTCCAGTTTTCATGCGATTGGGCAGGTCCGCGGGGTCTGCGTTACCGCATTCATAACCGCTATATACCATTATCATGAATCCGGAAACCAGATTTGGAGATGCCTGCCGAAAGAGGGACGCGGCCCAGCCACGACGAGCTCGAGGCGATCCTCAGGGAAGGGATTCAGGACGGACTCCGCAGTGTCCTCGGTCAGAGCGGGCTCCAGATGGTGCTGAAGGAGTGCCCGCTCGAGCTCATCACCGCCGAGCCGGCGCGATTCCACGAGTTCCTGAAGGGCATATTCATGGAGGGCGGGGCGTTGGTGATTGAGCGAGAGATAGGCAGGAGGCTGCTTCAAAGACTGGGCGACGAGTTCGACCCGGCGCGGCACTCACGACATAGGTGGTTGGTTGCTGCCACCACAAGGAATAACGGGTCTGCGAGGGTGTCCAAGGAAGAGAGGGAAGTCCTTAGGCGGTTCCTCTCGCCAGAACCGCTTCCCAAGGAACGCATCGGCAGGGCGAACGTCGGGGCAGCACCGATCGAGGTCACCGCGGCCAGCTTCGCGCGCGCGTTCAAAAAGGGAACATAGACAGTGCAGCGGTTCGTCGGCGCCCTCAGCTCTGTAGTCGTAGCCTTGCTGGTGGCCCTTCTGTACGCGTTGAGGCCAGAGCCGTTCATCGCTCTCGCCCTCGTGTTCCCCACGCTGACCAGCGTCTTCATCACCGCCCCGTCTCTCGTGGTCGCCTACGTGGCGGCGAGGGCGTACTCGCGGGAGGGGGTGCTCAGCGTGCTCTTCTTGGGCTTGGGGGCGGTGGTCTTCGGCTCCACCGCCCTTCTCGCTTCTGTGTTCGTCGACACCGAGGGGCGCAACTTCACGGCGACCGTCTTCGCGACGGGCGCCCTGCTCTCCGCTGCCCTCAGCTTCGCTTGCGCTTACCTGACTTATCTAGGTGGCACGCCCAAGGCGGCCAGCAGCCGTCTTGTCTACGCGTGGGTGCCGCTGACGGTGTTGGCGATCGTCGCGATCATGGTCGGGGCAGCCACGGGCGCCTTGCCGCCTTTCTACGCCGAGGGCGTGGGGACCACAGCCCTAGATCAGGCGGTGCTGTTGGCGGCCTCGCTCGCTTTCGTCTGCGCGGCGGCGGCGATATTCGCGGTCTTCTCGTCTTCCAGGTCTGGCGTCCTCTTCTGGTACGCCACGTCCTTGTGCGCGACGGCCGTTGGGCTGGTTGAAATCGCGTTCTCGAACGGCGACCTCAGCTCAATCACTATGCGGGGCGGCTGGGCGACCTTGTATCTGGGAGGGGTGTTGTTGGTGACGTCGGTGCTTTCCGCCGAGAGGTTGAACGGGCTGCCTTCGGGGAGGAACGGACGCAAGGCTTGACGCCGGGACCAGGTCTCGATGCTCCTGGCGCTTCCCGTCAGGGAGACACCAGACCTTGACCGACCTCGCAACGACCCTAGGCGTTACCGGCGCCTTCGTCATCGAGGTGGGGGCTGTCCTTCTTGCGCTCAGGAACGTCCTCGGACAGAAGCTGACCAGGGTCGTCGACACGAAGGCCGTGCTCGTGTTCGCGCACGTCTTCATCCTCGCGATCTTCGCGCTGGAATACATGAGGTTCTTCCTGTCGTCCTCCGTAGGCTTCATGGACTTCTACACCTTCGGAGTGGTCTCGCTGATCCTCTGGATTGGGATCCTCCTCACGTCCCTTGCCTACATCGTCTTCTTCCGTCCGAGCGAGCGCAGCTTTGGGCAGAGGGTCGTGGCTCTCGTCACGAGCAGGCTCTTTCCCTTCGGCCTCATGCTAG
Organism: uncultured Nitrososphaerota archaeon; assembly: GCA_963838925.1. Lineage (GTDB taxonomy): Archaea > Thermoproteota > Nitrososphaeria > Nitrososphaerales > Gagatemarchaeaceae > Gagatemarchaeum. The sequence goes on from CAWISW010000001.1 coordinate 381,304, forward strand.
TGCTCTTCGTGGCGTACATCCTGGCGGTGGACGGGTTCCTGATAGCCACGAGCCCGTTCTCCTTTGTCACTCTCCGCGACCTGACGGGGCAATCTGGCACGGTGCCCCTCTTCAACGGGACGCTGAAGGCTCTGGTGCTCTCGCTCTACCTTGTCTTCCTCCTCTTCCCCTCGCTGCAATTCGTGCTTGCGATCCGCTCGATTTCGGACCCTCAGACGAAGCGGGCCGTCAGCGTGCTGATCTGCGGCTGGGACATTATCGCGCTGGACGGGCTCTTGATCTACGGGTTCCTGCCGTCCCTCGGCGTCAACGCGTTAGGCCCAGGGCAGCTGATAGCGGGGCTCGTGCTCGGCGTCACCGGGTACTCGATGCGCAAGAGCTCCGTCCTCGAGAAGATGTTCGAGCAGGTCGAGGCCAAGTCCCCTCGAACGGAGCCGGTTATTAATGGGGTTCTAGCGAGCGAGCGTCCCGTGTCAAGCTACAAGGGGACGATGCTCTTCGAGGCCGACCCGTCGGCGAACTACGAGCGAGCGGTGAAGGACTTTGCCCTTGAGATGATCGCTAGCGGGCGACTCGTGTTCGCGTTCACGTCGAGGGGGAGCCCCGTCTACCTACTGCTCAAGGACATCCCCGGCCTGCGCTTCTTCATCCTCTCTGAGAGTTCCTATCCCAAGCCAAGCGGAGGCTCCCTGGAGGTGATGGTCCCGCGCAGCGACTACGCCGTACTCCTGAACGTCATGGACGAGACCGTGACGCACAGCCCTGAGAAGCCGAAGGCGATTATCTTCGACAACATCTCGTCGCTCATCCTCGACGCGGGGTTCCAGGAGTGCTACAAGTTCCTGAGGCAGGTGAACGAGATACTCAGCCACGGCGACGTGGTCTCAATCTTCCTCGTGCTCTTGAAGGCGCACGACGACAAGACGCTGAACATCGTCAAGAACCTGTACTCGGGACACCTGATATTCGACGCGACCGGACTTCGCGTCCTGAAGCAGGGCTGATGCCTGGCCGTCTTCTGAGCGCGCATTAGGCCCTGGAGAGGCGCGCCTCTTGAGGCACGCTCTCGGTCGCCTTGCCGCCCAAGACAAACCCAAGCTCGTCGCCTTCGAAGCGGACCTTCTCGACGGTGTAGCTGGTCGCCATCAGGCGGCCGGTGGCCCCCGCGACGACCCCGGTGAGGAAGTGGTCGTGGATCCGCGTCTCCGTCGCTGAGATGATGGGCTCCCGCACCTTCACGACGAACCCGTCGGTCGTCCTCCTCATCTCGGTTATCCCCATCCCTGCCGCCCTGAGCATCACCTTGAGGTTCTCGACGGACGTCTCGGCGTTCGCCTTGCTCCCCAACTTCTCCTGGATGTGCTTGGCGAACTCCTCGCCGCACGCCACTCCCGCCTCATGGAGGATCGCGAGGCCTCCCGTACCGTAGGTCAGCACCAGCCTCGAGGCGATGGACAACCAGGCGCTGTCCGTCATTAGGAAGCCGCGGACTTTGTCGTCTATCATTATCGGGAACAGGAACTCCTCGAAGACCACCCTGTCCTTCCTGACCGCGTTGGCCTCCTGGACGAAGTCCAGGTCCCTCACGGTCTTGAGGAGCGCATCGATCCCCACCTTGGACTCTCCCATCTCGAGGTATGCCACGATGTCCGCGGTCTTTCCCCTCGTGGCCTGGATGTGCATGGAGAGGATGTCCACGTTCTCCTGAGCCAGAAACCCCGTGATCTGGTGCAGGACGCCTATCTTGGACTTTACGTTAAGGTGCAGCTCGTACGCGTCCTTGCTCGGAGGGGAGGTCAGGTTGAGGATTCTCGGTCTCAAAGCAGGGATTCGGAGGAATGTTCGCCTTGCGCGATAAAAGTATGATGAATCCAGCATACACTTTCTAAATATTTGAGGTCCAGTTTCGATGTCCCGATGCTGTGGAGTCGAGGGTCTGTCAAGATCGGGCGTGCTCGTATTCGCTACCCCTCTCTGTTGCCATCCGAACCTCGTGACAGGCCTTCTCATCGCAGGCCGTCACTAGTTTCAGCGAGCCGGAGGACTCCGTCCGGACGTTCTCCACGGGAACCGAAGGACTGATGAGGAGCCTTTGAAGAAGAGGGAGAGAACTTGAGGGGAAATCCAGCGGTCCTACCCCCGGTCGCCACGCTCCTGGCTCTGGCGTTGCTTCTCCTGATGGGGTCAACCGGCGCGTCGGCGGCGCATGCGTTTGAGTTTGGGAACGGAGGGTTCGGAGGGAGCGGAATGCAGGTTCCTCTGACAGCAAGCTACTCCACCATCGGTGGTGGCGGGAGTCAGGTTGTGGACGCACTGACTTTTGTGAACAACGGCGTACAGCAGACGGTGGCTCTTACCACGACCCCGACGATATACATGGTCGACTCCGGGACCCAATGGAGCGCGCAGACCATCCTAAACGGTTCGACCAGCACCGAGAGGTGGATCACCTCGCAGGATGTCGCTGGAACGATAGTTGCGCCATTTGCAGTCGTATTCACATACTATCACCAGTACCTCGTGACATTCAACTTCAACGTCACCAACGGTGGGGCTGGGTTCTCCAGCCCATCCGTCAGATTTGTTCAAATGGGCGGGATTGTCTCCTCACCCGCTCCAGAGGTGGTGTGGGTCGACGCTTCGTCAACCTATTCGTATGACTCGCAACTACCTGGATTCTCTTCGACCGAGAGATGGGCCTCCCAGACCGTGGGAACCGGGACGATAGCCAGCTCATCGACTGTGCTCGTGACGTATTACCACCAATACCTCGTGTCCTCCAGCTATTCCATTGTTGGCGGTGGAAGCCCCACGCCTCCTTCCTTGTCGAGCACTGCTTTCAAGGCCCCGGTGCAATTTGCCCTGACTGGCAGCACTCAGAGCTCCTGGTTCGATGCCGGTGCTCCCTACTCCTGGAGTCCAACGCTGACAGGGAAGTCGACCGAGACTTGGGTGGGGACCGTCATCCTGCAGATGCCTTCTGGAAACGTGCTTTCGACCGACAACAACGGGACCGTCATTAGCGCGCTCTCGATTACCCCTGCCTATCACCACCAGTTTCTCGTGAGCGTCGACTTCGCATTCGTAGGCGGCACTCCGACCGGCCTCACCCCTCCGGCATTCACCTACGAATACTTCGGCTCCCCGACGGCCGTGACGTCGAACACCGTCGTGTGGGTCGATAGCGGCACCCAGTACACCCTCCCTGAGGCGGTCTGCTGCACGAGTTCGCCTGGTCTGGAGAGATGGGAGCTAAACAATTCCACGACAGGGGTCATCTCCTCCGCTACGACGATTAGCTCGACCTACTTCCACCAGTACATGGAGTTGTTTTCCTACTCGTTCCTGGGGCAGCCTCCGCCCTCCCCTTGGACGCCGCCCGAACTCAGCTACCTCGCCGCAGGGAGCGCCCAGCAGGTGGCGCTCCTCCAGACTCCGCTAGGTGTGTGGGCCGACGCTAACTCGGCGTATTCCGTCACCAGCACAATCTCATCCTCGAGCCAGAGCGAGAGATGGTTCGCCCAATCTTCCGTAGGGAGCATTCAGTCGACGCAGGGCAGCCCAATCATCGTCCTCTACAACCAGCAATACCTCATCACCATAGTCGGAGGAGGTCTCCCCACTCAGTGGGTGAACGCGGGGAACAACACGACGCTCATGACTCCCGGAGTGTACGGACGTTCGGCTGGAAGCGGATACAGAGTGGTCTCCTACCAGATAGATTACGGTGCCGTGGTAAACATAACCCAACCCTCGGATATCGTGTCGATCCAACTATCGATCAACGGCCCTCACACCATCGCATTCCAGTCAGTAAGGCAGTTCCAGGTTTCCCTTGACTCAGGGGCCACCGGGGCACTCTCGTCAATAACCCCTCCCACCGTGTCGGGAGACAACTACTGGTATGACTCTGAATCGCCCATACGGGTAGTACTCAACGGCGACTGGGGACGGGCGAACGGGGTCGGGCAGCGCATCTCAACTATCTCTGCCACTGGACAAGCTACCATTCAGGTCAACGGGATAGGCCTGGTGCAAGCCTTTGCCACCCCGTCTCTCCAGACGCCCATCACGATCACCACCACGAGCGCCACCCAGTACGAGGTGGTCCTGAACAAGGGGGCGATGGCTGCGTTCGCCTCCATCTCTCCCCCGTCGACCTTCCCCAACGACACCTTCTGGTACGACGCGGGCTCACCAGCCGTCACCGTTGTGCTCGACGGCGTCTACTCGCGCGTCGGCGGGACGGGCTTCAGGGTCTCGTCCTGGGCGGTGGACTCAGGTCCGGTGACCCAGGTCGCGTCGACCGGCACCATCACCATAGTCACCAAAGCGATGACCTCGGCGCACTTCCTGAACGCGTCGACCGTCACCCAATACCAGATCACGCTCGACAAGCCAGGAAGCGCGGCCCTGGCCTCCATGACCAACCCGTCGATTCCGCTCGACTCCGGCTGGTACGATGCATCCACGCCGGTCGGGGTGATCATGAACGGTGCATGGAGCCGCTCCTCAGGCGCAGGCCAGAGGCTGGCGGGCTTCTCCCTGAACGGTGGGCCCGAGGTCAGCGTGGCTTCCACGGGCCTTGTAACAGTCCTCAACTCGACGAAGCTGTCATCGTCCGAGGCCATCACGACCTCCACGGTGACCCAGTACCTCGTGACGCTCGACGGCGGCGCCACCTCCGCGCTCAGCTCGATCACCTCGACCCCGATTCCCAAGGACGGGTACTGGTTCGACAGCGGGACGCCGGTGAGCGTGTCCCTGAACGGCGTCTGGGCACGCACGTCCACGACAGGCACAAGGCTGACGTCCTATTCCGTGAACCTTGGAGCCTCCACCACTGTCCTCTCCTTAGGTCACGTTCAGGCGCTCTCCCTTCCAGGGATATCGGGACCTGAATCGATCTCAACCAAGACGGTGTCCCAGTATCGCCTCACCTCGACGCCCATCGCCTGGGCATCGCTGACCAACTCGACGCTCCCAGGAGACGCAGCAGGGTGGTTCGACTCGGGGACAGCCGTGAAGGCCGTCTTCAACAACGTGTGGGGCCAGAACTCGACCGGCTCGAGGGACGACGTGGTGAGCTACACGGTCGACAACGGCGCCAAGACCAGCGTCACGCGCTCAGGGACTGGGACCTTCGCGGTAGCCCTCACGATGTCGGCATCCCACACCATCGCCATCGCATCGGTCACGCAGTACATCCTCGGGGTCGTGGGCCCCGGTCAGGTGACGGCGAGCCCGCCCTCGCCGACAGGGGACTCGTACTTCGACTCGGGCTCGAAGGTCACCTTCACCGTACCGCGCGTCTGGAACGTAACCTCGAGCGCTGGGCAGAGAGCGCTGCTCGTCTCCTATTCGCTCAACGGTGGGACCCCGGTCGCAGTAGCACCCTCGACAAGCTCCGCCAGCTTCACGGTGCCCGCGGTGACCTTCACCGGGTCCCAGCTGCTCGTCCTCAGCGCCCTCGACCAGTATCAGGTGACGTTCCAGTTCTTTGACGCCCACGGAGCGAACCCCGTCACGCCCAGCGGCGTACAGATTGGCGTGGGGAACGCCACGGTGGACGTCCAGGGCCAGTCCGCTTGGCTGGCGAACGGGACGTCCTTCAGCCTGATCAACGTTTCATGGGAAGGGGCCAGCGTGGGTCCGACGCCCCCTCCGACGTACGAGGTCAAGGCCGCCCCTCTCAAAGTCACAATCGAGACTCGGGTGTACCCCGCCTCGTTGAAGGCAGTCGACCTCTTCGGACTCCCAGTCTCAGGCGCGCAGGTCTCGATGACGCTTGCGAACGGGACGGTGCTCACAGGGACCACCAAGGGAGACGGCACCTTCGCCGTCCCGATGATACCGCTTGGGACGTTCACCGCCAAGGTCTCCAGCCTCGGGACCAGCGCCCAGGTGGTGGGGAGCGCCTCCTCGCCCGCGGTCGCACAGGCCAAGGTGGCCTTCAGCCTCGTCTCGCTCATCGTGGTGGTGGCGATAGTCGTCGGGGCCGGGACTGCGGGGGTCTTTCTGCTGAGATGGTCCAGGAGCAAGAAGGGGTCAGGCGGAGCGGTGTCCGAACAAAAGTGACAACCCATCCCCCTAAATACGTTAGAGGGCGAAGGAAGAAGATAGAATGAAGGACAGAGCGAGGGGAGGGGCTGCACTTGCCCTTGTCGCGTGCTCCTTGCTGGTCCTCTCTGGTCTCGCCTACCCTCACGCGAGCGCAGCTTCGACCTCTACGACAACCACGACAACCTCCTCCGCGGCCGCCCCCGCGCAGGGGTCGACGCCCGAAGCGCTCTTCATCTCTGTGATACCGCCGAAGCTGCCCGCGGACGGCGGGACATACCCGGCCATAGTCGTCTCCCTCCAGAGCTCTGCGGGGAAGGCGTCTCTCGCCCTCAACGACACCGTGGTCTTCCTGACCTCGTCGCAGGTCGGCGTGGGAACGGTCTCGAGCCAAGTCACGATACCAAGGGGAGCCGGCTTCGCCATCGCAAACTTCACGGCGGGCACGACCCCGGGCACCACGTCGATCTCGGCGTCCTCTGCGGGCCTCAGCTCGGCCTCGGGCCAGGTGACCACGGTGACCCCCAGCGGGCTCGCGTCCCACCTGAAGATAATCCCGGTCCCCGGTTCCCAGCTCGTCAACCCGACGGGCCAGGGCACAGTCCTCGTCGAGACCCTGGACTCGGCAGGTCTCCCCGCAAAGACGAGCTCCGCGGTCACAGTGGCTCTCTCGTCCTCTAACAACAACGTGGTCAACCTCCCGGACGACACGCTCACCGTCGCGAGCGGCTCCGTGCTCTCCTCCGTCCCCTATGACGTCGGGGTCTCCCCGGGCACGGCGACGATAACGGGGTCCGCATCCGGGTACAACTCCGGCGCGGGCACGGTGACCGTCCAAGGTCCCTCACCCTTCGCCATCTCGATATTCGCGGAGCCCGACCCCCTGCCGACCTCGGCCTCTGGGCGCCTCGTCGTCACCCTCACCGACCCCGAGGGCAACCCCGCCCGGGCGCCCTCGCCTATCACCGTGGCGATCGCCTCGTCCAACACGACCGTGGTCTCCTCTGACCAGTCAGCGACGATACCCGCCGGCGAGATCTACGCCGTGGCCTCCTTCACGTCGGGCGCGGCCCCCGGGACGGCGAACCTGACCGCCTCCGCGCAAGGCCTGGCCTCCGACTTCGCCGTGGTCAGCGTGGTCAAGCCCTCCCAGCCCGTCAAGATCAGGCTCATCACGGCCCCCAACCCCGTCCTGGCCGACGAGGGCTCCTACGACTCGGTAATGGTGGCCCTCACCGACGCAGCAGGGGACCCGGCCGTCGCCTCCTCGAGCATAACGGTCACCCTCTCGTCCTCCAACGACAACGTCGGGACAATCGGCGGGAGCATCAACATCCCCGCGGGTTCCACCTACGCGGTGGCCTCCTTCGCCTCCACGTTCTTCGTCGGGAGCACCTCCATCACCGCGCTAGCGCAGAACCTCCAGTCCGCGACCGCGACCATGAGTAGCTACGGTCCTATCCCCGCCAAGGTGGTCGTCCAAGCGCTCCCCTCGAACCTGCCCGCCGACGGCGGCTCCTACTCAGCCCTCGAGGTGATGGTCGAGGACGCCAACGGGCTTCCGGCCGTAGCGCCTGTGGGCATCCCTGTCCAGCTCGCCAGCTCGAGCACCAACATAGCCATGGTGAACTCGACCGTCGTCATCGCCGCGGGCCAGAGCTACCTCCTCACCGACGTCGAGACCACCATCTCGCCGGGGACGGCAAACATCACCGCCACCTCCTCTGGCTTCCCATCTTCTTCCACAGGATTCACCACGACGAGCCCCGCGCCCTCGCAGCTGGGGTTCTACATCGCCCCCTCCAGCGGAATCCAGTCCCTAGGGCGGGGCGGGGACGCGGTCATCGCGGTCCAGCTCCAGGACTCGACCTCCTCTCCTGCGCGCGCCAGGCAGGACACGCAGATCGTCGTGACCAGCTCCAACAGCAGCGTCATCTCAAAGCCGATCCAGCTCGACATCCCCGCGGGAGCGGACTATGCCTCGGCCCTGCTCAACACGACCTCGCCTGGGTCTAGCGTCCTTACCGCGTCCACCAGCGGCCTCGCCTCTGCGACCGCCAGCTTCACCGAGCTATCCGTCCCGGTCTCGATCACGCTCACCAGCTCCGTGCCGGTCATCGCGATAGGCGGGGTCGCGTCGCTCCAACTCCAGCTCCAGGTCATGGGCTCGCCGCTCGCCGGCGCCAACGTCACCTTCCAAGCCACCTCAGGCGAGGTCAGCCCGGCGACAGGGGTCACGGACTCCTCCGGTCAGCTCAGCAGCACGTTCATCGGGCAGCAGAACGGGGTCTCCACCATCACGGCGACGGTGAGCGACCCACTCATCGGCAACGGGACCGCCGGCACGAACGTCCTCATCACCCTACCAGGCGCGGCAGGAGCGGGGACGACAACGCACGGGGGCCTGGGCCTTCTCGGGACGCTTCTGCCAGTAGTCCTGGTCGTCGTTGTGATCGCCATCATCGCCTTCGGCGTGAGGAGGATAGTCAAGGGCAGAAGGGCTACCGCAGAGGAAGTCGAGGAGAAGGGCGCCGAGGGCTCCTAGGTTCCGACTTTCCAAGTATACTTTATCAACCGGACTCCGCGTTTCCAGCGCACTTGGACGAACGGGCTCAGAGGCTCCTGATGCAGTACGGCCTTTCTGACAGGGAGTCCCTCGTCTATCTCAGCCTCCTCTCCAACGGGACGCAGAGCGCGGGGGAGATAGCGAAGGCGGTCGAGATCCGCAGGATGGAGGCCTACAGGATAATCAAGAGGCTGGCGGACTCCGGGATAGTGGTGGCCACCCCCGGTAACCCGGTGAAGTACACTGGGGAGCCCATCGAGCAGGTGGTCGCCATGATGATGGAGCGCCAGATGAAGAAGCTCGAGGAGATGGAGAAGGGTCGCGCGGAGGTCGTCTCATTCGGTAGGACCCTCGCCCAGCCCTCAGCAAAGCAGCGCGAAGAGTACAGCTTCAAGATGGTGCAGGGCCGCGAGCAGATCTACAGCCAGATCATGAGGATGGTCGCCGGCGCGAGCGCCAGCCTCGAGATGGTCCTGACGCGCAACGACCTGCACCAGCTCCACCTCATGGGGCTCGCTGAGGGCCTGAAGGATGCGAAGAAGCGCGGGGTGAAGGCCCGAGCCATCAGCGTCTCGGACCACCAGACCACCGAGGCCTCGGAGGCGATTCTGCGCACCGCCGACCTACGGCACTCGGACGACTTTGCAAAGAGCAGGATCGTAATCGCCGACCACTCCCAGGTGCTGGTATCGCTTGTGCTCGACGACGTCGTGGGAAGGAAGAACGAGAAGGACGTCGCCATCTGGACCAACAGCGGCGACTACGCCGGGACCATGGTCCCGATGTTCGACAAGGCCTTCTCGGGCAGCGTCGAGGCAAGAGAGCGCCTCCGCGACCTGAAGACGGGCAAGAAGTCAGAGGAGCGCGCAAAGGCGATGATAGACATAGTGAAGGCCTCGCTCCCGCTCGAGGGCTGGACGGTCGAGGCCCCCAGCATCGTGAAGGGGACCTCGGGGGCGGAGTACGAGGTCGGAGCTGCGATATCGAACGGAGGCAAGGGCTTCGCGCTCGAGGTCGTGATGGGGAACGACGAGGAGTCCACCCGCGAGCACATCATCGCCGCCGTGATGAAGGGGATCGAGATCAAGACCCCGAGGCTGGTGGTCGTCGCCTCGCCGTTCAGCGGGGACGAGCTGCAAAGGCTGGCGAACCTGGTGGGCGTCGTCCTGATAGACGGCGCAGACCCCGTGGCCGCCGCCGCGCGGCTCAGAAAAGAGATCTCTTCGGGCTGAGAGCGGATCTAGCGGCTCGCGGTCAGGTGGTCTGGTAGCCTACGGTGATCAGGATGAACTCGTGCAGGGCCTTGGTCAGCGACCTTATCCCCTCGATCTCGTCCTTCCGCATCCTTAGGAAGGGCAGCGTGAACAGTACTGAGACTGTGGTGACGGGGACCTTGTCGCTCCCGACCACCGAGAGCTTCACCTTCTTGTAAGCGTCGTCGAACGAGAACGTGTAGAAGTTCTTCCTCTTCGAGCCCTTCTCGAATATCAGGGAATGGTCCTCCTCCCTAGTGAACTTGTACTTGAAACCCGTGAGATACTTGACGCAGAGGTCTCTTACGTCGCCCCGCCTCGCATCGATAGTGAAAGTCTCCAGATGCTCAGCCATTGCACGAAGTAACTTCTCTGAGCATATAACGGGGGTGAACAACTTGTTCTCCGCGAGCGGCCGGAGAGCCGACGAGAGGAGGCCCGCCGTCCATGCAAGGCCGTCTTTGCATGGTGGGCCCGTCCGGAGCCCGCCGGGGGGCGGTCCGTATGCCCGGAAGTTACACACTCTTTTAAATAGTAAGAAGGCATTCTTTTTGTAAAATCTTTGAAGCTCCCGAAGGCGTGGCTCTTTGAGCTCACGATAGTGGTGCTCGCCGACTTTCTTATCGGCTACCTGACGGTAGAGAGCCTCGACTCGTTCACCGGGGCGCACTACAGCCTCCCCATATCGTCGCTCCTCGTGACCACCCTGGGCCTGTCGCCGCTCGCCTCGGGCCTCGTCGTGGGGGCGGGCCTGGTCTCCGTCTCGGGAGCGTTCGTATATTGGCTCTGGAGGTACACCCCCCAGATCCTCACGAGCCGCCTCAGCGCAGGCAGGCCTGCGGCCCAAGCCGCGCCCAAGGCGAAGAACGAGGGGATGAGGGTGGGGGAGATGAAGTTCGAGGAGAGCACGGCGACCCACCCGTTCGTGGACGTCGTCCAGCTAGAGGGCTACCCCCTGAACATCTACGCCGCCGTGACGAAGGAGGAGGGAAGGGAGGGCTACACCTACGTCGTCATCGAGCCGACGCTCTCCGAGGCCGAGAAGGCCAGCCTCGACGACATCAAGAAGCTCCTGATAGACGAGCTCGACGTCGACCTCAGGAACATCGAGAGCGCACAGAAGGCCGAGGTCTATATCTCGACCAAGGTCAAGGAGCTCGCGCGGAAGTACGGGTACAAGATCCCGCCGCCCACGATGACCAAGCTCCTCTATTACCTAACCCGCGACTTCATCCACCTCGGCAAGATCGAGCCGCTGATGCGTGACAAGCTGATAGAGGACATCAGCTGCGACGGCGCGGGCATCCCCATCTACATCTGGTACCGCGACTACGAGTCGATACCCACGAACATCACGTTCGAGACCGACGACGAGCTCGACACCTTCGTCTCCAAGCTCGCGTACTCCGCGGGCAAGCACGTCTCCCTCGCGGAGCCGATCGTCGACGCCTCGCTCACGGACGGGAGCAGGCTCCACCTCACCTACGGCAAGGAGATCACCCAGAAGGGGAGCACGTTCACGATAAGGAAGTTCAGGGTCGACCCGCTCACCATCGTCGACCTCATCCGCTACAACACGCTCAGCTCCGACGTCGCGGCCTACCTCTGGTACCTCATCGAGAAGAAGCTCGCCCTCCTCGTCGCCGGCGGGACCGCCTCGGGGAAGAGCATCCCTCACGACGAGAAGGTCCTCGTGTACAAGGGCGGCAGGCAGGTCCTTGTCTCGATAGGGGGCCTTTTCGACGAGATGGCTGCTTCTGGGACCAGCATCAAGGAAGGCGTCTACGAGACTATCGAGTGCGAAGGACTTCAGACCGCTGCGTTCGGCTCCGACCTGAAAGTCGACCGGTTTGACGTGAAGTCGGTGGTTCGGCACCCCGCTCCGGACACGATCTACGCCCTCAGGACAAGGTCTGGGAGAACAGTCAGAGCGACGGGGGATCACTCGGTCTTCACAATCTCGGGCGGTGACGTTACGCCGTTCCCGACAGCGAGTGTAACGCAAGGCATGTTCATCGCGGTCCCTCGATACACCCCAGAGTCGCCTTCGCCACCCAGAATCATAAACCTCCTAGAGATTCTTGCCAGAGGCCGCACGCCCGTCTACGTGGAGAACGTCGCAGGCCTAGTCCAATCCGCGGTCGAGAAGCTCGGCGAGCATGAAGTGTCGCGCATTCTAGGTATCAGACTGCGCTCCATCCGAGAGGGAGTAAAAGACGGCTTTCTCGCCGCGAGGGTCGACAAGTTCCTCGATCTGGCGGCAGCAGCCGGCATTCCTGTCAAGACTGAGAGCCTATGGGTTCGGTCCAAGACACACCGGAGGTTCAAGCTGAGGGCAGAGCTGCCGATGACCAAGTCCTTGGCAAGGTTCCTGGGTTACTGGACAGCGGAAGGGATGTATCAGGAGAAAGGAGTCTCCCTCTTCCAGCTGGATCCTCTGACGAGAACCGACATGCTCGACTCCGCCCTGGTTGCCTTTGGGCTCGCTGGACGCAGCAACAAGGGAGACAGGACGAGAATGGACTTCAATTCGAGCTTAGTCATGGCTGTCCTCAAGGGGGTGTTTGGAGAGGGGAGCGGCTCAGGGAGCAAGAGGATTCCCGGAATCATCCTTGGGGAGTCCAACGAGTTCATGGCTGAGTATCTCCGCGCCTATTTCACTGGAGACGCTTCGGCCGGCTCCGTCATCGAAGCCTCGACGAAGAGTCGAGAGCTGGCCTATCAATTGCTGTACGCGCTAGCTCGGTTCGAAATCGTCGCGCGCACGAGTCCTAAGATCGTAAACGGAAGAAAGTACCATAGGGTGTCCATCTTCGGACAACCAAACCTGAAGAGGTTCGAGGAGAAGATCGGTTTCGTCGACAGGGCTAGGCAGTCCAAGCTTCGAGACGCTGTTGCCGCGCAGATCCAACCGCACACCAACGTTGACACCATTCCAGGGATCGCCCCGCTCCTGAAGGAAGCGTTGCTCTTCAAGCACGGCAAGGAGAAGAGAGAGGTGTGGGACGACTGGCATTCGTACTGGTCGCCCACAAAGCGAAAATCGATCGGAAGGTCGACTCTGATCTCCTTTGTGAAGGAGACAGGGGCGCAGCAAAGCGTAGAGCAGAGGCTATCGGCCCTGGCCTATTCTGACATCTTCTGGGATGAGGTCGTCGAGGTCGAGAAGACCGACTATGACGGCAAGTATGTGTATGACTTGGAGGTGCCTGGAGCACAGAACTTTGTGGGTGGGGCGGGAGGCGTGTTCCTACACAACACGACCACATTGAACGCTTTGTCGATGTTCATCGAGCCAGGCGAGAAGATCGTTTCGGTCGAGGATACTCCAGAGTTGAATCTGCCCCATGAGAACTGGATCCAGTCCGTGACGAGGGGCGTCGGGACGGCCGGCGAGATCACCATGTTCGACCTCGTGAAGGCGTCCCTCAGGCAGCGCCCCGACGTGCTGATAGTGGGAGAGGTCAGGGGAGAGGAGGCCTTCACGCTGCTCCAGTCCATCGCCAGTGTGACAGGCGATAGCGAGGTGTTGGTCAAACGAAATGGAATCACGAGTCTCGAGGGCATCGGTGGGCTCGTAGATAGGGCGTACAAAGGCGACCTCGAGCGCATCCCTGTGGCAATGGACGGGGTCGAGGTTCTGACTTTCGATTCGCAAAATCGCATAGTCTTTGCTCCAGTTCGATATGCCCTGCGGCATCGGGCGGACGAGATTTACTCCGTGCGCTATTCGGGGGGTTTGGTCAAAGCCACAGCAAGCCACTCAGTATTTGTTTTCGACGAGGACGGCAACCTGACCGCGAAGCCCGTGAAAGATCTGACCCGAAGCGACGTGATGGCGAGTTTTTGCGGCTCCGACGTTCCGCGCGAAGTGCCTGTAATTAACGTACGAGAACTACTGGAGGCCGAGAGCTCCGAACGATTGATCGATTCGAGGGAAAGAGCGACCTGTCCCCGGTGTGGTTCGAACGAAACGATAAGGAAAGGTAGGTATTCAACGGACTGGCGCTACATCTGTAACAGTTGCAAGAGGATCTTCAATGGCAAGACGCAGATGGTCCAGCCTCGAAAACGAGCTCTTACAGTCGGATGGCACCATGTTGGTAGCCTTTGCGCGCTCCAAGACCCTGCCTCCTGAGATAGCGGTCGACCCTGAATTCGCGGAGGTGCTCGGAGTGTACCTGGCCGACGGCTGCGTGAAGCATGACGGGAAGGCCAGCAGAATAAACTTCTCGCTCGGCAAGGGCGAGAAGGAAATCTACGTCCCGGTCCTGAACAGCTTTTTCGCCCGGTTTAATGTCGAGCCGACCGTGGACGACCGAGGAAGCTATGTCATGCTTGACTTCAATCACACCCTGCTGGCAAAGCTATTCGAGTCCCTTTGCGGCGCCAAGCTGACCGAGAAACGGCTGCCCAGCTTCATCTGGGGGGCTCCCACCGGAATCGTAGTCTCCTTCCTTGAGGGCTGGAAGGCGGATGCCAGGCGAAAGACGAAAAGGACAGATGTCAGCTATAGCTCCGTGAGGCCGGACCTCGTTCGATCCATATCGTGGTTGGCAAGGATGAATGGCATGACATCATTCATCTCCGAGCGCAGCAGCAAATACCAATCGGTCTACACTTCCGCCCATGAAGGGGCGAAGAACCGGGCGATTCCAGCAGCTCCCATTCTGAAGCTCAAGCGGCTCTTGAAATCAACCGCATGGAGATACTCGCCCTCGCCGCGCGCAAAGACCATCCGAAAAATCGTTTCCGAGAGAGCGCTCGAGGAAATAATAGCAAAGAGAACGAGGAACATGACCGAGGAAAGTGAACGCCTCGTCAAGACAATTCGAGGACTGATCAAGGGTTCGATGATAGCGTCGAGGGTGCTGAGCGTGGAAAAATTGCCGTTTGAAGGATTCGTATACGACTTGTCCGTCCCTGAGACAGAGGCCTTCTTCGGAGGAGACTCACCGGTGGCTCTGCACAACACTGGTCACGGCGGCCTCGGGACGATCCACGCCGACTCGGTGGAGGCGGTCATCAACAGGTTGACCACCGAGCCGATGAACATCCCCCGGAGCCTCGTGGGGACGACCCTCGACTGCATCGTCATGCAGCTCAAGATCAGGATGGCCGACAGGTCGGTGAGGCGGGTCGTCGCCGTGACCGAGGTCGTGGGCCACGACTCGAGGACCGACGAGATAATCCTCAACGACGCCTTCAAGTGGGACCCCGTGGTCGACAAGTTCGCCTTCACCGGGAGGAGCAAGCTCTTCGACAAGATCACCCAGAAGTTCGGGACAAGGCCCGAGGAGATACGCCGGGAGATAGACGGGAGGAAGGTCTTCCTCGACTGGCTCGTCGCGAAGAACATCAGGGGCCACGAGGAGGTCTCGAACCAGGTCAGGGAGTTCTACGCGGGTCCTTACGCGGTCATCAACAAGGCCAAGGTCGAGCTGGAGGGCCTGAAGGCATGACAACGAAGGGCAGCGGCTCCAGCATAGGGTTCTTCGGCGCAGCCTACGTCCTCATGCAGCCCTACCTCAACCGCTTCGACAGGTACTTCACCGAGCTCGGCCCCCAGCTCTCGAAGGCGGGCCTGCGCATCACCTACAAGGCCTACGTCGCGGGGACGGTGATGGCGTCGCTCGTCGGGATAGTCGGCGGGGCTCTCGCGGGCTTCCTGACCGCGGTCTACCTCAACACGTTCCTGGTCTTCCGCATCGCGATGCCCTTCGGGTTCGCCCTGATGGGGGGCGCCGTCACCTTCGGCGCCTTCTACATCTATCCACAGTTCCTCGCGGGCTCCCGCAGGCGCAAGCTCGACTCCCAGCTCTCGTTCACGGTCGGGCACATGGCCGTCCTAGCCTCGGCGGGCATGACGCCAGAGAAGATGTTCCACTCGCTCGCGGAGGAGGACTCCACGGACGTCGTCAACCAGGAGGCGAAGATGGTGGTGAGGGACATGAACCTCCTGGGGATGGACCTCCAGCACGCCCTCGAGGCGGAGCAGAAGCGGTCCCCCTCTGAGGCCTTCGCGGACTTCCTCGACGGCTTCATCTCGGCCTCCAAGACCGGGGGCGAGGTGAAGTCCTACCTGCTCAGGACCGCCTCTTCGCTGATGCTCGACAAGCGGCTGAAGGCGAGGTCGATAGGGGAGTCCGTAGGGTTCGTCGCCGAGCTGTACACCATCCTCCTGGTCGTCACCCCCCTGCTCCTCCTCATCATGTTCTCGGTCATAGGCATCGTCTCGGGGAGCATAGGCGGGTTCAACATCCTCACCCTGATCTACATCATCACCTACGCGATGGTCCCGCTCGGGGGCCTCACCGTCCTCGTCGTCGCGGACTCGACGATAAGCAAGGAGCTCGCGTGACATGAAGCTCCGAGAGCTGCACTACAGGAGGCCGCTGATGTACGGGATCACTGCGGCGGCGGCGGCGGCAGCCGCGGCGGTGATCTTCGTCGCCAACGCCTTCCTACGGGTGCCCCTGCCCTTCCCGCTGGTCACCATGATAATCCTGGCGGCCATAGGGTGCTACGTCTTCCCCGGGCTCGCCGAGCGGTCGTACAACAGGTGGCGCACCAAGATAGACGACAACATCCCGAACATGCTGGCCGATGTCGCGGGGAGCGTGCGCAGCGGTTTCAACATCACGAGGGCGATGGAGATCGCGGCCGAGACCGACTACGGCCCCCTCACTGAGCAGCTCAAGATGGACAAGATCCAGCTATCGTGGGGCCTCACCTTCGAGCAGGTGATGCACAACCAGGAGAAGCGCGTGGACTCGCAGCTGGCCAAGCGCACCTTCGCGTCGCTGGCGCAGGCGAGCAAGTCGGGCGGGAAGATACAGGACGTCCTCGACGCCATCCAGCAGCACACTACGGAGCTCCACCAGATCGAGAAGGAGACGAAGAACGCCCTCCGCCCGTACATCTCGACCATCTACATCGCGGTGGGAATATTCCTCGCCATCTCGGTCGTCCTCATCGACAGCTTCTTCACGCAGATATTCGCCTCGCAGGCAAAGGTCGGCGCCACGGGTGGCGCCTCGATCTTCGCGGGCCTGGGTGGCCTCAACCTCCCCGCCCTCAAGCAGGCCTTCCTCCAGATGGGCCTGATGGAGGCGGTCTTCGGAGGCCTGGGCGCCGGCAAGCTCGGGGAGGCGTCCTTCGCGGCCGGGTTCAAGCACGTGATAGCGCTGGCGGTCCTGAACATCGTGGTCTTCACCATATTCGTGAGTTGAGATAGAAGATGCAAACATCGGCAGAGAGCAAGTCCGGGCGGCAGAGGGTGCTGAGCGACCCCAAGACCAGGGAGCTCCTAAGGCGCCTCATCGTGGACAGCAAGTCCCTCGCCCCCGAGGTGGGCCCCGACGGGCTGATGCACTACTTCACCGCAGAGGAGGTCATCGGCGACGCCCGGGCGACCGAGGCATGGATCGAGGAGATGCTAGCTGGGGGGATTCTGAAGAAGACCACGTACAAGGACCTCGTGACCTGTCCTACCCACCTGAGGGCAGACCCGCTCATCCAGCTCGAGTGCCTAAAGTGCAAGGCGAGGAGGATGAGGAAGACGGCCCTCGTGGAGCACCTCTACTGCGGCTACATCGACGCCGACTCGAAGTTCGACAAGGGAGGGTTCCTCGTTTGCCCCAACTGCAAGAGGTCGATACACAAGGCGGACGAGCTCCGGAGCTCGGGGGTCTGGTACGAGTGCCAGAACTGCCTCACCAAGACCAGCCTCCCCAAGGTCGTCTTCACGTGCAGGGACGGGCACGAGTTCGGCACCTCGGACATCAGGCTGGCGGCCTCGTACACGTACATCGTGGAGGAATCGGTCGTGTCCCAGCTGAAGAACACGCTGATCCTCGCCCCGGCGCTCGTCGAGCTGCTCACCTCGATGGGCTACTCTGTCTCGTCCCCGGCCACGCTCCAAGGGCGCTCCGGTACCAGCCACAGCCTAGACGTCTACGGGAAGATAGTTGCCGGCCATCTCGGTGAGGAGAGAGACATCGCGATCCAGATATCGGTCGACGCGGTGGCCGTGGAGCCCAGCGCGGTCATCTCGTTCTTCGCGAAGACCTACGACCTCAGGCCGAGGCTATCGGTGCTCATAGCGATCCCGTCGGCCTCAGAGGCAGCGAAGCAGATCAACTCAGGGTACGGGATCACGCTGGTCGAGGACGCGGACGGGTCCGGCGCTGTCCAGAAGGTGAAGGCTCTGCTCGAGGGGTCGAGCAGGCCTCATAGCCCATAGGGAGGCTACCAGAATGAGGCCAAAACACGGAAGGCGGTACCGCGGGCGGCACGGCGTGAGCGAGATCGTCTCCACCCTCTTGCTCGTCGCCATCGTCGTCTCGCTCGGAGTCCTCGTCTTCACGTTCGCGAGCAGCGGCCTGGGCTCGTTGACGGGGAGCTTCACCGGCCTGATGTCGGGACAGGGGAACGCAGCCGCGGAGCACTTCACGGTGGAGCAGGTCACGTTCACGCCCCCCGTCGGGGGTTTTCTCACAGTAACTCTCACCAACAGCCAGACCACCGCCACCTCCGCGTCGTTCCAGCAGGAGGTGACCTGGGACCCAGCCACCTACTCTGCATATGAATCGTCGAGCCTCGGGAACGTCCGGTTCTGCACCACCTCCAGCTGCACCACGCAGCTGTACTCCTGGCTCGAGTCGTGCGGCACGTCTGCCACCCCCTCCTACACGAGCTGCACCTCTGGCAGCGCCTACGCCATCGCCTGGGTGAACCTCGGCTCCCTTGTCGTCCCTGCGACGGGCGGGGGGACGCTCACGATATACATGGTCTTCGGGGCCACGACCACGAACTTCGACGGCGTCTACTGGGGGGAGTCGCCTCAGCTCTCCTCCACCTACGGGCAGTACGACAACGGCGCGTACGTCTTCGCCGCGTACTTCAACGGTAACACGGCCACTTCGAGCTTTTCGGTGACGCCGGGTGGAACCTACGCCGTGGCCCAGTCGGTGGGATTCGCGGGCCCAAACGCGGGGACGATCAACGCGATACACGTGACGGGCGCGGGGGCCGCTAATCCCGACACTTCCTGGGCGTTCAACACGGCCATGACCAACGCCGGCATCATTACCGAGGCGAGCTTCTACAACGCAAACCCTGGCACCGGGTCGGGGATCGGGGGTCTCGCAGACAGCGGGACGGCCTCGGGCGTCCTTAACGGGATCGGCGTGGGCGACGGGGCGGGCACGAGCTACTTCGACGAGGACACGGACGTCGCCGGGGCCGTGACCACCGGCACGGGCTCAGCGGGGGCGGGGACGGCGACATGGCTGTACTCGAGCCTGACGTACGCGAGCAAGGCCGAGACGTCGTTCTACGCGCAAATCACCCCCGCGCTCTACGGGACGCCAGGGCAGACCGCTGGGACTGGGTACTCGCACACCGACACCGTCGCCAACCCGCTCGCCGCTTCGACTAACCTATACTTCGGCACGTGGTCGGCGACCAGCGGCGGCTTCCCACTGTCCATGTACTACAACTTCATGCGCGCCAGGCTATATCCCCCCGCCGGAGTCATGCCCGCAACGTCGCTCGGAACCGCAACGCCGTCAACAACCACGGGAGCGGACGTCTACGTGAGGAACGTCGGGACCATCTCCTCGACGCTGGTCTCCGTCTACGTCGTGGACCAGTCGACCGGCACCTTCGTCGGCCAGTTCCCGATAAGCACCGTCCTGAACGTCGGTACGTTCGTGGACGTCCCTTACACCACCGTGGACTTCTCCTACTCGCACGGCCAGACATACTCCTTCACCGTGACCTCGATTTTGGGGAACAGCGTGACATTCGATGCGAAGGCGGCATAGCCAGTTGAGACACAACAGAGACGGTCAGGAGAAGATTTCGTACTCCTCAAGGCGCGCAGTCAGCGAGGTAGTCGCGGTCCTGCTTCTGGTGGCCATCGTCGTCAGCATAGGGGTGCTCGTCTTCACCTTCGCCAGCGGCTCGGTGAGCGCCCTCGGGCAGGCCTCCGCTGGACTGGTCGGGAGCCAGGGGAACGCCGCGGCAGAGCGCCTGGTGGTGGAGGACGTCTCTTTCACCTTCACCGGCCCGACCTTGGGAGCGGACGTCTACGTGAGGAACGTCGGGACCATCTCCTCGACGCTGGTCTCCGTCTACGTCGTGGACCAGTCGACCGGCACCTTCGTCGGCCAGTTCCCGGTTAGCACCGCGCTCGCCCCCGGCGCCCTGGTTGACATCCCTCACACTACGCTCACATTCACTCCCTCGCACGGAAACACGTACTCCTTCACCGTGACCTCGTCTCTCGGGAACAGCGTGATCTTCGATGGAAAGGCGAGCTAGCACCATGAGACATCGGCACGGGCGGCGCGGCGTCAGCGAGATCATCGGGGTCCTTCTCATGCTCGCGATAGTCGTGTCTTTGGGCGTCCTCATCTTCACGTTCTCGAGCGGGTCGATGAACAGCCTGAGCGAGAACTACGCCGCGGCGATGACGAACCGCAAGGGCGGCGCGGCGGAGAAGTTCCAGGTGGAGCAGGTCACCTTCTCGACGGGAAGCGCCGGGACGCTCGCGACCGACGGCTCTGCCACAGGCTGCTTCGGAGCGACCACCCAGACCGCGCCCTGCACGGCTAGCACTACCACGGCGAGCACCGGCACGCTGACGACGACGAAGTCGCCCGACGTGATCGTGGTGTCCATAGACGACGAGAACGCCCCGAACGCAGTGATCGACACCGTCAAGACCGTGACGGCCACAGGGCTCACATTCGTGCCGAGGTCGTCCAACACCCTGGGCACTCCAACCTACCAAGACCTCGAGGTCTGGTACGCGATCGCCTCATCCGCTTTCTCAGGGGCGATCACAGTGACCCTGAATAGCGCGACCGACGACGCCGTCATAGTCGCCTTCGGAGTCTCTGGCGCGAACACCGCCTCGCCTTGGGACCAGAACCCCTCGTTGCCGGCAACGGCGACCGGCCCAACCGGGGTAGCGCCTAGCGTGGGCGGAGTCGCGACCAGCAACTCGAACGACATCATCCTTGGGTTCCAGGCGAACGGCGACAGCACCGCGGTGGGAGCCACGACCGAGACCGCTGGCTCGGCATTCGGTTTGGTCGCGAACTACAACAACGGAGGCGGAGCTAACGACGCGGACGGAGCGGCCGAGGACAAGGTCGTCACCGCAACCCAGACGGGGGCCACGGTGGCGTTCGGGACGAGCATAACATTGGCTGATCCGTGGCTGGTGATAGCGGACGCGATAGAGGCATCCCCGGCCCCGATAGCAGGCGCCGACGTCTACGTGCGCAACCTAGGGACGGTCCCCACGACGCTCGACGCGGTATACATCGTGGACACCACGTCGAATTCGTTCGTGTCCCAGACCACCGTAGGCACGACGGTGAACGTCGGCTCGTACGTTGACATCTCGCACTCGACGCTCGCCTTCTCCGGCACGCACGGGCACACCTACTCGTTCACCGTGACCTCCTCTTTGGGGAACAGCGTCGTGTTCAGTGAGGAGGCGACGTAGGCTGCACTTCAAGTCCGGGAGGAGGGCAGGCGTCTCGTCGATCGTCGGCTCGATCTTCTTCGTGCTGATAATGATAGTCGCGATAGCCTCGCTGGTCACGATATTCAACTCCTTCACCGCGTACAACACCCAGGTGAACAAGGCGAGCAACTCCAACCTGCAGGCGGCGGACACCGAGCTCTCGGTGACCAGCGGCCAGTTCGGGGCGTTCCCTCCGTCCACGACGTCGAACTTCAACGCAGCAACAGCCTGCGCGACCACCTCCACACAGACCACAAACACCGGGCATCTCTTCTACGCAGCGAACATGTGGTGGGACTTTTACACTTGCAATGGCTTCTACCAGTACTCGACCTCCTTCGACGGCGTGACCTGGCAGGCGGAGACCACCGTACCGGGCGTGATCACAACCGGCTACACCGTGGGGCCGTACTGGAACATCGACGTCGTCGGGACCACGATCTACCTTGCGGTCGCGGGGGTCGGTCACGCCTACTTCCAGCTCGGCATAGGCACCCTCTCGCAGGGCGGGACGGACTCCGCTCCGGCGGGCACCATCTCGTGGGCATCGGCCCCGGCCACGGTCGCGACAAGCGCCGCCGTCGTCACGGTGGCGGGTCCCATCCAACTCGAAGCCGACAGCTCGGGGAACGTCTGGGTCGCGACCGTCCAGGGCGCTACGGCCATCGGTGTCTACGAGCGCCAGGCCTGTGCATCGGGAGTCTCGGCCGCCGATGGCTGGGAGCCGAACGCATGTTCGAGCGCAACAGCGCCCACGAACTACGCGCCTGCGGCCCTGACTGGCCTGTCCGCGAACGCCAACATGATAATGATGGCGGCACCCAGCACGCTGAGCTCGACGGGCGTGGCCCTCCTCTACGAGACGGGCTCTGCGACCGTGCCATCGACCGGGTCCCTAGGCCTCTTGACCGCGTACGATAACCCCCTCCCGACTTGGAACCCCGCCATATCATTGGCCTCTGTGACCCTTGACTATTCCCTGACCTCTTCCTCGTCGGTGTGGATTTCGAACACGATATACTTCGCGGGCTTCGCCGGCACGGCAGTCGGCGACAACACTTGCACAGGTGGCCAAGTTTGCTATCTCCGTTTCTGGACGGTGGCGTTCTCGACGTTGTCGACAGCTACGGTCAGTTCGGATGCGTCTGCATCGGCTCAAATCGAGAGCAGCAACCACCCGTGGCAGGCTGCCTTGACTTCCTCTGGGACGACCCTCGCGCTCTTCGATGCCTATCCCACTTCGACCACGGTGCAATACTACACCAGCAGCACCCTGGGCTCGATATGGAGTTCGGCGATACCGCTAGAGTCGGCAGAGACCGCGGTCAACGGGCTCGACCCAGCAGCCTCTGGCGTCTTAGCCGTCACCTGGGCGAACACCGCTCCGAACGTGAGGTTCGCCGCGCTCTCGACGTTCACCCTCTCCAACGGGAGCCCGTTCGGGGTCCACGTGGTCGACCTCTACGTCTACAACCCGTCCACCAACGCGCTGGTCGCCCACTGGTATTACAATTCGACCGGCACGGGTGCGGAAGACTTTGACTACTGGGTCGGGCAAGGGAACACGATGTCCATCCCAGTCCGTTTCATCTGGGCCGCGAATACGGCCTACCTCATCACCTTCTCGACCGACACGGGAGTCACCGCCCAAACTACTCTCACAACCCTCCCCGGAGGGACGGTCTCCTGCCCGTCGGGGAGCTTCTTCTCGCAGCTGACGCCCACAACCGAGTGCAACCCGGCCAGCGGCTCGACGAACCCCAACCTGGTGTCGGGCGCCGGCACGTCAACGTGCACCGACACCACCCTGACCACCGCGCTGATGATGGGCATGGGCATGAGCTACACCACCAGCGCCTCGACCTCGGGGAGCCTCTACCTTAGCTTCGCATTCCAGGTCACGTCTCCCGCCACCTCAGGGGTCACGTCGACGTGGCAGCTGTTCTACGGGTCGGGGACTGCGGCCGCGTGCAACGCAGCCGCCGCGGGGACGGCCCTCGGCCAGGCTTTCGTCGTGAGGAGCCAAGCAGCGGTGGCGAGGGGCCTGTCGCAGTCGGTCAGCACGACGATATCGGGGCTCGCCCCGAGCACGACCTACTGGTTCGACGTGGAAGCCTCCGACAGCAGCGCCGGAGCGTGGATCTACTCCAATCCCGACATGGGTGTGGTGGAGGTCCAGTCGACGAACTCCCCCATCCTGTCGACGTCGACCAACATCAACACCTGCACGGACGCCACCCTTACGACGGCGCACATGATGGGGTTCGGCACCAGGTTCACCACCCCCGCGTCAGGCTTCAGCGGGAGCGTCTTCGGGAAGCTCACCTTCAACGTCGCGGGTCCGGCAACCGCCGCGATCAGCTCGAGGTACACGGTCACCTACGGGAACACGGCAACCCCGGCATGCAACGCGGGGGCCAGTGGGACGACCTCGGGCAACCAGTACACGGTGACATCTCAGGCGGGCGTCGCCAGCGGATCGGCGCAGAAGACGGGGTTCGTGCTCACGGGCCTGACGGCCGGCACGACCTACTGGGTGGACGTCCAGGTCTCGGACACGACCACCGGGGCTTGGGTCTACTCAAACCCCGTCCTAGCTGTCATGATGATGCCCACCGCGACGAACTCGCTCCCCAACGCCGCGGGCACGAGCAACACCAACACGTGCACGGATGCCACAGCCACGACGTACGAGATGATGGGGCTCGGAGTCAAGTACATCATCCCGTCTTCAGCGGAGGGAGACCTCTACATCACCGTCACGTTCGAGGTCACGATACCGGCGACGTCGGGTGTCAACTCGCAGTGGCAGGTAGCCTACGACACGGGCGTGGGCGTGACGTGCAACACCGCCCCCCAGGGAATACAGGTGGGCAACACCTACACCGTGACGAGTCAGAGCGGGGCCAACACGGGTGCCCTATCCCAGTCGGAGACGTTCGTGCTTCCAGACCTCCAGAAGGTCGCCGGGCGCGACAATATGGATAGACGTCGAGGCCTACGACAGCACGGCAGCAGGCTGGATTTATAGCAACCCCGAGGTCTCGGTGGCGATGTTCCCGGCGTGAGAGGCAAGACGAGATGAAGTTCCAGAGAAAGAGGGGCGTCTCGGTCATCGTCGCGACCCTTCTCCTCATAGCGATTTCTGTAAGCGCCGCGATAATCGTCTACGTCTTCGTGGGCGGGCTCGCCGGCAACCTGACGCAGAACGGGGGGCAGCCGGTCACCGAGAAGCTCACAATCCAGTCCTACAACTTCGAGATTAGCCCTGGATCATGCGGATGCGCCATGCAGATTCTCGAGATTTTTCTTCTGAATCCCGGGCCCGCCGTGACAAAGATCAGCGCGGTGTATTACGATGGGAACCTCTTGACTCTGAACATCAACCCTCCCAATCCGTTAGACGCGGCCATCGCGAACTACGATTGCTACCCGGTACCTTCTTCAACGATATTGGCTTCGACCAATTCGCAAGAGTTCCACTTTTCGAGTTCGGCATCGTTCGGGTCGATAACTCCATACGCGGTGACGAACGTAGGACAGATTGTGATCACCTTCGATTCAGGTCACGCTGCGGCTTACGGGACAGGACACACCGTCAAGGTAGTGAGCTCCACAGGCGCGACAAACGTGTACACTGTGGTCGCCGGAATAAGCGGATAGGAACGATGCCTGGGCCCTTCCCATTCATGAGAATGGTATCATCGCTTTAAGTTCTGGTTCATCCCTCAACCAGAAGGGTGGGTCTGAGAATGAGCTCTCTGGGAGAAACTCACGAACGTAATCCCGAGGCGTCCATGACATTTCGAATCAGCGTTAAATCAGATTCCTATGCGAGGGAAACGGGATGTCCTTGCTGAGGCCTAATAGGTTAGGCACATCTAGGCACAAGCTTCTCGCGTTCTCGGTGATGTTGCTCCTCGCCGCCTCGGCGCTCCTGGTGGTCTCTTCGTTCCCTGCGGCGCATGCGTCGGGTCCTAGCAACGTAGGGACGACAAGCAACCCCTACGGCTTGGGCTTCGCCTCCGATGACTACGTATGCGGGGCGAGCGGCCTCTTCTGGGTCTTCTACAACGATGGCACCAGCTGGGGTTGGCAGACGAGCACCGACGGCCAGTCTTGGTCGTCTCGAACTACCTTCAGCAGCTCTGTTCCCGCACCCGCAGTCGGGACTAACGACATGACCTTCTACTGCTCGGGGAGCACCGTCTACTATGTCGGCGGGGCCGAGAGCCCGGACACGCATTTCTACTACGACAGTGGCACCCTGAACTCCAACGGAGGCATCGCGTGGAACGCCGAGTCGCCCGTATCCACTCAGGGGTTCCTGGTCAAGTATCCCTCGATTACGGTCGACAGCGCCGGACACGTTTGGGTGGCAGTCCAATCACAGAACACAGGAACCGGCGGCGTGTATTACAACGAGGTCTACGAGCTTGCTTCTGGCGTGTGGACTTCGTCGCTCACACTATCTTTCGGTTACACCCCCATTCCCCAGTTGACAATTACCTTCTCGGCCTTCCTGACTCGTATTTGCAAGGTTCGGCGCAGCACGAAAGCGTGCGCAGCACGTCCCTTTATCTGTACGCGCAAGATAGCTGGAAAATACGACCTGCATTGACCTTGAACTACGGCCTGCGTTGGGAATTAAACACGCCCATCGCGGATGTCGGCATGCGCACGCAAACCTTCCGTCCGGGACAAAACACTTCCGTCTTTCCTTGCCAACTCAGTCCCAACAACCCTTTGGTTGGGGTGTTCGGGACCACCGATTGTGGGCCGGGGAGTCCGGGCGAGTCTGTCTTTCCGCAAGGGTTGGTGGTGCCGGGGGACAAAGGCATCTCCGACGCCTTGACGCAAACCTATTACCGGGCATTCGCACCGCGAATCGGCCTTGCCTGGAGCCCCTCATGGAACGATGGCGCGCTGGCGAAGATTACGGGAGGGCCAGGGATGACGAGCATCCGAATGGGGTGGGGGCTTTTCTACAATCCGATCGAACAGCTCGTGCTCGAGCAATTCAGCGGCGAACCCCCCTTCGGAGGGAGCGTCTACCTTTCAGAGACCCTCTTCAATACTCCCTTTGTGGGTCAAAACGGTTCGATCTCGCCGAATCCATTCAATGGAATATTGAATCCGACTCGAGGTCAGCCGGTCGACTGGTCCTCATTCCGGCCGATCCTGATGTTTGGGGAGCTTCAACCCAATATCCGCCCGCAGTATGCGGCTCAATATAATTTCAACATCCAGCGCGAGCTGACGCGAAACATGGTGCTTCAGGTGGGGTATGTGGGCTCGCAAGGGCATCGCTTGCTGGCCACCCACGACGTGAACTACGGAAACGCGCAAGCCTGCCTGGATTTGCAAAGCCTCTCAAACTACTACGCCAATTCCAATCCTGCGCTATCCTCCAGCTTGGCGTGTGGCCCCTTCTACGCCGACAGCTCCTTCACAATTCCGGCAAATTCCATTCCTGCCGGAATGAGTGTGCATCTTCCTTACGGGTCAGTGCCCGTGGTGTCAGGGCCCAACAACCCCGCCATAACTTTGGTAGGGCTCCGCCGGTACTCCTCACCGTTCTGCCAGCCAACCACGGGCGTCGGATGTCCGCCCGATGGCACTCCTGTCTTCGCCAGCATTTTCGCGCAGGACACCATCGCCAACTCGAGCTACAACTCGTTGCAGGTATCCCTCGAGAGGCGCTTCTCCAAAGGCCTCCAATTCCTTGCCGCCTATACTTGGAGCAGATCATTTGATGAGGCCTCGAGTTTCGAGAATACCCTCAACCCGCTCTGCTTCCGCTGCACGCTGTCCCCTTCACTATTCAACGCCGACCAGCGCTTCGTGCTGAGTTACTACTGGGAGTTGCCTGTTCCGGAAAGGCCAGGGCTGGTAGGGAAGGTTGTGGATGGCTGGGGTCTGTCGGGCATCTTTAGTCTCCAGAGCGGGTTTCCCATCCGAATCACTTCCTCGAGCGACCTCGAACTCGAGAACAG
The DNA here is from genome assembly GCA_963838925.1 of uncultured Nitrososphaerota archaeon. Taxonomy (GTDB): domain Archaea; phylum Thermoproteota; class Nitrososphaeria; order Nitrososphaerales; family Gagatemarchaeaceae; genus Gagatemarchaeum. The sequence goes on from CAWISW010000001.1 coordinate 408,724, forward strand.
CCAGGACTTTGAGTATCCCGGCGAGCCTGACTTGGTCGGGAAGTTCAGAACTCAGAACTCTCGCAAGTCCGGTTGCGCCCTTGGGACCGGCCCCACGGCAGGACCCGGCGCAACTGCATGCCAGCCTGTCCCCAATCAGTTCTTTGACCCCAATGTATTCGCTCCCCAGGCTCTGGGAACAATCGTAAAGAGTCCGGAGGACAAAGTTTTTCTCTGGGGCTAATTCGGCATAGCCTGCAGGATTGGCGAGTCTACATGGTTACCCGTCAGAGGATAAACGCACCAAAGGGACTAGACCTTTTGGAGCAGTCTATCTGGGCCATAGCTGGGATCCGCTTGGTGGATGCCTAGCTCGGGTTGGACCTGAACAAGCAGTTCACCCTGGCCGATCTACTGCGGCAATCGGTCTACAGCCGCTTGGCGGGCTACGAGGACCTCAACGACGCCGAACGACTGGCAGCCGACCCGACGTTCCGATTGATCAGTTCGCAGAAGATCTCGGGACCGGGGCGCGGCGGTGACCTCGACCTTGCATGGGTTCGAGACCGAACTGCTGACCAAGGAAGAGAATCTGATCGGGCTGATGGCGTTGAAATCGTAAATTCCGGTTGAATCCGAAGACGCCTTCTCTTGCCCGATGGTGCGCCGGGCCACTCGTTTCTGATATGTTATTTCGCGAGGGAGGCTCTAGATGTGGAACTCGCTTTCCGCAGGTTCGATGACCCCGGCAAAGACTTTGGAGAAATTGGCGAGCATGTAACCGGCGAGCTCCTGCAGGCGACGTTCCTTCAAGTTCGACCAGATGGCTGCTGCTGACTCGTGCGGAGACCACCATTCAGGATGCAAGAGCAACTGAATGGGGGCGCGCCTCTCGTCAAGCCACGAGAACAGGCGAGCATGGAAGGCGTCGCTGCGGCGCGAATCAGAGAGATAGCGATCCTCGCCCCAAACGTTAGTACCATAACCATTGGCAAAGTCTGCGAAATCCTTTCCCAGCACAGCGGGCGAAGGACGATGGAAACTGACGGCCATGTCGATGGGCTCGCAGCAGTCATGAAACCATTGGAGCGAGCGCAGGACCTTAGCGCCATCGGCGCCAATGAGATTTTCGTCGACGTGCAAGCCGACACAATGACCCATTTCGCGGAGCTTGCGGATGATCTCCCGCGAGCGCGCGCTGAAGGGATTGTAGGTCTCGGCATTCAACTGAAAGAAGATGTTCGAGGCTGCACCCTCGCCCGCGGCAATTTCGCCGAGGCGGAGAGCACAGGCAGGAGAAATGTCGACGTCGTGGCGCAAATAGAAAGGCTGGGCGACCGAGGCTGGACGATCCAGGCGCAGAAAGGAGTATCCGCGCTCTTTGGCCCTACGGATGATATCGCGAAACGAGGTATAAGAGAAGATCACGGAGCCAGCCCTTCAATCAGATAATTGTTCTTTTCAAAGGAGAAGTAACCTTGATTGGCGATGTCCACCTCGGCCTGGCGCTTGAGGAGCGGCTCGAGAGCAGAATGGTAGTAGCCAGCGGCGCGGAAGAAGGCGAGGACATCGTCGGCGGAGGTGATGTGCAGATCATTTCTGCGGAGAAAGACGCGGACATCTTCGAAATAGGCGCGGGAGTAGGGTTCGAGAAAATTAGGTCCGAAATGCGTGGCCTGATCGAGCTCGGGGCGGCGGAGACCGAGCGTTTGAGGGTCTCACGCAGGCCATTAGGAGCGTTGGGCGTGCAGACCAGTAAGCGGCCGTGCGGTTTGAGAGCCAGGCGCATGGCATCGAGAGTGGCGATGTGGTCTGGGGAGTACCAGAGGGCGTGGATAGAGTAGGCGAGGTCGTAGCGGCGGACAGGAAAACGAGCAATGGTTTGCGCGGCATCTTTCATGTCTCCTACGGCTGTGGACAGGCCGCGACGGTCCCCGCCTCCCTGGCGTAGCTTTTCGACTGATTCGGCGGAGAGATCGAAGGCCGACACAGTGCCGTTGTCCTGAAGTTGTTCGAGAATGCGCAGAGAATGCGTGCCAACGCCACAGCCGACATCCGGCACGTCCATGCTTGGCTGCACGGCGAGATGCTTGAGGACCCAGGCATGAAAGTCGAAGGCAGCATAGCGTTTGTTAATCTGAAGACGTGTTTCCAGGCTGTCTGTAGCCGTCACATTCGGCATGTTCGCGATAGGCCATGATTTCTCCGAACTAGGCGGAGTAACGTTTTCGAGTCAGTGCGCCATACTTCCACCCGTTCAGGATATACTTGAAGCCTGAACGAGGCATAGCAACAAGCTGGACTTTGTTGCCGCTGGTGAACTTTAGCAACGTCTCCGTCCATTCCCATTTGATCCGTTGCCTCAGGGGCTCGAGTCCTTATTCACGAGCAGCTTGAATGTCGGAGCTCCGCACCCCACGCGCAAGAGCATCGAATTCTTTCTCGTTAAGACGGTAGGCGGTGTACGCACCGGAAACGCCAGCGCCGATGACGGCGGTGTCCACTCGTGTGGGAACAGTCGTTGGTTTATTCATTCGTTCTTGCTCCCCATCCTTGGAACTCATCGTGAGCCTGATCTTGCAGTCCTCGATCACTGACCAAATTCATGCGTCAGCTTCGACAATCTCGGGTTATTGCAGGAAGAAGCCGGCTGAAATGTTATCGTCGCATAGCCCAACGCCAACAAGGACGAGTGGGCTGACGACGGCAAATTTGACGCTGCCATCGGACCAGCGGTTCTTTACATCGACTTGATAATTGGCGACGAGACTTCCGCCGGCAACAGGTTGCAGGCATCGCTGGAATTCGCCTTGTGCAAAAGGCCGGCCGAAAGTAATCGGCCGCCCAGATTGGTTCGGGCCATCGGTCTCGTAGAGCCTTACGCTTTCGTTAGGTGGGGATCCGGGGGGGCTCTGGGTCCGGTTGAATTGCCCCCTAAATGGTAAGGTGCTGACTGTGCGCCCAGGCAGCAAAGTGCAAATAAGAGCATTCCCAGTTTCTTCATCCGATATTCTCCAGCCGACGGTTTCCAGCAATACGTGG
>CAWISW010000002.1:0-613634 GCA_963838925.1 uncultured Nitrososphaerota archaeon
GGCCCGACGGGATTCGAACCCCGGGGGGTTCGATACCGAGATTCTGAGATTCTGGATTAGCATCGGGTTCCATTGTATCGCCAGTTATGCTGCCTCGCCATAAAAGCACCACCCTCGGGGACCTGAGTAGCAGCCCAACCTGTGCAGATGTGGGAGACGAATTGGATCGCCCTAAGAGGCGCCGAGGCAACCATGATTGCGACATACATTACCTCACACCCGAGCTCCGCATCATCCCCTTCTGCTCGTTCAACGTCGTCCGAGAGTGGCATCGCGACAAGATTCAGCAAAAGTACGGCCTCCCCATCGAGGCGTGGGAGGCGAAGAACGGCAAGAAGCTCGAGCACGGGCTCTACAGGGGGACCCTGAGGCGCGGCGGACACCACGCGGGCTGCGGGCGCGTCGTGGGCGAGCAGGTCGAGGAAGTCCACATCCAGCCGATCACCGGAACCTGATATCCGCAGAACGTTCCTGCCGAAGGCCTTGCATTACCGACTCCGATTGGTTGAAACGCGTAGCGACGGCTAGCCGGAGTTGGCCCAGGTGATTGTTCTAAATGATAATCCCTTGAATGTCGACAAATTGTTTTGCAGTATTTGCAATTCGCCAACGAATCTTGCGCAGAATTTATTGAGTTCTTCTCCGCCCATCTGATATTCTACCAATGTCAATGTTGACCACGCGCTGAGAACACTGAATCGTCAACTTGGGCAGTCGCTTGTCTGGTGCTAGGTCTGGTTTCAAAATGGATGAAAGTGGGCGTGCATCAAGAGGCCTTACTGTCGGCTTTAGCACATGTCAAGCTCGGGAAGAGGAACTGCAAAAACTTAGAAAGCATGTACCCGCTCGGACCTCGGCATGGAGGTTCTTCTCGATTCACGCTTGCATCTGGGATTGAAGAGAGCCAGAGACTTACGGTTGGGTGGTTTCGAATTCGTTGTGAATCGAATACGTTAGAATAAGTATAAACATATGGGTAATTATTCGTGAATATGGTAATCACCGTTCATGAGACGGACCCGCCGCGCAAAGCGGTCGAAGATGGAAATCTGGGCGTCGATTCTGGATTGTCTTATATCCGAAGAGGCCAGCATGAACCGGGTCAAGATTTCGGCGAATGTAAACCAAAGAACTGCGAAAGAGAACCTAGACGAGCTGATTTCTAGAAGGTTGGTTCAGACGAGCCAATCGAAGTTCGTATACTACTCGATCACCGAGGATGGAATCAAGTGGGTCAAGATCTATAGAAGTTTGATGAAGAACGAGTCGAGGAAAGCAAACGAGCTTCAAGTGGACTTCCAATGACCTGCACTCCGCCGCTCCTGTTTCGTTCAGAATGTCGTGGATCATATTGAACGGAATAGCGAGAATCATTGACCGCGATTACCTTCGATATTCCCAACGAAGCAAACGAAAGGCTGGACGCGCGTTCCGACTGTAGGCAGCTTCGTAGTCAGTCCTCGGCGGCGAACCACAATCTTGTTTTTCGCCACCTCAACCACATTCATTCCAGGCGATACATGGTGTCGGTCGGGAATGGGTGCGGGACGGGTGATACTTCGGCTCCTGTCGTCAAGATTTGAGGGTTAGCAGCCGGAAGCTCGACGACTGATGCGGCTCCTTCGACGCGATAGAGGTGATTTCCTGCATCGAATTCAAGGAAGGTGCCGAGAGATGCTCTTGATACACGAATTCATGCTCTCTTACGGAGTATCGCTGAAGCTCTTGACCGTCTCATAGACGGAAATTGAGAGCGCGACCATATAGACCGAAAGAGAGAATAGGAAAGTTGAATTGATGTTAATTGGCCTCAGAATCGTGATTAGGACTAGTAGCGCTGCGCCGAAGAAAGCCGTAGCAGTGGTCCATAATGGAATCACAGTTCTCCTAATCCTTAACATCGATTCGAAGAAGATCCTATCGACAGCGAAACCGTCGCCTTCCTGTCGAATCAAACCCATGCGGACGAGCTTCTGCACATGGTAATCGCTAACAGATGGGGAGCTAAGTCCGAGGCCACTTTGAATGTCCCTCAACCGAACGGGACCATTGCGATAGATGAACCGATAGACGCGACGCGTGGTTCCGTTGAGAACATCGCGTGAGGAATTCGTCATGTCATCATCTTTCGGTTTGGACCAGTCTAATCAAGGTATTGCGGAAGTTAGATAATGATTAAGAAAAATATTGTTACAGGGCGACGTCCGCCGTGTACAAGTGTTTCCAGCCTTGATGCCGTCATTCAATTCTGCGCCGCTAATCTCTGCGCAGACTTCACCGTAAGCTTAGGCCTCACAATACGCCGCAAGTGACACAATTATGTGCCACCTGCGGCAGAGTTGAGACTGTCAGTACCTATGTGCCGGCGCTACTGGCCCATGATTCCTGGAACTGACCGCCGTTGCCTGAGGTCATTCCGCCGACGTCTGTGTTTTGGGTGCCCGAGATGTCTATGACCACTCCGACGCCATGTCCATTGCTCCAATCGGAGTAGGCGCTCATGGAGTATACCGCATACAGAGAACATTCTGTGTAGTTGAAAGCTGTGAATTCCGGCAACCCATAGGTGGCTGGGGTGATGATTTCCGAGACGTATGCTGCGTAGACAGGAGTGAAGGCGATGCTCTCGGGATTGCCAGAGGTGGGTGTGCAAGTCCAGGTTTGGCTGTAGTCAGTGACATACAGGTAGTAGTTATTGCTCTCCGTACCGTCGTAAATGAGCTCGTTCTCCATGTCTGAGACCATGGTGTTGCCAGCATATGCAGTGTTACCGCATTCTTGGATTGAATTCACTCCGAATAGTTCGGTCCAAGCCGTGTACGAGGCTCCACCACCATTCGAGTAGTCGGCCCACACGCCACCTTGAACTATGCAACACTTGTCGGAAGATGAAGTACTGTTTGTTAGTCCAACCCATGGACTAATGTTGCAGAATGTTGGGCTGGTTTGACAGATGCCTCCTGAAGGAGTTGAAAGAGTCGGCAGTGTATAGTCAGCCTCTGCCTGGAAGAGTCTCTGAGGCTGCCCGCTGAGGCCAGGGTGATCTATTGCGTATCCAGACCAATCGCAGGGCGAACTTGGACAGCTAGGAGAAATGCCTGCGTATGCCAAGTTATCGAGGCGCACTTGGGATATCGTAGAGGTAAGTGGATTTTCCACGACTACGAGGTTATACTGCGAACCATTTGTGCTTGTGGCTAGGAAGTTGACGGCAACGTTTTGGAACGTAACACTGCATTGGGAGTTGAATGTCCAATCGTCGTTTGCTCCTGTGTATTTAGTTACGAAGGCCGCAGAAGTAGTCTTGAACTCGGCGGAGGTAGCTGCGAGGTCGATGGCACTGTTCAGATTGTAGGGATCTCCTGCGGCTCGTATGTTCTGTTCGATGGCGTGCTCGTTTGTGCACGATGAACTGGCACTAGAGGAGTCTGCGTGGACCGCCGGTATGGCGGCCGACATGCCTAGAAGGGCGAGCATGAGGACCGACCCAAAAAAAGGTCCAACTCGCACCGACGCAAGTACAGATTTCGAGGTCAATTTCGTTCTCAGTTTCGATATCACTCGTCTTCAGTGCGTTGTCTAGCTTAATATCACCAGCAGAATCTTTCATCCCGGTTCTGTTATCCGGGATATCAATTCCCATCTGCTTGCCTAAGCCTGCATGTGCTACCAACCCCGGCTCGCTCTCCCAATAGGTTATCGTTTTCCCCGTATGGCTCCTTTGTCCAGCTTAGGAGAACGAACGATAGCGGGCAAGAACTGCAGGAACTTTGAATTAGTCGCCTCAACAAGTTACCTTGTTCCTAGCGTGGCTATCACTAGTCGATCGCTACGCGCATTGACCACTATTGAATGGCGACAAGAAGTTCCATGTCTCGCTGGATATTAGCCAGTCGTCGCCAGAGCGCACGTAGATGACCTGAAAAGCGACCTTCCCACCATACTCGTTGAACTGGCACTGAGTGAGCGAAGAATTGAGATTCCCGGCGATATTGAAGGTGCCGTTCAACTGAACAGCATTGCCAACTGGGCTCGCCGAGTCAATCGTGTTGTTGACAAAAAGATCAGTGAACAGCGGAAAAAAACCATCGTACAAAGTCGAAATGTTTGTTCCTCCTGCATAATGCCCTCCGAAGCCACTGGTCGCCCCTTTCCAAGTCACTGTCGCGTTCGCTAGATATTCAGCTACTAGCGATGAGTCGTTTCGCGATGCAAAATTCTGCAAATGGCTGAGGTATTCGGCTTCTATTGTCTCCGATGAGGGAATCGTGATAGTACTTGAAGCAGTTGGGGGTGCGTTTGATGATGGAGTTGTAGTGGCCATAGGGTTTGCGGGAACATAGTAGTTCAATTCAAAGCCCAGCCCGACTGCGACCGCCACAGCGAGTAGAGCTCCTATCACGATTCGCCCTTTGTATTCAGACATTTGTATCGCCTAAGCTGTATTAACTCTTTCATTTAGTTCTACGGCTTTGAAGACAGTTTCTACGAATTGTTCCGTAAACTTCAAAAGGTGATTTACAAAATTTGTAAAACACTGGGTAGAATCATTCCGTTTAGGGTTAATCAAAAAAATCGCCTAGGTCTGAACCTCTGGTTGTGGGCAAAATGCTCGCACGGAAGCGCTGCGACATTCACTACCTCACGCCCGACCTCCGCATCATCCCCTTCTGCTCGTTCAACGTCATCCCCGAGTAGTACAGGGACAAGATCCACCAGAAGTACGGCCTGCCCATCGAGGCATGGGAAGCGAAGAACGGCAAGAAGCTCGAGGACGGGCTCTACCGTGGCACCCTACGCAGGGGCGGACACCACGCAGGCTGCGGCTGCGCGGTCGGCGAGCAGGGCGGGGAAGTCCACATCCAGCCTATCACAGGGACGTAGAGAAGCAGCCCGACTGTTAGCGAGCGTCTGGTGTGAGGAAATCTTCAATAGGATACTCTCATTCCTCGATACGCTTACCTTGTCAGCTGTCACGACGCCTTCAAGCCAAAGGTTTCTGCATCTTACGCGGCGCAAGACAATCGGCCTGACGCTAGCCGCCGTGGCGATAATTCTAATCTTCCTGGGCTTCACTTATCAGATTCCAGTCGATCACATCAACGAGCGGACTTCGATGCCAGCAGGGCTGATGGCCAACCCCGTCTTCGCGGCCGTTGCCACCAACACAACGGGGAACATCGGGCTCACGTTGCAGAACTTCAACTATTCCAGCCCTGATGGCACGACGAAGCTGTCCGCGACCTCGGCAGACGTCACGATCACTATGAGCCCGGTCAACCAGGGCAGCACGAACTTGAACCTGACACTCAACTTGAGCGGGGTCAACATCAAGTCCCCGTCTTTCACAGGCACCTTCTCGTCGCTGAAGTTGACCGGATTCGTGATAGTCGACCCCCAGACCAACCAGCTCGTCCTCTCCCTCGTGGCCTCAACCTCGGTCGCGGGCATCCTTCAAGCTGTCTTGGGAGTTTGATTCTGCAGGGGCATCCGTAACTGTCCCGGTCGAACCGCCGTTTTCAGGCCAGAAAGAATGTTAGAGGAAACGGGTGAGGATTTCCACATCCAGCCGATCACGAGAACCTAGACGAATCTTAGGGCTCATTCAGAGGGAGCGCGGCGGATGTTCTTCAGCGCTTCTTCCACATCGTTTAGTGCTACGATTTCCTGGCCAAACAGCTCAGTGGTGCGGTCCCATGCGACCAGAGCACGGTTGATTATCACGGGCCGAAGTTCCTCCAGAATGACCCGCAGTCTGTTCGCATCGTTCAGCGTTTCGGCCAATTCTTGATTGCCTTATCTGCGCGAGACTCGATGTACTCCCTCCATCTTACGGGGTCTTTCATTAGGCAATCTAGTTTCCTCATCACTTCCTCGTCCTCCGTCTGGCCTGCCTTCAACGCAACAACATTGTTCCCGCTTCCTTAAAGACTCTGCTCTGGCCTGGAAGTATTTGTCGTAGAGCTCCGCGAAACTGATTTCATCGGCCGGCCGTCAGCGAGCAGGGCGAGGAAGTCCACATCCAACCGATTACAGGAACCTAGCTCCCTGAAGCTAGCCTCAATAGCCAGCAACGCCCTACCATTCGACGAGAGATGCCGCCAGTGGGCATCTAGGCTTATATCGCCGGGCCTGCTTATTGGTTGACTTGGATGGCTCGAGAAGTGAAGGCCATGGGAGTAGACCCAATCGAACGGGCTCTCAACGCACGTATCTTCAAGAAACTAGGCGTATCGCCGCAGTCCAGGTGGGCGAAGGACTACACCGAGATGATGCGGCGGCCGCTGACGGCGGAAGAGTGGCGGAACTTCGAGGAGAATGTTCTGAACGACCCGAAGAAGCTGGACGAATGGGTTGACCGGGTGATTGCTGGATGGACCGGGAGAACGTCGACAGGCTCAAGAAAGCGCTTGACGGCGTCCAAGAGTCGCTGACTCGAAGGATTCCTGTGGTCGCGGTCAGAAGTCCAGAGAACCTCGCGGAAGAGGTGGCTGCGCTAAATGCTCTTCTCGAGTTGAAGATGAAACTGAGTCTCCTTTCGTGAACCCATCCTCCTTACCACAGGCATCGGATGCGCTGTGGGCGAGCAGGGCGAGGAAGTTCCACATCCAGCCGATCACCGGAACCTAGGGGATCAGCGAGCCTGTCGATCCGGCGCGAGGTCGAGGGCTTCTTTCTGGGCTCCCAAAGCCACATCGTCCTCGCCTGCGCCCTTCACATGGGCACAGCCTCTGCGTCCCGATTGTCCGAGGAACTTTGACCGATAACCGGACATCCTCGCCATCAGCAGATTGAGTTCTGTGGTTTCCTGCCCTGCTGCGTCCATGTCCTGCCTTAAGCAATCGAGGATGTCCAGCAGTATCACGACTCTCTTCACCTGAGAGTCTTGCAGCACATACTCGTCAATCAGTCCTCTTATCGCCGCCGATGAGGGCCACTGAGCGGTCGCTCTGATAATCCCGTCAGCCACTTCTTTGGTGTTCACCAAATGCCTTCACGGCTGCCTGCGATTGCCTCCGATTGCAGAGTTGGTGGCACCTGTCTTACTTAAGGGGAGGACATGATTCTCTCGATTGGGAATGAGGTTTTCACGAGTGAGAATCGTCCACTCGTCTTATAGGCCGGCGCGCAGTTCCGTGTTGCCATGGGCAAGCGTCCAATCCTTCCAGACGTTTTCGAGGACTGGATTGAGAAGCAGAAGGTCAAGCCAGTGAAGGCGAAGCCTGGTTTCGTAGCCGAAGAGAAGATCTAGCCAGGCTCAAGGCTTGCAAGTAACCGCCAGGACCCTCCGGTAGACCCGTCGCTGCTCATCTCTTCCACGCCTTCATCTCGCTCTTCGCCAGACGGTGAGACTCCAGCATCAACTTGAGACAGGTGGGGCTGTGCTCTCGCATCAGAGCCTCGAGATCCTCGACACTGACGGAGTAGCCCGGGCTCCAGTACTCCTTGGTGCCATCCCCCGCCTCGAACCCTACGACCTCTCCATCAAGGATTATCCTGCGAATCGGGCCATCGCCGCCCTCGACAGTTCCCACAAGCATCGACTTCGCGATCCCGACGCTCGGGATTCCCAGAACCATTCCGCATATGGTCGCAAGACCCGCGGAGCGCGGATGCGCAGCCCCATGCGCGTCGAAACATACGATTTGAGGACGAACCGTGAGCCTGTTCACCGCCTCCGTCGCGAAGGGGCCCTCGTGCAAGTAGAACAACCCTGGCGAGTAGGGGAAGTTGAAGTGGCCGGTGTAGACGCTGTGCTCAACGATCCGTCCGTCCACGGCTTCGGTTGCCACCGCAGCCACCCTGTCGGAGGAGTATGACGCATCGACAGCGCATATCCTCGAGACCCGCTTTGGTACGGCCTTCGCCCTTGCGCGAAGGAGCGTTTGCAATCTGGCGAAGAACGCAGCTTCTGCTCCATCGACATCTTCATGACTTCGCAAGTTTTCCACGCACAGGACTTCTCAGTCCTTAATTGGCATATGCCCAAGGCGGTCGACACCACGTGGGTTGTGGGTGCGCGGTCGGCCAGCAGGGCGGGGAGGTCCACCAACAGCCGACTACCGGAGCTCTAGAGTCAAGCCGGTGGCCGAAGGTCCTAGCTCGCCCGCCTCTCTCCTGCCTCTCGTTGCCGTCGTCCCAGCGGAACGTGTGACCAACGCGAACGCGGCCGTGCGATGTTGACAGTGTAAATAGCGCCTCCTTGGAGCACGGCGTCATGAACCGATTCATCGCTGTGTGGGGGGCCATCGTGACAGTTGGGGGAGTCGTCATGTGGCTGCTCTTGCAAGGTCTCTACTCAGTGAACTTTTTCATGATGGGGTTCTACATCCCTCCTGCGCAGACCGTTGCGGAGGGAACCACGTTCGCCGGGATTCTTCTGCTCCTGGCGAGTCTCGTATCCGAGTGGCCGAGGTATGCCGAGGTGAGCAATGAGACCGCTGCAAGATACTTCGGTTGGGCAGCGCTGGTCAACGCGCTGGCTGCCGCCGTCTTCACCGTCCCAATGCTCGTGCCTTCTCTCGAGTTTCCGATACTGATCGCTGAATGGCCTGGGATCTATCTCGTCATAGCGTACGCCTTCTTCATCATCTTCGGAGTGATCGGGATGCTCGGCTGGAGCGTGATGTACTCCTTCATGCCTACGTTCTTCTCAAAGGAATGGGTCGACCGGCGCTCGGTCATCCTTCAGCTACTGCTGTCTGAGGTCGGGATCTACGTCGCGTCCACCTTCCTCTTCATCGCCGGATTCAGAGGTGCTTCGCTCGTCCACGACGGCAACGCTGGCTATGCCGTCGTAGGAGCAACGATGGAGATTGCCGACCTGCCCTCGGCCGTGGCGATATTCGTGATAATCGTTAGCGTCTTCCTGGGGGCCTTGAACATATTGCGACGGAGCGGTCCTGAGCACTAGACGTCCGAGCGCATGCGAGCGAGCAGGGCGGGGAAGTCCACATCCAGCCCATCACCGGAATCTGGTTTGGAACAAGAGGCGGGGACCTGGGTTCTTCGGCCCGTTCCCTCCGTCATCTTTGACTCCCCTGGGGGAAGCCACAAGCGGGCATGATGGAAGCTTGCTCTCTCGTTTCCGGTCGAGTTTCAAGAGCCCAGCATGAGGCTGCTGGTCGCCTAACCGTTGCCCTTGGCCTGGATCAGCCTCTTCTCGAAGCAGACGCTCATCTCGCTTTCGGCGTGCTTCCCGTAGTTCTTGATGCGGTGGTAGCCCAGCTTCTCATACAGGGCGATTGCCTCCGGCTGACGGACCCCGGTCTCCAACCGGGCGACCTCGTATCCGCGCTCTCGCGCGATACGCTCCAGTTCCCCCATAACGACCTTGGAGTAGCCTCTCCCTCGAAACTCAGTCTCAACGAAGATCCTCTTCAGCTCCGCGACGCCTTCATCCAGACGGCGGATCGCGCCGCAGGCCACAGGGCGCCCGCCGCTCCGCCCGATCACGAACGCTCCCTTCGGGCCGAGCACGTCCTCCGGCGCAAAGTCTCCCGACCCGTCCTCCATGTAGTCGTACCTGCGCGCCAGCTCGGCGGAGAGTTCGCGGATGAGCTTGGCTGCCTCCGCGCTTCGGGGGTCGGCCGCCTCCACCGTGAACGCGTCCCCGGTCATCATGACTTCGTACGGGAGTGTGGCTTTAACGGTTGGGTCGGCTCGAGGACCCAGTCGGACTCCATCGCCCCTTACGCGTTGCTCCAATCCCGTTATAGGGAGGAGCAGGACGCTGGGTGCTGAGACCGATGCTGTGCTACTGTGGAAGGCATCTCTCGCGGGGCGAGGAAGGTCTGCTGGTCTGCGCCACCTGCAAGCTTCCTCCTCCAAGGTGCAGGTGCCTCCCGTTGGGTGTGGGCTGAGGGGCTACATGACGACCCGGTAGTCGTCTTCTATCCTGACGATGTCGGCTTCGTCGAAGTGGCCCTTCGAGACCTCCAGGATGTCGGCGCTCTCTTCGTCACACCCGAGGCGATGAACCATCATCTGAGGGACGACGACGTGCGAGTCCTTTTCGAGCGGAACCTTTTCGAGAAGCTGGCCACGCTTTAGAATCGCGTAGGCTCGTCCCTTGAGGCAGTACCACTCCTCGGTGCGGTGGCGGTGGTATTGCAGACTCAGACGCGACCTCGCATAGACGTGAATGATCTTCACGGTCAGCGGTTCGCCGGGATTGTGCTGAAGGAGCTCTCCCGTCGGGTGGTAGATCGGTTCGAGCTCGGAGAGAAAGCCTGCTAGCCAGGAGGGGGACGGAGCTTCGTCCTCAAGGAAGAGTGAGAAGAAGCCCCAAGGGCGTCGCTCAACCCTGATGGGCGTGGAGAGAATCGAGGATTTCAAAACTGAGTGGGATCCTCTGCTGCGACCTACGGGGGATTGGAGCTTAAAACCGTTTGAGGAAGCCCTAGCCTTCTGAGACGAGCTCCGTAATTGCTTCCATGAGGACTCCTTTCGCCACATCCACCTTGTAGGCGTTGTTCTGGAGAGGGGTCGCGGCAGAAAGGGCTGGAGCTGCCGCCTGTCCGGGCGCCAGCGTCGAGAGATCGCTGCCGTTCAGCACCGCCTCGACCCCGGCATCCCTGTACGGTGCTGGGGCGACCCCTCCGAACACCACCCTGGAGTCTCTTACGGTGCCTCCGTCAAGGGTGACGGTCACCGCCACGCTGGCTATGGCGAAATCTAGCGCGTTCCTTATCCTTGACTTTACGAAGACCGATCGGAAGGCTTGCGGCGACGGAGGGACTTTGACAGCCGTCACGAGCTCCGACGGAGAGAGGATGTGAGACTGGAGGACGTCTCCCATCCACACGTTCCCCGGGATGAACTCGCTCACGCTCACCGTCTTCGTCCCGTATTGCCCTGCTATCACGACTGAAGCGCCCAGCGCCTCGAGCGCCACCGCGAGGTCGGAGGGATGCGCGGCGTAGCAGTCGTTCCCTCCCATCACGCTGTGGTAGTACCTGTTGTCCGCCCCTTCCTGTATGGCGTAGCAGGTGCTGCCACCAGCCCTCCACGTCTTGAAGCCGTTGCGCAGAAACCAGCACCAGACCTGTTGGGTCAGCGCACCTCCGACCGTCGCCACGTTTCGCACCTGGGGCGCCGATATTAGGCCCGCAGCCTGTGCCAGCAATGGGTAGTTCTCGGCGATGACAGCGGAGCTCTCCACCTCGCTCAGGGTGGTCAGCGCCCCCATCGACAAGCCCTTCGTCCCGTCGAAGTCGAGGAAGCGGATCTCCCCCACCCCCTTGATGTCGACGATCACCTCGGGGTATTCCACCATCGCGTCTCGCTTCATGAGGTGAAGCAGGTCCGAGCCTCCAGCGATCACCTTCGCCTTTCCCCCGTACTTTCCCAACACCGCCACCGCGTCTGCGACGGTGAGGGGAGTCACGTAGCTGAACCCGGGTAGCGACCTGGGGTTGAGACCAGGGAGGAGCCCGCTCGACGTTCCTAAGCGCCTCCTGAGCTCTTCAGCGCCTCGATGACCATCTGAGGTGTGATCGGGAGGGACGCGAACCTCACCCCTATCGCGTTGGCGACAGCGTTCCTGATCGCAGAGTGGGTGCAGATGATCATGCTCTCCCCGCCGCCCTTCGCTCCGAAGGGCCCCCGGGGGTCGGGGTTCTCGATCACGATCGGGACCATCTGGGGCACGTCCATGCTCGTCGGGACGTGGTAGTAGAGCCAGTCCCGGGTCACCGACTGGAGCGTCGTCACGTCCACGACGTAGTCTTCGAGCAGGCCGTAGCCGACGCCCTGGAGGGCGGCCCCCTGCATCTGGCCTTCCACTCCCAGCGGATTTATCGCCTTCCCGTAGTCTTGGACCATCACCAGGTTCGTTGGGGTGACCTTGCCCGTCCACGCGTCTACCTCCACCTCAGCGAAGCAGACGCCGAACTGGAAGCCCGACTTGCTTACCGCGGACGTGTGCACGTAGACTCCAGTGCCGTCGACGCTGCTTCCCTCTGGCAGGTGCTGGAGCACCTCGGCGAAGCTCGCGCTCCGGCCCGAGTTCGTCACCGTCACCCTGCTCCCCTCCGTGTCGAGCGCGTCAGGGCTCGCACCCAAGACCTGCGACGCGACGTTCAGCAGGGCCTGCTTCGCGTTGGCAGCGGCCGCCTTCGCGGCGTTCCCGGCAATGAACGTGGTCCTGCTCCCGAATGTGCCTTCGAGGGGCGCGGGCGGGTACTGGGTATCGCCCATGAGGATCTCTACGTCCCCCAGGTTCGCGCCCAACTCCTCCGCGACGAGCATGCACATCGTGGTGGATTGCCCACCGCCGAGGTCGGACGTGCCCATCGTGATCCAGACGGTGCCGTCCTTCCTGATCGAGACGGACGCGTTGGCCTGGTCCGGGATGTGCCCGAAGCCGTAGGTGAGGAGGGCCATGCCGATGCCGTAGTGCGTGTGGGTGTCCGCGCTCAGGCCGCTGAAGGGGGCCCATTTCGTGCCCCAGCCGCTGGCGTCCATTCCCTTCCCAATGGCCTCGATGAAGGCCGACCCCCCGACCTGGGAGAAGTCGACGGCGTTTCCCTCGATCTCCAGCACGTCGTCGGGACGTATGCAGTTCTGGAGGTGCACCTGGGTCGGGTCCATCCCGAGCTTCAAGGCGAGGTCGTCGATTGCCGCCTGGACAGCGAAGTTGGTCTGCACGCCCCCGTAGCCTCTGAAAGCGCCAGACGGGGGGTTGTCGGTGAACACGGCAATCGTCGTGTAGCGCATGTTCGGGACCCTGTACCCGTTGAATATCGCCCGGGCGCCGACGTACGGGACGGAGTCCCCTCCCGCCACATAGGCCCCCTTGTCGAAGACCGCGTAGAGGTCGATCGCTGTGATCTCGCCCGTGCTCTTGGCCCCTATCGTAACCGTCAACTGGGCGGGGTGGCGCTTGTTTGGCGAAGACTCGAACGCATAGTCCTGCGGCATGATCATCTTCACGGGCCGCCCGGTCTTCTTCGCAAGGATTGCCGCCATCGGGATGAACCTGTAGACGTTGTCTTCCCCGAAGCCGCCTCCGAGGTTCTGAGATACGACCCTCACGTTGCTGACGGGCACCTGAAGGAGCTGCGCTAGCTCCGCCTGTCTGGTGAAGATCACTTGGCTGTCGTTGTAGACGGTCAGCCTGTCCCCCTCCCACTCGGCGACGCAACAGAACGGCCTGAGAGACGCGGCGGCTTGGGAGGGCACTTTGTACTGGCCCGTGAAGACCACGTCCGCCTGCGCCATGCCCGCGTCAACGTCGCCCCTCGAGAGCACGAGTGGCGAGTATGGATTCATCACGTTGCCCGCGTAGAACGGCGACTCGACGTCCGGGGCGCCAGGCTGGGTCGTAGCCGAGGCGTCGCCCGTTGCAGGGAGAGGTTGGTACTTCACGTTCACGAGGTTGACCGCCGCGTCGGCTATCTGCTCGGTCTCGGCCGCGATGGCCGCGACCTCGTCGCCGACGAACCTGACGTAGGGGTCGACGGCTCCGGCCAGGACCCTCTGATCGTACACGGGAGGGAAGGGTATCTCAGGGACGTCTTTGCCCGTGATTACCGCCGCGACCCCTGGGAGGCGCTCGGCCTCAGACGTGTCGACGCTGAGAATGCTCGCCCTTGGGTACGGGCTTCGGACCACTCGCCCCACGAGCATGCCCGGCACGTCCAGGTCGATCGTGTAGCTAGCGGTCCCGGTCACCTTCTGCCTGGCACGGAAGTCGGGCACCTTGGTCCCTATGGTGGAGAACGACACCCGACTTCAGCCCTCCTGGGCAGCAGCAAGGACCGCGTTGACTATGTGCGGGTAGCTTCCGCACCTGCATATGTTCCCGGACAGGGCCCGGGAGACCTCCGACGCGCTCGGGTTCGGCGTCGACCTCAGCAAGGCGGTCGCCGTGACGATCATGCCCGGGGTGCAGTACCCGCACTGGAACCCTCCTTCGTCCATGAACGCCTGCTGCAGCGGGGAGAGCTCGCTGCCGGTCGCTATGCCTTCTATGGTTGTGATCTGGTGGCCGTCTGCCTCGATGGCGAGCCTGTGGCAAGAGTAGACGGGCACGCCGTCCATCAGCACGGTGCAGGCTCCGCACTCGCTGTTGGAGCAGCCCGGCCTCGTCCCCTTGAGCTTCAAGTCCTTTCTCAGGACGTCGAGGAGCGTGGAGTTTGCGGCGACGCTTAGCTGTTCCGCTCTGCCATTGACTTCCACCGAGATGACCTTTGAAGCGACCGGCGCCTGGGAGGGCAGGATGGACCCCAACGCGGTGCGTCCCGACGGAGTTCCGAAGAGCCATGCCGAGGCCCCCGTCACGACCGCCGCGCCTCCTACGAATAGCTTCAAGAAGTTCCTTCTGGAAATCCTCAAAGGTGAAGCCGCGAAGGAGACTTTGGTCTAATAACGTTTCTTTGGAAGGAATGGCCCAAGCCGAGAGCCAAGGGTCGCCAATCTATGGTTGCGCGGCGGAGCTCCTAGCACTCGCAACGTTCAGCGCGCCGAGGAAGACGCTCACTACCACGATGAAGATGGACAGGGCCGCCGGGATGTCCGAGAGCTCCATCGACGCTCCTATGAAGACCCGCCCGCCAAGGACCCTTTTTTAGTTGGCAGGTTCACGAAGGCGATGAGTTGGCCGACACCAAGCTCGCCGGGTCGGTAGTCAGGGGGATCTTCGCCACTGACAAGAGGATAAACTTCTGCGCGGTGGTCGATCCTAGCGGGAGAATCGAAGCAGGCGGGATGCGACCGGGACTGAAGTCATTGGAGCCAGCCGCCGAGACCGAGAGAATAGTCACCCGGATGTTCTTGAACCAGGCAATGAACCAAGCGACAGACCAGTACCTCGGGCGTGCGATCTGGTCGATCGTCCGCAGGGAAGAGCTCGTGCAGATCACATTCCCTTTCGCCGACGGGAAGCAACTGCAGATCACAGCTTCCCTCACATATCCGATTTCGAAGGTCAACAAACTAGCCAAGGTCGTTGACAAGCTGAGCGCGAGACGGTAGGAAGGTCAACGATTGCGCTGAACGTCTGGGTCAGGCAACCCTGACGCTGACCTTCGTCACCGTGTTGTAGCCATATCCGTGCAGGTTCCACACCGGGGCCAGCGGCTGCGCATCTCCCGCTCCGTCGAAAGCGCGTGACGCAAGGTTGTAGGTGCCGCGTCTCTTGGGCACCCAGATGACCGACCACCGCCGCCATGCATAGGGCCCCTTGGCTACGTCCAGTCTGGCGCGCCTCCACCCTCCGCTGCCCGACCTGAACTCGACCCTGTCCACGCCGCCTGAGCCCGACCATGCGAGACCAGACACTTTGAGGGGGACGCCCAGCGCGACCCGGACGCCGCCTCGTGGCTCGACTATCAGCGACTTCGGCTTCATCCTCTGAACCGCAGTCGACGCGTCGCTGTCAGAGTCCGTGTAGACGTACCTCGCCGACTGAAACCACCCCTTGAACGGCCTTGCGACGACCTCCACCTCTTCGAGCCACTTCACCGACGCCATCCCGTACCATCCCGGGACGACGAGCCGGAGGGGGTATCCGTGGAGGATGGGGAGCGGTCTGCCGTTCATCCCGAACGCCAGGAGGACCTCTTTCGAGAGCGCATCCTTCAGGGGCAGGCTGCGCTCGAAACGCATCTTCCGTCCGCCCTCGTCTCCAGAATCGGCGCCGCGGAAGACCACCTCGCACGCGGCCCTCTTCGGGCCAGCTCTTCTCAGGAGCTCGGCAAACGGGACTCCCGTCCACTCGTTTGTGCCCACGGCCCCGTCTCCCCACGGAGTTCCGCCCGGGGTAGGCCGCATCCTCCTCCTGCTGTTCCCCGCGCACTCCAGGGTCACCGTCGAGGTCTTTCTCTTCATGGCCTTGACATCGCCGAGAGAGAGCGTGAGCTCGTTTCGAACCGCCCCTGTCACCCTGAGCCGCCACTCTGAGAGGCTGATTTTCGGCGCCTCAAAGTGGTTCCTGACGTAGAACTCGGAGGTCGGCGTAATGTCGCTGCTCAACGCGTGCTCGGGGGTCTCCGCGTTGAACGGCTCCTCTTCCACGATGACTGGGCTGCCTCTTCCTCTCCGCGCCTTCGTCTGACTCAAGGACGAACCCTTCTCCGCGATGCGACTCTAAGCGAGGCCGCCGCGACGCTGACAGCGACAAGAAGCGCGATCGGGATGCTCGACCCTGGAAATTCTGGCACTCTACTCGTCGAGCTCGTAGTCGACGCTGTCGATGTGCTTGACGACGCCGAGGTTGAAGATGAGGAAGGCGTCGACGAGGCAGAGGATGCGGTGGAAGTGGTCGACGTGGCGGCAGCCCCAGATTCAAGCAGCACCGGGAGGATGCCTATCGGGACGGCCCCGTTGACTGACCTCGTCGTCCCGTTTAGCTCGTGGTACTTCAGGTATTGGGATTGAGGCGAGTATGAGACCGCCGAGTCGCTCCAAACTATGAGCGCGGAAACTCCTGTGCTTCCCGTCAGCCCGCAGGTCCAGATCGAGGACGAATCCTCTGTGCAAGGCCCATCCATTGTCGAGCCGACCAGCCAATCGTACGTCTGCTGGTAGTCTTGGTTGTTCTCCGCCGACGCTGATGGAGTCCCGAATCC
This sequence comes from uncultured Nitrososphaerota archaeon, assembly GCA_963838925.1. Classification (GTDB taxonomy): domain Archaea; phylum Thermoproteota; class Nitrososphaeria; order Nitrososphaerales; family Gagatemarchaeaceae; genus Gagatemarchaeum. Next base: position 16,575 of record CAWISW010000002.1, read on the forward strand.
CGTGAGGCCGTTCCCAGAAAGCCACGAGAACCAGACCGCTATCTGGATGTTCTCGCTCGCCTGGATGATGAAGAACCTGCTGACGTATGCCGCCTGCTGGTCGGCCGACGCCCCGTAGAGCTGGTTCGCCCCTTCGTCGTCGCTGTAGCCTCCCTCCGTGTCTATCAGCGGCATCCCGGACACGCCGTTGTTCGCCATTATCGCACGGGCGTCGTCAATCTGGGTGATGAGTGACGCCCCCGCGCATTCCTGTATCGCCGTAGTCGGGCAGCTTATGCCGTTCTGGACGCATATCGAGTTCGATGCCGGACAGTTCTTGCCGTGGAAATCGAAGCCGTCCGCGTACGCACCTCCCCCCGCCGCCAAGTACGCCGCGAGCCAGCACGTGCTCGAGCCGCATGCGGGGTTTGCGCTCAGGACGCCCCCCACCGAGACGGACGGGGTCAGCACCTGCGCGCTCGGGTCGGTCGCCTTGACGATGTTGTAGAGGCTTTGAGCGAGAAGAACCATCTCAGACATGCTTCCTGAGTACTCCGACGGGACGTCCGGCTCGTTCCACGGCTCGTAATACTGGATCTCTCCCCTGTACCTCGTCACGAGCGCGGTGACGAACCTGTTCCAGTCGTTGATGTTGGTCGGTGGCGCGGCGCACCCGGTCACTCCCGACTTCGCGGTCAGTGAGCAGCTCTGGCTGGGATTGGAAGACGCCCATTGTGGCGTGTTGTAAAAGGAGTACATGAAGCTGGTTATCCCAACCGCCTTCGCTCTGCTGATCGAGTTGTCCAGGGGAGCCCAGACGAAAGTCCCGTTCGAGGGCTCCAAGTCGTGCCAGTCGGTACCGTCGGTCTTGCCCAACGTCCCTATCGAGACGGGAACGGGCCATGCCCCAGCGCTCCCTACCAACCCGTTCACCGTCATTGCAAAGAAGGTGTTCGGCACGGGATTGGTTGCATAGGCCGGCTTCTGGGCCAAGACCGCTAATCCGAGGGGACTGACGACGATGAGGGCTAGAATCACCAACGCAGGTGAGTGCGCCTGACCTCGAGACAACCTGCCGAGGCAGCGCTGCACCGTGATTTCAACGAATCTGTCTAAGCCGTGCTCTGCCATCGACCATCCGGAAAAGCTATTGTGCAAGGCCGCCAAAAGCAACTTGCCATGGGAAGCGAGACGGGTAGCACGCACGTCGGAGTCTCTGGCTTCAGCTACGCAAGCTGGAGGGGACGGTTCTACCCGAAGGAGATGAAGAGCGAAGAATTCCTGGCGTATTATTCTCTGCATCTGGACAGCACCGAGGTCAACAGTTCCTTCTACGCTTCGCCAAAGCCCGACGTCGTGAAGGGCTGGGGGTCGAAGACGAACGAAGGCTTCAGGTTCTCCTTCAAGGCGCCCAGGCAGATCACGCACATTCTGAAGCTTGGCAACGGGTCGTCTGAGGCTGCCGAAAGGCTCTCGAGAGTGTTGGACCTGCTAGGTCCGAGGCGAGGTCCTGTCTTGTTCCAGCTTCCGCCCTTCTCCAAGCAAGACCTCGACTTGCTCGAAAAGTTCCTATCCGAGACCTCGAGCGTCGAGAGCCGGGTCTTTGAGTTCAGGCACGAATCGTGGCTCCAGGATTCCACCTATCGCCTGCTCGAAAAGCACGGGACGGGCTTTTGCATCGCGGAGACCGAGGACATGAAGCCCGTGTTCCAGGTCACCGGGGGCTTTGCCTACTTCAGGCTGAGAAAGGACTCGTACGATGCAAAGGCGATCGACCGCTGGGCAAAGAAGATTCGCGAGACGGCCGGAGACTCACGGGAGTGCTACGCCTATCTGCGACACGACGAAACGGGGGAAAACGCCGTCCTCGCTCAGAGGCTCTCAAAGCAGATGGCGTAGCCTCTCCGAGAAGATCATCCGGCGCTGGCCAACGGGTGCTTTGGCTGATAGATGCCGAGTTTCCCTCCCCCTGGCAGCTTGATCTTGGCCAACACGCCCCATCCTAGGTCTACGGGCGCCGAGCACTTCACCTTCTTCTGCTTGAGCTCCCGGACGGTCGCTTTGATGTCGTCGCACATCAGATACAACTCGTGGGGGCCGTTCTTCTTTGCAGGGTGGAATGCCAGCTCGGCAGGTGGCAAGGCGAAGATGAGCCAACCTTCGCCCGCGTCGACGTTCGGAAACCTCAGCACTTTGCGGAAGAGGTCTCGGTCTGCCTCCGCATCCTTGCTGTACACGACGACGTGCGCTCCGGTTATCAAGTCAGGTCGGGATTTGGAAGGGTTTCTCTAAAAGGGCGAGTGCGTGCTGGAACCTAAATAGCAAACCGGCGTGAACGGCCGGGGTTGAGCTCGAGCGACGCCGTCGGCATGAAGGGCAAGGTTTGCATCGTGACGGGAGCGAGCTCCGGCATCGGCAGGGCAACGGCAGTGGCCCTGGCTGCGTCGGGCGCGACCTTGGTGATGGTCTGTCGCGACAAGACCCGAGGCGGCGCCGCGCAAAGCCGGGTTGTGTCGCAAACGGGGAACCGATCAGTCGACCTGATGACCGCCGACCTGTCCTCGCTCGCGTCCGTCCGCTCGCTGGCAACGGAGTTCATCGCCAAGTATCCCAGATTGGACGTCCTGGTCAACAACGCCGCGACTTTCGCCAGCAAGCGCATCGTCACGTCCGACGGTCTCGAGCTCATGTTCGCCACCAACTACCTAGGCCCGTTCCTCCTGACGCGCCTCTTGATTCCGACCCTCGAGGCGTCGAGGCCGTCTCGAGTCATCAACGTCAGCGCACCGTCGTCGATGATGCCTGACTTCGACGACCTTCAGGGGGAGCGAAAGTTCGCGCCCATCATGGCGTTCGGGGCGTCGAAGGCCGCAGATCTGCTCTTCACCTACGCCCTGGCCCGCAGGCTCGAGGGGAGAGGCGTGACTGTCAACGCGTATCATCCGGGGCTGGTCAGGACGAGCCTGCTTCGCGGAGCGCCCGTCCCAGTCCGAATCGTCTCGAGCGTCCTGAATGTCTTCATGGGCGTCTCGCCGAAACGCGCTTCGAAGGGGCTCGCGGAGCTAGCATCTTCGGCGCAATTCGTGGGCACCACGGGTGGACTGATCCGCAATGGGAAGACCATGAAGGCTCCCTTCAGCACGGACATCGACGCCCAGGACAAGCTCTGGCAGGTCAGCTGCGGTCTCGCCGCGCTCCCCGACGCGGCCTGAGGCCCGGCTGTCAACGTGAAGCCGACCTGACGCGGCCCTTAGCGTCTTGCTGCCGATTCACATATGAGCACGCTCGGCATCGGCGGCGGGCAAGCGGCGGGAGGGCCTACGTAACGGTCGCGATGTCAGCTCTGAGCCGGGCGAGGGTCGTAAACTTGAACGCCCAGCGGATCCCGAACTCCTTTGCTCCGGTGACGTTCTCCTCCTTGTCGTCTATGAAGACTACCTCGGACGGCGACGCCTTGACCTGCTCCAGCGCCCTCGCGAACGCCGTGGCGCTGGGCTTCATGCTGCCGAGCTCGCATGAGGAGACGAACCCGTCGAAGAGCTTGTCCCATTGCCTTCTTCTCAGGAGCTTGACGTGCGGAGACGAGGTGTTGGAGAAGAGGAAGACGCGGTATCCCTTCCTCCTGAGCGACTCCACGATCCTCAGCGTCCCCGTCCGGAATCTCACTAGCCGCTCGAACGGGACGGTCCAGAGCTCGTCCGGGGAGTCGCCCTCTCTCAGGCTCTCTCCGAACTTGCCAAGGGACTCCTCGAGGAGCTCCCTTATCGAGACCTCGCCCGACTCGAGTCTAGGAAGGCCACTCTCAAGGGCCTTCCTCATCTTCTCGCGCGGCACCCCGTATCGCTTGGCGACGTAGTCGAAGATCGGGTTGTTGTTCTTCCACTTTATCACCACCCCTCCGAAGTCGAAGATGAAGACGGGGCGCCCTTCGAGGCCGCCCTTCTTGGAGACCATCCGCCCCCGCCCCGTGAAGGGCGGTTATAGTCTCCACGGCGCCCTTTTCGACATATTCCTAAATTGCTCAAGATGAGTGATTGATTATTATTATTTTATTCCTAGCGCTTAAATTGCGCTAGAAAACTGGGAGTTCTGTTTGAACAGCAGAAACGTCGCGATTGCGGCCGTAGCGGTGTTAGCGATTCTAGGGATTAGCGTCTTCATACTGGCGACGCCGGGTGCCCAGAGCACCACCAGCACGCTTTCCTCTACGGGCACGCCCAGCCATTCGAGCTCTTCGAGTTCCACATCCGCGCCCAGCTCCTCCTCGAGCTCCGCGACGTCTTCGAGTCCCACGACCGCGCCAAGCTCCTCCTCGACCAGTAGCTCCTCTTCGACGACTCCGAGCACAACATCTAGCTCCTCTAGCTCGTCGAGCTCCTCCAGCTCTCCCAGCCCTTCTGTCTCTTCAAGCTCCTCGACCAGCTCGAGCGGCACCAGCGGCTACTTCTTCCTGGTCTTCACGCAGAAGGGAATCACGGAGCTCACATCGACCGACGGCTCGGTCTTGGGATACGCACGGCTCTTCAACATCAGCGACAGCGTCCCGACACAGACCTTCTACTGGGAAGGGTATCCTGTCCAGGGCGCAGCCCGGTCTAACTTCCTCGTGCCGCTCAACAACGGGACCATCGAGGTTGTCGACTCGACCCTCCTTACTGTCACGGGAAGGATCAGCGTGGGCACTGCGACCGGGTTCATAGGGGTCGCGGTCTCGCCCGACGAGAAGTACGCTGCGATAGCCGACGGGCCTTCCGGGATAGTAGAGGTGGTCCAGCTGGCCCCGCTCCAGACTGTGTGGAAGCAGGTCTTCAACCAGCCGAGCGGCGCGACCGCCTTCCCGTGCGACATCAGATGGGCCCCTAACCAGAACACCGTCGTAGTCCCCATGAAGAACAACGGCACGGTGGACTCGATAAGCGCGACCACCGGTGCGATCGTCGCGAGCGCGGCCCTTCCAATCGCCTCGCAGCCGTTCATGCTCTCCGTGAACTCCCAAGGCACGATGCTGGGGGTCGAGCTCTCAGGAAACAAGACGGACGTCTTCTACTCGTATCCTTCGCTCACTTCACTGGGCCACACGAGCTTCCCGATATCGACGTTCACCCCGACGCGCGGGGTCTTCACCCCTGACGGCAAGTACTACCTGGAGGCCTCCGGCTCGACGAACGTGGTCGAGGTCGTCTCCACCAGCTCCTTCGCTGTAGTCAACACCATCAACCTCCCTCCCTCCGCGTCCCCAGGTCTCGCAGACATGGAGATAACTCCCGACGGGCTGAACGCGTATGTCGTGATGCACGGAACCCCTACCACGGGCGGGATAATCTATCTCATATCCCTCGCATCAGTGACGACGGATACCGGGCCGTCCGCCAGCATACCCCTGACGGTGGCCCCTGCGTTCGCATTACCCATATCGTCACAGTTCGGGACCTATCTCGCGGACAACGTGCTCTCGCCTCCGGTGACGGGCCTCCATTGCTAGGCGGAGAGGCCCGTTGAAGGCGCTCCACCCGATCATCTTCCTGCTTCTTTTCTTCAACGTCACCGCGCTCGCCCCCGTGATCACGACGGGGCTCAGGATCACCGACATCTGGTACACCCCGATGGCCACGACGGGCCAGGCCTCGTTCTTCTATCCGTTCCTCGAGTTCGTCGCGGCCTGCGTCGCGGTGAACGCCCTCGCCGTGCTCGCGCTCCGGAGGCTGGACTGGAGCAGGTTCATCTCTCTTGACGGGGACATCGGCATAAGGTCGATAGTCCGCGGGGTCCTCGCAGACAGGCTGGGGAGGGCGATACTGCTGGCCTTCGCCCCGATCTACTTCCTCTCGTACCTCGTGAGCAGCGGGCTCCTGCTCGTCCCCGACGTCAATATCAGCTCGTACTTCGTGCCGGTGACGCGCATCTCCTACCAGGCAGCGGGGGTCCCGATGATGGGCCCCCTCGCGGTCAACCTGGACATCCTCGCCGTGGGAGTCGTCGACCTCATCCTCCTCTCTTGGCCCTCGTCCTGGGGTACTACGTGGCGAACCTCGTCTACGTCTCACAGGCGAGCAGGGACATGGGCGTCCCTGGGTCGATGCGAATGATGGCGACCCAGACGGCCGGCGGATTCCTCGCGACTTCAGTGCCTGCGCTCGCGACATCGGCTGCCATCTGCTGCCTGACCCCCACGGGAGTGAACTCGCTCTTGTACCTCGTCTCTGCCTCGACCTCGGTCCTGAGCAAGAAGATCGTCTTCGGATATGGGACCATCACGGGCGTCTTCTGGGCGACCGGCGTGCTGCAGGGGATCGAGCTCTTCTCGACAACGGTGCTAGGCGTCGCCCTCCTCGGGCTCTCGTTCTACCAGGTCAGGCAGATAGCAAGGACCGTCTCACAGCGCAGGGTCATCTCACTAAAGTCCTAGTCTCTCGCCCGAGCCCTACTCGGAGGCCTCGAGCACCTTCAGAGCGAAGGCCCTCTCGCCTGGGGCCCCGTCGAATCGCACCCTGTCGTTGATGACCGTTCTCGGAACCCCCACCACGCCGTATCTCCTCGAGAGGTCTGGGAACTCCACTGTCTCGATCATGAACGCGCGTATCATTGGGTTCTCGATGGCGAACCTGTGGGCGGAGCGCACCACCAGCGGCGAGTACGGGCAGACCGGGGTGACGAAGACCTTGATGACGGTGGGCGCCTTCACGCGCCTAATCGCGTCCCTCGTCTCCTGGTCCATCTCCGACCGTCCCCTCGACGCGTCGACCAAGTCTTCCACCAGGCTCCTCAGCTGCCTGCCTGCGGGCATCCCCACGTAGTGCAGCTTCGCGCCGTTGGATGCGATGATGACGGTAGTAGGCGCCATCTCGACCTCCATGGAATCGGCCGTCGCGCGCTCAACTTCCTTGTCTAGGACTTTGAGCTTGACCTTGTCAGAGAGGGCGGCTATCTCCTCGAGCAGCTGCTCGGTCTGGGCGCAGTACTCGCACCCGACCTTCGAGGTGAAGAGGAGGACCTTGACCTCTCCCTCGAGACCCGAGCGGAACAGCCTCTGGATCTCAGCGACGTCCTCCTTCCCCAGCAGGGCGGTCACGCCCTACCGCCGGCGATGCCGGCGCGTGATATGTGTATCGCGGAGTCTGCTCGCTCAGGCGGTGTGGCTCAGCACCGCTTTCACCCTGTGGTCGATCGCGGCAATCTTCTCCAGGCGGTCCACGAAGGCGCCCAGCTTCTTGGCGTTGAGCGTCACCACTATCTCGGACTCTGGGTATCCCGACCTCGTCCTGCTGGCGGTGCAACCGAGCCCGATGACGACGTCGCCCTCGTTGGCTAGTGGGAGGCCCTGGCATGTGGGCTTCACAGTCACCTTGCTGTCGGGCGCTGCCTCCTTGATCAGCGCGGCCTGCTGAGAGTCGGCGAACAGCAGGACTACGTCCGGGACGAATGGCGCCTTGTCGAGGGGGGCGTACCCGATGTTCCGCTTCGCCTCGAGGGGAAGCGCCGGCAGGCCGAGGATGTCGCTCTTCCCAATCCAGCCCACGCTCGTGAGCAGGTCGATGTCGGCCAACCCGGCGCCCGGCAGCGTGTCCTTCGCCAGCCGATAACCGTGGGTGACCGCGCCGACGGAGCAGTGCTGGTGCTGGTCGGGAGTAGTGTAGAAGGCGCTGTCGAGCGCCTTGGTCCAGAAGACGCAGCTCGACTCGACCACGTCGGTGGACTTTCTCAGCTTCGTCACGTCAGGCTTGAACGTGACCGCCACAATTGGCTTCGAGAGCCCAAGGGCAGTCTCGAGCCTCTTTCCGAGACCGTTAAACTCAGAGGTAGACAAGCTGAGACGCACACCGTCTCGAGAAGGTATTAACCTTGAGGAATTCTCTATTCCTATCGGCCCTGAGACCGGCCGCGGCCCTCGCCGACCTGCCTGATGTACTCGGTCACGACGAGCTTCTCGATGGCCCTCCCCGACCTGAACGCCTCGGGCGCGGCGCGTATCCGCTCCTCCGCCCTCGCCGGGTCGATCCTCTTCTCGGCGCACTTCATCTTGGCAACCTCGATGGCAGTATGCTGGTCGATGGGCGGAAACTCGATGGGGAAGAGCCTGTCCTTCAGCGCGCTGTCAAGGAGCTGGAACTTGTTGGTCGTCATGATGAGCGCCGTCTGCGATGTGTCCAGCTCGTCTATCTGGTGGAAGAGGATGTTGTTCTGGGCGACGTGCCAGCTCTCCCCCTTCATCCAGTCCCTGTCCGGGAAAACGGACTCCGCGTCGTCTATGAGTATCAGCGACCGCTTCTTGCGCGCCATCGCAAAGACCTTCACTATCTGACGCTCCGACTGGCCGTAGAGCTCCCTCGCGATCACGGAACCGTCGACGAAGAAGAGCGAGAGCTGGAGCTCCTTCGCCAGGACCTTCGCCATCAATGTCTTGCCGTTTCCCGGCTCGCCGTAGAAGATGAACCCCTTGATCCCCTTCAGCGAGCCGTTCCCCAGCTGGTGCGCGATGACGTTCCGGACCTCAGAGTATACCCTGTTGAATTCTTCTCCCTTGCAGCCTGAGAGCGACTCCGGGATGTCCCTCCACGCGGTCTCCATGCTGTCTCGTTTGGAGTTTGAGTCGGTTCGCGTCGCGGGTCGACCTCAAGGGTGCTCACGCCCCGTGGCCGATATAAGGGATGGCAAGGAAGATCCGGCGCCACGGCAGCGCCCTGGGGGTTATTCCCCCCAAGGCAAGTTCTATGAAGGACGGCATTAACCTAAGAATATTTATTAGCCCGCCGGCCGCCGCGTCTGATTCGTCTTGTCTGTGTCCTCGGAGCCGGCGCGGCCCGTCTGGGCGAAGGCCGACCTGTCGGTGGACGTGCGCGGCGAGAGCTGCCCCATCCCCGAGCTGACGGCCGCCAAGAAGCTCAAGGAGCTGCCGCCTGCCAAGGTCCTCGAAGTCCTTACCGACCACCAGGCGTCCGTGGACGTGACTCTGCCCGACCTCGCAAGGGGGATGGGCTACGCCTTCTACTCGGAGAAGAGCGGAGACCTTTATCGAGTCTTCATCGCAAAGCGGTGAGCCGATGCCCGCGCCCACGATGTTGCCGGAGCACGTGCTCCCATTCGGTTACGCGTTCGTCTACGCCGCGTTCGGTGCTAGCGGCTTCCTCCTGGGATGGGTGGCGCAGAGGGGGAACTACTGCTTCGTCAACGCGATGTCCTCCGTCTTCACGACGCGGAGCTACGACCGGTTCGGGGCGCTCCTGATCCTCTTCGGAGTCTCCGCGCTGATGACCGGGCTCCTCGTCGTCGCCGGGGTCGTGCCGGCCGTCGACCAATACTACGACAACTACTTCTCGGGCTGGTACATCGTCGTCGGCGCCGTCATCTTCGGATTCGGCGCGACCATGGCTGGGGGCTGCAACCTCTCGATGCTCTACAGGGCCGCGAGCGGGTATGTCCAGAACTGGCTGGAGCTCGTGGGGATGATGGTCGGGACGTACATCTTCGCGGTCGCGATATGGCCGTTCCAGTCCTACACGATGGCTAACGGGATCCTTTCCACGAAGCTAGGGGCTTACACAGAGTACCTTCCCTACGACCTCTTCCACTCGGTCTCTCAGACCTCCGTCGGGGCGGCGGCAGCCCTCCTTGGGATCCCGCTGGTCGCCCTGGGGATCCTGCTCCAGCGGAGGACTCGCTCGAAGCGCCTCCTCGGCGGCGCCCTGGCGTCGGGGACCGGCATGCGGGTGACCATGGCCGCCCCCTCCTCCGGGCCGGTCGGTCCGCTGCCCTCGATAGGGCTCCAGGGGACGAGGCTGGGCTTGGCGAACGCGAAGGACATCCTTCTTCTGAGGAGGCCGTACGGCGCGAATCTCTCGACGCTCCTCCTCGCTGGCACCCTCCTCCTGGTCTTCGTGGCCGGAGCGGGCTACACTTTCAACTATCTCGTGATTACCTCGTCCGACGGCGGAAGGTTCCTCGAGTACATCCTGATGCCCTTCGGGGTGAACCTCGCGCTGGGGACGCCCTGGTACAACGACGCCCTCCCGATAGTCGACCCCAGCGTACTGATGGTCGTGATGCTCATCGTCGGAGCGTTCCTGGCCAGCTACCTCAGCGGGGACTTCAAGGTCCGGGTCCCGCGCCAGAAGAAGAGGCTCGCCATCGGGTTCTCGGGCGGGATACTCGTCGGGATCGGCGTGAGGACCGCGCTGGGCTGCAACGTGGGATTGATGTGGACGAACTTTGCGCAGCTGGGCTACGACGGCATCCTCTTCCTATTCGCGATGCTGGCAGGCGTTTGGATCGCCGTCAAGGTACAGAGGCGGTTGGTATGAGCGGCGGGGCGACGGCTGAGCGTTTCAGCTATGCGCGGCTCATCGCCCCTATCGTGCTAGTGCTCTTCGTCGTGGGCTGGTACCAGTTCTCGGTGGTCTACATACAAGGGGCGGACAACCAGCTAGTGGCCAGCGGCGAACTCGCGGTCTACGTCCCCATCCAACAGGTCAGCGGCTACTTGTCCGCGCTTCTCGACGCGACCTACCTCGCTGCGGCCGCCGGGGCGATAACTTTCGCGTACTACCTGACGAAGCTGCTCCGAACCCAGTCCCGAAAGTAGCGAATTCGCCTCTTCGCGGTCTAGCTCAGAGCCGCCCCGCCCTCATCCTCAAGGCGAGGAGCATCGTGATCACGATGGCGGCGATGAGCCCAGCCGAGGAGAGGAGCGGTACTAGTCCAGAGACTGCGCCGCCCGATGACGAGACCGCCGGTACGGGCGGGGAAGTCAGGTTCAAGGATCCCACATAGGCAGAGTAGGCGACCAGCAGGGCCGGGACTGCGCTCACGGCCGACGCCCTCCTCTCCCCGCTCGACCAGAGCGACGCCGCGAACAGGACCAGGCTCAGGAGCAGCGCGCCTCCGAGGGCTTCGTGCACCAAGAACGAGGCGGAGGCCTCCGCCTGTTTGAAGGCGGCGAGCTCCAATCCGAGGGGAAGCGAGAAGACGGGACCTGCGACAAACAGGTTGACGTAGATTCCCGAGACGAAGACCGCGTAGAAGAGGAGGAGCGCAAGGTAGCACGAGATCCGCGCGCGCCCGTCCGCCGTGACCCCGTAGGCCGATGACCCCTCGTCAGGCCTCGAGCTCGCCATCGAGAGGAACGTAAGGAAGATGGCCGTCACGAACGAAGTGCCCATTATCATGCTCTGTGCGTCGTCCGACCCTCCTCCCAGCACGAACGCGAGGCCAGAGTCCCCCGCGACGACTATCGAGACCGAAGCCAGCAGGGCGAGGACGGTCGCCCGCCTGGAGCCCTCGGCCCAGGAAAGGCCGAGGATGAAGACGCTCGTCGCCGCGCTCAAGGTCGCGAGGACCACGTGCGACTCGACCGCCGGATTCAGCAGGATCGCCTCCGTGCTCGTCCCCGGGATCATCGAGACGAATCCGTTGACGTATATGCCGGCCAGCCACGTCGCGGAGAGGAACGCCAACTGGAGGCGCGACGCGTCCGCCAACTTGCGGGCGAGAGATGGCACGACGGGCGAACGCCCCTCCAAGATTATTTAACCCAGTCGAGGCGAAGCGCCCCGTCAGGGCTCTCCGGAACCCTCGGAATGTATAACCGGAATCGAATCCCAACCCATGGCGGAATGAGATGACCGCGGCGGCCAAGAAGGATGAACCGGGGACGCGCTGGTTCTACTCGCAGATTCCGGTCGACATCGCGACCGGGCCGGTCGGCACGCTCATCCAGCTGTACATCCTCGAGCTCCACGGCACGGTCATCGACGTCGGCCTGGCGATAACCCTCTTCAACGCCGTCAGCATCCCCGCGGCCGTAATCTGGGGATACGTGACCGACCGCTTCCAGAGCAGGAAGACGATACTCGTCCTGAGCTGTGTGGCGGTGTCAGCGAACCTAGTCATACTCCCCATCGCCGAGAGCATCTCTGGGGTCGCGCTCATCTATGGGCTCTTCTCGCTGGTCTCATCCGCGTCAGCGACTCCCGCTAACCTGCTGATAATGGAGAGCCAGAGGAAGTCTCACTGGGCGTCGGCGTTCGCGAGGTTCTCGATGGTCTCGAGCGTGGGCACGACGTTGGGCCTCCTCCTGGGGATAGCGTGGTCGAACTTCCTGCCAATCTCGCTCCTCGTCCTCCCCCTCTCAGCGCTGTCGCTGGCTTCCGCCGTCCTGTCGGTCGTGATGATAAAGCAGCCCGCGGTCTCGTTCGAGCGGGAGTTCATCGTCCTGCAGAGGCGCAGCCTCCAGCAGAGGCTCCTCGCCATCCCGCTCATCTTCCTGAGGCTGCCTAACGTCGTCGACTTCAAGTCGGTCTTCAAAGGGCTAAGGAGCGCCCTCACTAGGCAGCTCCCTCTCCTCTACCTCTCGATCTTCGTCTTCTATCTCGCCAGCGGCCTGTTCAACACCTCGTTCGTCCCGTCCCTGCGCGCCGCGGGCCTGAGCGCGAGCGCGGTCTTCCTCGTTTCGATGGCGGCCAATGTCGCCCAGACCGCCTCCTTCTACTTCGCCGGGCCGTACGTCGAGAAGAGGGACCTCAGGAAGACTGCCGTCGCGGGCCTCGTCGTGAGGTCGGCCTGCTACGCGGGCATCGGCATCCTGGCCTACCTCGCGAGCGGCCTTCCCTACCTGGGCGGGACGCTAGTGCTCTATCCGATCGCGGGAGGTCTCGCCTTCGCCATCTACTACACGTCCTCCAACACGATGATCTTCAACACGCTCGGAGCCAAGAACCAGGGTTCGAGGCTCGGGGTCTACAGCGCTCTCGTGGGAATCGCGACGATGATCGGCTCGTTCGTCTCGGGATACGTCTCGTTCTACTTCGGGTTCCTGGCTACCTTCGCGTTGGCGGCAGTCTGCCTCGCGGGGTGCGCCGTCCTGGTGCCGGTGGTCACGTCCACGCACCAAGAAGGGTCTCCGCACTAGCGATGTCGGGCGTCACAGAGCGCGGCCCTACATCTGCCGCCAGTGCTCGCCGCGGCGGCGCCTTCTGAGTTGTGCGGCGAACCCGGCAACGGCGAGAACAAGCGAGACTATCGCCGAGACGAGCGGCGGGACCCCGAAGGAGACAAGCACGCCGTAGAGCACGACGCCGCCTAGCACGGAGGTCACCAGCTCTAGGAGCTTGCTCGAAATTGCCAACCCTACGAAGAAGAGTATGATGCCTACCACGATTGCGAGGACCAAAACGCCCGTCAATTCCCGGGTGGCCAGGTACCCAAAGTACCCGAGGGCGAGCCCCATCCCGAGGTCGACGAGGAGGAGGCCGACCACCCCGCCGATGAGGAAGCCGACGACTCCTCCGATGACCGCTCCTATGACCCCCAAGAGCAGTGTCCCGACGGCGAGGCCGAAGGCCGCCCCAGCGACGCCGACGACCAAGAAGGCGAGCCCCTTGATTATGTGCCTGCCGTCGAAAATGAGGCCGAGCGAGACAAAGAGCAGTATGATCGCGAAGAGGGTGCCGCCCAGGCCGGTGAGCGCGTGCGGGAAGAAGCTGGAAGCCGCGACGTCCGAAGGGAACATCGCTCAACCCGAAGCCGAGTGGCGCCATTAAAGATTGAGCCCGCGATGAAGGGGTGCCGCGACGGTGTGAGTGGCAGAGGGGTGGTCTCGGTTCCCGAGAGCCATCCCCGCCGGTATCCCACTCACTTGGGAAGACTGTGAGCAAAAGGATGCGCAAAAAGATGATAAGCTTTGTGAAACCCGAATCTGGGTGCCGCCCGACCGGGTCAAGCACACGGGAATCATGTTTAGTATCACCCGAGGCGGAGACCCCGCGCGTTGGCCGACGGTTTCTTCCGCTACTTGGCTCACGGTGAGCGCGCAGAGGGTTACCGTGCCGACCCGAAGTCCGGCGTTCCCCTAGGACAGGTCATCGTCGTCCACGAGGTGTGGGGCCTCAACGGTTTCGTCAAGGAGGTGTGCGGACGGCTGGCAGGAGAGGGCTTCCGCGCCGTGGCCCCCGTCCTGTACTGGCGGGACAAGGAACTCTTCTCGCCCAAGAGGATGGTCGAGGGCATGAAGGTCGTGTGGGACTTGAGCCTCGAGGAGAGGTACGAGCCGGAGAAGCTCGACGAGGCCATGCGGAAGGGACGGGCCTCCGAAGAGACGCGCTCGATGCTCAGGATGCTCTACGACCGCGGTTTCAGGAGCAAGCTCCAGCGCGACGTTCTGTCCCTAGCCCGTCGCCTTCGAAAGGACGACCCGAAAAGCCCGATGGGAGTGGTCGGGTTCTCGATGGGAGGCAAGCTCGCCATGCAGCTCGCGGCGAGGTTTCAGGGTGTCGCCGCCTGTGTGGCGTATTCTGCTGAACCCGCGCTCGGCGGTCCGGCGGAGAAGATCCGCTCCCCGTTGCTGCTCCTCTACGGTTGCGAGGACGGGTTCATGATGCGCGACCTCCCCGCGTTCGTGAGAGGCGCCATCGAAAACGGGACGGAGCTGGATCTGAAGACGTACCCGTCTGCTGGGCACGAGTTCTTCGACCGCTCGAAGGGAGAGTATCGCGCCGCCGCAGCGGAAGACGCGTGGACCACCGCCGTCGACTTCCTAAGGAAGAAACTTGCGGCGAGCGGGTCGCAGAGAAAAAAAAGAAGTCAGGGAGACCGAGCGCAGAGCCGGGCGCCTAGCCCGTGATGGTGCTCGTGAGGGCCACTGCGTACTCGGTCGTCCCGTTACTGAAGTCCAACGACACTGTCGATGTGGTTGTGCCGCTGAAGTTGCCGCGAGCTGTCGCTCTTACGATGTATGAGCCGGAGGAGCTTGTCGCCCCCTCGCCCTGGATGCCCGCACCTCCGGGCCCCATCACTGCAGAGCCTGAGGTGACGTTGTAGGTGGTCCCGGCCACGGTCATGCTACCACCCACGTTGAGTATGTAGCCGCCCGTGAGCTGTCCGGTGACAGTGAAGGTCAGCGTCCCTGACGCTGTGCCGTTTGTCTTGCCTTGGGTCCCCACCACGAAGTAGCTTCCACTCGTGCTCGTGAGGGTGATCGTCTGTCCTGTGGTGAAGGTCGTTGCCGGGCCTTGGCCGCCGGGACCGCGTCCAAGCGGGCCTCCGCCGCGCAGTCCGAAGAAGGCCGCGATGCGGTGCATCGGGCCGCCCATCGGAGGCGGGGTTGTCGTGCTCGAGGTGGTCGCCGCCGAGCCAGTGCTCGTCGTCGAACTATTGCTTGTCGATGCGGTAGTTGCGAACGCGGGGTAGGCGAGGAATGCCGCCATTATGGCCGCGCCCAATGCAACAACCGCGATGTGCGATGCCTTCATGTTCTTACTTCCTTTGTTCACCGACGAGCGGTCCCTTATAATCGATTGTGGTGCAGTCGTCTAAAAGCCAAGACCGCCGCCTTCCGTGGGGCGCACGGTAAAGGGGAGTTAGTCCTGAGGCAGAGGTGCCCAGAGGGGACGGGCGCCAATCGCCCACCTGTCCCCGGGCAACTCCACTTCCTCCGATAGCAGCGTATAGGGAGGAACCGACATAATAATCAATTATGGTGCAAGCGTCTAACCCGTCGAGGAGAGCCTTGAGAAAAGGGACGAGGAAGGCCATCGCCCACCCCTCCCAGTTCCCTACGCCCTTCGATAGCGGGAGCCGCTGCCTTCCTGAGAGTATTATCGCTTCCCGAAGAGGATTATTGAGCCTCTATATTCCCATGGGGAGGCTCAAGCCCCTGCGGGAGCAACGGCGAGGGCGTCAAGCCCCTCCATCACATCTTCGGGTGGCCTTTCATCGAGCTGCCTCACGTTCTCCTCCACCTGCTCGGGACGGGACGCGCCCACGATCATCGAAGTGACGGCCTGGTTCCTGGCTATCCAGTTGAGTGCGAGTTGCGAGAGGGGCATCTTGGCTGTCTCTGCGAGGGCCTTGAACTTCTCCACGATCGCATAGTTCTCGGGCTTGTTCATCCTCCCCCAGAATCGGGGATACAGCGCGCCCCTGGTGCCCGCGGGCGCCGGCACTCCCTCAGAGTACTTGCCGGTCAGAAACCCCCCCGCAAGCGCCGAATACGTGATCGCGCCCAGCCCCTCCGACTGGCAGAACGGAAGCAGTTCCCTTTCGGCCTCCCGGTTGAGAAGGTTGTAGGGAGGTTGAAGCGCGACCATCTTTTCGAGGCCTAGCCTCTCGCTGACCTCGTTCACGGCCCTCATGTTCTCGACGGTGAAGTTCGAGCACGCGAGGTACAGGATCTTACCGTCGCGGATGAGCTGGTCGAAGGTCCTCATCGTCTCTTCGAGCGGGGTCTCAGGGTCGAACCTGTGCATGTAGTAGATGTCGATGTGGTCGGTCTGGAGCATCTTGAGGCTCACGGCGGTCTGCCACAGGATGTGCTTGCGGGAGAGTCCCGTGTCGTTAGGCCCCTCGCCCACGTCGTGCCCAAGCTTTGTGGCGATGACGAAGCGGTCTCTGTCGCCGCGCACCGCCTTCCCGATGATCTCCTCCGACCGCCTCCCAGTGTAGACGTTCGCTGTGTCGATGCTGTTGATCCCGAGGTCCATCGCCTTCCTGATGACGCGGATCGACGTCTCCTCGTCGGCATCCCTGCCGAAGTTGTTGGTCCCGAGCGACATCCGGGAGACCTTGAGCCCGGTCCTCCCCACGGCCCTGTATTCCAATTTGTCGCGGCCCGGGTATGGGCGCGCTAGAAATTCTTTTCCGGGAGGATCCACGCCGCCCATTAGAGTGGCTAAAATACCGGCAGCCACGCGGGTGGGAAACGTTGCAGTTCGGAACCAGGAGGGTCCAGGTAGTCGCCGCCGTGGTACTGGTGGTGCTGCTGGGGGGCACCTTCGCCTACTACACCAGCGTCACAGGTTCCGGTAGCAAGACTTCCAGCGTGACAACGACCCAGTCGACCGAGATAACCCTTCCCGGCTCTGGAGGGACGGCCACCAAGTCCACGACTTCGAGCTATACCTCCACGACCCTGTCAGTCGTGTCATCGACGACCCTGCCCTGCACCTCTGCTGCCAGCGGCTCGACCTCTGCCGGGCCGACCAGCCTGCCGAATTACATCCCCCTGTTCTCCACCGTCTCCCAGATGACGATGCAGGTGCAGCAGATCGTGCGCGACCAGTACGGGAGGATCAACACCACCGCAGCGACTGTTGGCTACAATGTGGCAGGCACGACCGTGATCAACACCACGAAGCTCTACGTGGTCAACCTCCAGGTTTCGACGTCGGGTGCGAACGGGACCACCAACTCGCAGCAGGCGACGGCGTACTTCGACCAGGACGGGGACCTCTACATGGCCTCGCAGCCCAACCTGAACACCACGGGCTCGACCGCCGTCCAGCTGGTCTCACCCTACCTCGACCCGTTCGACTACGAGCTGACCACCACCCAACAGCTCGCGACCTACACCAACCCGAGCCTATATTCCACCCTCAACCACACGCAGGTGACCTTGGGCACCACGGTCATGAACGTCACGTACGCCCAGCCGACGGGCGTCCCGTCTAGCGTGACCGTCTGCGGGCAGACCACCTTGGTGGAGAGCGTCCTCTTCGCCTTCGGCGTGCTTCCCGGGACAAACACCTCGATAATCACCTACTACTACTCGCTAGGGACCGACGGCGTCAACAACGTCGCCTTCGGGTACAAGATCATCAGCGCCACGGCTGGTTGACTCAGCTCGCGCCCGTGTTCGGAACTGACCGTCGAAGCGTGACGGCGGCAAGGAATCGTAATAGACTAAAGCCGGCCGGCCCACCGCCTCGCGGGATGAAGAAGAGCAGGCCTCCTAGGGAGGCGACTCCTCGGTACAAGGTCAGGGAGCTCGAGGCGGCTGACCTGGAGAACGGGTTCCTGGAGGCTCTGGAGAACCTCAGCGACGTCGGCGGACTCCTCCCAGGGGAGGCTCGGGTGATCCTCTCCTCTATAGAGCGCGCACAGTACTATCACATCCTCGTGGCCGTGGCCGACGGAGGCCGGATACTCGGGGCGACCACCCTCTTCGTAGAGCAGAAGTTCATCCACCGGGGCGGTCTGGTCGGGCACATCGAAGACGTGGCCGTCAGGAGAGGCTTCGAAGGCATGGGGGTCGGCGGCTCCCTCGTGAACGCGGCCGTGAGGCTGGCTAAGGAGCTTGGGTGCTACAAGTGCATCCTGGACTGCAAGGCTGACCTGGTGGGGTTCTACCAAGGCTTGGGATTCCACAAGCACGACGTCGGGATGCGGATCGACCTGAGGCCAGTCCATCCTCGACGGAAGCCCAGCGCGGCCGGCTAGAGCGAGTAGTTGCAGTTGGGGCACTGGTACCTTACGACCTCGCCCTTGTTCTCCACCCTCTCCATGAAGCCCGACCTGCAGTTCGGGCAGAGGACCTCCATCGGCTCGGCGGGCGCATCGTGCAGAAACGCGTTGAGCAGCGGCTTCCCGCCCAGGAGGGACCTTCCATCGAGGTCTGCCAGCGTGACCCAGCCGAGGAACTTGTCGCTCTCGAAGACCCCGAGCCTCGTGACGCCCGTCTCCACCAACCTTCTCTTAGCCTCCTTCGTGGAGGTATCCGGATGTATCTTGAAGAGGGGCGACATCACCTCCTTCACTGTGACCTCGCTAGGGCTCTTGTTGAGAGGGATGAACTTGCGGAGTATCCTCCTGTCGGTGAGCATCCCTACCGCTTTGTCCCCGTTGTAGACAACAACTCCTGAGGAACCGGAGTCATTCATGATTTTCGAGGCATCTAGAACGCTGGTCGACGCGCTCACCCGCTCGACGCCAGTCTGCATCACGTCCCTCACTTTCGCCAGCTCTCTCGCCTTCGTCCGGTCTTGAAGCCCCGGGAATAATCAACCTTTCCCAACGAACGACGCGGTATTAGCGCGGACATGATAACTCGCTGTCGGTGGTTTGCGCGAAACTCCTAAAGCCGGGCGGGGGACCCAAGCCCACGTGGGCGGCATCCAGACCGACGGATACAGGGTCAAAGAGGGGGAGAAGGTCCGCTTGGACAAGTGGTCGCCCGACGACTCGTCGAGCTTCTCCGGCGGGGAGGCTGAAGCCCTGGAGGAGTCCAAGAAGCTCACCCTCAAGCTCGAGGGTCTACAGGAGCTCCTCTACGCGGTGCACAAGCACAAGGTGCTCATAGTCCTCCAGGCGATGGACACGGGGGGAAAGGACGGGACGATCAGGAAGGTCTTCGAAGGGGTCAACCCGCAGGGAGTCCGGGTGGCGCACTTCCGGGTGCCCACCCCCGAGGAGGCAGACCACGACTTCCTGTGGAGGGTGCACAGTCAGACCCCCGCGAGCGGCCAGATGGTCATCTTCAACAGGAGCCACTACGAGGGAGTCCTCGTGGAGAGGGTCCACGGCCTGGTGCCGGAGGAGACTTGGTCGCGCCGCTACAAGGAGATCGTGCACTTCGAGAAGCTGCTGCACGAGGACCATGGCGTCATAATGAAGTTCTACCTGCACATAGACGAGGCCGAACAGAAGAGGCGCATACAGGAGCGCCTGAACGACCCCGCGAAGCAATGGAAGTTCAGCCTCTCGGACGTCCAGGAGAGGAAGTTCTGGCCCGAGTACCTGGCGGCCTACGAGGACGCCATGCAGAACACCAGCACGGACTACTCGCCCTGGTACGTCATCCCCTCGAACAAGAAGTGGTTCCGAGACCTTCTCGTCTCCACCATCATAGTGGAGAAGCTAGAGAAGCTCGGGATGGAGTACCCCAAGCTAGCTGTAGACCCGAAGTCGATCAAGCTGTAGCGCTTGTCGCCGCCGTCCGGCGCGGCTACCTGGTCACTAGCACGGAGCACGGGGCGTAGTGCAGGACGCTGTTGGCCACGCTCCCCAGGAGCAGCTTTTTGAAACCGCCGTTCCCCCTGGTACCCACCGCGATCAGGTCGACGTCTCCCTTCTCCGCAAGCTGGACTATGCCTTGCGCGGGTGACGTGAGCTCGGTCACGAGCTCGCCCTTCGGGTTCGCGACGCCCGCTTCCTTCGCGAACTTCACCGCCTTCTGAATCACCACCTTGGCGACCTTCTCGGCGTCCTCCTCGATCTTGTCGGTGGGTATGGACGTGCCCGGGAGGCCCATCGACCAGAACAGGCCGGGGACGTAAACCACGTGCGCTATCACCAGCTCAGCGCCGAGCCTGTTTGCCAAGTCGGCCGCGGCCTCGAGCGCCCTCTGGGCGTTCGGCGAGCCATCGATCGCGACCAGGATGCGCCTGATGGGCGCGCCGCTCTTCTTTCCCTTCCCCGCCCTGACCACCAGCGTGGCGCACGGTGAGTGCTCGGCGACCGCGCTTGAGACGCTCCCCAGGGCCGCCCTCCTGAAGCCACCCAGGCCCCTCGTCCCCATGACTATGACGTCGGACTTCTCCTGGGCGGCGTATTCAAGAATCGTCTCCACAGGGGATGCCCTCCCTTGGGGCACCTCCTTCTCGGTGACACCGACGCCGACGCTCTTGAAGACGGCCGCGGCCTTGTCGACGTTGTCGTCAGCCTTGTTGATCAGATGAGAATAGTACTCGCCCTCGAGGGGGGCGGCTAACGCGCTTATCGAAGGGATGGCGCTGAGGATTGTGACCTCGGAATCGAAGCTCTTCGCGATCTGCGCGGCCGTCTCCGAGGCCTCCATGGAGCTGGGAGAGCCATCGGTCGCCAGGAGCATTCTTGCGAACCGTTTCCCTTGGTTCTTGGACATCGAAAGCCACGGAATCGGGGGGCTATTTTAGCGTAGGGCAGCGCGTGCCGCAGCCGAGCAAGTCGTCGAGGAGCGCAGGTTGACCTCTGGTCAACTCCTTTGGCCAGCGGAGCTGAAATGCGTGGCTGCCCTATGTCGAGGGTGGGTAGTCCGCATGGCAGAGTCAGTCCTCCATAGAAGCATGAAGGAGAGCGTCTCGAGAGAGCTGGCCGGCGAGGGCTACTCCGTGTTCTTCGAGCCTCCCTACGCGCCGTCACGGTTCCTAAGCTGGGAGTCCTATCGCCCGGACCTCTTCGGCATAAGGACGGGCGCAGGATGGCAGGAGTACGTCCTTGTAGAGTGCGAGACGAGGCCCTCAGGAAGGAAGATGGCCTCGAAGAACTTCAGGAGCGTAGACGTCCAGACGAGGCTCAACTCCGAGCTGTCGCTTAGGAGGATTCTCGTCGTTCCCCGGGGGACGCTGTCCTGCGTGGACTCTTCGATGAGGCTGTCATGGGAGGCCTGGATCTACGAGGGCGGAACCTTCCAGAGGTTCCCGATGGCGTGCGAAGCCGGCTCGACGAGCTGAAGCGACACCGCGGGCGAACCCGGCAAGGATGCGAATCACTTTTTACGCCGCCCGCCCGCTCCGTCCACGTTGCCTCAGGCCGAGAACCTAGAGTCGGTCCATGCCTTCTTCGACAGGATCCTGAACGAGGGGGACATGGCGAGCCTTGAGAGCTTCTCCCACCGCGACGTTGCCGTGCCGCAGGCCGCGCCCGGAATCGAGAGCCTCAGGAGGCTCCTGGTCGAGACTAGGGGGACGTTCGCGAACCCCGAGTACAAGGTGATGGACACGATATGCGAAGGCGAGAAGGTCGTCGTCCGATTCTCCGCGAAGGCCACGCACGCCGGGAAGTACATGGGCCTTCCCGCAACAGGCAAGAAGCTCAAGCTCTGGGGAGTGATGATACTCAGGTTCGAGGCAGGCGCCATCGCGGAGTTCTGGACCCTCGTCGACGCCCAGGCCATTCTGAAACAGCTCAGAGACTCCTAGACCGATGGAATCTGCCAGCTAAATACGACATGGAATCTTACGAGGGAGTAGATGGAGATTCTCGAGGGCGAGGCGCTCTACCGAGCCCTACTTCAGCGATATTCGCAGGACCCCAGGGGCTGGAGCTTCACGGTCTCCCAGTCGCCAAAGAGCGGCTTCTTCGACGCGCTTGTCGCGGGGCCGGATGAGGTCTGGCAGCTAAAGCTCGACACGGTATACAAGCCATCTCCGCTCGTGCTCGGCTCGAGGACCGAGCAAGGCCAGCCCAGCGCGACGCCACCTCCCATCTCCTTCGGGTTCAGGAGATTCGACCCTCGAGAGGCCCCCGGGCTGCTCGACGGATCCTCGCAGAGCATCAGCGACCTCCTCACATTCCTGCAATCGGTGAACCCCGTGGCGCCGACCGGGCGGGGCAGCTACATCCAAGGGCCTTTCCTGTTCGCGAACCCTGGCCACGTTAGCCGCTCCCTGAACGGCGAGCAGCAGACGGTCGACCTTAGGCTTTCCGAAGAGATGCTGAAGCTGGTCCGCAGCAGGTACCCGAGCTACCTCTAGCCTCCCTGCGTTGAAAACGCCGAGGTTTCAGAACCCGCGGTCGCACCGCGGAAACGTAATATCCATCCGGGGCGACCGTGGTCGCAGATGGCGTCCGCTTCGCTCGAGTCCTGGACGAGGGAGGCCGAGTCCCTGGAGACGGCAAAGAACCTGCTCTACTTCAAGCAGCTCGTCGGCCTGAGCTTTGACAAGGACAGGCTCGCATCCCTCGAGGGAAGGACGAAGTCGCACTACTCGAGCTATCTCAGGAAGCACGGCAGAGGCACCGACGGGCCGAGGGGGCTGTTCCTGATGTCGGTGAGCACGGTCGGGATGGCGGTCACGTACAAACAGCTACTCAAGCTCCACGATGCCAGGGCGACCAAGGTGGTCTCTCGCGAGTTCAAGTTCGGAGGCGCCCCAGTAAACTGGGGCTCTTGGAGGCAGTTCGCGGCAAGCTCGGACGACTCCCACGCCCGCAAGACCCTCTTCGACGACTTCGTAGAAAAGTCGACGCTGTTGGCGCCCCTCGTCCAGAGGCGCTTCGAGGCGTACAGGGCGGTCCTAGCCCGGTTCGGGACAGACCCGCTCTCGGCCTACCTGGAGCACGAGGGCGTCTCATACGACAGGCTGACCTCCATGGTCCAGCGTCTTGGGGAGCTCGCGAAAGGCCCCTTCGCTCAGGCCCTGGCCGGCTACTCCGCGGAGATAATCGGGAGACCCGCCGAGTACTACGACGACTACTACTTCTTCAGGAACCGGGTCTTCAGGAGATACGCGAAGAAGCTTCCCACCAAGGAGAAGCCCATCGACAAGATCTCGAAGACAATGAAGAAGATGGGTTTGGACGCCTCCAAGATCGCCGTCGATGACGCCGACCGCAAGGGGAAGAGCGCATCCGCGTTCTGCTCGGGCATCAAGATCCCAACAGACGTAAGGATCTCGTACAGGAAGGCGAACCCCCTCGAAGACTTTTCCTCCGTCTTCCACGAGTTCGGGCACGGAATCCACTTCTCGTCCATCGACTCGGGCGCGAGCTTCGCCGACAGGTACTGGGTCGCGAACGGCGTCGCCGAGATATTCTCGATCTTCTTCGAAGGGCTCATGCACGAGCGGCAGTTCCTTACGACTGAGCTGGGCCTCCCAGGAGACGTAGCGGAGGACATCCTTCGGCGCTACCGCTTCAACAGCCTCTACTTCGCGACCTTCTACGCCGCGAACTCGAGCTTGAAGCTGCGTTACTGGCACGACTCGTTGCCCTTCGACTCCCTCGACGGCCTCTACTCAGACCTCACCGAGAGGTTCCTCGGAATCAGGTATCCGGGCGCCTACTGGAAGCTCCACCACGTAATGCCGGACTACATCCTGTACTCTCCCTCCTACCTCATCGCCGCCGTCCGCGCCCTGGAGCTCCGCAACTCCCTCGTCGCCAAGTTCGGAGAGGCGTACTGGAGGGAGAAGGGGAGCGGAAGAGAGGTGATGCAGCTGATGCGCCCCGGGCAGTCCCTAGACCTCGGCTTCTCGAAGCTCGACGAGGCGGCCTATGTGAAGAGCCTAACTGCCGCTTGAAGTGGCCAGCCTCTCGGGCGCGTCTATCGTCATAGGAGGAGCTTGCTGGCGTTCTCGTAGAGCACTAACTCCTTTTGTCTCTCAGTGAGGCCAGCGACCTTGACCTTCTGAAGCTCTACCGAGTAGTCGTGAAACGGGTAGTCTGAGCCGAAGACAACCCTTCCCTCGCCTACCCTCTCCACCGCCTCTTTGATCTTTGAGTGCATCGAGACGCCGGATGTCTCCAGGATGATGTTGTCGTGCTTCTTGGCCGTGTCTATTGCTGCCTTGATGTAGACGCCATGCGCGTGACCCATGTGAAGCATCACGATCCTGACGTCCGGATACATCTCTGCCAGCTCCCCAATACTCCAAGGCAAAGAAAAAGGAGGGTGACCGGAGTGGATTGCGACTGGTATCCGCTTCTTCCCGGCAAACTCGACGATGGGCAGCACCTCCTCGTCGGTCGGAAGGAAAGCATGAACTAGCGGGTGGAGCTTCACCCCCTTGAAACCCCAGCGCGTCACCGACTCCTTGACAAGAGACAGCGCCCCCTTGTCGTGCGGGTTTGGCCACACGTACCCGACGAACCTCTCGGGGTGGCTCAGCACCGTTTTCCGGACGAGCAGATTGTCTGGAGCGAAGAGAACCGCCCTCTCTACACCTGAAGCGTCCATTTTGCTAAGAAGCTCTTTGGCTGAGCAAGAGACGTTCGCCCAGCTGCCGAACCGGCCCACGTGCGAGTGAGCGTCGATGATTTTGGTCGGGTCTGACAACGTTACTCTCCTACTCGGGAGGGATTTGCGACTGCGCGAGGCGGAGGTCCACTCCCCTGCTCTTGTGATAGCGATAAGACACAAAATAGATCGCGACCGGTATCAGCACGACCACCCCCACGACTATCTGTGCGGACGCCTGGAAGGGCCCCACCGCGGGGTTTGCCACGCTGTTGTATCCCAGGTAGGCGAAGAGGGCGGCGGCGACGGCGCCCAGCACCGAGATCGTTGGGACTCCCCGCCTCCTCCCTCCCGTCGCGGACTCGTAGACGTCCCGCCTCGTGAAGGGCAGCAGGACCGCGCTCACCGCCGCGAGGAACCAGACCACGCTGTAGAAGAAGACGGCGTTGACCTGGGCGGAGATGAACGACGTGAAGTACTGCAGGTACATGGGGATGAGCGCGAGCACCGCACCGAGAATGATCGCGTTGACAGGGGTGTGGAACCTGTCGCTCACCTTGGAGAGCCACTGGGGCATCACCCTGTCGAACGACCAGGCCAGGAAGAGCCTGCTGATGAAGACCAGGCTCAGCCACGACCACCCGATGTTCCCGATGAAGAGCCCTATCACTATCAGCCAAAGCAGCAGGCTGCTGGGGTTGAGCACGGTCGCGAACGCCGTCGGGACCGTCGAGAGCGGCGCGCCTCCCCCTCCGTTCTGGATCGCCCACGCCTCGATGAAGGGCAGGCCTACGACCTTGTCGAGCACGTAGGTTAGCCCGAACCAGATCGCTATCGAGACGGCCTCCGCGAGGACCAGGCCGTAGAGCAGCGAAGTACGCGGCCTCCTGATCTCCCCGCCCACGAACTGCATCACGGGGTAGGGGCCGATGCTGACGAAGAGCAGGGGGACCACCGCCCCGATGCTCGCTAGGCTCGCGCCAGGGACGTACCCGCTCGCCGCGGCGTCCGAGTAGACCTTTGATACGCCACCTTGGAAGTAGGCGTTGTACGCGTTGACGAAGTCAGCGTGGCTGCTGGTCAGGAAGATCACGAGGACCAGCAGCATGGTGAAGACGCCGTAGCCGAAGAAAGAGTAGACCACCAGCCTGAAGATCCTCCCCCCGGCGATGACCAGCACCGCCCCGATGGCGAGGATCGCTATTCCCACCGCCATGAGGACGGCCGGGGCGCTGGAGACTCCCGGGGTGATGAAGTTCCCGAGCGACGCGATGCCCTGGTCGCCGAGCACCTTCCCCGCGAACGAAAGCTGCGTCCCGGTCTCTGAGAACGCCCAGTACGACCCCGAGCCTGCGGAGACCAGGATCGCCACGAAGAAGAGGAAGCTAGCGACGAAGCCCAGGGGGCTCGACAGGACCCTCGAGATGAACACGTAGTCCCCTCCCGAGCGCGGCATGACCGTCGTGAGCTGCCAATACAGGAGGACTATCACTATGGCAATGACAGCCCAGACCGCAAGGCTCGCGTAGTAGTTCACGTTCTGGTAGTAGTCCGGCGTGACCCAGAATATCCCCGCCCAGCTCGTCAGCCACGGGAAGAAGATGACGCTCCACGTGAACACGTCGATTGCGCTGAACTGCCTTACAAGTCCGGTCGCCTGCCTCACGAAATAGCCGCCTTCCGAGGGTACGCCAGGCCGCTGCCGATTCATTCCCTCGTCTTCGCTCACAGTGAGGCTTGCCGGACTTTCTCCCGGGCGGCTGACTATTAGGTTGTTGCCCTCCTCGTCCGACGCTTGCCCGGACGGAAAGGTTTTACCGGGTGGGCGCGGAAGCCATCCCGGAACCGAGAGGCCCATGAAGAACCCATTCTCCGGGGGAAGCGCAAAGAAGACGGGCCAGGTCTCGGGGCTCGAGTCGATCCCCGCAGGCGCCCAGATGATCCCCATGGACGTGAAGAAGCAGTACGAGGAGAAGCCGATCCACCTCTATCACCCCACCCCCTACAACGTCATCACCGTCCTGAGGAACAGGAAGCAGACCAACGAATGGCTGGTCTGCGGCTGGTACATCGACACCTTCAGGGAGCACGGGGTGGTCAAGGGGCTCGTGTACCGGGCGGTCTCCTCCGACGAAGACAAGGAGCACGTAATGACGGAGCTGAAGAAGCTGGACAAGGACGCCAGCGTGAAGTTCGCGCTGTGACACCCGGCCGGCATTGAGGCCGCAGACCCGCGCTTCCGCTCCAAAGGAATAAAAGGGGGCCTGAGCGCGCGCCGATTGGGAAGAGAATTGGAGACCAAGACGCTCCCTCACCTAAAGTCAGCCGAGTTCGAGAAGGAAGTGCTGAAGGCGCAGACCCCCGCTGTGGTCGACTTCTACGCAGACTGGTGCGGCCCGTGCAGGATGGTCTCCCCCATAATCGAGCAGCTCTCCAAGGAGTACGAGGGGAAGGTCAAGTTCGTGAAGCTCAACACGGATGAGAACCCCGACATCGCCATGAAGTATGGGATAATGAGCATCCCGACCATAATGGTCTTCAAGAACGGGCAGGTCGCGTCCACGGTAATCGGCGCGGGGCCGGCCTCGATGTACAAGCAGAAGATCGACTCTGTGCTGAAGAGCTAGTCGAGCGTTCCGGTTCGCGAAGGGTTCTCAGTTGCTCAGGGTGTAGACCCTGTCGCCCTCCGCCCTCGTCCCCTCTTTGCCTATGCTGTCGAGGACGAACCTCTTGGAGGCGCCAGGCGGCCACTCGCTGGGGGCTATGCTTCCGGAGTGGATCTTCTCGTATTCTGCGATCGAGAGCTTCTTCCTCGAGTTCAACCTCGGCATCAGGTCGAACCTCTTCGAGGCCTCCTTGAACGCGTCTGGAACAAGATTGGCCTGGATGACCGCGTGGCTGCCGCTGCCGTAACCGCAGAGTATGACCTTCTTCCTGCCGAGGTCCTCCTTGTCGTTCTCGAACATGCTGTCGAGCCCGACGAAGACCGAGACCGAGTACGAGTTGCCTACGAGCTCCGGGGCCACGACGGAGCTACCCACGCGCGTGGCGAAGTCATCTACGAATGCCTTCGAGTTCATGAACTTCCTCCTAAAGTCCCCGTAGGCTTCGCTCATGTAGTACGCTAGGTCGTCCATCCCCTCCCTCGAAGGCTCCGGGCCGATAGCCCCGACCACCTCCTTCCATCGGGGCAGCGACCTCCACTCATGCATCAGGAGCGACGCGTACGCGGAGATGACCATCTTCTTGTGCGGGTTGTGGTATATCGCCCGGTCGAAGTTGTCGATGGTCGCTCGGTCGCCCGTGGGCTTCAGCCCAGCGTTGGCGGCCGCGGACTGGAAGTTCAGCCATGCGAGCTTCATCTCGCTGAGGTAGGACGCGTACGACCTCGCGCCGTCCACTAGCGCGACCGTCCTCCCGCCGGGCTTCTTGAAGTCGCCCTTCTCGTTCCTCAGCGCCGCCCCGAACGCCCCCGGGATTATCTCCAGCAGCCTGGGGTCCTTTGCAATCAGGACGGCGGCTGCGGCGGCCCCCTGGGTGGGCTCCTCCCTGCTCTTGAGGTCGTACTTCGCGACGTCGGTCGCGACTATCAGCGCGTACTTCGAGGTGTTCCAGCCCGCCGCGAACCAGGCGCTCGTGTCGAGGTAGCGCTCCATCCCGCTCACGCAGGCGAACTTCTGCTCGTAGCCCAGGACGTGTGACAGGCTCCCGTTCCCGTAGACCTGCTCGAGCATCCCCACGACGTCTGAGACCAGCGCCCTGGAGCTGTCCAGCCCGCTCTCGGTAGGCGTGTCAATCCTGAAGATCTCCTTGGGCGATATCTTGTAAGCTTCCATCAGGCGGTGGGCCGCGGTCGCCGCCATGCTCGACTGGTCCTCGTTAGGGGGCGGCACCGAGAAGGTCTTGACCCCGACGCCCTCGGTGAAGTGCTTGGGGGCGCTGCCCCTCGCAACCGCAAGCTCCGCGTTGTCGACGTAGTACTCCGGCGAGTAGACGTAGAGGCCGTCGATTCCCACCTTTGTCATGCGTTGGCCGCCGCGCGGTCCCGCCGAGTATTTATTGTGTGAGTTGCCTCATTCCACTTGGGCGATTGACGAAGGGGCCGGCAACGTTAATCTAGGCGCGACGGCCTTTCTTGAACGCTTGAGGATCTACTCCTTCATCCCCAGCGCGACGGAGATGGTCTACGCGCTCGGGCTGGAGGACCAGCTGTACGGGGTGACCCACGAGTGCGACTTCCCGCCCGAAGCTCGTACCAAGCCCGTCGCGATAAGTTCGCTCCTGGAGATGTCGGGACTGAGCCAGCGTGAGATAGACGACAGCGTCGTCGAGAGCATTTCCCACAGACACGGCCTCTACTCGATAGACAGGGGACTCCTCAGGGAGAACCCTCCTGACGTGGTCATCACCCAAGAGCTCTGCGACGTCTGCTCTGTCTCCCTCCGCGACGTCCTCTCGACCCTCTCGGAGCTGTCAGGGAGCTGCAAGGTCGTCTCCCTCAAGCCCAGGGGGCTGGGCGGGGTGATGGAGGACATTCTGACCGTCGGGTTGGCCTGCGGCGCAGAGCCTGAGGCCAGGGCGCTCGTCGGGTCGCTTGAAGCCAGGGTCCAAAGGGTCAGAGACGCCGCTGCGAGCCTCGAGAGGAAGAGGGTCTTCTGCGCGGAGTGGTTCGACCCGGTCTTCGCCTCGGGGCACTGGGTACCTGAGATGGTCTCCATCTCGGGAGGGGAGGACCGCCTCGGAATCGCGGGGCAGGACTCGCGCAAGATCCCTTGGGACCTGGTCCCTGAGTACGACCCCGAGGTGCTAATCCTGATGCCCTGCGGATTCGACACGGAACGCGCCGCCGGTGACGTCTCGATTCTGGCCAAGAACAAGGGCTGGGAGTCGATGGCGGCCGTGAAGAGCGGCGACGTCTTCGCGACCAACGGTTCCGCGTACTACTCAAGGCCCGGCCCTCGCCTGGTGGACGGCCTCGAGCTGATGGCGAAGATGATACACCCCGAGGCATTCGGGAGCGACTTGCCTCCCCAGCAGGCGAAGAGGGTGGGCCGGCGGCTTCTCAGGAGCCTCCAGTAACGCAAATAACGAGGCGCTCCCTCGACATCTCAATGAAGCTACTCTTGAAGCACGACCTGCCGAGGAGGCTTAGAAGCGCCCAAGTCTACGTGGAGTTCCTCAACGCATCGCTCTTCCTCTCGGTCGACGGCTCAAAGGCGAGCGTCATGGGGAGCATCGGAGGCCAGCACGGAAGGCCCATAGCCGTCTCAGACAGAGAGTACTCGAGCTACAGGGCCTCCCACGACGTCGTCGAGGTCGTTGACCAGGACGAGGAGCGCGTCGTCCTGAAGAACGCGGACGGCTACGAGGAAGAGTGGCTCCGCCCGAAGTGGGTCCTCACCGGGGTAAGGCGGGCAAGGCAGACGGACCACAAGCCTGCCAGCGACTAGATGGACGAAACGGGTTCCGACTGCGCTACTCTGCGTCTTCCTCTATCGGGGCCTGGTCGTCGCCGTCATCGGCCGACTCCTCTATGACAATCTCTTCTTCGACGATCTTGTCGCCCTTTTCCGAAAGCATCTCGTCGGTGGAGTACCAGTGCTTCTTCCCGTCCAGCCCTCCCATCTCCACCTCGGCGAAGCCGGCCAGCGTCCTCCCCGTGAGGACGCCCAGGCGCTGCTTGCCCGAGGGCAGAGCTGACTTCTTGACCTCGACGCCGTCCTCACCGAAGACAGCCTCCTTCGTCGGGTTGCAGTTGACCTTCACGCCTTTGGCGGGCCTGACCTCCATTGAGTCCGCCCGTGAATGTCTCAGCAGTTGTTTATCAACGATTCGTCGGCCGCGTTAGAATAGAGAGCCGATTTCGTCAAGGATCTTTCTGGTCTCGCTGAAGACCGACGCCGCGCTCAAGGGCTCTCTTCCCCTCGCCGCGAACGACGCCCCGACCATCACCGCGCCCGGCACCGCCGTGATGGGGTCGGGCGCCAGTATCAGGGCCACCCCGGCCTTTCGCAGCGTCTTCGAGAGGGAATTGGGGCGCGCCACCTGCCGAAGCCCCTCCCGCGTGCCACGGTCCGCTAGCGCCCCCGCCACCGCGCCCCGGTCGCCCATGATTCGAGCGACAGAACTCGCGCTCGACCTGATGAGCTGCCCTTGGCGATGGCTTTCGCTAACCACGCAGGAATGTTCTCCCGACCTCGCTTAACCGGGAGCTGGTCAAAAGACGTTGGCCACGGACTCAAAAGTGGGGACGGTTCGCGCCTAGACGGGCGCTGCCACGGCCTGGGTCATCGACTTGCGCCTGCTCCTCGCCGCCATCATCCCCCCGAGCGCCAGAAGGACGAGTATGACGACCGCGAGTCCCTGATGGGCCATCTCTAGCATCGCGTCTGGATACGCGAGTACCCTGAAGCCCAGTGCGACCTGAGCGAAGGTCAGCGCGAACGCCAACGCGTAGACGAGCTTGGCGATCATCGAGCTAGGCATGAAGAAGATGCTCGAGACCAGGAACGCGACCAGAGCGATCCCGCCGATCCCTATCAGCATGTGGGGGAGGATGAGCGCGCTGCCGGTCGGATTGCCGGAGCCCGCGAGAGCGAACCCTATGATTATCTGGACGACTAGTCCGCCGGCCCCGATAGCGCCGGCGAGCGTTTGGTTGTTCAAGATTCGGTTCCTTCGGCAGACTCACCGGAGCCCGGATTTAATATGTTTCCATGAACCGAGCACTCCTTAACTACTCTGGCTCGAATCTGCAGCCATGGCGAGGCTGTCAGACGCCCAGGTCGAGCGCGCCCTCAAGCCTCTGAAGGGGTGGAGGCGCGACGGCGACTTCATCGCAAAGGACTTTCGCTTCAGGACGTTCCTCGGAGGGATCCGGTTCGTCGACAAGGTAGCAAGGATCGCAGAGTCGCAGGAGCACCACCCCGACATCCACGTCGTCTGGACAACCGTCACCCTGAAGATCCAGACCCACGACCAAGGCGGGATCACCGGCCTCGACGTCGCCTTGGCGGCGGAGATAGAGAAGCGCGCTTCCCCCGCCAAGAGGAAGCCCGCAGCCACGGACCGATAAGCCCCGATAATTCTTATATACAACTCGAAGTTGTATACCCGCATCGGTGCATCAGAGTAAATGTCAACACAAGCTATCCCTGCTGTCACATCTAACGGGCAGCCGGTCCTGATTCTAAAGGAAGGAAGCAACCAGTCCAGAGGCAAGGAGGCGCAGAGGAACAACATCCAGGCGGCCAAGCTGGTCGCCGAGATCGTGAAGAGCTCCATCGGCCCCAGAGGCATGGACAAGATGCTCGTCGACTCGCTCGGCGACGTCACCATCACCAACGACGGCGCCACCATGTTGAAGGAGATTGACGTGCAGCACCCAGCGGCCAAGATGCTCGTGGAGGTCTCGAAGGCGACCGACAACGAGGTCGGCGACGGCACCACGTCTGCGGTCATACTCGCGGGCGCCCTCCTGGAGAAGGCTGAGACGCTCATCGACAAGGGAGTTCACCCGACGATAATAGTCGAGGGGTACAACAAGGCGGCCGCGCAGGCGATCAAGATCCTCAACGACATAGCCGAGAAGGTCCCGGCCAACGGCAAGGAGTCACTGGTCAAGATCGCCCGCACCAGCATGCAGACCAAGCTCGTCTCGAGGGAGTCTCAGGAGCTGGCGGAGCTCATAGTCGGCGCGGTGCTGCAGGTCGCCGAGAAGACCGACGCCGGCACTTACAAGGTCGACCTCGACAACATCAAGGTCGAGAAGAAGCCCGGAGGCTCGCTCAGGGACACGACGCTAATCAAGGGCATCGTCCTCGACAAGGAGGTCGTCCACGCGGGTATGCCGAAGCGCGTGGAGAAGGCGAAGATCGCCCTCGTCAACGCGGCCTTCGAGATAGAGAAGACCGAGTTCGACGCGAAGCTCAACATAAGCGACCCGTCCATGATGAAGAAGTTCCTGGACGAGGAGACGCGCATGCTCAAGGAGATGTCAGACAAGGTCGTAGCGATCGGGGCAAACGTCCTGGTCTGCCAGAAGGGAATGGACGACATCGCCCAGCACTACCTAGCAAAGGCGGGCGTCCTCGCCGTGAGGAGGGCGAAGGAGAGCGACCTGACGAAGCTCGCAAAGGCGACTGGCGCGAGGATCGCCAACAACTTCGACGACCTGTCCCCCAAGGACCTCGGCTTCGCCGAACTGGTGGAGGAGAGGAAGGTCGAGCAGGACAAGTGGGTCTTCGTCGAGGGCTGCAAGAACCCGAAGGCCGTGACGATTCTCATCAGGGGAGGGACCCAGAGGATAGTCGACGAGGCCGACAGGTCGATGCACGACGCGCTCATGGTCTCAAAGGACGTAGTTGAGAAGCCCGCGATAGTCGCGGGAGGCGGCGCACCCGAGATCGAGGTCGCGGCCCAGGTGATGAAGTGGACCGACAAGCTCGAAGGGAGGGAGCAGCTCGCCGCGCAGAAGTTCGCAGAAGCGATCGAGACCATCCCGATCTGTCTCGCCACCAACGCAGGCCTCGACCCTATCGACACGATGACCGAGCTCAGGGCCAAGCACGCCGAGGGCGGCAAGTGGTTCGGCGTCGAGGCGAAGGAGGGCAAGGTCAAGGACATGCACAAGGAGAACGTCCTCGAGCCCCTCAGCGTCAAGGAGCAGATAGTGAAGTCGGCCACCGAGGCCGCGTGCATGATACTGCGCATCGACGACGTCATCGCGGCAGGCAAGTCGAAGGGTCCGTCTGGTCCGCCAGGCGGAGCCGGAGGCATGGGCGGCGGCGAAGGCGAGTTCGACTAGGCTAGCGAAGCGGCGCCAAGAACGATGGTGGGTCCCCGAGCGAGGGGCCTGCCTAGCATGTTTTTCTCATGGACTACTTCGGGGCGAGCTTCCCCGCGTAGGTGAGCACGTCCAACTGTGACCTTACCACGTCGTTGGGCTTCAGCTTGCTGACGTCGACGAACTTCAGCTCGTCCCAGGCGTCGCTCGTGGGCAGGCTCTCCCTCTCCGCTGTGAAGATGAACCCGATGTCCCAGTGGTTCGGCAGGCCTGAGAACCGGGCCGTGCTCGTGTCCGCGAAGGTCAGCGGCCCCTGAAGCTTGAGGTTCTTTATCCCAAGCTGCTCTCGGAGTATCCTCCTAGCCGCCCCCTCGGGCGTCTCGAAAAGTATCAGGTGGGAGGACGGGAGCATCCAGCCGGAGGCGAAGCGCTCAAGGCGCTTCCCGTTGAGAGCGCCAATGTGGTCCCACTCCGCGTTCTTGTTTATCCTCCCCATGAGGACGTTGCTCGGCTCGTCCTTCTTCGAGATCACCAAGAACGCCGAGATACACATGCCTCCCTCGGGGACGCTGTTCATCCTCGGAGGGGTCGCGTCCTTGCTGAAAGCTGCGAAACGGCGGTCGGTCGTCATGATTCTCAGTTCTTGGGCGCCTGCGGGCCTTCGCTGGCGCGCTTCAGGTACGCGAGGATCCCCAGGACGCTGGCGCGCATCGGGACGGTCACGTATCCCGGGAACCCCGAGGGCGGGATGCCCGTCTCAGACATGATCTTCCGCCTAAGCTCCTCCACTATCTGCTCGGCGGAAAGGTGCATGTCGTTCAGCTTCCTCACGTCGTTGACCCACTCCTCGGTCTTCTCCTTCGTCCTGTCCAGGACGAGGCCGACGTCCTTCCTTACCCCGTAGTGCGGGACGAGGAGCATCTTCGGGTCGGTCTGGCGCAGCTTCTCGATGCTGCTAGCAAGCTTCACCGGGTCGAGGCTCGGGGGAGGCGTCACGGGCAGCAGCGTCGGGAAGGAGGGGAACACCATGCCGACGGCGTCGGCCGAGAAGAGGAGGTGCTCCTCCTCGAAGAGGACCGAAATCTGATGCGGCGCGTGCCCGGGGGAGTAGAGTGTCGTCAGGGTGGCGCCCCCAAGGTCGACGTGGGACTCCTCCCCGACGGCCGTTATCTTGTTCTTGTCTACCGGGAGTGGCCTTCCATACATCTGGATCAGCTTCTCGCCGAAGACGCTCGCGGCGCTCTCCACCAGCTTCGTCGGGTCGACCAGGTGGGGGACCGCCCTCTCGTGGGCGATGACCCTGGCGCGCGGCATGTACTTCAGAAGGTGGCCGGCTGCCCCCGCGTGGTCGAGGTGGACGTGGGTGGGAATCAGGTAGTCGACGCGGGAGGGCTCTATCCCGAGCTGGCGGAGCCCCTGCATGACATTCCCGTAGGAGGACGCGTAGCCGCAGTCGATCACCGCAGTCCTCCTCGACCCCTTCACCACGTAGACCGCGACCGTGTTTGGGTTGCCCAGGCCCACGGTGTCGATCATGTAGGCCCTGGACGTGATCCTCGAGGACGCCATCTTCCCTCAGGCCGCCTCTCAAGCATCCCTTTCTAAAGATGGGGCCTTCGCGTCCGTGCGCCCCTCCGCCCAACAGTAATTAGACAGGCGCGGGTCCGACGGGGCGCAGGTCCAATGCAGCGCCAAGAGGTCGTCGTCATAGGCGGGGGCTCCACGGGGTGCAGCGTCCTCTATCACTTGGCCAAGGCGGGCGTGAAGGACGCTCTCCTCCTCGACATGGCACCTCAGCTCGCCGCCGGACAGACCAGCAGGTCGACGGCGCTCGTGAGGACCCACTACAGCACGGAGGTCCTGACGAAGATGGCGCTCCTGAGCTACCGGTTCTTCAGGGACTTTCGCAGAGAGCTACCAGGGCGCAGCGCCGGGTATGTGGAGACGGGTCTGCTGGTGGGGGCAGACGACGCCTCGGTAAAGCCGCTTCGCGAAAACGCGGCGATGCACAAGAGCCTGGGAATCGATTCCACCATAATGAAGCCCGACGAGCTCGCGGACTCGGGCATCGAGCCGATGCTAAACGCGGGGGCGTTCTCCTTGTTCGCTTATGAGCCCAATGCGGGCTACGCCGAGCCATCTACGACCGCCGCTTCCTTCGCGTCGGCTGCGGTAGAGCTCGGTGCGAGGGTCATCACGGGCACGCGCGCGACGAACATAGAGCGCGCTCCGGCCCCTGGCCCGGGAGGATACACGGTCCAGACCACCCAAGGTCCGGTCAGCTGCCGCAACGTGGTGATCGCGACCGGAGTGTGGTCGAAGCCTCTCTTCGCTGGTCTCGGCATCGAGCTCCCGCTGAAGGTCTCCAGGCATCCGGTCGCCACGTTCGGGCGGCCGTCGAGCTACGCCGGCACTAGGCCGCTGGTCTTCGACTTCCCAAGGTCGGCCTACTACAAGCCCGAGGGCAATGACCTCCTCTTCGTGGGGAGCCTTGCTCACGAGCTGGATGCATCTGGCGAGGACTCTGACCCGAACGACTACGACGAGGGGATAACGTACGAGGAGGTCGCGGCCTTCTCCGAGTCAGCCGCCACCGCGATACCGGTCATGTCTGCAGCGGGCACCTACCGCCGGGGGTACGCGGGTCTCTACGACAACACGCCGGACCAGCACCCGATAATCGACGAGCTGGCCTCCTACGGCTACCCCGGCGTCTACTGCGTCGTCGGCCTGAGCGGCCACGGGTTCAAGCTCGCGCCGGAGTTCGGTCGCATCATCGCCTCCTTGGTCGCCGATGGGAGGTTCGAGGACTACGACGTCTCAGTCTTCGGGCTGCGCAGGTTCGCGGAAGGCAGGCTGCTGGGCGGCAGGTACAGTGTCTCGACGATCTCGTAGATGGGTCTCTGATAGCCCCTCAAGAAGCTGGGAATTGCTCGCCCGTCGACGCGGGAGCTCCCTGGGCGGCGGGAGCTTTGGGTGATGGCCTGTTGGCTATCCTGTACACGACGAACGCGTAGAAGACAAAGAGGGGTATGAGGATGAGGTCATCGAGGGAGACCACGGCCTCGCCGAACCAGAAGGTGGCGAAGGAGAGCAGCAGCGCAGACACGGCTATCTTCATGTCCGCCTGCTTGACCTTCCTCACCTGGTCTCGCAGCAGGTACGTCGAGACGACCACCACCCCAATCCCGCCCGCCATCCCGAGAACGGTGGACTGGAACCCGTTCGGCAGGAGCCCGACGAGCACGATGGCCGCCTCGAAGGCCTCGACCGCGCCCACCGAGAACGCCGTCGCCATCTCGCCCTTCTCAAAGTGCTCCTTCGAGCTCTTCCCACTCCTCGCGTTGAGGACGGCTCTCCTCGCGCTCTTGACGAGCCTCTGCCCGAAGTAGAGAAGCAGCACCCCGCCAGTCAGCTTGATGATGACATCCGGGAGCATGGTGATCAGCGCGCCCAAGACGAACATGGGCGCGAACACGACAACTGTCCCGAGCCCGGTGTAGAGGAAGACCGAGGGCCTGCCCGAATGCGCATACAAGGCGAGCGCGACGGCCGAGGCCTCCACCAGCTCCAGGGTCGTGATGCCCAGCGCAGCCAAGAAGATGGCGGGGTCGGCGAACAAACGTCCCTACGAGCCCTTCTCGAATGTTAAAAACCTAAGCGAGCCTGCGAGCCCGGATCGTCGAGCCGGGTCACTTGCGGTTCTGCTGCTTGTACTTCTCGAACGCTATCTTGAACCACGGAGTGTACTGGTCGGGACTCCTCGACATGTCCGCCGCCAGGTCGTCCATGGTGATGTACCTCGTCTCCATGATCTCGTCGGGGTTGGGCTTCGGCTCACCCTCGAGCTTCCCGATTAGAAGCACGCAGAACTCGTTCTCGGAATAGTCACCGAACTTGGCCCAGTAAGTATAGTCGAGCTTCCGCTCGAGGCTCTTGACATCGACGTTGAGCTCCTGCTTCGACCTCCTGATTCCCGCCTCCTCGTAGGTCTCTCCCTTGTAGACGTGGCTGGTCACCGACACGTCCCAGAAAGCAGGCCAGAGCTTCTTCTTCATGCTCCTCCTCTGCAGGAGCATTCTGCCGTCCTTGTCGAAGAGGAACACGACGAAGGCCCTGTGCCTCCTGCCCATCCCCTTGTGGCAGTTCTCCCTCGTGTCGAGGCCCAGCTCCTTGTCGTTGTCGTCGACGAGGACGAGCCACTCGACCTGCTGTTGCTGCCCGCTCATTGTTCCCGCTCCGCCCATCCGGCATAATAAACCGTTTCCGGCCAGACGGCGCCGTCCCGGATTCGTGTCGCAGTTGTTGAAGTGCGGGGGTGCAACATGAACTTTAAGTTCAAATCCCGAATCATTCATCCTCCTCAGGGCTCCGCGGAAAGCCGAAGAAGATAAACTCGGACGAGCTTGCCGATCACCTGCACCTGACGGGCTCCACCGTCGTCGAGCACCTCAGCAAGGCCGAGCACCGCCTGCTCGTCGGAATCTTCGGCGAAATTTAGATAACGCCAAGCGAGACCATGGCGCCTAATGGGAAGGCAGAGGCGAGTCGAGATAGCGGTAGGTCCATGACAAAGCTCTTCTCTGGATGAGACGATTATCAAAAGTGGAAATCGCAGCTCTCCTTTTGGGCATCTTCGGCGGCATCGCTGGGTTGCTGCTATGTCACCGCAAAAGGAGAGCGCGTCCCAAAGCGAGGTTCCTGACCATTCTAAGAGAAAAGGCCCTGTAATCGTCTGGCTGTTCATACTGTCGTATTGGGCCCTAACATCCCTGCTCGTTGGACGAGCAAGTTCGGCTTCGCAAATTCCTTCCGTCGTCACCGCGTCGATGTGGCTCACTTTCATCTCAGGCCAGCTCCTCGAGTACGCCCCCGTTCTTCTCTTCCTGTTCCTCTTTGTCTGGGTATACGAGAAGAGGGAGAGAGGCGGTGGCATCAGGGCGCTTTTCTCGAGCGTGGGCTGGAGTAGGACCGGCATCGGGAAGAGCTTGAAATGGGCCCTGGTCTTCCTTCTCATCCTCGCTCCTATTTCGCTCATTCTTTCTGGCGTGGAATCGGCGGTCGCCGTGGGAACCGGAAGCGCTTCGACGCAATCAGCAACGACTTCGATTCCGCTGGCGTCTCTGATGATCTTAGTAATCTCCGCCTTCGCTACGGCCGTGACTGAAGAGACGGCAGTCAGGGGCTACATTCTCGACAGGCTGATGCCGGCCCATCCTTCAACTCTGAGACTGTCTCTGAACGCCATAATCATAACTTCGGTAATGCAGATGTCTTACCATACTGCGCCGTATTTCAACACCTATGGTTATTCTCTGCCCGTGGCATCTGTAGGTCTCGTAAGCGTCTTCGTGTACTCCATCTTCCTAAGTTTCGCGTACGTCAGGTCGGGAGCGAGGAACGCATCTGGGCCAATACTGTTCCACTTTCTCCTGGACGCAGGTTTCTATATAGTGCTGTTCGTCCTTGTTGGATGATGGAGTTTGGCAATTATTCAAGTCCATAGTTCGGCATGCAAACGGTCGCCATGATGCGCCGCGGATGTTTGGTAGTGCGGGGGGTGGGATTTGAACCCACGAACCCCAAAGGGATGGGATTTCTTCACCGACGGCTTAAGTCCCACGTCTTCAACACCCTGCAGGTGTTTTTGACCAGGCTCAACAACCCCCGCAATTTCGCCTTCACGTCAACCTGAATAAAGGATTTGCATGGCCAGGAGCTCCTTCCATCGAAGATAACGAGTAAGATGGGCGTCACAAATTGAGCCCACTTCCCGCATCCAGGCATCGACCGAATCTCTCCTGCCGAGATACGCGACAAAGATTGGCAACTTGTTGTGCCCGGTCTTCTTGATGTAATTGTAACTCCGAAGTGAATAACCCATCCGGGTCGCGAGTTTTACGAAACCGTCGCGCAACGACTGACTAGAGACCTGTAGCACACACCTTGCGCTTCTCTTGACGTGCGAAAAGCAACCGTCTGCGCTGAAAAGCCCTCGCAGAAATGCAACGATGACTTACGTGCTGTTGCAAGAGAGAACTTGCTGCGGGACGACCCTCGACCCTGCCTTGGGACCTGGAGCGAAACCAAAATGGAGAAAGAAACGGCGCACTTGAGACTTGCCAGATCTAATCGAGACGGTTGAGCCCGTTGTAGTCATAGATGGCTCGACGCCTAGGACTCTTTGCGCGAGATTGAAGACAAAGCGAATCATGTTGGTGTCGGTAGAATGCAGCGATATTCCCCATCTATCGGAAATCCACCCATCACCAGCATGCAGTCCAAGCAACATGCCAACTTCAGTTGTCAGTTGCGTTCTAGCAGTGCCAAATATTGGATGGCTACGGCGCATCCGAACGCCATCTTTTCGGAGGACGAGTCTTGCGGATTCATGAGGAATCCCTGTCTTCGCAGCTATCTGGGCTAGTGAGAATCCGGTTAGGTAGAGCTGCTTAACTAGTTCCGACCGCTTCTCCTTTGGCACGATATTGTGACTGCTGTCTCGGCAATCTCTCGAAACCGCACCGACTACCATCGAATCAAATGCTATTCGCCGATATAAGCAGCGATACGGCTCTTGCAGGTTCCCACGCCGTTAGCCAGGCTTGGCTACCCCCGCATTTGTCGGGTTGGAAACAACCCCCAAAAGCGTTTCCGCCAGCCCGGGATGGCGTCTTCGAGTGCGAGGAGCGATCGACCTAGGAGACGAGCTTGAGAAGGTCTCGTAGCGGCAGCGAGTTCGCGACGTTCTTCGCCTCTAGCCACGCCCTCCTTGCCACCGCCACCCCGAACTGGACGTTCTCGAGCTCCGTCGGATTGTGGGCGTCCGAGTCCACGACTAGCTTCACCCCTTGCTGCATCGCCCTCCTCGCCCAGACCTCGTCCAGGTCGAGCCTGTTGGGAGAGCCGTCTATCTCGAGCATCTTGCCGTTGTCCTTCGCGGTCTTTATCACCTTGGGGAGGTCGACGGGGAACCCCTCTCTCCTGCCGATGATCCTGTTCGTGGGATGGAAGAGGATGTCGACAGAGGGGTGCTCCAGAGCTTTCACCGCCCTCGCGGTAATCTTCTCCGGCGATTGCTTGTACGACTGATGGATCGAGGCGCCGACGATGTCGAACTGGTCGAAGAAGCTCCGGTCGAAGTCGAGGCTCCCGTCGGACCTCACCTCGGCCTCGACCGACTTTAGGATCCTGAAGGGCTTGAGCTCCTCGTTGAGCTCGTCTATGGCCTTCCACTGCCTCCTGAACCGCTCCTCGTCGAGCCCGTTCGCGATGCCCACTGACACCGAGTGGTCCGTCAACGCGATGTATTCGTACCCCCTCTCCATCGCCGCCCTTGCCATCTCCTCCAGCTCCGCGCTCCCGTCGCTCCACGTGCTGTGCATCTGGAGGTCGCCCTTGAGCTCCTCGACCTTCACGAGGTCAGGGAGCTTCCCATTCTGCGCGGCTTCGATCTCGCCCCTTGCCTCCCTAAGCTCCGGGGGGATGAACTCGAGCCCGAGCTTCGCGTAGACGTCCTCCTCGGACTTGCTCGCGATGACCTTACCGCTCTTGGCGTCGGCGAGCGCGTACTCGTTCAGCTTCCAGCCCTTATCGATCGCGAGGTTCCTTAGCTCTATGTTGTGCTGCTTCGACCCGGTGAAGTACAAGAGAGCAGACCCGAGCTCTTCCTGCTTCACTATCCGCACGTCGACCTGTGTCCCGGTCTTCAGGAAGACGCTGACCCGCGTCGGCCCTCGCTCGATGACTCTGTCCGTCCCCGGGTAGCCCACGAGCGCGTCGCCCGCCTTTGGATCCGTCGCGAGGATGTCGATGTCCCCCACGGTGCTACAGCCCCTCCTGAGGCTCCCGGCGGGGTGCACATCGATGCCCTTCTCCTCGAAGTAGGCAACCAGCATCGCCGCCAGGTTGTATGCCTCGACGAGGAGCATCCTCGAGCTGTCCTGCTTCATCTTCTCGACCTCCTCGGCCAGCTTCTTTGCCATCACCTGTCCCACCGCGTCGGTGAGCCTGCCGGAAGCCAGCCCGACACGAAGGTCGTCGACGCTCTTGACGTGGTAGCTCTTCGAAAGCTTGAAGGCGGTTTTGGGGCCTATCCCTGGTACCCTCATCAGCTCGAGCGCGCCCGTGGGGACCTGCTTCTCCATCTTCTCGAGCGCCTCGAGCCGCCCAGTCCTCAGATACTCGTCGATCTTCTTCGCGATGGCGCTGCCCACGTACTTGATCTCCTCTAGCT
Organism: uncultured Nitrososphaerota archaeon; assembly: GCA_963838925.1. Lineage (GTDB taxonomy): Archaea > Thermoproteota > Nitrososphaeria > Nitrososphaerales > Gagatemarchaeaceae > Gagatemarchaeum. The sequence goes on from CAWISW010000002.1 coordinate 57,996, forward strand.
GTCCCGCCTTCCAGACTTCCTCCACGTCCTTCTCCATGTTGCGGACGCTGGTGGCGGCTCTGTGGTAGGCGATGACCTTGAACCTGTCCTCCCCGGCGGCCTCCGAGACCTGGGCCATCTTGTCGAGCAGCTCCGCGACGTCGTGGTTCTTCAATCCTTCACTTCCTCCACCATCCGTAGTCCTTGGGAACCTTCCCCGTGGTCACCTCAGCTCGACCGCTCTTCCCTATCGCGACATCGTCCTCTATCCTGACGCCTAGCTTTCCGGGGATGTACGCCCCCGGCTCTACGGTGAAGACCATCCCTGCCCTCAGCAGTTCGCGGCCACCCGCCACGATGTAGGGGGCCTCGTGAACCTCGAGCCCGAGCCCGTGCCCGGTCCTGTGGATGAAGTACTTGGAGAGGCCGTCCCTCCTCAGAGAAATGCGGGCGGCCGCGTCGACCTTCCCCGTCGCCACACCGGCCCCCGCCATGTCGATCGCTTTCTGCTGCGCCGACAACACGCTCTCGTATGTCCTTTCGACCTGGCCGTTCCCGCCTAGCACGAACGTTCTCGTGATGTCCGCCGCGTAGCCAGCATGATAGCTGACGACGTCCACGACCACTCCCTCCCCGCGTCTTATCTTCTTGGTGGACGTCACCGAGTGGGGGTCCGCGGCCCGCGCACCTGACTGGACCATCGGGTCGACCTCGTCTGCCCCGCTCGCAAGCGCGTGCTCGCGTATGAGAAGCGCGAGCTCTCTCTCAGCCATCCCCTCACGGAGAGCCTCAGGCACCTTCAGGATGGCCTCTGAAAGGACCGCAGCCGACCTTCTGAGCAGTTTGAGCTCTTCAGGCTCCTTGACCTCTCTGACCGACTGGAGGACGTCGTCGGCGGGCCTGACCTTCATGCCCTTGCTGAGTAGATGGTCCAAGAACCCGAACGGGACCCTACCATCGCAGCCCCACGTGCCTTTCGCACTGATTCCCTCGAGGAGCTCCTTGAAGGCTCCCGACGGCCCTCGGCTGTCGTCCCAAGCGTGGATCTTGAGAGGGATGGACTCTCCGAAAGGACCGGCCTCGAGCTTGGGCGCGAGGAGGTGCGCGTCCCCGTCGCTCCGGATGAGGAGGAGGAAGGGCCGCTCGAAGAGGTGCGCCCAGACTCCTGTGTAATAGGTGAGATTGGGCCCTGGGGCCATTATCGCTCCCTCGAGGCCGGCCGACCGGAGCTCCTTGGTGAGCCTTCCGGCCCGCCGCTTCAAATCTGAGACTTCTGGTGCGGGAGCCAACTCGACCTGACGAGGTTCCCTGCTTATATCTCACGATAAAAACGGTTGGCTCGCTCGAGCTTTGGGAATCCTGCAAGACATGATGTACGGCGCGGCCAAGCGCTGGATAGCGGGCAAGGACAGGGAGACGGCGCTCGCGAAAGCCAAGGAGGCCAACGCGAAGGGCCTCGGGACCATCATGAACTACCTGGGAGAGGACGTGAAGGATCCTCGGGTCGCCGACTCTAACTTCGAGGAGTACCTCAAGCTCCAGCGGGCCGTCCGAGATTCGGGCATCGACGGCTGCGTATCGGTCAAGCTCACGCAGTTTGGCCTTGGCGTCCTCGATGACTCCGCCGTCTTGGAGAAGGTCGGGAGACTCGTGGAGGAGGCCGAAGGGATGAAGCGCATGCTGTGGATCGACATGGAGGGCTCTGCAGTGACGACGCGGACCCTGCAGATCTACTCGAAGCTGCTCGAGGCCCACGGGAACGTGGGCGTCGCGCTCCAGTCATACCTCAGGCGCAGCGAGGACGACCTGAGGAACCTGATGGAAATCGGCGGGAAGGTCCGGCTGGTGAAGGGGGCCTACAGGGAGCCCTCAGACATCGTCTTCCATTCGCGCGAGCAGATCACCGAGAACTTCCTGAAGTTGATGAGGACTCTCTTCGAAAAAGGACAGGGCTTCGCCATCGCGACGCATGACTCGAGGCCCATCGAGGAGGCGGAAAAGCTCCACGAGTCGAGCCCCGGCGCGAAGTTCGAGTTCGAGATGCTGAAGGGAATCAGGGACGACCTGAAGCTCAGGCTGGCGAAGGCCGGTTACCGGGTGGTCGACTACATGCCCTACGGCGAGGAGTGGTATGCCTACTCGATGCGGAGGATAAAGGAGCATCCCAGCAACATCTGGCTTCTCCTGCGCTCATTGTGACGACAACACTCTCGGTTCAGCCAATCTTAATAAGACCGACCGGCAACAAATCGACAAGGAAGAACCTAGCCGGAGAGAGCGAAATTGGCCTTAGACCCCCTGGAGCTCGCAACCATAGCCGCAATCGTTGTCGTCTTCTTCTTGTGGGGGCCGCAGAAGATCCCCGAGCTGGCAAGGATGGTCGCACAGGCTCGCAGGGAGTTCGACAGAGCATCAAAGGAGTTCCAGAACGTAGCAGTCGGCCTCCAGAACGGCACCAGCCCTCTCCTGGCGACGTCAACTCCCGCCAAGCCGGCCGCCGCCCTCCCGCAACCCCCTCTGCAGGAGGCGAAGTCCGCCTTCCCACAGCAGCCCGCCCCAGCGCAGGGGGCGAAGACAGGCGACGAGCTCCTCATCGAGGCTGCCAGGAGGCTCGGCATTCCGACCCAAGGAAAGACGAGGGAGCAGATCCAGCAGGACATAATCTCCATGGCGCAGCGCCCCCCGGCCGCCGGAGGGTCGCCCCCGCCGTCGACAGCCGGCGATCCAGCAGCCTAGTTTGGTTGAAGTAGTTAGCATCATCTGCTCAAGTAAGATAGACCCGGATTCCAAAATATCGAGCCATCGATATCATGCTGACATGAGCACCTACACGACAGGACAGACATGGGGAGCCCTTCGGAAGGCCTGGAAGGCATACAAGATCGCAAAGGTCCAGCACGACAATGCCAAGATGAAGGAGTACTCTGAGAGGATACGCACCCTCCAGACTCAGCTTGGCGTTCCGCAGTCCACCTTCGTAATCTAGGCTTCTAACAGAGGGCAACCCCCTCTCTTTCTTTTTTTGAAGAGGAGAGGGGAAAAGGGCAGTTCAGAGTTCTTTTTCCAGTTCCGCGAGTATCGCGCGCACCCAGGCGTCTCCCATGTTGAGTCCCCTGAATGTGTCGCGCAGGCTCTTCTCGTTCTCGTCCACGAGCTGGTTCAAGACTCCCCCCTCCGCGTATCCTCCCGTGGACTTTCCTCCCACCGCCCTCGACACCTCCCTCATCGCGAGGTTCCTCAGGTAGAGGAGCACCGACCTCTCGTCCTCGAGGCTCGTGAGCTTGGCGTCTATCTCCTTGATCAGCGACGCGAGCGGGCGGAGCTTCCTGTTCTCTTCGGGCCGTTGCATGACCTCCGCGAGCATCCTGAAGACCTCGCCGGAGGAGCTGGGGAGGTCGAGCTCGGGCAGCGGGTCGAACTCCACCACCCTCGCCCTGAAGAGATTCGGGGCAAAGTCTATCGTCAGCGAGATGCTTCTGTTGAGGAGGTACTCCTTCCTCTTCGGGCCGTGGGGGCTCGCCTCCATCTGGGACGAGACCACCCCTGTGTCCTCCATCGCGTCCAGGTGCTTCGCGACGAGCTGCTGGCTGAAGCCCAGCTCCTTCGAGATGCGAAGCTGGTAGCTGGGTTCCTTGCTAAGCTGCTTGATTATCTTGCGCCTCACCGGGTTCTCGACCGTCAGCAAGACGGAGTCGATGCCAGTGTCGTCCTCCTCTATCTTTGTCATTTGCCTATTGTTCCCGCAATCCTGTCCCTTTGCCTTTGCTGGGGGGCAAGCTATGCGTTCGTATTTACCCTCTCGTGCGTATAAAGCCTTCCATCGAGAGAGCCGCCATTCCCTCAACCTAGTATAGCAATAAATACTGAGGTCAGAGCTTCGGGCCATAACCTAGTTTGAGCTCGGCCGACCTGGTTATCAAGAACGGAAGGGTCGCCGTCTCATCATCGCTGAAGCCCTGCGCGATAGCCTCGAAGGGCGGGAAGGTCACTTGGATCGGCTCGAACTCCAACGCCCCGCGGGCGCAGGAGGTCATCGACGCCTCGGGCCTCATAGTCCTCCCGGGCGTCATCGACGTGCACGTGCACCTGCGAGACCCCGGCGCGACCTACAAGGAGGACTTCCGGAGCGGCACGGCCGCTGCCGCCGCAGGAGGGGTCACCACCGTCTTCGACATGCCGAACGGCAATCCTCCCACCAAGGACGTAGAGTCGTTCAGGATGAAGGTAAAGGCTGCAGAAGGCAAGGCCTTGGTCGACTACGCCCTCTACGGGCTCATCACGATGGGGAACTCCAGCGAGCTGCTGCCGCTGGCGGATGCCGGAGCAATCGGCTTCAAGTGCTACATGGCGGAGACCACCGGCAGGGTCGCGCCTCCGTCAGACGGCGAGCTGCTGGACGACCTCGGGCTTGTCGGCAAGGCCGGGATGCGGGTAGCGGTCCACGCGGAGGACGACTCCATCCTCCAATACCGAATCGCGAAGCTGAGGGCGGCGGGTAGGACGGACGCGCTTGCTCACCTGGAGTCCCGCCCCGCGATAGCCGAGGAGGAGGCCGTCCACAGGGCACTGATTCTCGCGAGGGAGGCAGGCTGCAACTTGCACGTCTCCCACCTCAGCAGCGAAGCCGGGGCGACGGAGGTGAGAGAGGCGAAGCGCTCTCGAAGGCGACGCGAAGGGAGCGTCACAGCGGAGACCTGTCCGCAATACTTGCTGCTCAGCAAGGAAGACTACGCGGAGAAGGGCTCGATGATGAAATCCAACCCGTCGGTGAAGACGAAGGAGGACAGGCTAGCCCTCTGGAGGGCGGTGAGGGACGGTACTGTCGACATGGTCGCAACCGACCACGCCCCCCACTCCGTACAAGAGAAGATCTCGGCAGCGTCGATATTCGACCGTGCCTCAGGCTTCCCCGGGCTCGAGACTTCGGTCGCCCTCATGCTCACCTGCGTGAACCGGGGCCTCCTCCCGCTCTCGAGGTACGTCCAGCTCTCCTCCGAAGGACCCGCCAAGGCGTGGGGGCTGCACCCGAAGAAGGGGCGGATTGCGGTCGGCGCGGACGCCGACTTTACGATCGTCGACACGAAGCTCGAGTGGACGATCGACCCGGCGAGGTTCCATAGCAAGGCGAAGTACAGCCCCTTCGAGGGGTTCAAGGCCAAGGGGGCGGCGGTCTACACGGTGGTCAGGGGTGTGCCTGTGATGGACCACGGCGAGATCGACAAGGGCTGCAGAGGGGAGATGCAGACGCCGCTTTGACCGTCCCCCACCCGCCCCCAAGTCGGGAGAGGTGGCGGACGTAGATGGACGCCTACAGGGTCGCCAGCCCCCTTCTCTTCGCCCTCGACCCTGAGAGGGCGCACAACCTCGGGCTCAGCCTCATGAGGTTCGCGTCCAAGATATCGGTCGACCCGATGCCAGTCAAGACAGCGCTCGGGGAGCTCTCCAACCCGCTTGGGATGCCCGCTGGCTACGACAAGACAGGGACGCACCTCCACAGCCTCGCCAGGCTCGGCTTCGGTTACATCGTCGCAGGGACGTTCACCCTCTCGCCTTGGCCCGGAAACCCGAAGCCGAGGGTCGCAAGGAACCGGAACGACAAGACCCTCGTGAACGCCCTCGGGTTCCCGAACCCTGGAGTGGACTCGTTCGTCCTCAGCCTGAGGTCGAGGAAGCCCCCCGAGGTCCCGCTTGTCGCGAGCATCAGCGGAAAGACCGTCGAGGATGTCCTCGAGTGCTACAACAAGGTCCAGGAGCACGTCGCAGGGGTCGAGCTCAACCTCAGCTCCCCCAACACCCCGGACCTCAAGGACCTCAGGGCGCCTGAAGCCTTCGCCGAGCTCGCCCAGGCGATGAGGGACAAGAAGCTCAAGCCGACGTACCTCAAGACGCCTCCCTTCGTAGACGATTCCCAGTACCTCGGGGTCATGAAGCTCATCAAGAGCTGGGAGTCGTTGGGCTTCGAGGGAGTGACCGCCTCGAACTCCATCCCAATCGAGGACGCTCGGATGGCCGTCGGCAGGGGCGGCTGGAGCGGCCCCCCGTTGCTGGCTCACACGAAGGCTGCCGTCGAGAGAATCAGGAGCGTAGCGAGCCCTCTCTTCGAGATCAACGCCTGCGGGGGCATCAGCAGCGCGGCCGACGCCGCGGCGCTGCTCGAGCTTGGTGCCACCACAGTCCAGGTATTCACAGGGCTCGTCTACCAAGGACCTGCGCTGGTGAAGGGCATACTCACCGACCAAAGGGTCAGGCGGGCTGTCGAGGCGAGGAAGACCGCGATGTGGTCAGGGCCTGCCGCACATCCTCCAAGCGAGAAGAGCTAGCTGCGGCCGCCCGTGTCATGCTAGCACTGTGATGACGCCCCTCATCCAGTCGGGGTGCCACATGCAGTAGTAGTGATAGACTCCGGGGACGGTGAAGGTCACCGTGTACGTCTCGTTGGTCCCGAGTATCAGGTCGACCTGCGTCCCGCCGGTCGGTACGACGTCCGTCACAACCGTGTGCTGGCTGAGGTTGTCCTGGTTGATCCAGGTCACCGAGTTGTTCACCCCTACCACGACCTTGACGTTCGCCGGGACGTAGTTCAAGCTCTGGTTGTCTGCTATCCCCTTGGGGATGATGATGAGCGTGTCGTTGAAGAACAGGCCGAGCTTGTATCCCGGGGTGGTCGAAGTCACCGTCACAGTTTGGAAGGACGTGACGCCCGATCCCGAAGTGACCAGCGTCTGTGTGGTGGTGATCGTCGAATCGCTCGTCGCGGTTATCGTCGTCGGGGAGATGAGCTGCGAAACGATGGTGGTAAGGCTGTTCTGCTGGCTGCTCAGGTCCGTGTAGAAGTAGATCCCTTCAGAGAGGGCCGCGACCAGGAGGACAAGGACGGTGCCCGCGAATATCCTGGAGGAGACTCCTCGTCTCAAGGTAGCCGAACGAGTCGTTTGTTATATTAAAGACTATTTCCAATTCCCCGGCCGGCCGGGCGCACAGTGAACTACGGTTGAGCCACAAGACTTAATCAACAACTCGCCTTGCTTGGGGGCATGCTGGGTTTCGCTGAGACCTTCGGCGCGATCATCGGCTCATTCCTCGTCCCAGCATTCGTCGGGCTCCTAATCATCACGGCGGCCTCTCGTTCTGTGAGCCCAAAGTACCTGGCCGCGTTCGCGGTGGGCCTCTACCTGTGGTTCTTCTCCGACACCATCGGCGACGCTTCGCTCCTCGGGGTGAGCGAAGGGTTCACGGGGGGTTTCTGGCACGTCGCCCTCTGGGTGCTTTTCGCGATAGGTGTCATCGCCCTATTCGCGATCGACGGCAAGATGTTCGCCGAGGGCTCCCCAGGCGAGAGCCTGGGCTTCGCGATTCCGCTCCTAGTGGCTGTCGCCGTAGGCATCCACGGGTTCGGAGAGGGCGCCGCCATCGGTGCCACCGCGGCCACCACTCCCAGCACGAACCTCCTCGACGCGTTCGGCGGGCTGTCCGCGGCCGCCGCGTTCATCCTACACAAGGGCCTCGAGCCGATGATGGTAGGCGCCGCATACATCGCCTACGCCAAGGACCACGCGAGGGACATGGCCGGGCGCCTGAAGGACGTGTCAGTGCTGACGCTCGCCTTCACCCTCCCCGGGATCGTGGGCGGGGCGACAGCCTACTACTTGGTCCAGGCGTATCCGAGCGCGGACTTCACGTACGTCTTCGCCCTCGGACTAGGGACTTCGATCTATGCCGCCGTGAGGCTCGCAAGGCCGATGTTCCAAGGGACGGGGTCGAACTCAGAGTCAACGAAGACCGCCCTGGCGTTGATAATCGGCTTCACATGCCTTTATCTGGCGGCCTCGCTTCATTCATGACGCAGGCCCACCTCGGAATGAATCCTAACCAACGCATAGTCCTCGTAGTGTTAGTTGTGGCGCTCATCGGTGCCAGCGCGACCATCGGGCTGTACCTTGTCAGCAGGGGCGGAGGGGGGGGCTCGAGGCAGCTCCCTGCGGGCTGCGTCAAGCCGCCCGGCGGTTTCCTGATAATCGCCAGCAACCTGGGCTACAACGACAGCGTTACCCACGGCGCGCCCGCGAAGTCGTGGCCGGTAATCACGGTCAAGCAGGGCCAGACCGTGAACATAACCGTGTGCAACATCGACGTCCAGGCCCACGGCTTCCAGATAGGGCACTACTACGACGTCTCGACGGTCGGGGTGGTCACCATCGTCCCCGGCCAGGTGCTCAAGGTCCCCGCCTTCGTGGCCAACGAGACGGGATCGTTCCAGATCTATTGCGACATCTTCTGCTCGATTCACATCTACATGCAGAGCGGGCTGCTGAACGTGACTTCAGCATAGGCGACCCTGCCCTACGTCCGCCAGGCTAAACCTTCATATTTCGAAACGTGGTGTTTGACTCATTGTTCCTGATCACCTCTGACCCCGACGACGCGATGCACCTGCTCTTGGCGGTGCTATCTGTGCTCTTGATGATAGTGTCGGTGAACGCCTACAGAAAGAGGCCAGAGAGCAGGTACTTCCTCCTCATGCTCGCCTTCGTCTTCCTCTGCCTTGACCAAGTGGTCACCGCGTATCAGGAGTTCTTCCTCGGCGGCGAGCTCATCGGGCTGCCATTCGTCGACCTTCACCTCATCCACTTCCTAGAGCTCTTGATGATACTCAGCTTTCTCGCAGCGATCGTGAAGCCCTCGAAGAGAGGCGAGGTCATGCCTTGAACGAGGATGTCAACTTCAACAAGATGAGAGCCAAGTCCCTGGTGGGTCTCTTCCCCGGGATCCATCTGAGGAAGCTCCAGAGGCTCCTCGGCACATCGTTCAGCACGACGCGGTACCACGTCGACCATCTCTTGCGGGAGGGCGACATTGTCTCTGAGCACGAGAGGGGGTACACCCGGCTCTTCCCTAGCGGGATCGATGAGCAAGACCGGAGGATCTACGCCGGCCTGCAGAACAAGAGTACGCGTTCGGTCCTCCATGCACTGATCAGCTCCCAGCCACTGAACAAGGCAGAGATGGCCGACGCAACCCGGCTCAGCAAGTCGACGGTAGCAAGACAGGTGGAGTCGCTGAAGCTCTTGGAGATGATCGAGCAGGCAGGGTCCCGCGGTGGTCAGCCCGGCTATAGGGTCGTCGACGCCAAGAAGGTGGCCCTCATCCTGTCGGCCCTGGAGAGGAGCCCCCTGAGAGCGGCCACGGACAACTTCATCGACCTTTGGGGCGGGTACTGAGCGGCAAGCTCCGCCCTCGTCAGCGGCTTCCTGGGTCTGCTCCGATTCTGTCAGTGCGCGGTCCGGAGGCAAGAAGAGCTGTCTGTGCTCAGAGCTCTTCGACCCGGGTCTGCCTTATCAATGGGCGGCCGCCCAGTATCTCGCCTTGGGCGAAGTCATCCTCGGCACATCGGGGTGGTCGTACAAGGAGTGGGAGGGTCCCTTCTATCCCAAGGGAGAGAAGAAGAAGCTCACCTTCTACTCCAAGTTCTTCAAGACCGTGGAGATCGACTCCACCTTCTACGCCTACCCAAGCCAGGGAATGATCATCGGAGCCGCCAGGAGCACTCCGGCCGGGTTCGTCTTCAGCGCCAAGCTCCCGAAGCTGATCACCCACGAGAAGACCGTCGACGTCGAGCGAGGAGTCAAGGAGGACCTCTTCAGGTTCATGCATCTGATGAAGCCGCTCATAGATGACGGCAAGCTCGGCCCGCTCCTCATCCAGCTCCCTCCGAGCTTCTCTTACTCCGCTGGGATGAGGAAGCTCCGGGGCTTCCTCGACGTTCTCCCATCTGACGTGTCCTTCGCAGCCGAGTTCCGGAACAGGTCTTGGTTGGGGAAGGGGGACGCACTCGACATTCTGAGGGCTCACAATGTCGCCGTGACCACCGTCGACGAGCCCCTGCTCCCTCCTAACACCATGACGACCGCTGACTTTGCGTTCGTGCGTTGGCACGGCCGCGGGGAAAGGCCATGGTACAACTACCGATATCGGCAGGAGGAGCTCAAGGGCTGGGAGAAGAAGGTCAAGGAAATCGCGACCAAGACAAAGAAGGTCTACGGCTACTTCAACAACCACTTCCACGGATTCGCCGTCGAGAACGGCCTGCAGATGATGGGGCTGCTGGGCTCGGCCGACGCAGAGCAGCGGAAGCTCCTCGCTCAGGTGACAAAGAGGATCGACGCCGGGTTCAACAGAGAGCAGGTCACCTTGATGTAAGGGACCTCTATGACACCGCAGCGTCGTAGAGGGGTCAGATGGGTGCACCAACAGGGTTCGCGAGGTTTTATCTACGTTCGAGGAGGAAGAACAGGGAGGACCTCTTGCAAGAAGACGGCTCGACGATTCGTGATTCCCTGGGGGCGCTCTTCAATCCTAGGAGCATCGCCGTCGTAGGCGCGTCAAGGAATAGGGACAAGATAGGCAACCTGGTCTTCCGGAACCTCGCGTCCACCTTCAAGGGGAAGCTCTACCCTGTCAACTCAAGCGGGGCGGACGTGGAGGGAGTAAAGTCGTACGCCTCTCTGTCCATGATCGAGGAGGACGTCGACCTCGTCGTGGTCGCTGTCCCGAGGGACGCAGTGCCTGACGTGATGCTGGATGCGGCGAAGAAGCGGGTCCGCGGTGCGGTAGTAATCACGTCAGGGTTCAGGGAGGTCGACGAGCACGGGGCTTGGCTCGAGCAGAGGATCAAAGAGATTGCCGCCGCGGCGGGGATCAGGCTCTTCGGGCCCAACACCCTCGGTCTGGTGACCCCCTCGTTCAACGCAACGTTCACGTTCTCTGACGTCCCCCGGGGGAAGGTCGCGCTGGTCGCGCAGAGCGGCGGGCTCGGCGTCTACATGCTTGAGTGGGCCCAGCGCAGCAGGACCGGGATCAGCTACTTCGTGAGCCTCGGCAACCAGGCGGACGTCTCAGAGTCCGACGCGATGGAGTTCCTCGCCGCCGACCCCTCGACAAGCGTGATTTTCGTCTACTTGGAGAGCGTCAGCGACGGGAAGAAGTTCCTCGAGCTCGTCCCGGAGGCCACGAAACGGAAGCCCGTGATCTTTCTGAAGGGCGGCCTAGGAAAGAAGGCCTCCGAGGCGGCCAGGACTCACACCGGAAGCCTCGCGGGATCCGCGGACGTGTTCAAGGCGGCCGTCAACGCCGTTGGCGGGATGCTTGTCGAGAACTTGGAGGACTCGCTCAACCTCGCGAGGCTGCTCATTGGCGAAGAGGAGATCAAGCCTGACATCCTGGTGGTCACCAACTCCGGCGGGCACGGCGTGATAACCGCCGACGAGATAGAGCGCCGCTCACTCAGACTGGCATCGCTCCCCGAGGAGGCGGTCTCGCGCCTGGCCGGGATCCTCCCACCCCAGATCCGTCCTAGGAACCCGCTCGACCTCTCGGGAGACGCGACGGCCCAGAGGTACGCGGAGTCGCTGTCGCAAGTCCAGGACCTTGGGTGCACGAAGCTCGTGCTCGTGCAATCCCTTCCCCTCCTGAGCTGCGTCGAGGTCGCGGACACGATCATGCGGTTCAAGGGGAAGAGCATGGTCGGGGTAATGATGGGGACTGACGAGGACGCGGCCACGAAGGTCCTGGACGTCGGCGGCATCCCGAGCTTCAAGTTCCCCGAGGACGCCGTCCGGGCAATCAGCTACTTCGTGAACCGGCCCACGCCGAGGAATAAGACTAGGACTCCGAATCCGAGCGAGGCCGCGAGGAACCTCGTCTCTGGCAAGCGGTTCCTGACAGACAGCGAAGGATTGCGGCTAATGGAGCTCTACGGGATAAAATTGCCTCGCTACGGGGTGGCCTCCACCATCGAAGAAGCCCAGAGGCTCGCCGAGAGCGTCGGGTATCCGGTCGTGATGAAGATATCCCCAGACGAGCCGGTCCACAAGACCGAGCTCAAGGGAGTCGTCATGAACGTCGCCGGTTCAGAGCGGGTCAAGAGCGTCTTCTCCGACCTGTCGAAGATCACGAGGCGTGTCATGATCCAGCAGCAGGTCAGCGGGCTCGAGGTGTTCGTCGGGGGGATAGACGATTCCACCTTCGGCCAGACCGCACTCGTCTCGGCAGGAGGCATCTACGTGGAGGTGATGGGCCGCCCCTCCCACAGGCTGGCTCCGGTCGAGGAGGACGAGGCGGTGGAGATGCTGCACGAGAGCAGGGTTCACGACATGTTGAACGCGAGGAACCGGGGCTACGACGAGCGTGCCCTGCTGAGGACGATCGAGCAGGTCTCGCGGATGACCGTCGACCTTCAGATCGGCGAGTTGGACCTGAATCCGGTAATCGTCAACGAGGAAGGTGCGTTCGTCGTGGACATCCGCGTCGTCTTGGGAGGGAGAGGCGACGGCTCCGCGGCCTCTGTGTGACCGAGGACAGCCCGAGTCCTTGCCGTTGTCAGACTTGGGAATCGTGTCCCCTCTTTTTATCGAGAAATGCCCCTCTACATTCGAGGGAAATTGACGCCAAGCCTGAGCCAAAGAGCCGCGCTTTCAGGGTTGCTCGTTGCCGCTTCGTTGCTCTTGCTCCAGGCGCCCTCAGCCCTTGCTCAGGCTCCAGGTTCGCAGAACTCCTCGACCACAGGCCCGCATTCGATCTGGTGGGCATCATCCGTCTGGAACAACCGGATCCCCGGAGACACCGTCAGGTACCTCTTCCTAGTATACAACAACGACCCAGCCAACAAGACGATGACGCTGAAGACGCTCTCGCTCCAGACCCCTTGGGCCAACTACACCGCCACGGGGCTCCCAGCCTCGCTTTGCGTCAGCTGTAGGTACGCCTGGGCGCAGTTCCTGACCATCCCATCGACACAGCAGCCGGCCAATGTCACTTTCTACACGAGGCTCACAGGGACCTACGGTTCCGGCGCGCCTCTATGCGCTGACACAAACAACGTCTGCGAGGACGTGACTCCGGTGACCATCGGCACCAACTCGTCCTCTCTGCAGCAGACCGTAAACAACTACTCGAACTTCTACCTACCTCTTGGCGTAGGGATCCCTAGCCTCGTCGCGGTGGTTCTCTTGGTGCTGTACCTGAGGAAGCCCTCTCTCTAAGCCGTAGCCTTGCGGATTCAACGTCCATCTTGCCAAAGTCCTTTCGACTTGCTCGACCACGCGGAGGGGGCGCCTCCCCATCCGCACCGAGCCGGTCATCGACTAGGGGCACAAACCGCCCTCTTTCAGGGAATCTAGGTCAGTGCTCTTCCAAGTCGTTAGGTTGTCTGGGACTTGCCTACCGGTCTTGAGGTTAACTTGCGCTATCGCTTTGCTGCGCCGCTGACAGCCAAGGAGATCTTCCTTCCGTCAACCTCCAAGGCAGTGAGCGCCCCCTGGGAGCTCGACGTTACCCTAAAGTCCACTAGGCGACGTTCGCCCTTGACCCCGCTTATCTTCAGGAAGCCCTCGACGGAGTTCCCGTCGACCTGCCGAATCTTGAGTCCGACGAGCTTCTTGCCCTTGAGGTAGTTCTTCTCGAGAGCCAATCGAATCTTGCCCTCAAGCGCCGTCCCTCTGTCTTCAGCCGCCGTGGCCCGAGCGCGCTGTTGCGCGTCTGCTGCAGCCGGCTTTGCTCGCATTGACTCCATCAACCTGATTTCACTATTACGGTCCCGACCATCCATGGGTGGTAGAGGCAGTGGTACTCGTAGGTCCCTGGCGTTGTGAAGGTGAAGGTGAACGTGCCCGTCGGCGCGATGTTCCCGGAGCCGAAGCTCCCGTCGTTCGCCGTGACCGTGTGCGGGGCGCTGTCGTCGTTCACCCACGTCACAGTGTTGTTGACTCCTATCACTACCGTCACCGGAGAGGGCGCAAAGGACTGCGCGATCGAAGCGTTGGCTCCAGATCCCTGGACCATGTCCACCGTGGTAATGTTCGGCGAGGAGCCGCCCGCCTGCCCTGGAGTCGAGGCCTTTCCTGTGTACGCCGAGTCGGGGAGAACAGTGAGGTACCCTATCATCCCGATTTCAGCGTGATAGGTGCACACGAACTCGAAGATCCCCGCGTACTTCGCGACGAAGCTGTAGGTCGCGGAGACTCCGCCGGGCTTCCCAGTCACCACAACTCCTGGGGAGCTGTTCTTCTGGGGCGTGCTGAAGGTCTGACCTGTGATGTCGTTTACCAGGCCAGGCACCGTCGCATTAACGATTATGTTGTAAGGCGGCCCTATGACAAAGTCGTGGGCGACTGTATCGTTGTCGATTAGCGTGAGGTCCACCGTGTCGCCTTGGTTCACTACGATGGTCGAGGGGTCGAACCTATCCTGAGCGGCCGCAGGCGAGAGGTACCACGTCTCCCTGATCTGCCTTATGGTGTTCGTCTGGTTCATTACCGGTAGCGAAAGAGCGTTGACGACCGCGCTCGAGCTCGTGGTAGTGGTCGTGGCGGGGCTCTTGCTTCCCGCGGCGACTGCAGACTGCAGCGAAGATATCTGCTGCGAGTTCGTGCTCACCACGCTCAAAGATGCAAAAGCCATGGTGCCGAAGATCAGCACTAGCCCCACAAGAGCGCCCTCAACGGTCGTAACCCCTACTCGACGTGCTCTCCTCGAAACCAGTCTCATCACGCGAATCAAGGCGTCGCGGAGTATATCTCGCCGCCTGTACGTTCTCATGCAACCCGCATAGGCTTATGTACAAATGCACACGCCGCGGGACGCCATGGCGAGGACAAACATTGCCGTGGAGGAGGAGACGGCGGACCTCCTGGCCGACGAAGCCACGAGAGAGAACAAGAGCCTCTACGCGATAACGAACGAGGCTCTAACGGCTGTCTTGAAGATCTGCAAGTATGGAGGAGCACCTGACGAGGTGTACCCGTCATGGAGGTGGAGCAGGATCCTGAAGGACACCGACGCCATCCCGCTCCCGGGAGGACTCATGGAGAAGCTCATGCAGAGGGCCTATGCAACAGACAAGGACTGGCTCCTCAACGAGTGGTTTGACGAGGGCCGGAGGGTGGGCTCCTACCTCCACATGTACGCCCCCGACTTCCAGACGCTGGCCACCAGAGTGGGCGAGCTCGAGGGGCTTCTGCCCGTCAAGAGGGTGGAAATCGACAAGAAGGACGACCAGGGGGCGGTCACGATATCAATAAGGATAATCGGCGCGGGCTTCTCTCATGAATCGACGAGCTGCACGGAGCAGTTCCTACTGGGGCTACTTGCTGCGTACCCGTACAAGATCACTGAGAACAGGGTCACCGACGGGATGATTGAGGTCACCGCCGTGGAAGAGAAAAGACCCACGCGCTGAAGGACCACCCAGAGCAACCCCAAAAAACGGCTGGAAGGACCATCTGAGGGCAGAAACCAGCCCTTATACTCCGGCAGGAGCGGGAACCTGTCCACAGTTGTGCACATTCTTAGTCGAAGGGGCAACAAACGTACAAGCCGTGTCTAATACTACAAGGCTCTATCATGACGCCAGATGGTTAGGATGGCACAGGAAATACAGCACGTCGACGGAGCAAGACCCCTGGCTCCGGGATTGCAAGGCAACATGCACCCTCTGCGCTTGCCGAAGTTCGACGATGTCAAGCCGCGGATTCACGCGGAGGATCCCGCGGTCCAAAACCTGCGGACCTCCAACGCGATTCTGGGAGCTCTGGGAGACGAGTCCTCGCGGAGGATACTCCTCTCGGCCATAGTTTCAGGGAAGACGGTCGAGGACATCAGCGCAGAGCAGAACCTTCCCTTGAGCACCTGCTACCGGCGGATTCGGCAGTTCGTGGATGAGGGACTCATGATCTTGGAGAGGATAGTCGTCACCCGGACTGGAAAGAAGTACGCGCTCTACAGAACCTCGTTCTCGGAGGCTGCGCTGAAGCTCAACGGTGGGGAGGTATCCATCGAGGTCGTCCCCAACGCCGACGTCCTCGACAAGCTTCACTCGAGGTGGATTTCGACGAATTACTCTCAGCCTGGTCAAGCTGCCGGCCTTCCGACGAAGGCCAGGGCATGCAAGAGTCCATTCGAGTGAGGGCCCGTGAAGGGAGACCTTGCCCCTCGGGGGTATAGGAGAATCCTTCTGGGGTTCGATGGCTCAGAGAACTCGAAGAGGGCGCTTGCCCGCGCGATTGGACTGGCCAAAGAGGGCGCCACTCTTCGTATCGCAGTCGTGGTTAACACCATCCTGACGGTTTACGGGCCTACCGCGCCATACTACCCGCCGGGCTACGCTGAACAGGTCATGAAGGAGGGGGAGAACATCCTAGCAACCGCAGTCAGTCAGGCTAAGGAGGCTGGCCAGAACGTCTCAGGCTCCGTGGAGGATGGTCACCCGGCCGAGGTGATACTCGATCTCGCGGAGAGCGAGGGTGCCGACCTCATCGTGCTGGGCAGGAGAGGGATTTCGGGGGTCGAGAGATTCCTCATGGGCGGCGTCTCGTCGTCTGTCGTCAATCATTCCAAGTGCGACGTATTGATAGTAAAGTGAGGGGAGCCTGTAAGCTTCTGCCGAAGCAGTTCAGACGAACGCCCGCGGGAAGACCGCGCGGAGGAAAGAGATGGGGCCTTTGACCCTCGTCGCCCTTGGCGTAGGCGGCGTGATTGGCTCCAGTGTCTTCGGTCTGCCGGCAACAATGGGTTTTTCAGACGAGCCTGTTACCCATGAAGGCAGTATTGCAAAGTCGCCTGTCCGATGAGGAAGGGGAAGCCTGAGTGGACACGACCGTCAGGGCAGAGTGGGACCCGCTAAATGAGGTCGTCATCCACAGGCCGGGAATCGAGATGTTCTTCGGCCTCATGGCGCCGTCCTCGTTCCTCTACGAGAGGGCCTTCAGCATGGACGAAGCCATCCACGAGCACAAAGAGCTGGAGCACGCGCTTGTCTCGTCGGGGGTGAAAGTCCATCGACTGAAGCGCCTCGCGGTGCGCCTCGCCGGCGAGAACCCGGAGCTCCTCCAGAGGGCTAGGGCGTACGCGGTCGACATAGTGAAGTTCCAGGGCCCGAGCGAGGACGTCAGAAGGGCACGGCGTGAATTCAAGAAGAGCGTGACCGACCTCGACGCTGAGACGATCTTCAACATCCTCCTGCTCAGGCCGGGCGTCGCCCTTGAGAAGAAGGGCGCGGGGGTAGTCCTTCCGCGAGTGACCCTCGACGTCCCCCTCGCGAATCTCTACTTCATGAGAGACCAGCAGGCGGTCTCTGACAGGGGCGTGCTTGTCGGTAGGATGTCGAAGCCCCAGAGGCAGATGGAGCCTCTGATCACGGCGGAGATCCTAGAGATGGCAGGCGCGAGGATCGCCTACCGCGTCAAGCCGCCAGGCACATTCGAAGGGGGCGACTTCATGCCAGCGGGCGAGTTCGCGATGCTCGGGCTCGGCGACAGGACGAACCGGAGCGGGGTCGATCAGATTCTAGGCAAGGGACTGGGGTTCGAAGAAGTTGCCGTCGTCCAGCAACCTTCCCATCCACTGATCCCCGGCGACCAGCCGGACCCCATGATCAACATGCATCTCGACAGCTACCTGAACGTCGCTGGAAAGGGGATAGCGGTCGGGTGCGTCCCATTGCTGAAGCGCGCCAAGGTCGAGGTGTACAAGCGGACGCCGAGGGGAGCCTACCGGCGCCAGCCTGGCGGCCCTAACATCCACGACTACCTGGTGGCCCACGGGTTCACAGTCGTGCCGATCACCACGCTCGAGCAGATGTGCTACGCCTCCAACTTCCTCTGCCTGCGAGACCGCAAGATCATGGCGGTTGAAGTGGAGAAGGTGGCGGACAAGGTCCTTAGGAACCTGGAGTTCCAATCGAGGCTCCTACCTCACCGCTACAAGAGGCTGTTCGAGGAAGCGAGGGATGAGAACGCGCGCCTCAGGGAGTCGGGCCAGTTCTTCCCCCACAAGAGAGAGTTCATCGACCTCGGCGTTGATACTACGACGCTATCGCTCGAGGAGATAACCGGAGGCTACGGCGGCGCGCATTGCATGACCTGCGTCCTGAGCAGAAAGCAGAATAGCTAGGATCGCGGTCAGCGACGCCGTAGGTGAGATACGGGCATCTCTCACACCGCGGTTGGACCCACCGAATGGCGAGCTTTCTCAAGGATGAGAAACGACAGAGCGGCTTATATTGCGACCGTGCCGCTAGAATCGGAAGACAATTGCCGAGGTCGCTCGGGTCTGACATTGACGAAGCCAACAAGAAGGCGGTTGCCCGGATTATAGCCGCTGAGGCGGTTCTTGTAGACCTCAAGCCCGCCATAAAGGCCATCCCTGGATACAAGAGCGACCTGATCACTCACGCGGGCCCCCCGATCGAGTGGGGCAAGATGATCAGGGTGCAGAAGGTTGCGGTGATGAACGCCATCAGGGCCGAGGGCCTTGCCGACACGCCTGATCGAGCAGAGCGCCTGGTCAAGACCGGAGAGGTCAGACTGGAGCCCAACCACAACTATGGGAACGTCAGCGGGATGTGCGGAGTGACCTCGGCGTCCAGCCCCGTGCTCGTGTTCAAGGACAAGGTCCACGGGAACACCTCCACCGATTGGATGCAGACAGACCTCACGTCATTCGCCGACAAGTACGAGAGGGGCATCAAGGAGGTCGAGTTCGTCAAGAAGACCCTTGCCCCGGTGATGGCAGCCACCATCAAGCAAGCGGGGGGTTTCAACATCAAGGAGCTCTTGGCGAAGGGGTTGACCATGGGGGATGAGCTTCACGGCTCGTTTGACGCCACCCGGGGCGTGTTCATGAACTGGATTCTCCCGCACATAGTCAGGACGGGGTTCCCGAAGGAGACGCTCGGGAAGGTCGGAGACTACTTCATGGGGAACGGGGGCAGGTGGTACTGCGGCAACCTGATGATGGGGGCGTGCAAGGTGATGATGGACGCCGCCAAGGGAGTAAAGTCTAGCACCATTGTGACCGCGATGGCAAGGAACGGCGTCGACTTCGGCGTCAAGGTGAGCGCCTTGGGCGACAGGTGGTTCACCGGCCCTGCGGGAGAGATCAAAGGCTTCATCTTCCCGGGGTTCAGCGCGGCCGACGCTGCGCCGGACATCGGAGACAGCGCAATCTCCGAGTCGAGAGGCCTCGGTGGGACCGCGCTCTCGGCTTCTCCGTCTCAGGCGAGGCTCTTCGGGGGGGCGCTGCAAGAGGCGGTGCAGCACACCCGCGCTATGCGAAAGGTCTCGATCATAGAGGACCCTCTCTTCCGCATCCCCTACATGGATTTCGTGGGCGTCCCGCTGGGCATCGACATCCGCAAGGTGGTGGAGCTGAACACCGCTCCGAGAATCGACACTGGAATAGCACACAAGGACGGAGGCCACGGCATCATAGGCACGGGCATCGCGGACGCGCCGATGGCCGCGTTCAAGAAGGCGGTCGCGGCCTTCGCCTCAGAGTACGCATAGCCGCGCGAGGATGGGGCATCTCATGGCGCAGGTGTCGACGGGAAAGTTACTTCCCTACCTGCTCGGAGTCATCGCGTCGCTGGCGCTTTTCTCAGTCATCCTGTCGGCTTTCGGGTACAGCCCCGTGTCGAGCATGGAGGGGCTCGTGTCGGGGTCGTTCGGAACGCCCTTCCTCGCCTCTGAGACGTTCTTCCTGATGGGGCCGCTGCTGCTCGCCGCCCTCGCGTTCCTCGTGCCGTTCAGGGCCCGGTTTTACAACATCGGGGTGGAAGGTCAGCTCTACATCGGCGCGCTCTTCGGGTACCTTGCGGCCTCACACCTCGGAGGCTTCCCCAGCGCGTTCGCAATCCCGGTGATGCTGTTGGCCGCGGTCGCTGGAGGGACGCTCTGGCTCGCGCTCCCGCTCTTTATGAGAATCAAGCTCCAGGTGAACGAGATATTCCCCACGCTCGTCATGAATTTCATCGCCCTGGACGTGGTGAATTGGCTCACGGCAGGACCGCTCAAGGACCCCCTGTCTGGGAACCTCCAGACCCCCGCCCTGCCGCAGTCGACCTGGCTCCCCGCTCTCATCAAGAGCACCCAACTCAACGTGGGGGTCATAGTCGCCCTGGCGGGGGCAATCGCGGTCTACTTTGTCCTATACAAGACGGTTCTGGGTTACGAGATCAGGGCGTCCGGAGCGAGCCCTAGAGCGGCGCAGAGCGGGGGCATAAGCGTCTCGAGGAGCATTCTCGCTGTGGGGCTGATGAGCGGGGCCCTCGCGGGCCTGGCGGGCATCGTGGTGGTGGCTGGCGTCGATCACGTGCTAGCGCAGAACTTCTCACCCGGATACGGCTATCAGGGAATCTCCGTGGCCGCCCTAGGCTCGTTCCACCCGTTGGGCATAGTCGTCGCCTCCGTGCTCTACGCGGCACTGTCAGTTGGTGGCGGGAGCCTGCAGCAAAGCGCCGCGGCGATACCGATTGACCTGATCTACGCCCTGCAGGCGATAATAGTGTTGTCTGTCCTGGTCGTCGAGAAGTGGATCGGCGACAGGGCGAGGAGGCGCTGACGAGGATGGTTTCCTACGGCGACCTCATCATATCGATTCTGGCAGCCAGCCTCCCCTTGACGATGCCCATTCTCTATGCATCAATCGGCGAAGTGTACGCCGAGAGGTCAGGCGTGCTAAACATGGGCATCGAGGGCGTGATGAGCCTGTCTGCGTTCGTCTCGCTTTGGGTCACCTTCTCGACGGGGTCATATCTCTATGGGCTTCTTGCAGGAGTGGCCGTCGGGGCGGCGATGGGTCTCCTTCACTCATTCGCAACGGTCAGGATAGGAATCAACCAGCTAATCGCGGGGCTCATGATATACTTCCTGGCGCTTTCTTTGGGCGATTTCGGATACGTGATAGTGACGAAGACCACCTATCTGCACGTACGCCCGATATCACCCGTGCAGATCCCCCTGCTGAGCGGTCTTCCTGTCGTGGGGCCTATCCTGTTCAGCCAGAACGTCCTGGTCTATGCTTCGTTCGCGTCGGCCATACTGCTGGGTTGGGTCCTCTACAAGACAACGTGGGGCCTGAAGATCAGGGCGGTGGGAGAGAACCCCGAAGCCGCCGACTCGGC
This sequence comes from uncultured Nitrososphaerota archaeon, assembly GCA_963838925.1. Taxonomy (GTDB): domain Archaea; phylum Thermoproteota; class Nitrososphaeria; order Nitrososphaerales; family Gagatemarchaeaceae; genus Gagatemarchaeum. Next base: position 78,928 of record CAWISW010000002.1, read on the forward strand.
GGGAGTCAACGTCAATCTTGTCAGGCACTTGTGCGTGATCCTTGGCGCTACTCTTGCCGGACTGGCGGGGGCGTCCCTCGTCCTTGGCTACCTCGGCCTCTACGCGACAGGGGACACACTCGTGGCAGGGCGTGGGTGGATTGCAATCGTCGTCGTGATCTTCGGAAGATGGAGCCCCTACAAGGCAATCGTGGGGGCGTGGGTCTTCGGGCTAGGATACTCGATAGCCGCGGTGTTCATCGGCTCGGGCCTGTTCTCCAGCCTCGGACCTGGGTCAGGGTACTTCCTGCTGGCGATACCGTACATCTTCGCGATAGTCTTCATAATCCTCTTCCACAGGGGAACCAAATCCCCCTCGTCCCTTACGGTTCCCTACAAGCGGAAGTAGGGGCCGAAACATCGGTTCTCTGCGTTCTCATGGATGGAAATCGTATCCGCGGTATATATAGCGACGAGACGCTATAGCCCGCAAGGAGAAGATACCATATGCGCACAGAAGACAGGGTGGCAATCACGACGACGGCCGTGGCTGCGATAGTGATAGTAATCCTAGTAGTGGCGGTGGCCGGCACGGTGGTTCTCACAAGCAAGACAAGCACAACCACAGTTACGTCAGTCAGCACAACAACAGCGATGAGCACAAGCACAACGCCAACTTCGCACTTCAAGCTCGCGCTTCTCGTCGGTGGAGACACGACAGACGATGGCCTGAACGACCAAGGCGTCCAGGTCGCCCAATGGATCGGATCTCATTACGGCTGGAACGTCTCGATCTCACAGGACGTCGCCTACTCTAGCCAGGGCGCACTTATGACGACCTACGCGCAGCAAGGCTACAACGTGATATGGACAGACGGAAATCAGTTCATCGGGACCACCGAGGCAATCGCAGCTCAATTCCCCAAGGTCGACTTCATCATGACGCCGACATACGACTATGACAACATCACCAAGAACGTCGTGGCACTCGGCGCCCAAAACCAGGCCACAGGCTACTACTTGGCGGGCGTCCTTTCGGGCAAGATGACGAAGACAAACGCCGTAGGCGTCGTAATCGGCCAATGGTTCGCGGCTCTCTCGTATGAGTTCTTCGCGTATCAGGCCGGCGTGAAGGCCGCAAACCCATCAGCCCAGGTATACCTCACAGTCCCAGGAACATGGAGTGACCCAACCATCGGCTACGAAGATGCGACTACCATGATCAACACGAATCATGTAGACATCCTCGTCCCAATAGCGGACACCACCGGACTCGGAGTGATCTCTGCAGCGACGGTCACGAACACCACACTAATCGGCACGGTCCTTGACCAAGTCGACCTATCGCCGACCGACATGATGACGAGCGTCCTCTTGAACATGACCGCATTCATACAGCCAGTCATCGAGCACATCATCGACGGCACATGGAGCCAAATCGGAGGCACGATCGAGAACTTGAACCTAGGCTCGCTCGCGCCCTTCCACGCCTACGACACCGTAATCCCGACATCTGTGAAGACTCTGCTCAACCAGACCCAAGCAGGAATCGTAGCAGGCACAATCCAGGTCCCCTTCAACAACACGTCGAGCCCTCCGACCACGCCCTAGTCAGGCGTTCGCGGGAGGGTTCCCCTTCCTTTTTTATCCGAGAGGGTTGACCAGCAGCTGAGTGCTACCTCTTTGCCACGAGCGTCATCAACCATCCCCTTGATCGAGATGAAGGGGATCACGAAGAGTTTCTCAGGGGTCGTGGCCAACAACTCAATCGACTTCGCCATATACGGGGGCGAGGTCCAAGCCCTACTTGGCGAAAACGGAGCCGGCAAGACCACGCTGATGAACATCCTCTATGGGCTCTACAGAGCCGACTCAGGTGAGGTCCTGGTCCGCGGAGAAAGCGTCGCGATAGAGTCTCCCAAGGACGCCATCGCATTGAAGATCGCGATGGTCCACCAGCACTTCCAGCTTATCCCGACCCTCACTGTCGCAGAGAACGTCGGGCTAGGGCTCAAGGCCAAGAGGGAGCCGCTGCTGAACCTCGACGACGTCGTCAGCAAGATAAACGAGCTCGCGAAGGAATACGGGCTCCGCGTCACTCCGAAGGCGCTGGTCGCACAACTCTCAGTGGGCGAGAGGCAGAGGGTTGAGATAATCAAGGCGCTCTACCGTGAGCCGGACACGCTGATTCTCGACGAGCCCACCTCCGTTCTGACTCCCCAGGAGGCCGAGGGCCTCTTCCACTTCATGCGCTCAATGGCCGCCGAGGGACGGGCAGTCGTCGTGATCACGCACAAGCTTCCGGAAGTCATGGCAGTGAGCGACAGAGTGACGGTCCTGAGGCACGGAGAGGTCGTCGCCCGGCTCATGACCAAAGAAACCAACCCCAACGAGCTCGCAGAAAAGATGGTCGGCAGGGACGTCCCGCATGTAGAGGGAGAGCCTGCGCGAGAGCGCTCAGAGGTCGCGGCCATCGAAGTCAGGCAGGTTTCTGCCTTGAACGACAAGGGCGCGCTCGCCCTTGACAAGATATCGTTCACATTGCGGGCGGGCGAGATCCTCGGGATAGCCGGCGTGGCTGGCAACGGCCAGACGGAGCTGGCCGACGTCCTCACCGGGATGAAGAAGGTCACCGGCGGGAAGGTCCTGCTGAAGGATGCCGATGTCACGAACGCCTCGCCGCGGGAGATGATAGCGCGCGGGGTAGGTCAGATACCTGAGGACAGGATGGGCTCCGGCCTGGTGCTCGACATGTCCATTGCTGAAAACCTCGTGCTCGAGGTGAGGAACGACCCGAGATTCGAGAAGAGGTATATGCTGGACAGCGAACAGGTCCACCAGAACGCCGAGCGCCTCGTCGAGGAGTACTCGATCTCTTGCGGTGGAGTGGACGCCCCCGCCCGGACCTTGTCAGGAGGAAACATGCAGAAGCTCATTCTAGCCAAGGTCTTGTCCAGGAGCCCAAAGGTCTTGATTGCAGCGCAGCCGACTTCAGGTCTCGACGTAGGTGCGACCGAGTTCATCACCGAGAAGCTCCGGGAACAGCGGAGGCTGGGGGTGGGAATATTGCTGATCTCCAGCGACCTAAACGAGATCATGTCGATGAGCGACAGGATTGCCTGCATATTCGAGGGGAAGATAATGGGAATCGTTCCTGCCAAGACGGCGGAGATGAAGGAGATCGGCCTGATGATGGGGGGCGTCTTGAAGCCATGAGCTCAATCTCGAAACCGCTCAGCGACATGCCAACCCATCCGATGACATCCTTGACATCAGCATCATCGGTCGGATCGACTGCCCACTCACGCCTCTCGCTGGGGGGAAAAGGAAGCATAGTCGGCATGTTCTACCGAGCAATCAACATGGCGCTCCCGCAGGGACTTGTCTGCTTGGTTACAGAGGGGGTAGGGCGAGGCCCCCTTAACGTCGTTGTAGGGCTGCCCCCGGGAATCCCAGACATGCTCTCGCTAGGCGTGCGAGTCGGAGACGAAGTCAGTGTCCACAAGATGACTCTGGAGCTCGGAAGTCGCTACCAGATCTCGCTCGACTCCACGATCGTCTTCTCCCCCGATGCCAATCTTGGGGTGGGAGAGCTCGAGGGTAGCAAGGTCGCGGCCAACATCGAGGTGATGAGGACTATGGCGCTGGAGCAAGGGAACCTGGGAGGTCTAGGAGGGTTGCTGGCACTGCTCCAACCGAGAGCCGGAGGAGAAGCACCCCTGCTCAACATCTTCGCCCAAGCCGCTCTCCCCTCAATCGTCAAGCTCGAGCGCGCCTTCGTCTCTTCGGACGGCAAGATGCTCACCGAGGCTGTCCGCGGGCTCGTAGGCCTGGGGCCAGGGCTGACCCCGTCCTCCGACGACGCGCTGGCAGGGATTGCACTAGTGTGCTCCCTCTGCTCCGGTTCTATCGGGGAGGCGAGATACGCCTTCAGGCTCCTATCTGACGCCGTGGTCTCGGAGTCGCGCGGCAGGACGACGACGCTCAGCGAGGAGTACCTCGCGCAGGCCGCCGTGGGAAGGGGCAACGAGCCTGCCCTGAGGCTGTGCAAAGCGCTTCTAACGGGAGGACGCGAGTCTGTCGAGCTGGAGACGGCACACGTAATGGCGATTGGCGAGACCTCAGGCACAGACACAATCCTCGGAGTCATCCTGGGCGCGATGCTCTGCACGGGCATGAAGTCGGGACTAGACCGGAGGGAGAACTGATGGCGAGCCGGGTGATGGTGAAGAAGGCCACCTACAGGGACTCGATCAGCCTGATGAAGATCTCGAACACCCTCGCCAAGCTCCCCGGGGTCTCACAAGCCGCCGTCGTGATGGCGACGGAGCTCAACCGGCGAGTGCTGTCCGAGGCGGGGTTCGCGGATGCTGCCATCGGCCGCGCCGCCGGCGACGACATGATAGTAGCGATCGAGGCCAAGGACTCCCACTCGCTCGACGCGGCGTTGGGGAAGCTGGAGGCTCTCCTGTCCCCTAGCGAGAGGCCCGCGGGGGAAAGTGCGCCGCCCACGTCGTTGGGGGAAGCGCTTGAGCTGCTCCCAGACGCGAACCTTGCGGTCATCTCAGTCCCAGGCCAGTTTGCAAAGAGGGAAGCGATGCAAGCGCTGTCCAGCGGCCTCAACGTCTTCCTCTTCAGCAGCAACGTCTCTCGCGAAGAGGAGGTCGAGCTCAAGAGAGCAGCGAGCAGGAAGGGCCTTCTCGTCATGGGGCCGGACTGCGGGACCTCGATAATCAACCACAAGGTCCTAGGGTTCGGGAACGTCATCCGCGAAGGCGCGATCGGCCTCGTCTCCGCCTCTGGCACCGGCCTTCAGGAGGTCACCACCCTCATCCATAAGGCGGGCCTCGGCGTCTCGCAAGCGATCGGCACCGGGGGCGGGGACGTGTCCGAGCAAGTAGGAGGGCTCACAATGGTCCAGGGCATCGAGATGCTCGAGGCCGACAAGGACACGGACGTGATAGTGCTCATCTCCAAGCCGCCAGCCTCCGGCACGATGGAGAAGGTCCTCGGAGTCGCGAAGCGATGCAGAAAACCCGTCCTGGTGAACTTCTTGGGCGGGGAGATCAGCTCGCGCGAGCTCGGGAAGCTCAGGAGCGCCAGCACCCTCGAAGGCGCAGCGAGGGTCGCATGCGAGCTTGCTGGCGGGAGGCGCCAGGCCGCCCCCGACCCCCTCTCGAAGGCGGCGGTCTCAGCGGCCTTGGCAGAGAACAGGAGGCTCGCCAAGGGGCAGAAGTACGTCCGCGGCCTCTTCGCCGGGGGGACGCTCTGTTACGAGTCGCAGAGCATCCTTCAGCCATTGCTGGGCGACGTGTACTCCAACGCCCCGATCAAGCCCGAGTACCACCTCCCAGGAGACGCGCCAAGCAAGAAGCACGTCTGCATCGACATGGGCTCCGAAGAATTCGTCGAGGGGCGGGCGCACCCCATGATAGACTTCAGCCTGAGGAACATGAGGATAGCGCAGGAGGCCAAAGACCCTGAGACCGCGGTAATCTTGCTCGATGTGGAGCTGGGCTACGGCTCGAACGCCGACCCCGCCGGGCAGCTGGCCCCCGCGATCCAAAAGGCCAGAGGTCAGGCCAACGCGGCGGGCCGGAGCCTGCCGTTCGTCGCTTCGGTCGTCGGGACGGAGGGCGACTTCCAGGGCCTCGCGAGCCAACTGAAGGCCCTCTCAGCGGCCGGAGCGCTGGTGATGCCCAGCAACGCCCAGGCGACGAGGCTATCAGCGCTGATCGCATCGGGGAAGAAGATAGAAGCGGCGACACTCAGGAGGTCGGACTAGGATGTCCGAGAAGATCGGGAAGAAGTCCATCCTCTCGAGGAAGCTGAAGGTCGTCAACATCGGAGTCTCTACCTTCGCAGACGACCTCCGGTCCCAAGACGTCGTCGTGGTCCACGTCGACTGGAAGCCCCCCGCGGGCGGAGACGTCGACATGCTGAGGCTGCTCGAGAAGCTGGGGTCGTGACCGTGCCTGCGAAGAGGGTCCTTGTAGCTCTGGGTGGAAACGCCATCCTTCTGCGAGCCAACAAGGGGACGGCCGAGGAGCAGTTCGACAACGTTCGCAAGGCTTGCAGACACCTCGCCAGACTCATCCAGCAAGGGCACAGCATCGTCATCACCCACGGAAACGGCCCGCAGGTAGGCGACCTACTCCTGAAGGATGAAATCGCAAAAGACGCGCTCCCGCCCATGCCCCTCGACGTCTGCGGAGCCGAGTCTCAGGGCCTAATCGGATACATGATTCAACAGTCATTGAGGAACGAGCTCAAGAGGGTCGGACTCGACCTCCAGGTCGCCACGGTGCTCACCGAGACCGTGGTAGATGCGAAGGACCGCGCGTTCAAGAGTCCCACGAAGCCCATAGGCCCGTTCTACAGTGAGAGCGAGGCTTCCCGGCTCAAGAAGACCAAGGGCTGGTTCCTCGCAAACGACAGCGAGCGAGGCTACAGAAGGACGGTGCCCTCGCCGACTCCGCTCGAGATAGTCCAGGGGCCGACGATCCGAGAGCTCATGGACCTCGGGGTCATCGTGATCGCTGCGGGCGGCGGCGGCATTCCGATCACCGTGGAGAGCGAGGCACGCGGCGTCGAAGCCGTGATTGACAAGGACCTTGGAGCAGCGGTCTTGGCAAGCGTGGTGAAGGCTGAGGTCTTGATGATCCTGACGGACGTGGACTCGGTCTACATCGACTACAACAAGCCCTCTCGACGTCCCATGGCCAAGTTGTCCGTCGCGGAGTGCAGGAGGCTGCTCGAGCAAGGCCAGTTCCCCTCCGGGAGCATGGGGCCGAAGGTCGAGAGCGCGGTCAAGTTCTTAGAGTCTGGGGGAGAGAGCGCCATCATCACCTCGTTGGAGTTGGCCGAAGAGGCCCTCGCCGGCAAGGCCGGGACGACCGTGGTCCTCTGACGGCCGACCTCTGGGCGTGCAGAGATGCTGGAATCCCGCTGACAAGGTCTAATAGCTGACAGAAGGCTCGAGAGAAAGGAGACGTTGAGACGCAGGAGCATCCTGGCGGTAGCCCTTGTCGCCCTGCTTCTCGGCGTAGGCGCATTTGCAGCCCTCCGCCCCCCTCCCGCTTCCGGTTGCCCGCCTTTCCTGCGGAGTCCCGTCGTCAAGAGCCAGCTCGCCTCGAGGACCTTCGGCGCCGTCACGACCTTCTCTCTTCCTTCTCCGGAGAGGTGGCCGAACGCGATCACGGTCGCGCCAGACGGCTCGGTCTGGTTCGGCGAGGAAGCGGTCCCGGGGCTCGCGCACCTCTACTTGACGAACGGGACCCTCGTCGAGTACTCGTTCCCTGGCAACTATCCGGCAAGCTCCCCGGAAGGATACACGTGCGCAGACAGGACTGACATCTGGGGGGTGGCGCTCTGGGACGGGAGGGTCTGGGCCTCCGACTCAGCCCAGAACAGGCTGGTCGGTCTGGACGCGTCGAACGACACTTTCGAGGTCGTCCCGCTCCTGGCCGCAGACTCGCTGCCATATACTCTCACGCCGGGGCCCGACAACGCGCTCTGGTTCACCCAGATCCATTCTGGGCAGATCGGGACCCTCTTCGGCAATGGCACGCTCTTGGAGCACTCCGTCCAAGTCCCCGAACACCTTCCAAACTCCTCGGCCACCGTCAGCGCGCCCGGGGTCCCGGCTCAGATTGTCTTCGCCAACAGCACCACCGGGTATTATGTCGACGCCTCGCCCCTGATCAGCGGCCCTGCGGTCTTCGCCTTTGACCCGGCGCACTTCAGCCCGGAGCCCGTGGGAGGAGGAAACCAGAGCCTCTCCGACCCCGACAGCCTCTCGCTCGGGGCTGGTGGACTGTGGATCGCACAGCATGGTGACTCGAGCCTGGCGTTCAACGGCCTCGAGGGCGGAAACTGGACGCTCTATCCCACCTCGCGCGTCGTCTACGTCGATACCACGCTCCCATACTTCGTGGAGACGAACGGCTCCCTCGTCTGGTTCAACGAGCACTATGGAAACAGAATCTCTGAGCTGAACGCCCAGTCCAAGACGTTGACGGAGTACAGCATCTCCGACCCAGCGGCGGGCAACATGTCCCAGATAGACAACGCCCTGACGTTTGCCCTGGGCGGCGGGAGGGCGTGGTTCACCGAGTCGACCTCCGACGCGGTGGGGTTCGTCGACGCCTCATACCAGCCGTCCTTCTCGATTTCCGCGGCCGAGAACTCCAGCCTCACGGTCCCGAGAGGTGGAAGCGCGAGTCTTCAGGTCGAACTCCGTGGGAGCGACTCCTCCCCCATCTCGATTCAGTTGTCTTACGCCGGGACGTCCGCCTCGGCAGGGATGAACATCACGATGGGGGCTGACAAGAGCGAGATAGGCCAGCTGGCGGGCACCCAGAATCTCAAGGTCAGCATCGATGCAGGCCATGACACGCCCTCAGGAAGTTACACTCTGCTTGTTACCGCCACGGACGGCCTGGTATCGCAGTCCGTGTACGTCAAACTCTCAGTCGTCCCGTAGACGCCATCCAGGCGGCTCCCCCAAGGAGAGAGGCGTCCTCGGGGCACGGTTGCCAATCGTGAGAATCGTCTTCCCCTCTTATTAGGGTTCGGCGAGGCGTTAGACTCGGTTCGGGGCGCATGATCGAGTCTTCCGTATCACACCCGCAGGGTCAGGTGCACGCCGAAGGGGCACCAGGCATGACGGGGACGGCCACGCAAGCCATGGAGGTCTTGAAGCTCGAGAATCTCACCAAGAGCTTCGACGGGAAGACGAACGCCGTGGACCATGTCTCTTTCTCGGTGATGCAGGGGGAGATCTTCGGGTTCTTGGGCCCGAACGGGGCTGGAAAGAGCACCACGATAAACATGCTCACCACGATCCTGCGCCCGACCTCAGGAAATGCGACGGTCTGCGGCCACGATCTGATCAAGGAGCAGAACGCGGTGCGAAGGAGCATTGGCGTCGTGCCGCAAGAGTCCACCGCCGACGAAGACCTTACCGGCATCGAGAACGTCCTGCTGTGCGCAGACTTTTACGGAATATCCAGGAAAGTTTCCAAGCCGCGCGCACAGGAGCTTCTCAATCTGGTCGAGCTCGCCAAGTACGCCGGCAACAAGGTCAGCACGTTCTCAGGGGGAATGAAGAGAAGGCTGGAGCTGGCCTCCGGCCTCATCAACCGCCCTAGGCTCCTCTTCCTCGACGAGCCCACCCTGGGCCTCGACGTCCAGACCAGGGCGGCGGTGTGGGACTACATTCGGAGGCTGAAGGAAGACTTCCACATGACGCTGTTCATGACGACCCACTATCTAGACGAAGCCGACAACCTCTGCGACAGAATCGCCCTCATCGACCACGGAAAGATACTGACCCTCGGTTCGCCGAGCGAGCTCAAGGCTAGCATCGGGGGGGACATAATCGAGGTGCAAGTCCAGGACGGTGCGGCCGACCTGTCTCCTGCGATCAAGGGGATCGCCAACGTAGTGGACGTCAGAAGGATGGAATCTGATTACAGGATCAAGTCCTTGCTGGGAGAGGAGACCGCGCCGGCCGTGCTGGAAGCGGTGAGGTTGGCTGGCGCGAAGGTCACAAAGATCTCGATATCCAAGCCCTCGCTCGACCAAGTCTACTTGGAGTACACGGGCCGGTCGATCAGGGAAGAGCGCGCTGAGAGCGGCTCTCAAGCTCCAAGACACGGGATGATGGGGATGAGGAGAGGAAGGTAGAGGAGACTCTGGTGAAAGACGCGGATGACTGATACAGAGACAACGACCGAGGGCCAGAGGCCGCCCGAACCTACGAGTCTACGTGGAAGCGCGAATCAGAGCTCGCTCCCGTCGTTTGACCAAGAGGCCCGGGTCAACACCAGCCCGGCGCACGGCGTTTGGGCCCTCACCAACAGAGACCTCAAGAAATGGTACAAGTCTCCCTTGATGCTCCTCCTGACGCTGATCCAGCCCGTCCTTTGGCTTGGACTCTTCGGGAAGGCAATGAACATCGGAGGGATCTTCACCGGCAGCTCCTTCAGCATCCCCGGGCTCAACATACCAAAGGCGGAACTCAACACCATTGCGTCGCAGGTGATGCAGAGCACCTTCGGGACGACCGATTACTTCTCCTTCCTGGCGGTGGGGATGCTCTCCTTCATCGCCCTGTTCATGGCCATGAGCAGCGGAAACTCGGTCGTCTGGGACCGGAGGCTAGGGTTCCTCAACAAGGAGCTGAGCACCCCTCTCTCGCGCTTCGCCATACCTCTAGGGAAGGTGTTTGCGTCCATAGTCCGAGGACTGACCCAGGCGGCCATTGTGCTCGTCATCGCGGTGTTGCTCGGACTCGACGTCTCGCACTTCACGGTCCTCGGGATCCTGGGCAGCTTCACCGCGCTCTTCCTGATGGTGATGGGATTCTCTTCGCTCTTCGTCATGCTCGCGGTCCGCTCCTCGAACCAGGACACCCAGATCATGATAGTCAACCTCCTGAACTTGCCCCTCCTCTTCGCCAGCAACGCGATGTTTCCCTCAAAGCTGATGCCCGGCTGGCTCCAGCCGATAGTTCAGGTGAACCCCATCAGCTACGCGACCGACATCTCTCGCCAGCTTCTGCTCGGCTCTACGGGGATGGCGCGCCTTCAATTCGACTTCCTCTATCTGGGCTCCTTTGCGCTTGTGCTCACGGTCCTTGGGATGATAGTGTCGTGGAGATTCCTCTCCAAATAGAGGAGAAGGCGTGACCGCTGTCTTCCCCGCAGGAGGAACAACGACATAACGTCAGGAAGGGATTTCAATGACCAGGGCGATCGTGGGGTCTGACGATGGCAAGAAAGCACTTCAGGCTAGTTGCCAGAGTGAGCAGCTCGAGCCCCAAGCTCATCAAACCCGTCCTTGAGGCGCTAATCCGAAGTGGATCTGTGAAGGAGGAGGGCGGCGAATACATCATCCGGGCGGATATGGAGGGCGAGAGCGCAAAGGACCTGAACCGCTCTCTCCTTTCAGCCCTGAGGAGAGCGGAGAAGAAGACTCGGCTGCGCGCAGAATGGGTCTCGGACGACGGCGATACGCAGCGCTTTTTCGATTACGTCCTGAAGAAGACCATCAAAGCCGCCCCGACGTGAGCCGCCTTCCAGTGTGGCGACTTCGGCGGACGGAAAAGGCGGGGCGCCCGGCTACGAGTGCATGGGCTTGAGCGGAATCAGCCTGAACACGCAAGCTGCCCCTCCCGTCTTGCAGCACTCCAACTCGTCGAAGTGGAGCTTGGTCCCCAATGCGTCGCGGAACACAGTTTCGAGCAGGCTCTTCTTGAAGGTGCACGGACGTGGGGGGTAGCCAGCCCTCGTAGCGTCGCAGTCGTAGCAGTCGTACAGCTTGATCGTTTCGGGGTCAGACCTGGTGAACACTATGTTTGCCAGCCGGTTCTCGCTCCAAAATGGCGCCAGCACCTCCAGAACGGCGCTAGGGCTCCCCTTCTTCTTGGGGAAGAGAGCCTTGGCAACGTCATGGCCGAACACCATCGCCAGTCTCTCGACGGCCGTACCCTCGGTCTGGGGACTCAGCAGGTCTAGGTCCTTCGTGGCCTGCATCGCGAACCTAATCGACCGAGCCAAGTCTCTGTCTGGTGTCATCATCGATCGCGCCAAGTTTCCCCTAGTCCTTGCAGGACGATTGTAGGGGCTTGCAGTCATAAGGCGTTCACCTAATCGCTTAGGCCGCCGACTGGTCCCGGCCGTATCAGCACCGCACCAGGCCTATTCTCAGTCGTGAGAATCGCGTCGTCGGATTAAATAGTCGGGGGCCTAACCGGTTAGGGAGCAAGTTGCTCAGACAAGTTTCGTTGAAGCTCGAGGCGGAGACACAGGTTCAGGCCCTGGCAAGGAAGCACGAATCCACGATAACAGTGTTGGACTGCAAGGAGCTCAACAAGAAGGAGATGACGTTCCTGGTGGACATCTCGTCACCCAGCCGGAACGCAGGCGAAGTCATAGCCGACCTGAAAGAGGAGAAGGTCTTCAAGAAGGTCTACGCGGGGGAGACGTCGGGACGTCCATCCAGGAGCCTGTGCGTGGCCATCCTCGATAGGCCTGGACTGTGCCAAGCAGTCCTGGAAAGCGGGGCATTCTGCCTCAGCTGTCCATACAGCAAGTCCGAGGCCGACGGCATGTGGAGGCTGCTCGTGAAGGACTCCGTCCAGCTCAAGACGCTGCTAGCACGTCTGGACGACCTCCACATCAGGGCTTCAATCGGAGGGGTCTCGGAGGTGAAGAGCGAGGGCCGGCTGACTTCTCGCCAAAAGGAGATCCTAGGCAAGGCGATGATGCTGGGCTACTTTGAATTCCCGCGCAGGATCAGCCTCACGGAGCTCAGCAAGCACATCGGAATCAAGCCGTCCACACTCTCTCAGGTGCTGAGGGCTGCAGAAGAGAAGGTGATGGCAAAGTATGCGTCCGAGATGAACGTCAGCAAGATCGCCTATCCTCAAAACCAGCCTTTCACGCTCGGCTCGTAGCGAGAACGCCCCTCGCTAGGCGCGTCGCGCTGGAACAGCGTTCCTAACTCGTTAGGTGCAACCGCTTTATCTCGTGGGATGATTATTCACGACCGGAAGTTGAGCAACGAGCCTACGGGCAAACCCGGGAAGACCGGATGGTCGACCACCCAAAGGTGCTCCTGGACAGTTCTGGACAAGGATGGCAATCCTTGCTGCAGGTACGCGCCACTCAGAGAGCAGATCGGGATTCTTGAGGCCGCCCAATTCACCCTCTTCGACCAGAGCTACGTGTCAAGGGCAATCGCCTATTGGCGCGAGAACTTTCCAGAGGACTACACCTACTCCTGCACCCCCGGGAACTGCCCAAGCAAAGTGGCCCGTTTCCTGAGCCTGCTCCCAGGCTAGATCGTCTCGAACCTAAAACGCAACATCCCATAGTCTCGGGAAAGAAGGCCAATTTCTCGCGGTATTCCTAGGGGATTTCTAGGAATGCCTGTTCCACGCGTGTGAGCTAGATTAACGGTCCCCGCCCCTGCACAAGTCAGGAAAGGGGGTGAAACCGAAAAATGAAAATCAGCAAGCTAGAGGGAATCGCGGCCGCGCCCGCGGTGGTCGTCGCCATCGCTTCGCTCTCCGCCCCTTCATACGCCGACTCTTCCTCGACGGGGGCAGTCCCCTCGGGCTATCCTTGGATCAGCCTTGCGGGCCAGCCCTGGGTGAACTACACTACGATAGCGCCGCTGCTTACGGCGACTTTCACAAACCAATCTCCAAGTCAGATGAACGCGACAGCGTACGCAACGCTGCACGACCTCGTCGGGCAGACGGTCGCGATAGATGCAGTCGCCATCGTCGGGGCCAACCCCGGACAGAACACGACAGTGGGGTTCTACTTCGCAGTTCCGCTCGACGCCTACACCGTCGACCTGTTCGTCCTGAGCAGCTCAGGGACGGCGAAATCCGCTGTCACCAACGGCACGAACGTGGCATGACCGCCGTGAACTCCGAGGGAGCCAGGAAGGAGGAGGACAGAGATTTTGCCCCAAGGGCGTCTGGTCCCCTCGTCGCCCTCCTTTGCTGCAGGCTAGGACATGGGCGATCATCAATGATGGCGCGGGGCAGGTGAGGGAGTTGGCGGGCCCGGTGGGATTTGAACCCTCGGCCTAACGCTTAGGAGGCGTTCGCTCTGTCCATACTGAGCTACGGGCCCGAATCCAAGGGCCTCGGCATCACCAATATACTGTTTTGGTATGCCCAGGCCGACTTCACACAAGGTGGAACCTTAGCGTGACGACCTTCAGCGCGCCGTCATAGTAAGCGCCGTCGATCCTCATCGCGCCGATCGAGCCGGCGCTTTCGACGTGCTTCCGTGGGCAGCAACTCACGTCCCAATCGGCTATCCTCACAATGTTCAGCAGCGCACCGCCCTCCGGCGCGGGAAAGAGGTCGAAGATACCCTCGCCAAAATGCCCCTCCGCCTCCTGCCTCTCCATGCTGAACTCCAGGAACTCCGCGTCCTCGGCGATCTTGTTGTTCGAGGCGACCTCGATCTTGGAGAGCTCCTGCACTGTCGGCGTGGCCTCCGTCCTCACGTTTAGCTGCCCAGGCGGGGACGCGGCGAACCGCCTCTGGCCGAGGACCGTGGTAACCGCACCCTTGAGCACATGGACGGCGGAGTGGGCGCGGACGTCCGCCGAGCCCTTCTGGCTAGACGTTGACGACCTTGAGGATGTCTCTGAGGTGGGTCTCGAGGCCATACCTTCTCTCGTTTGTCTTCATGTGCCAATACATCGACGCCATGTCGGGTAACTCCCTCAACACGGAGAAGTTGCCGTCCATCTTCGCCTTGATGAACCTGTACACCTTGGCGTAGATGTCAAAGTGCTTCAAGACCGCCTTGGAATAAGCCTCCATGTCGTCCATGTGCTCCACGAACATATTGACGCACTGCATGCTGGGGATTATCCCTTCGCCGAGCAGCGGGTAGACAGTCCCAATGCTCTCTCCGACGCCAACCACCAGTGGCCAGTCCGGCCTTGGGCTCGAACAGTCGCAGTATCCGTGCCCGTTCATGCCAAGGGGACTTGCGCTCGGCAGGCCCACCCCGCCGTTCGAGGGGGCACCTCTCTCCGCGAATGCCGTCGTCGCGACCTGACCGCCCGAAGAGCTCGAAATCATCGCCGCCGCGGCCTGGCCAGATCTCACCTGGTTGGCGATCTTCAGGAACTTCTTGTTGTGAATCGTCTTGTTGCAGCTCAAGCACTTGGGCTCTGTGTAGAACGGACCCATGTAGGCTGGCGCTAGGATCCTCACTGGCCTTCCGACCCTTCTCACTACCTTCCAGTCGTACTTCTTGACCATCTCCTCTATCTCCCCTCTGTACTGAGCCTTGAAGTCCCCCGCTCCGATGTGCCCTCTGCCCTCACCTAGCGGGAAGTACCAGAAGTAACCGCTGAGGCTGGGGTAGGGCCTGATGTAAAAGTCGTCCCAGGGGAACTTGCCTTCCACCTCCACCTCGAAGCACGGGATTGCCGCGTCGTGCTCCAGCTTGCCCAGTATCGACCTGTGGAAGCCCGTCGCGTCGATGACCACGTCGAACCCCTTGAGCTCGCTGAGGCCCTTCGGGTGAGCTCCCCAGTGGATGTTCTTCCCCTTCTTCATGTCGCCGAACAGCCTCGTCTTGTCGAACGTCACGAGCCCGTTGAGCTTGATGTTGAAGGTGTCATGTCCGTTGCCGGGGTCTACGATCATGCTCTTGCCGCGGAAGAGGATGTAGTCCTCGAAGTTGAGCCCCACCTTGCTGACGAGGTCAGAGATGAAGGGCGCGCTCGTCCCCCAAGCGCAGACCGCCCACCACTTGTCCTTCTCGCGCATCTCGAAGGCCTCGACCTCGTGCTCCGGAGGTATCCTGTTGAGCAAGTAAGACCCCGCTACACCGCAGCCGACAATGGCAATGCGCATACTGCCTCAAGCCGAGCGGGGCGTTACTAAATGTGTTTCGCTTGTCGTTCCGCGCTGCGCCAAAGACACCCGAGACCGAGCGCGAGCTTGGTCGCGGCCCCGCCAAGCTTTAATATCCACTGAAGCTCGCGGAATTTCAAGAGGGCTCGCAAGGGTTTGGCGATCTTTGGAGACATCGGATCCGTTTTCGCAATGGGCGTCGTAGGGGTCCTCTTCACCTCGATAATGCTCATCGCCTCTAGGCTCCTCGCGCCGAAGAGCCCCAACCCGATCAAGAACGCCACGTTCGAGGCCGGGCAGGTCCCCCGCGGGAGGGGGAAGATGCACTTCATGATGCAGTACTACGCCTACCTCCTAATGTTCGTCGTCTTCGACGTGATGGCGATGTTCCTCTTCGCGTGGGCGGTCGCCTACCAGCCCCTCGCCCTCGGGCAGCTCTCCAGCTGGCTGATGGTCGTCTTCGTAGGAGCGCTCCTGATACCCATGGGCCTCACCGTCCACATGGCGGGGAAGCGAGACATATGGTAGAGGCAGCCCAGGTCCCGAAGACCGGGGAGGTAAACGTCCTCGTGGGCAAGGTAAACGAGATCCTGCAGGACGCGATCGGCGCCCCGCTCCGCTACGTCGCCAACTGGGGCCGGCTCTATAGCCTCTGGCCCGTCCATCTGGAAACGGCGTGCTGCAGCGTCGAAGTCGGGGCCGCCTCCGGTTCCAGGTTCGACGCTGAGCGCTTCGGGGTCCTGGAGGCTTTCGGCTCCCTGAGGCAGTGCGACCTCATCATAGTGATGGGCACGGTTACGCGGAAGCTCGCGCCCAGGCTTAAGCTCATCTACGACCAGATGCCAGAACCGAAGTGGGTGATCGCGATGGGCGCGTGCAGTATCACCGGCGGCCTCTACTTCGACTCTTACAACGTCCTGAGGGGGATAGACGACATCATCCCCGTCGACGTCTACGTCCCGGGGTGCCCCCCGCGGGCGGAGTCTCTCATCCAGGGCGTCGCCCTCCTCCAGGACAAGATCAGGCACTCCACGAGCCTGCGCGGGACGTAGGCGCGTCGACACTCCGTGACAATAGGATAGGAACGCAAGATGCAACCCGCCAATCCGGCCGACAAGGAAGCGAAGGGCCCCGTCCCAGCAAGTCCTCCGGTGACCAACGCGGGCCCTTCCGTCTCCACGATGGGCCCGATGCCCCCTGCGCCCGACACGTCCCGCACGAAGGCCCTCGCGGACAGGATGGTCGAGAGGTTCCCCTCGACGAAGGTGGACTACGTCAGGGAGAGGAGGGTCAAGGTCACCTCCACCCCCGAGCAGATAAAGTCGGTCGCCCTGTTCGTCAGGGACGTCCTCGGCTTCGACCACCTCAACGTGGTGGCCGGCACCGACTACATGCAGCTGGGCGAGTTCGAGGTCATCTACTTCGTGGGGTCGCTCTCCAAGCCTGGACAGCAGGACCTCGTCATCCAGCTCGCCGAGCGCGTGAAGAGGGAGGACTCCCCGAAGGTCCCCTCCCTGGTGGAGGTGTGGACGGCAGCTGAATACCACGAGAGGGAGACGTTCGAGATGCTCGGGATTGTCTTCGAGGGTCACCCCGACCTGAGGCGCCTGCTGCTCCCAGAGGACTGGAACGACATCCCGCCTCTCAGGAAGGACTACACCTCTCCGGGGAGATAAGAGGAATGTCCACAGCCTTCGAGTACTCCCCTGAAGCAGACAAGATCATGGCCGTGTCCCTCGGGCCGCAGCACCCGGGCGCCGGCCACTTCCGGATACGCCTCTGGCTCGACGGCGACTACGTCGTGAGGGCGGACCCGGACCCCGGATACGTCCACAGGGGCGAGGAGAAGATGAGCGAGTACCGCAACTACATCCAGAACGTCCCGCACCTCGAGAGGCCGGTCATCCTCGACAGCTCGGGGATACTCTTCGCTTACTCGCTGGCTGTAGACCAGCTCATGAACAACAAGATCCCGCCGAGGGCCGAATACCTCCGCGTGATAATGGCCGAGTTCAACAGGATCATCTCCCACGAGTACTACCTGGGCATCCTCGGGCTCTTCGTAGGCCAGACGACGATGATCACCTGGTGCATGGGCGACAGGGACCTCTTCATCGACCTCGCAGCGAGGATCGCCGGCGCCCGGGTGACCTTCGCGTACATCATCCCGGGAGGCGTGAGGAACGACATGCCCGAGGGCCTGGAGGTGCAGGCTTTCGAGACGCTGGACTGGTTCGACAAGAGGATGGACGAGTACGAGAAGATATTCTTCAAGAACCCGCTCTGGGAGGAGCGGTCCAAGGGCGTGGGCGTCTTGACGAGGGACGACGCCATCAAGCTGGGAGCCACAGGAACTGTCCTCAGGGCCTCCGGCGTGGCGCACGACATCAGGAAGGCGGAGCCCTACGGCGCCTACCCTGACTTTGACTTCTCGGTGTCCTCCTTCAAAGAAGGGGACTGCTGGGCGAGGGGCTACGTCGCACTCCAGGAGATGCGCGAGTCCGTGAAGATCCTGAGGCAGGCCTTCAAGAACCTCCCCCCAGGCCCGGTGAGGCTGAAGCTCGGGCCGCAGCCGAGGGTGCCCGCGGGCGAGGTCTACGCCAGGACGGAGGCCGCCCACGGGGAGATGAGCTACTTCATAGTGAGCGACGGCAGCCCCAAGCCCTACAGGCTGAAGCTGGGCGTCCCGAGCTTCAAGAACATGAGGACGATACCGCACCTCCTCAAGGGAGTGCACGTCGCAGACATCCCTCCCGTGTATTGGGGCCTCAATTACTGGCCCGTGGAGGCCGATCACTAGTGCTAATTTTCTAGTCAGCCTACTCGTCAAATTAACATGTTGGTGTAATCATCGCTCCATGCTTCATAATTTGGTCCATCACCCTACTGGATGAGTAGGCTTTCAGCAAGTTTGAGAAATTCGGCCTTGTCAGTTTTCAGTTCCCTCAATAACAGTTTCCATCTTTCGTGACGAAGCTCGGAATCTATCGGTTCGAAAATAAGCTTCACCTTGGCCTTCTTCTCGGGATGCCTTAGTCTTAGCATCTTCAGCAGACTGAGAATCTCTTCTACCCTCCACAACTGGAGTTGACGAACGCCGTTCGAGTCTGGCTTGCCAAGATGGGCATGAAATCCAAGCATAGATAGCGACGATTGAACCCAGACCAGGAGTTCAAGGTTCTTATTAGTAAATGACATTCGAGGTTCGAACGCCCTATCGGCTCTTAGCCACAGTCTTCCTTCCGCGTCAAAAAGGCCTGCAAGATATCCTAACACAAATTCGACGCTCTCTACTCCAGCGGGAACTGTCAGTCTTCCTTCCAATAAGAAGCCAAAGCTCGCATCAAGTTCTGATTCAAAGGACCATTCGTATCCGGCCATTGTGGAGAGTCTTGGTCTTACCCTAACAGGACCATGCGGAACCATTAGTGATGTCAGGAGGTCAATCATTGCAGGGTGCGTCGAAGCCGTTCTTACTCTAATTGCTCTACCATGGCGCTTGACATTGAGATCACCGCGAGCTAGCCCCAGCAGGTACCCCTTCTGATAGGCGTCTCCTTCAAACGGAACCTTTTCGAACTTCCTCACAGATTTGATTTGCGCTTCGACTTTGTCTCTCAGCGGTATTCCTCGTTTACGAAGATGGTTGAAGACAGAGACCGGGCTCACGACCTCTCCGGCGATTTGTTTCAGCGACTCTCCATTCTTGTACTTGGTTACCCAGACATCGACCATATCATCTGTGATTTTCCTGATATGCGCAGCGGGGTCGCGCCTTCTGATTCCGTTCCTCTTCAGATGATGCAATATCGTCGACTCGGCCGTCTTCTGACTCGCATACCTCAAGTCGTAGATCTTCGCAATCTTCGCAGCCGAGAGCTTCTGCTCAAGGTACAAGCGCTGGAGGTCGGCCTTTGTGGGCGGCCACTCAAGATTGGGTGAGTTGCTTGTCTTGGCGCCCTCTCCGTCAGTCATTCATTCGTTATTCTTGCAGACTATATGAACGGCAACGCTCGAAACCGGAATCGCCACTATTCGCACGTCGGTGGGAATTTGTCCGAAAATCCCCGGTAATACATATATAAGCTCCTACGAAGGCGAAACGGTTCACGTGGAAACCCTAAAGGACGGAAAAGAAGAATTTCCAAAGGTCTCTGTGGACGAAGCGTATGACAACCTAAAGTCGATGCGCGTCCATGGCGCGGGGCGGATCGCGAGGTATGCGGCCCAAGCGCTGAGGGACTATGCAAAGGACGCCAAGGCGAAGACCTCCAGAGAGTACTGGGGAATCGTCCTGAAGGCGGGGGAGAAGCTCAGGTCTGCAAGGCCCACTGCGGTCTCCCTTCCCAACGGCGTAAACTACGTCCTGTACGGCGGGAGGACCTCCTTCGAGTCCGGCGGGTCAGTGGAAGACATCAGGAACGCCACAGTTAACACCGCGAACGACTTCATCACGTCCAGCATCGAAGCCGTCAAGGAGATAGGAGAGATCGGGGCGAGGAGGGTCAAGAACGGAGACATCATAATCACACACTGCAACAGCGAGGCTGCCATGAGCATCCTGAAGAAGGCCTACGACATGGGGAAGGGCATCAAGGTCTACTGCGACGAGACCAGGCCCAAGTTCCAGGGGCACAAGACGGCAGCGACGCTCGCGGCATACGGCATCGACACCACGCTGATCTGCGACTCTGCGTGCAGGGTGACCATGTCCGGCGCAGACAGGGCGATAGTCGGATGCGACGCCATCTCAGTCAACGGAGCCTTGGTGAACAAGATCGGCACCTCGCAGGTCGCCACGATCGCCCACGAAGCGAGGGTAAACTTCTTGGTGGCCGCTGAAACTTATAAGCTCGATTTCAAGACCTTGACGGGAGAATTGGTCGACATCGAGGAGCGCGACTACACGGAGATCGCCTCAAAGGAATGGATGACCCACAACCCGAAGGTAAAGTTCAGCAACCCAGTGTTCGACGTCACTCCGCCCGAGTACATCGACTTTTACGTAACGGAGAAGGGCATCGTCCCGCCCGGCGCGATATTCAGCCTGATGAAGGAGCTCTACCAGTACACAGAGGGAGCTCAGGCGAAGCCCGCCCATTAATCGGAGAACGAGTAAGATGATAATCTTTGGCGGTTCTGCAGGCGAGACTCTAGCAGTCAGAGTGTCGCTCCTTACGGGAGCTAAGCTCGGCAAGGTCAAGAGGCAGAGGTTCCCAGACGGGGAGCAATACCTGAAGATCGAGGAGGACATCAAGGGGCAGGACATCGTATTCATCCACCCACTTGGAGGCAGGCCGGACGAGCTCATCATGGAGTACCTGCTCACGATGGACGCTTTTAAGAGCGCGAGCCCAAAGTCGATAAGCGTCGTCATCCCGTACTTCGCCTATGCCAGACAAGACGCTAGGTTCCACCCCGGAGAGCCCCTGAGCTTCCATCTGGTGGCCAAGCTGCTAGAGTCCGCAGGCCCGAGCAGGATATTCACGATAGACGTACACCTCCAGAGGGTCCCGTCCCTGAAAGAGGTCTTCAAGGTCCCGGCCTTCAACCTGACGGCCGTCCCGTACATCGCGGAGTACATCAACAGGATATACCAGCCGAAGAACCCGATCATCATCGGACCGGACGACGAGTCGGAGCAATGGGCGAAGGTCGCGGCAGCCAAGATCAAGACCGACTACGCGATCCTCCAGAAGACCAGGTTCTCCTCAACGGAGGTCAAGGTCAAGGTCAAGGGCGGCGAGAGCGTCAACGTCAAGGGGAGGGACGCGATAATCATCGACGACATCATCAGCACGGGCAACACCATCGTGGAGGCCGCGAACCTGGTGAAGAAGGCAGGCGCGCGCAAGATCTACGTAGGGTGCACGCACCCCGTCCTCAGCCTCAACGCGCTCCCGCTGATGTACAGCAACAACATAGAGGGCGTGGTAGGCACCGACACCTTCGCGGGGCCCATAAGCTTCGTGACCGTGGCGCCCGTGATAGCCGAAGCGCTGAAGAAGAAGTAGAGTCGGACAACCGACCCTGGATTCTCACCGCTTCGTACGGCCATGCATGGCTATGGGCACCTCTAGGGACCTTGCGGTAGCTCGATTCCTATAGATCTCTCGCCGAAGCGAGCGAGAGGAGACGCGGCCGCAGAAGTGACTTTGTGAATAATGAGGAGGGGGCCCGATTAGGGCCTGGCCGAGCCTTGGTAACTCTGCCGACTCAGAAGTTCGTCGCTGGGGCGCCGGAGTTCTTCAGGTAGTGGAGCTCGTAAGGCTTCCCGGCCGTTCCCACGCAACACGTGCACCCGTAGTCCGCGCACTGCAGGGAGTTGTCGTGGGGGCATGACCCGCACGAGCAGAAGATGTCGCCCTTGATGTGGTTCTTCACTATGAGCACCCCTTCTACTCCGACCGGAACATGTGCCTGTAGTCGCTCTCCTTCTTTCCGAGCTCAGGCACTGCGGTCATCGCGGAGGCGACCGCGTACTTTTGCCCGAAGAACTGGAGAGCCGCCTGCAGCTCGGGGTGGTCCTTGGCGTAGTCGTCGACAGGGATCTTCTTCATGTAGGCATCCACTGCCTGTCTCGCAGCGGTGGCGCCCGCCTTTGTCCCCCATGGGTGCCCGTGTACGCTCCCGCCGTTCTGGAGCGAGATGTCGAGCCCCATCAGGTCGAGCGAGTAGTGGTAGTTCTGCGGAGTGAGGCCGCCTGAAGAGACGCCAAACATCGGCTTGATGTGCTCCATCGGCCCCTGGATCGCGTCCATCACCTCTGGGATCTCTACGAACTTTATCGCGTCTCCCAGCTTCCCTCTCGCAGTGCCTACGTGGATCAAGTCTCCGCCAGCTACCCTGCTAAGCCCCGCGATCACCTTGAAGCTGATCCCGTGCCTCGGGTGGCGCGTGAGCGCCGCGTGCGACGCCCTGTGGAGGTGGATTGGGACGTTAATGCTCGGGTCCTCCGCGAGCACCCTCAGCGAGGGATACCAGCTGCACATGATGTTGAGCATCAGGCCCCTTGCGCCGTGCGCGATCATCTTGTCCGCTACCTCGAGGGTCCTCTCGGAGTCGACCGTGACCTCAGGCGCGTACATGTAGTCGCCCTCAGGGTGGGCGCCCTCCGACTTGGCCTTGTCGAGAGCCTCGTAGACCTTCGCGACGCGGTCTAGGAGGGGGGAGCACCACTGGTTGTGGTACGTCTCGTCGTCCTTGAACGTGTCAACGCCTCCCAACGCGGCGTCGTAGAACTGCTGAGCGGCTCCCTGGTCGGTGACGCCCATCTTCGGCTTGATCGTGATGCCGACGTGAGGCCGTCTGCTCTTCTTGGTGCCGACTATGTCCCTCAGCCCTTCGACGCCGAACTTCGGCCCCTTGAAGAGCTTCAGGACGTCCTTTGGCAGCGTGAAATCTATCCATTTGCAGTTCGGAATCGGAGTGAACCCCATCCAGTTCCCAGTGACGAAGGTGAACAGGTCGGGGATCCCCCTGTTGTCCATGTCCAGAAGGTAGGTCGGGAAGGCCACCTTGACCCACCCCGAGTGCTTCATAGAGCCTGAGGGGTCTTCATACTTCCACGAGTAGAGCTTTGCGGCGGTCTTGGTAGAGAGGTCGGTTGCCGTGGAGACATCGGTGAAAGTCCCGACCGACTGCTCTGCAGCGATGATGACTCCCGCCTGGTCGATCGTGACCCTCGGGTCGCACGTGATGAAGAAAGTCGCCAGGACGTTCTTGTCGACGTCGACCTTCTCGGGAGTGGTGGAGAACAGGTCCCCCCTGTCGTGCTCGACGCTTGGGGCGCTCCATCTCTTCTCAGTCATCGCTTCTGTTGTCATGTGAACGAATTTTTTGGCGCCTCGGAGGTTATTTATGTTTTATCCGTTGCGTGGCGATTCGTAAGACGGTCTCGACGACAGGAGTCGAATCCTCGGAGGCCGTCCTCGAATTTGTCAACGAATTTTGGGCCGCGGTCCTCTCTAGGCATGATTCCGCCTTCGTTAAGCTTAAAACGGGGCCGCATTTTGGCGCCTCGTGGCTTCGGGCTTGGCGAGTCTTTCGTCGGACGGCTTGACCGGACTCCTCAAGAAATTCCAAGGAAAGCGGCTACTCGTCGTCGGTGATTTTCTGGTCAGCAGGTTTGTCGAGGTCTCAGCGAGGAAGCTAGCCCGCGAGGCGCCCGTTCCCGCAGGCGACTACGTGGGAGAGACGCTCCTCCCCGGCGGAGCCGCGAACCTCGCCAACGAGGTGGCATCCCTGGGCGGGTCGGTCTCTGTGATAGGGGCGGTGGGCGAAGACAACTACGGGGTCTGGCTGAAGGAGGACCTCGCGAGGAACGGCGTCGGCACCGACGGGATAGTGGTCGACAAGACGAGACCAACCTCGCTCAGGACGTGGATCATGGTAAACCGCCTGCACTACCTTCGCATAGACCAGGAGGTAAGGAAGGAGGTGCAGCTGTCGATCACAAAGTCCTTCGCTGCCTCCGCCGAGGCAAAGATCCCAAACGTCGACACAGTGGTGTTCTCAGACTACGACAGGGGCGTGGTCACATCCTCGCTCATAAGCTCGGTCGTGGCCGCGGCTAGGAAGGCCGGCAAGATAGTCGTCGCTCAGCCCAAGGACAGGCACTACATGGACTTCAACGGGGTGACCTACGTGAAATCGAACCTGGGGGAAGCCACGCACGCGACCCAGATGGCGATGGTCAACGAGACCAGCCTGAGGAACATGGGTGTAAACCTTATGGGAAGGCTCGACTGCAAGGGGATCGTGATCACCCGCGGAGAAGAGGGCATGACGGTCTTCGATCGCGAGCAGATAACCAGCTTCCCCCTCGCCTTCGGAAGGAAGAGCTTCTTCAACAAGGTCGGTGTGAGAGACGTCATGACGGGCGTGTTCTCCCTCGCGGTCGCAGCAGGCGGCTCGATAACCGAGGCGGCGTGCCTGAGCAACATCGCAGGGACCGTGAGGAGCGAGAAGCCGAGGACGTCCACTTTGACGATCCAGGACCTGGAGAAGCGGTTGGGGTCGATGGACGACTTCCTGAACCGCATCTCCCAGATGCCGGTGAGGCGTTAAGATATGGGCATGGCAACTTCGCAGGAGATAACGAGGCTGCAGGACATCTCGAGGAACACCAGGAAGATCATCCTCGAGACGCTGGCTGAGGCCGGGTCGGGCCACCCCGGAGGCTCGCTATCAGCGGTCGAGCTCCTCGTCACGCTCTACTTCTACAAGCTGAGGCACGACCCCAAGAACCCGAAGTGGGCTGACAGGGACCGCTTCATTCTCAGCAAGGGGCACGGCGCCCCGCTGCTCTACTCGATCCTCGCCCAGTCCGGATACTTCCCGTTGTCAGAGCTAAAGTCCCTGAGGAAGCTTGGCGCGCTCCTCCAGGGCCACCCTGACATGGACATACCCGGCGTCGAGATGCCGGCGGGCTCGGAGGGCATCGGACTCTCGGTCGGCGTAGGCCAGGCTCTCGCCGCGAGGCTCGACGGAAGGCCCACCAGGACGTACGTCCTGATGGGGGACGGAGAGCAAGGGGAGGGCGAGGTCTGGGAGGCTGCGATGTCGGCGTCCAAGTTCAAGCTAGACAACCTCGTCGGCATGATCGACAGGAACGGAATCCAGCAGGACGGGCTCACCGAGCAGATCATGCCGCTCGAGCCGCTCGCAGCCAAGTGGCGCGCCTTCAACTGGAACGTCATCGAGGTTGACGGCTACGACTACCTCCAGCTGATCGAGGCCTTCGACACGGCAGAGATGACGAAGAACAGGCCCACCATGATAATCGCCCACACCGTCAAGGGCAAGGGCATCTCCTTCATGGAGTGGTCACCGATGTATCACGGCACCGCTCCCACGAAGGAGAAGATGGAAGACATCTACAAGGAGCTAAAGTAGGAAGGGATGATGGTGGAGAAGACGATGCCGCTCGCGGAAATCAAGAGAAAGATCAAGATCGCCCCATCGATACTCGGCGGGGACCAGGCAAACTTCGCGGCGGGGCTCGACATCGCGGTGAAGGGAGGGGCGGACCAGGTCCACCTCGACGTCATCGACGGCCACTTCGCCCCAAACATCACGTTCGGCCCGGGGACGGTGAAGGCCCTGAGGAAGAGGACCGACATGAAGTTCGACACCCACCTGATGATAGACGAGCCCGAGAAGTTCGTCGACAAGTTCCTGGACGCAGGGTCAGACCTGTTCTGCTTCCACGCAGAAGCGCTTACGGGGGAGCGCTTCGACGCCCTCTACTCGAAAATCCACGCGCAAGGTAAGGTGATAGGGCTGGCCTTGAAGCCCGCCACCGAGATGCCCGCGTGGGTGGAGCAGAGGCTGGACAAGCTCGACACCCTGTGCGTCATGACGGTGAACCCCGGATTCAGCGGTCAGACGATGATCATGTCGGTCATGCCCAAGCTGGAGAAGATCACGCAGATGCTAAACGACAAGGGTCTACCGATAGACATCGAGATCGACGGCGGAGTGGAGCTCGAGACGTTGGAGCACGTAGTCCGCCGTGGGGGCAACGTCCTTGTGGCGGGCGCTGGCGTGTACTACAAGCCCGACCCGATCAAAGCGGTCGGGATACTCCGCGAGAGGGCAAAGCAGGCGGTAGCAGCGGGGGCAGCTTGAGATGCTAGAGAAAATGGGTGCAATGCGGACTGCCTACGGCGAGGCTCTCGTCGAGCTCGGCGCGAGCAACCCGCGCATCGTGGTCCTCGGCGCCGACACCACAGAATCAATGAAGTCGGGCATGTTCGGGGCCAAGTATCCTGACCGGTTCTTCAACCTCGGAATAGCCGAGCAGAACCTCGTGGGGGTCTCCGCTGGGCTCGCCTTCGGGGGAAAGATCGCTTACGCAGGCACTTACGCCATCTTCGTCCCCGGAAAGTGCGTCGACCAGATACGCAACATGCTCTGCTACGCCGACCTGGACGTCAAGATAGTATGCTCACACGCTGGAATCACAGTCGGGCCTGACGGGGGCTCGCACGAGCAGGTCGAGGACATCGCGCTCATGCGGTGCGTGCCTCACATGAGGGTCGTCGTTCCCGCAGACGCCGTCGCGGTCAAGGGCATAGTCAAGGCCATCGCAGACATCCCGGGCCCCTTCTACGTCAGGATAACGAGGGGAGTCGTCAAGGGCTCCAACACCCCCATCGTCTACGAGAACGGCTTCGAGTACAAGCTCGGCAAGGCCAACGTGATCCGCGAAGGCAACGACGTCACGCTATTCGGGTGCGGGATAATGCTCCCGGAGGCGCTGAGGGCGGCGGAGTCCCTCGCCACGAAGGGAGTCCAAGCCAGCGTCATCGACATCCACACCGTGAAGCCGATCGACGCGGAGACGATAATCAAGTACGCGAAGAAGACCGGCTGCGCCGTCAGCGCGGAGGAGCACAACGTGATGGGAGGGATGGGCTCAGCCGTCGCCGAGGTGCTGAGCGACCAATACCCGATACCGCTCAAGCGGGTTGGGGTCATGGACACGTTCGGCGAGAGCGGAGAGGCGCAGGAGCTCCTCAACAAGTACGGCCTGACCTCCGCCCACATCGAGGAAGCGGCGCGCCAAGCCATCGCGATGAAACGATAGCTTTATTAGAAAAATCTCGGGAAGCGTGCTCGAATTGAAGTTCTATCTTGATACCGCGAACCTAGCTTCAATCAAGAAGTACCACTCGATGGGGCTGGTCGACGGAATCACCACGAATCCCTCGCTGATCGTGAAGGAGGGCGGGGACTTCGAACAGACCATCAAGGCCATCGCCAAGGAGGTCTATCCGCATCCGGTGAGCGCCGAAGTCATCGCCACCGACTACGAAGGGATGGTGGCGGAAGGAAAGCGCAACAAAGCCTGGGCAGAGAACGTGGTCGTCAAGATTCCCATGATACCCGAGGGAATGAGAGCGACGAAGACCCTCAGCTCGATGGGGATACCAATCAACGTCACGCTGATCTTCTCGGCCGTCCAGGGACTGATCGCGATGAAGGCAGGAGCGTCGTACATCAGTCCGTTCATCGGCCGCCTGGACGACATCGGCCAAGACGGAATGGGCCTCATCAAGGACCTGGTCGAGATAAGGAACAACCAGAACTACAAGTTCAAGACTGAGATACTGGTGGCGAGCATCAGGCACCCCATCCACGTGCTACAGGCCGCGAAGCTCGGCGCCGACATCGGCACGATGCCCGCCGAAGTCATGGAGAAGATGTTCTCGCATCCTCTCACCGACAGCGGGTTGAAGCGCTTCCTCGACGACTGGAACAAGGCGAAGAAGGAAAAGCCCTCGCTGACCGTCTGACAGACAATTCTGGACGACGATGTCGTCAGGTACGCAGCCCTAGCCTTCGTCCCTATTCGGTCCCTTGACAATGCCGAGGTCGAAGGTCACGGCGCGGCGGCGTCCGCACTAGAAGATCGCAAGTTTCCCGCGAGATAGACCGCCACGTAGATCGACGACAGGATCACGAGCGAGGAGAAGAGAGCTCTGTGCGAATAGTCGAACGATGACGTGAAAATGTACACGCTCTTGTATCCCACGTATTCGAGGAAGACGAATCTCAACCCAAATCCTAAGGTGCTGGCTAGGAGGAATACGTCTGCTTTCATCTTCAGCGTACCGGCCGCGAGGGAACTGACGCTATAGAAGAACGGGATGAAAGTGGATATGAAGATTGAGAAGTGGCCGTGCTCGGCTATCCATCCGTCTGACTGTTGGATGTCATTTTCAGAAATGTGGACGTAGCGCAGCCCTTTCAAGAGCAGCGGTCTGGGGACAAGCCTGCCCGCCGCGTACTCTATCGGAAATAGGGCGGCCGCCAGGCACACAAGAAACGTCGTATAGGGATTGAATATCCCTGTCGCCGACAGAAAGCCATAGGCCGGAACGAGGACGTAATCGGGGACTGGCGAGATCCAGATGCTCATGAACATGCCCAGGTACCCTGCTATCGAAAATGGCCACGGCAGGCTCTCCTGGTTGAGACTATAGGACGACACATTGACAAAATTGAAATCTGCGTTCAGCAACGCCAAGACGCTCACCGATAGTGCGAGGATCGAAGTTACGAAGAGATAGTGCCGGTATTTGCCCCACCGTGCGAGCCCGTCCAGTCCTGACCCAATGGCGGCATTCGAAATCGGCACGAATGGATTCCCATCGGAATTCTACCGCGGCGCATTTAGCCTTTGAAGGGCTCCCCGAACCCGCGCCGTGCGATTCCGCGCTCGGACTATTTCGAGATGACGCTCTTGACGTCTGCGAGGTAGAGGCTGAGCCTGCTGACCTCGTACCTCAGCATCTCAAGGTCCATTGTGCTGTAGTAGTTCTGGTTGTTCCTCACGTAGCTCGAGATGGCCCCGTATCTGTCGTAGAAGTGCTTCGGGGCAAGCTCGGGCCACCTCGACTCTATCTCCCTCAGCGCGAGCCTCCTGTCGTAGCTCCCCTTTGGGACCTTGTGCAGCAGGTGCTCTACCAGGATGTCTGTCACCTGTGATAGCACTATCCATGACTTCTCGGCCGCCTCCCTGAACTGGAGGACGCCGCCGGGGCCGCCCCTAGCGTAAGTGAAAGTCCTACCCTCGTAGGATGTGTTCTCCGCCGCCTTCAGCAAGGCCGGGAGCTCGCTCATGAGCTTCTCGGAGTTCTTCCAAAGCTCCGGCATACTCACGGCGTAGTTCTGAGTGTTTAGCTTCTTGCTCACGAGAAACCTCGGTCCTTTGACGACATTTAAGAATATTGCGACGAACGAAAGGCCGCCCCGCCGACGGCTGACGAAAGGGCCGACCGCCGCTAGCATTTAAAGCGCCAAGCCTCGGGAAGGGCGCGAAGAAATGCAGACGCCGACAGGTGCGCAAGGCAAGCCAGTCGCCGACTCCATCCCGAGGTTCCTTTCGTCCCTGGGCGGGCTCCACGTCGAAGCGCGCGTCGTCAGGAACGGGCAGGAGACGACCGAGGCCCTGCGAGGGATCCTCTCGAAATCGGGCTGCAAGTCGGTCGTCGTGGCGGGGATTCCAGCCCGCTACTCGGCGGCCGTGAAGGCCGCCCTCGCCGGGGTCAAGGCCTATTTCGTGGACGACCTCCAGAAGCTCCCACAGAACGAGGCCGTCGGGGTCCTCGCGGCCGCCGACGCCGGGATCACGTGGGCGGTGAACGGAGTCGCCCTCGAAGGCGCGATGCTGGAGGTGGTCTATGACGACGCCGCGAAGCTGGCCTCCTCTCTCCCAATCGTCCACATCGCGCTACTCGAGTCCTCGAGCGTTCTGCCCGCCCTCGTGGACGCAATGCCACTCGTCGGGGGCATAGTAAGGGACGCGCCTCCGGGCCGGAAGCCGATCATCTCATTCATCTCCGGCCCGAGCAAGACGGGGGACATCGAGATGAGGCTGCTGTACGGCGTCCACGGCCCGCACACGGTCCACGCGGTCGTCCTCGACTGGCATTGAATGGAGATCACCGATGACCAACAACCGCCCCGCCCTCCTCGCGAAGCTCAGGGCAGCCCTGAAGGACAGGGAGTCCTCTGACAAGTTCTGGGACGCCATGACCAAGGCGAGGGCGAACAGGACGGCCCTTCTAGAGAGGGAGAAGCTCGACATGCAAGCCATCAAGCAGTCCAACAAGGCCATCAAGACGGCGGCCGTGGCCGACAGGACCCTGGTCGACGAGTTCGCGGAAAACGTCCGTAAGAACGGCGGGAGGGTGTTCATGGCCAAGACAGGGGGCGACGCCATCCGGTACGTCGAGGGACTCTCGAAGAGGGTGGGTGCGAAGCTGATAGTGAAGGCAAAGTCGCTCACTTCGGACGAGATAGAGTTCACCCACGAGCTCGAGAAGGTCGGCGTCCGCTCGGTCGAGACCGACCTGGGGGAGCTCATCATCCAGCTCGCCGGGGAGACGCCCGTACACCTCGTCATGCCCGCCGCACACAAGTCGGTGAACGAGATCGCCCAGCTGGTCTCGGGTGCCGTCGGGAAGGACGTGCCGCCGGAGGACCAGGCGATCCTCGGGGCAGTGAGGGCATACCTGAGGGGGCTCTTCCTCACAGCCGACATAGGAGTCTCTGGGGCAAACATCGGGGTCGCCGAGACGGGCTCAATCGTCATCGAGACGAACGAAGGGAATGGGAGGCTGGTCACGAGCGTCCCGAAGATACACCTAGTGATAATCGGGATGGAGAAGATCGTCCCAAAGTGGTCGGACGCCACGTACCTGGTGAAGGGGCACAGCGCGAGCGCGACCGGCCAGAACATGACCGTCTACGTCTCGGTGATAACCCAGCACGGCCCTCTCGCGGGCTCGACGGAGGGGAGGGAGTACCACGTCATCATCCTCGACAACGGCAGGAGCAAGATGAGAGACGACCCGTGGTTCTCGGACGCGCTGAACTGCATCAGGTGCGGCGCGTGCATGAACGTTTGCCCAACTTACGGCGTCGCCGGTGGCCACACCTTCGGCTACATCTACCCGGGGCCCATCGGCATCCCATGGACGGCCGAGGTGCACGGCCTGGACAAGGCGACCTTCGCGCACCTCTGCGTTTCCTGCGGCCTCTGCAAGGAGATCTGCCCCGTCGACATCAACATCCCCATGATGATAGCCAAGGTCAAGGAGGAGGAGGTCCACGAGAACGGGCAGCTCGCGGTCAACGACTTCTTCATGTCGTCGGAGTCGCTCGCCAAGCTCGCGAGCGCGACCGCGCCGGCCTCCAACTGGCTCCTTCGCAGGGCGGCCACCAGGGCGGTGATGGAGTCCCTCGCTGGTGTCGACAGGAGGCGGACCCTCCCCTCATTCGCCAGGAAGAGGCTCAGGGCGAGGATATCGCCCCTGGGGACGGGGACCGGGGACGCAGGAAGGGTGGTGTTCTTCCCAGACATCTACGCCGACTTCAACGACCCGGAGCTAGGCGTCAGGGCGGTGAAGATCCTGCTCGCGCTCGGCTACAAGGTCGAGGTGCCGGGCCTGAGGTGGAGCGGGATGCCTTACATCTCGTACGGGGACATCTCCAAGGCGACCGCCGTGGCGAAGGGCAACCTCGAGGCGCTGAAGAAGTACCTGGATCAGGGGTACTCCGTGGTGTCCACTGAGCCGACCGCCGTCTACATGCTCAGGGAGGTCTACCCGACCCTCGTGCCCGGCGAGCTCGCCGAGAAGGCGCGCACCATGAGCTTCCCGTTCTTCGGATTCATCCAGGGCGGGCTCGGCGGCCTCGGGTTGAAGCCTGCCTTCCCCGCCGACGAGGCGATCGGGTTCCACATACCGTGCCACGACAGGTCCGTCTCCAGCGGCAAGCCCGCGATAGCATTCCTTGGGGCGGCAGGGTACAAGGTGCAGGTCGTGGAGAACGGCACCTGCTGCGGCATGGCCGGGACGTTCGGCATGAAGCACGGCGACCTGGGCTACAACCTCTCTATGGAGGTTGGAGACCACCTCTTCCGCCTGCTGAAAGAGAGCGGACGAAAGCTGGTCGCGACCGAGAGCAGCGTCTGCTCCATGCAGATCGCCGACGGCGCCAGCCTCAGGGTAGTCCACCCGCTCCACGCTGTCGAAGAGGTCTCGCCCCAACGCCGGTGACGGACGTACGGGCGCCCTCTTGATTTAAGAGGACAGCCTGAGTCGGGGGTGGCGACATGGAAGAAAGGCTCCTCATGGTGCCCGGCCCGACCAACCTCTCCAAGCGGGTCAGGGACGTGCTTGCCCAGCCCCAGGTGGGGCACACGGACCCAGACTTCGCGAGGAACTTCTCAGAGACCCTCCAGCTCGCGAGGAAGGTCTTCAGGAACAACGACGGATACCAGTTCGTGTTCACGGGGACCGGAACCGTCGGGATGGAGGCGGCCGTCGCCGCCACGGTCCAGCCCGGGGACAAGGTCCTGGTCCTTAACACGGGCTACTTCGGCCAACGGATGGTCGACATCAACAAGTGCTACGGTGCCGAGGTAGAGGAGCTCGGGTCTGACTTTGGGTTCCACGCCGACCCAGACGCGGTGCGGAAGAGGCTCGCCGCGGGGCGCTTCAAGGCCCTCTACGTCACGCACGTCGACACGGGGACGACGGTGTGCAACCCGATAGCGGAGGTCGTGAAGGAGGCCAAGGCGGCCGGCGTGCTCGCAATCGTGGATGGCGTCTGCTCCGTTGGCGGCGTCGAGCTTGACTTCGACGGGATTGGTGCAGACCTTGCATTCACCGGCTCGCAGAAGGCGCTCTCGGCGCCTCCAGGCGCGGTCCTGATAGCGGTCTCGAAGGACTTCCTCGCGCAGCTGGAGGCCAAGAAGGACAAGGTCAGGACATACTACGCCAACCTTCTCAGATGGAAGGGCGTCATGGACGACCCGAGGACCTACTTCGCCACGCCGGCGGTGCAGCTGATGCAGGCGCTGCACCAGGCCCTGACGGAGGTCGAGGAGGAAGGGCTCGAGAAGCGTTGGAGCAGGCACAAGGCGAACGCCCGGATAATCAGGGAAGGCATAGAGGCCACCAAGAGCGGGCTCGTGGTCGAGCCGGGCTACCGGGCAGACACCGTGACCGGAGTCTGGACTGTTGCTGGATCAGCACCCGCCATCCAAAAGACCCTCCGGGAGAAGCACGGCATCGACGTGGCAAGGGGGCTTGGGGAGAACAACACCAAGATGCTCAGGGTGGGGCACTTTGGAAACCTGACCGAGAAGCAGGCCCGCTACTTCGTGGATTCCTTCGGAGAGTCGCTAAAGTCCTCCACGCCCTGATGGAGAGCTCGAGCAGAGGGCCTTTCGTCGCGTGTCGCATCGACAGGGCAAAGGCCTTCCGAGATGATTAGGTTTTATACACCCCGGACTCGCTCAAAAAAATCTGATGTCCACTTCCCCTCCGGAGAAGATTCTGGGTATCGACCTCGGGACGACCAACTCCGCCGCCGCGGTCTACGAGGGTTCGGGCGCGATATCCATCCCTAGCCAGGACGGCGAGGCGGTCGGCGGCAAGATGTTCCCATCGGCGGTCGCGTTCTTGTCCGACGGGAGCGTGATTGTAGGCGAGAAGGCGAAGAGGCAGATGTCGGTGAACCCCCACGGCACCGTGTTGGAGATAAAGCGGAAGATGGGGACCGAGTACAAGGTCGAGATAAACGGTCAGAAGTACACTCCCGAGCAGATATCCGCGTACATCCTGAGGAAGATAAGGTCAGACTCGGAGGCCTACCTCGGGGCGACGGCAAGGAAGGCCGTCATCACCGTCCCCGCCCACTTCAACGACAACCAGCGGCAGGCCACGATGGAGGCAGGGGCCATGGCGGGACTGGAGGTGATCAGGATAATCAACGAGCCGACGGCGGCCTGCCTCGCCTACGGTCTCGACCGCGCGGCGGCGACCGGCCCGGGCAAGCTGAGGATCATGGTCTTCAGCTTCGGAGGGGGCACGCACGACGTCACGACGATGGAGATAGAGGGCGAGACGTACAAGGTCCTCGCGACCAGCGGCGACACCCAGACGGGCGGGGCAGACATAGACAACGCGATCGTCGAGAGGCTCGCCAACCAGTTCTACAACGAGACGGGCGTGAACCTCAGAGAGAACCTGCCCGCGATGGTGAGGCTGAAGGAGGCGGCCGAGAAGGCGAAGATCGAGCTCTCTAGCGAACTCACCGTCGAGGTCGGGGTGCCCTTCCTAGCAAGCGTCGACGGCGTGCAGAAGCACCTGAAGTACGAGCTCACCCAGGCTGAGCTGGAGCAGATCGCCCTCCCGATTGTCAGGAGGGTGGACGGGACGATCCGGTCTGTCCTCATCGACTCGAGGCTCGCGCCTGAGGACATCGACAGGCTCATCCTCATCGGTGGCCAGACCAAGATGCCGCTCGTCAGGAGGGTGGTCGAGCAGTACATGGGGAAGGTCGCAGAGGAGGGCGTCGACCCCATGCAGTGCGTCGCCATCGGCGCGGCCTACCAGGGCGCGGTCCTGGCGGGGAAGCTCAATTACAGGCTGCTGGACGTCACCCCGCTCACCCTAGGCATAGAAGACGCAGCGGGGACTGTCCAGAAGATCATCTACAGGAACACGCCAATACCGGTGTCGAGGACACAGTCCTTCACGACGGCCAAGGACGACCAGACAGAGGTGAGCATACACGTTGTCCAAGGGGAGCGGCTCATGGCCGTCGATCTGCGTCTCCATCGGGCTCTTCGACCTGAAGGGCTTCAAACCCAGGCCGAGAGGCGCTGCGCAGATACAGGTGGGCTTCGAGATCGACGCGAACGGCATAATGAACGTCTCCGCGAAAGAGCTCGCGAGCGGAGTGGAGCAGAGGGTCAACATCACGGGGAGGATGAAGATCTCCGAGGAGGAGAGAAAGCGCCTCATCGAGGAGAGCAAGATGTTCGCGGGCATCGACCGCGCCCGAAGGGAGGAGGCTCTGCTCATCAGCAACGCCGATCAGCTCGTGTATAAGGCGAGGAAGATCCAGGGGGAGCTCTTCCTCCCGCGCGAGAGGGTGGACCAGCTGAACAGGGTCTGCGCAGAGCTCAAGGCGATTGCTGAGCTGCCCCTCGACTACGACCAGGAGAACCAGAAGCTCGAGAACCTGAAGGCGAAGCTGGTCGAACTCGCGGACCTCATAAACGACACGATCGACGTGTACGAGATGGGCGAAGCCGCCTAGGGTCAGGCCGACCGGGCCGAGTGGCTCGTGACGGTCTGGGGGCCGGCCGCCTCCGTCGAGTTGAGGAGCAGCCTGAACGGCTGCGAGAGCGCCACGCCCTTCGTGCTCATCGCTATGACCATGATCGTGTATGCCCCGGCTGCCTGGTTATGGAAGGTGAACGGAATCTGCGCTGTCTTCCCTTGTTCCAGGGTGGTCTTCACAGTGACCATCTGGACGGTCTGGTTGATGTCGTTCCTCAGGGCCGCGAAGAAGACCGCCTGCTGCGAGTGGTCCTGGTTGTTCATGAAGGAGAAGCTTATGCTCGGGTTGTAGGAGAAGGCGTCGAGCACGGGGGCGGCCGCGAGGTTCGAGTAGGTCGGCGTCCCTTGCATCGTGAAGGAGTCGTCAGAGTACTGGCTGGCGTACGTCGGGTTCAGCGCCTCCATCAGGTCTGATGCCATTCCGTCCCTCTGGGTCACGGGAGGCAGGTCGAAGACCCTCTCGATGAACTTCATCAGCGACGTGTGGTCGGAGAGGGTGTGGTCGATGTAGCCCTGCTTCGCGAAGGGGGAGATCATCAGCAGCGGGACGCGGAAGCCCAGGCCGTACTTGTCGACCTGCGGGGGGACGACGTGGTCATACCACCCCCCGTAGTCGTCCCAGGTGAGGAATATCACCGTCGAGCCCCAGTATGGGCTCGCCTGAATCGCGCTGATCAGCGACTGGACCCAAGCCTGGCCTGTAGCCAGGTCGTAGGGCGGGTGCTCGTTCTGCCCATCCTGGGCTGTGACGTAGGATACCGCGGGAAGGTTGCCGTTCTGCACGTCGACGAGGAACTGGTTGCTCGACTTCTCGTTCGCAGCCATCGTGGCGTTGTCTGCCACCGAGGATATGAGGCCGAGGGCGTTCTCGTTTCCTACGTTGTAAGGCGAATAGTAGCTCCAGGAGACCTTCGCCGCAGAGAGCTCGCTCACGATCGAGCCGATGTTCATCATCGCCGGACCCTGGGTTATCGAGTCGTCGACGCCGTCGTCCTGTCCAGCCACCAAGTAAAGGTGGTTGGGGAGCGACGGGCCCATCGCGGAGGTGAAGTAGTTGTCGAAGAGCGTGTAGTTCTGCGCGAGGCTCCAGTAGTAGGGAATGTCGTTCTGGTTGTAGTAGCCGAAGGTCTCGGTGGATCCCTCCGCCTGCAGGAAGCCGTCCATCTGCCCGTTGTCATAGGCGGCGTGCGCGCATATGGTCGAGTGGCAGAGGTCCACGATCGGCCCGGTGATGTGATACGGGTGCACCGTCGGCGGGTCGTTCTTTATCCCGTTCGCCCCGGGGAACGTCCCAAAGTAGTTGTCGAACGTGTGGTTCTCCTGGAAGATGACCACCACGTGCTGTATGGGGTTAGCAGCCGAGGTCGCGGCCATCGATGCCTGCGCGACGGGAGCGAGGAGCAGGAGGAGCAGCGGCGCGAGGAACAGCCTCTTCACGAATGTCCCCTACCGGACCGCCGCGACCGTCGCGCAAGGCCAGGCCTCGCGTGAGTCACGCGCGAGACGCATGATTCTTACAGTGCTTCCCCGGAAAATTCGGGGCCAGTGTGTTATTTATTCATTTTTTCACGGCGATTTCACACGGGTTTGCTAATTCCGGGACCCGACACAAAGGATTTAGCGCGTCCCCCGCACGTGGCCAGCGTGTCCGCCGCGAGGCCTCCCTCAGACCCCCGGAGCGAGGAGAGGCTGATACCCATGATTCGGGCGCGACTCGCAGAGCGGCTCGTCAAGGAGGGGTTCAGGCCGAAAGAGGCGGCTAGGGCCCTGAACGTGACCCAGTCGGCCGTCACCCAGTATCTCAAGCAGAAGAGGGGAGGGAACGTGGCGGCCCTCACGTCGATCGACCGCCTGATCGACCCCCTCGCCGAGAAGCTGGTCAAGAGGATGCGGTCTGGCCTCGGCGGCGTCGAGACCACCGAGCTCGTCGAGACTGCCCGCCAGGTGATGGTGATGAACAGGGGGAGGATGATCGTCCAGGAGCAGCCGAAGCGCCCTGAGCGGGACGAGGCATTGCGGGTCTTGAGGGAGCGCCTGAAGCTGGAGCTGACAGCCGCCGAGAAGTACCTCGAGCTGTCCAACCAGACGGCAGACGACTACTCGAAGATGCTCCTCCGCATGATAGCGGCCGACAGCATAAGGCATGGCGACGTCGTCTCGCAGGTGATGTCCTGGCTGGAGGCGGGCAGGGAGTCGGACGTCGAGATGCCCGGAAAGGCGATCCTCGAGAGCCTCATCGCGCTCGAGGACTCAGCCCACGAGGCGAGCTTGACCAAGAGCATACACATCGGCCATCCCATAGCACAGCTGCTCTTCCAGTGGATAGACGCGGACGAGGAGAAGCACGAGGCGATAGTCTCCAAGATGCTCAAGCTCGAGGTGGACCGGAACAAGCAGGCCCGCGCGAAACGCCGCCCGTCCGCCTAGTTTATCCTCGAGTTCGAGACGTAGACGCCGCCGTTCTGCTCGATCACCCCGTATTCGGCAAGGGAGGCCTGCGCCGGGCCGCGGGTGACGCTGCCGTTGCTAGCGTTGAAGGTCGCTCCGTGGCATGGGCAGTAGAGCTCTGAGCTCTGGAAGTCGACCGTGCACGGCCTGTGAGTGCATGTCGAGCTGAAGGCCTTCCACTGTCCGTTTAGGCTAACGAAGATGGAGCTTCCGTGCGTCGGGTGGTTGAAGTAGGCTGACGTCTTTCCTCCAAGGCTCGAGACCTGCGCGACGAGGACATATCCCGTGGGTGCTGCAGCCGAAGAGGATTGGGATGAGGATGCCGCAGACTTCGAGGACGCCGACGTCGACTGGGATGATGACGTTGCGCCCGCGGACTCGGGCGGGGCTTGGGTCGTCGACACCTGACTCGTAGCCGAGCCTATCGGAGGCAGCTGTACCTGTCGCGCCTGTTGCTGCGCGCTTGTTTGGTTCGCTCCCACCTTCGACGCAATCTCGAAGATCCCCACCGCGCCGACCACCATGAGGGTCGTCGTCGCTATTGCCGTCCTGATGAACTCGCGCCTATTCATGCCGTCTAACCACTGCCTTGCCTCGTCGTAAGCGACCTTGACCGGAAGAGCTCACTCGTTCACTGAGTAGATGGCGCTCGTGCTGGTCGTTGTTGTGATTGTGCTGTTCCCGGTCGCCCCTCCTAGACCAGGGTACTCGGAGTGATGGTGGTGGCCGCCGTCGAACGTCCCTCCGGCCTGCGACCCGTCGTCGGACCCACTCCCCACGGGTATGGTCGCAGGGGAGGCGCCGGACGTGGCGGTGGCGGTGCCGTTGGACGATGTCACGCTGGTCGTGGCAACCGACTGAGTGACAGGCGAAGCGCTAGCGGGCGCTCCGTTGAAGGGGTTGATGACCAGAATCAGACCCGAGGCGATCGCCAGACCCACGAGAAGGAGGACCGAGTACACGGACAGCTTGTTGTGCAATCCGCCTACGACCTCCGCTCGAACCTGCCGTGCGTCAAGGAGAAACAAACTGGCATGCTAGGATGAGCCTCTGGGGTTGGAGTCATTCTCGACACAGCACCTTGCTTTGAGTTCGTGCTCGGCCCTCGCCTTATAACGGGTATGGTGCATCTGTCTAACTGCTCTCGCGGCAGCTAGTCGCGGAACACGACCGCGAGGAAGAAGAGGAGCAATATCACGAACTCCATCGCCGCGACGACTATCTGGTCTGTCTGATATCCGACCGCGAACACAAAGTCGTCCAGCTGCCTTATCACTATCTGGACCGCGAAGAGCCCGAAGGCGCCCGAGACCAGCAGCAGCCGCCTCAGGTGCGTCTTCCTGTAAGCAGAGAGAGACAGCGCGAGGAGGACGAGCGCGAAGATGGCGATGGCGAAGTCCAGGACCTCCTGGGTCTCGAATCCCTCGTCGAGGTCGACGAGAGGCGAGACCAGCAGGGAGTGAACCGCGCTGACCTCGATCATCGCCTGCCCTCTCCCTCCGAATACGCGATGAATATGTCCGCCAGCCTACTTGACCATCTCTCCCAGACCGTGGGGTGGTACGTTTTGATGAACGTTGCTATTTCCCCGCCTCCGACGACGCTGTAGGTCACCGCCCTGCCTTCTTGGCGCCTGGCGACGATCCCAAGGTCCATCAGCCTCTTCAGGTGCCAGGACACGGTGGGCTGGGATACCTTGGTGGCATCCGCCAGCGCCTCTTGGGTGGACTCCGGATGTTCTATGATGTTGAGGAGAAGCTCCCTCGGCCTGTCCAAGCTCAGGACACTCAACACGTCTCGTTGCCTCTCCCCAAACAGGTCCGCAGGATAGAAGAACTTGTAGAGGCCGCGACGCACGGAGATGATGCGCCTGTCCCTTTCGAGCCTCTGGACGTGATACTGGACGTCCCCCATGGCGAGCGAGAGTGTCCGGCATATCTCCCTGAGGTGGACGCCAGGGTGGGAGGTGATGAACTCCAGTACCCTGCGCTGTGTCGCGTCGAGCGAGTCGACCGGCCGCTTGTCTGGGGACGAGCCGAACGGCGGCCTGTCCTCTGACCATTGCCGGCTCGCGCCGAGTCCCAACGTTGGCGGCCCGCCCATTCGTCCCTTAAACCTCTCTCGCTGGTGGTCACGTCAGTTGGCCTTCGAGTCACTCTCGCACCGTGGGGCAAGAACCCGTCCCGTCGTCCGGAATGGGCAGCGGGTTCTCATCAGCATGGGGTATACCCGCCCACCCCCGTGGGGAAGATGTTTCCTGAGCTGTCGACGTTCAAAGCGATAGCAGGAAGAGGGCTGGACGCCGGGCCGCGGAGGACCCTTCCAGAGCTGTCGAACTCCGAGCCGTGGCACCCGCAGTAGAATACGTTGGCCGAAGGCTCGTAGGTCGTCTCGCAGCAGACGTGGGTGCACAGGATGCTGAACGCTGCGAGGGTCCCGTCGCTCCTCTTGAAGAGGACGTTGGGATATCCCGATGGGTACTCGAAGTACATGGGGGAGCCGACCTGGAGGTTGCTCGTGTTCGTGATCGGGGTGGAGGGCGAAGCGACGGTCGCTGATGCGGCGGGCGAGGAGGAGGACGAGGATGACGGGATCTTTATCGACCCGAGCACCACGCCGAGCCCGATCAGCACCGCGAAGCCGGCAATCGTCGTGACGAACGACCTTCGCGAGTAGTTGAGCTCCTTCGCGACCCTCCTCTTCGAGACAAGGAACTGGACGTTCCCCCTGCCTAGCAGGCCGAGGACTATCACCGACCCCTGCAGGGCCAGCAGCGCGTCGAAGGCGACCAGACCGAAGAGGTAGGACGCGAAGTAAGGTATCGTCATGTTGTACTGGGGCGCTGTCATGATGTCGCCCAGCTGGAGCACGATCCCCAGGACGGCCGCCGCGAGGCTGGCGAGGTATATGCGCTTCGACCCCAGCAGGTTCATGAGGCCAAGGGTGACGTCGAGGATCACGATTATCACGAGGCCGATCGCGTGCGAAACGG
Organism: uncultured Nitrososphaerota archaeon; assembly: GCA_963838925.1. Taxonomy (GTDB): domain Archaea; phylum Thermoproteota; class Nitrososphaeria; order Nitrososphaerales; family Gagatemarchaeaceae; genus Gagatemarchaeum. The sequence goes on from CAWISW010000002.1 coordinate 119,405, forward strand.
CCAGTATCCAGAGGGAGCCGTCGGTGGCGAGGAGGTAGACGCCCGCAGCGGCAGACAGCAGCATCACGTACCCCATGTAGCGCTGCAGCTTGCGGAGGCTGTTCAGCGCGTGGTGGGTGCCGCCCTTCACCTTCTCCTGTCCCTTTTGGTAGAAGAACGGGATCATCGCCTCCTCGCCTGTCTCGAACCACTCTGGGACTGGGTCTCCGGGAGTCATCTCTTGAGGCCACCCTCCCTCATCTTCCCGACGTACTGGGTCGTCTTGTAGACCGCGACCCCGGTCGTCGCGATGAGGACGGCCTCGGCAAGGGCGAAGGGGACGTTGAGCCCCGCCGCAGCAGAGTGTATGACCATCAACGAGATCGCGCTCAACGACAGAGTCCCGTGGAAGTAGAGCGAATCCCTGAACCTCTCAAGGAAGGCCGTCCCTGTGAGCCACACCACGAGCGCTAGGGTCGCTGAGACGTATCCCAGGAGGATCTCGACGTTGAGAGGCCATGTGATGAAGTATGCGACGTGCAGCACCAGGAATAGCCCTCCCAGGGCTGCGACCGTGATGTGGGCCCGCCTCATGAGCTCCAGGTTCTTGAAGCGCTTCAGAATCCGCCGCCGGAACAGCATCAGGACGGCCGTCGCCGATATGAGCGCGAGGGCTAGGAGGCCGAAGACGTCGCCCAGCAACAGTCCAGACCCGCTTGCGCTCAACTTTCTCACCAGTGGCGTCCACCCGATTCGCGCCGCCGCTAGGTGACTCGTGGTCGCGTTGAGTTCGTAGTTGCCATGACCTCGATGTCCGGATTCTTCCTCCGTCGTTAATAATGGGTTGTGGTGCAAACCTCGATACTGGAGCGCGCCTACGGCGACGCGATGCCGCGTCGGAGTAAACCAAACTTTACCACAGCATCAAACCTTGTTGTCTGGGCTCGGTATCACCGCATCACGGCGTATCATTGCCGAGAGATTCACCGACATGAGCAAATTCGAGAAGAACTGGAAGCCGGCAGCGTCATCCGGAAGCTTCGGACAGAAGACCAAGGAGACCATCAGAGGCCCACAGCCCCTGAAGCCGCAGATACAGAAGGCCACCGGCCAACTCAACCAAGAGATTCACCGCCTAGACGGCGCGCTGAACCGCATGAAGCAGAGGGAGACGGCAATCTTCAAGAAGACCGTGAACGCCGTCCAGCAGCACGACGAGGCGACGAGCAAGGCGTACTCGAACGAGCTCGCCGAGGTCAAGAAGATGACCAAGATCGTCACCCAGTCCAAGATAGCTCTAGAGCAGATCACGATGCGCCTGCAGACGGTCACCGAGTTCGGCGACTTCACAGCAGTCCTCGCGCCGGCGATTGGCGTCATCAAGAACGTGCGCGCGAACCTCGCGACGGCGTTGCCAGACGCTCAGGGCGCTCTCGGCGACATCGGGACCGAGCTGAGCACGATGATGAGCGACGTCGGCGGGCTCACAGGCTCGAGCTTCTTCATGGGAAGCGAGACGAGCGAGGAAGGAGAGAAGATCATGGCGGAGGCCGCGGCCATCGCAGAGAAGCGCATGGGCGAGACCTTCCCAGAGGTCCCCTCCGCGGCGGACGAGTCCGTCTTCAGCAGTGGAAGCTAGCTGCAGTTAGTAGAGCAAGCTAGAAGTGGGTCATCCGGCCGCTTTCTTAGGCGGCCGGGTGGCGCCTTCATCCTTTTCTGAAGCTGGTGTCCGAGTCAGCTTCTACCTGTCGAAGACTGCTTCTTGGCCAGGGCGCTTACACTCCTCTCGATCTGGTCCCGGACGAACCTGATCACCTCGATGGGTTGCCCCTGCGGGTCTGGGATGCTCCAAACTATGGCTTTCTTCCGAATCTTCTTGCGGAAGTTTCCAGGGAGTGAGTTCTCAAGCGAGCCGTCTGTAAGGACAACCAGATCCGCGTCATCTATCATCTCTCCGGTGAGTTCCTTTGGGGCGCCCCTGGATATGTCCACCCCGACCTCGCGCATGGCCTCAATTACAAGCGGGTTCACGTGAGTCGAAGGCACTGTCCCAGCGCTCGAAGCGGTCAATCCGAACTCTCTTGCGAATCCTTCTGCCATCTGGCTTCGGCTGGAGTTCTCGATGCACACGAACAGCACGGAATCAGGGGTTCTACCCCTTCTGTCGGACAATGCCAGGCCTCGAGCGATTGTCGGAGGACGGATTATTATTGACTGACTCGGGGCGCACCTCTCCCTGACTGGTTGAAGCCCCAACCGGTCAGCTCGACGACCCTGCTCCCCAGAGCAGCTCGAGGAACTGCATGAAGTGGCTCGCGACGGCGCTGCTCTCCACCCATCCCGCCGCCGAGAGGTCCGGGAGACCTATCAGCGCTGTGCCGTCGTCAACCAACAAGTCGAACGCGACGATGCTACCCGTCCTCGCCTCCACATTGGCAGGAAGCCCCCCGAGCTCTTTCTCGTCGGTCATGACGCGGATCTTGACGCCCCGCGAAGCTGCCTTGCGTATCTCCTCTAACAGCGTGCCCGACCCTTGGAGCGTCTCTGCGGGAGTCACGAGCATCATGCTTGACCGCGCGCCTCTGATCATCTCCACGAGCTTCGAGAGGACCCTCTCCTTCCCGCGGAGGGTGTATACCAGCTCCGCTTGGTCGGAGGGGGTTGCCTTGTACATGGCCTCAAGCGACGCGAACGTCTCCTTGAGCCTGGCCTGTATATCGCCCAGGACCGTAGCCGGTTCCCTCGCCCTGTAGACCGCTGGCCTCCTGGTCACGAGCTCCACCCAGCCCAGGTCTCCGAGCCGCCTGAGCGCCTCGTAGGCGCTGGGGTAGGGCATGGAGGCCTTTGCCGCGACCTTCCTCGGGTCGCTAGGCCCCAGCTTCACGAGGAAGACGTAGCACCTGGCCTCGTAGCTTGTAAGCCCAAACTTCCTCAGCTCCCTCGACAGCTCGTCTTCTTGCACTAGGATTCCCTCTGATTGCTGCGAGAAGCACTTATATAGGTATTAGTAGCGTTCGCAACTAACTAATCCTTGGTGCAAATGTTTGGCAAAATACGACTATGATGTGATAATCGCGGGCGGCGGCATGTCCGGTCTCCTCACGGCATCCGCGATAGGCTTCTTCTCAAAGCAAAAGGCTCGGGTCCTCGTCGTGGACAGGAACACAGCAGACGAACCCGGAAAGAAGACCAACGCAGGCTGGATCTGTGGCGACGCGGCTAGCAAGAAGAGCATCGGCTTCATCGAGAAGAACATCGGGATCAAGTACGGTACGCCAGAGCTCGAGCACCCGGTGAAGGGGATCTATGTCTACTCCCCCGACCACCAGACCAAGGTCCTATTCGAGGGCGAAGGCTACATACTCAACCGGAAGCTCATGCCCAAGCGCCAGGTCAAGGACGCGAAGGGCTTCGGGGTCGAGTTCAAGTTCGGGACCACCGCGGAGAAGCTCATCGCCGAGGACGGCTACATCAGAGGGTTGGCGGGCCGCGAGTCGGATGGCAAGCCCTTCAAGGCGAGCGCGCAGATGGTCATCGACGCCTCTGGCTCCTCCTCGGTCCTGAGAAAGTTCAACCCAATCGACAGCTTCATCGAAAGGGAGATCGACATCGAGGACATGGAAGCGACAGGCCGCTATCTCATGGAGTTCGACCAGGGGGTCAAGGACGAGACCTACTTCACGCCGGACTATTGCCTCATACACCTTGACCAGGTCATCGCCCCCGCCGGCTACGCCTGGGTCTTCCCCAAGGGCAAGAATAAGGTCAACATCGGGCTGGGAGTCTCGAAGCCCGGTCTCGACAGGAGGAACAAGAAGCTGGGGAAGAACGACACGCTCTCAACACTCATTGACCAGTACGTCAAGGACAACCCCTGCATCAAGAACGGCAGGCTCTCGACCAACCCCGACGACAAGGGGAACGAGAAGGGCAACTGGCAGGTGCCTGTCCGAAGGCAGAACGACTGCATGGTGGCGAACGGGTTTGCAGTCATCGGCGACGCTGCGTGGCTGCCCAGGCCTCTCGACGCGGGAGGGATGGGGCCCGCGATGTACGCCGCGATGATCCTGGGCAAGGTGGCGGCTCACGCAATCGAGGCGAACGACGTCTCCCAGGAAGGGCTCTGGCAATACAACTCCGAATACATGGCCACCCACGGCTACCAGATGGCCTCCTTCGAGGTGCTAAGGCGCTACCTCCAGACCGTAACCAACGAGCAGATCAACTTCGGGATGAAACACTTCCTCACCCAAGAGGACATCGACGCCATCACTGAGAGGCGTCACCCCAGATTCAACGCGATCAGCAAGCTGAACCCAATGCTCCTCATGAGGGTCGCGAGCCAGATGGAGCTAGCGAAGGGGCTGCGCTACACCGCGGACAAGAGCGAGGCGCTCGTCCAGCACAACCTGAAGTATCCCGCCACCCCGAAGGGCTTCCCAGAGTGGAGGAAGCAGCTCCTCGTCGAGATCGACGACACCAAGAAGCGCTTCAACCTCTCCGGGGCGGCAGCGTAATAAGTCCGGCCGGGAAGCGGTGGCGAGACCAAAGATGGTCACGAAATCGCTCGACGACGAGATAATCCTCCTCTGGAAGGAGCTGAGCCCGTCCGGGGCCTACACCTGCGGCTTCGAGGAGTACGCAGGGAAGCTCTTCATCCCGAGCGAGGAGAACATCCGGCGCGCCCTCGAGCGGGTGAGGTCCCTAAGGAGGAGGGCCGAGAACGACCTTCAAGCCAGGCTGCTCGACAGCTTGGAAGTCTCGCTCTCGTTCGACGAGCCCCAGCCCGTCCTCGACGACATCGTGGGAAGCATCTTCAACCACCTCACGAAGGAGGGCGTGAACGAGAAGCACCTCGCGTCCCTGGTTTCGGACTCCATCAAGGCGATAGACGTGACCCAGAAGAGGTTCAGCAAGCGCAGCGTCCCGGCCGCCGTGAAGGCGCTGACTCTGTACAGGCTGGACGGGGTGATCGAGATCGTAGACGCCATATCCGGACAGATCAAGGGCAAGGAGCTGAAGAAGGACTGCGAGAGGCTCAAGGACAAGGCCAAGAAGTTCGTCTCCCTCTTCGCGCTACCAGGGTTCGGCAAGGGCACGTTCGAGGAGGTGGAAAACGTCTTCAAGAGGACGAAGTTCGAGCTGGGGCGAGAGCGGTTCTACCGCGTCGCCCTCGAGAACGGCATGGACTACGGCGAGACGCCCGACGAGCTCGAGAAGAAGGCGATAGCGTGGCTCGACGAGGAGCTCCCGCGCTATAGGAACGTCACGAAGAGGCTCGCCAAGGAGTACAAGTGCGAGGCCACCCCCGAAGCGGTCGAGAAGCACCTTGTGGACAGGGCGAGGCTCAAGCCGAAGGACCTGCTGAGGGTCACCAACGCGATGAGGAAGGTCATCCAGGATTTCGTCGACGAGGACGTAGTCAGGATAAACAAGAAGTACAAGACGAAGGTGATCGAGACCCCGGCCTTCCTCTCCGGCATGCTCCCCACGGGGGCCGCCTCCTTCTTCGACACGTTCACGAAGAAGCCCTTCCAGCTCTACTTCCTCACGACCGACCCCAAGAGGGACCCGGCGAAGTCTGTCTCCCAGCTCATGGACCTCCTGGTTCACGAGGAGTACGGGCACTGCGTCAACCACTCCAACAGCGTGCTCCACTTCGGAGGCCGCCCTAGCAAGCTCGAGCTCATCCCCACCCTGCTCCAGGGGCCCATCACCGAGGGGCTCTCCTTCAACCGGGAGCGGGAGTTCCTCGAGGCCTCGCTGAAGCTCGAGGGCAAGGGGACGCTCACGAGGGCTGAGAAGGCCTACGTAAAGCAGCTCGAGAAGTACGGCGGGCTCCGCCTGATCAACGCCGAGCTGGAGTTCCAGACGCGCAAGTGGAGGCTCATCAGGTTCCTGCGCGTGATAGGCGACGTCCGAGTCAACACGGGAAGGCAGACCCTCTTCGAGTTCATCGACTGGGCCCACGCTCGGACGGGCGTCCCTAGGAGCAACGTCTACTACCAGCTCTTCCCCGCGCACGAGGGGATGTTCCCCGGCTACGCTACCGCCTACGCGGTCGTCGGAGAGGAGATCCACGCTATCGAGGACACGATAATGGACGACAAGGCGAGGGTGAAGTTCTCGACCTACCTCACGGGAGTGGGCTTCCCACCGCGCAGCATCTACAGGAAGATGCTTGAAGACTTCGCGGCAGGCCTGTAGGCAGAGGAACCGTCCAAACGCGTCCGAAAGTCGGCCTCGGGTCGACAATTGTCGGGACTCGTCTCGGAAGATTGAAATATCATCCGGGAAACGCGGCCAACAGAAGGCAGCGCGAGCGTGCCCAAACAGATCACGACTTTCGAGGATTTCATCCGGCACATCCTCAAGCTGGTGTTCTGGGTCGTCCTGCTGACGCCCTTGGTCATTCTTCCAATCTATCTCTTCTTCTACACTCTCTTGGGGCGAAGCTTCGTCAACGTCTTCACGCTCTCGACGAACCCCAGCCAGCTGACGGCCCTCATGACGCAGCTGATGACCACCGAGCCCACAAAGACGCTCTTCCAGCTCACGACCTTCCCCGGCTTCACGTTTGCAGCCGTCTTTTCGACCGTTTTCATGGTGTGGGTCGAGCGAAAGTTCATCGCAAAGGTCCAGCTGAGGGTCGGCCCCCAGTACGCTGGGAGATTCGAAGGAATACTGCAGAACTTCGCGGACCTCTTCAAGCTCCTCTTCAAGGAGATCATCGTTCCGGACGGGGTGGACAAGACCATCTTCCTTTCCATCCCCCTCGCCCTGATGTTCATCTCGGGATCGCTCCTGGCGCTCGTGCCGTTGGGACCGACGACCTATATCGCAGACCCCTCCATCGGAGCGATCTTCGTCTTCGCGATAGTGAGCTTCACGCCGCTCGTCGTCATGCTCGCCGGATGGTCGAGCAACAACAAGTACTCGCTCCTCGGGTCCTTGCGGGCGCTCCACCAGATGGTGGCATACGAGATCCCGATGATACTCTCGGTGGTCGGGGTCGTCGTGCTCTCAGGGTCACTCGACCTGGTCAAGATAGTGTATGCCCAGAGCAGCGTCTGGTTCATCCTTTTCCAGCCGCTGGGGGCTATGGTCTTCTTCATCTGCGTCCTCGCCGAGCTCGAAAGAATCCCGTTCGACCTCCCCGAGGCCGACTCGGAGCTCGTCGCCGGTTGGCAGACCGAGTATGGCGGCATGAACTTCGGAGTCTTCCAGCTCGCGACCTACATCAAGTTCTACGCACTGTCTGGCATCTTCGCGACCTTCTTCTTGGGGGGTTGGTACGGGCCGGGGTTCCTCCCGCCTGTGGGCTGGTTCCTCATCAAGACGTTCGTCGTGATGCTGGCGATGATGCTCCCCAGGGCGATCCTTCCCCGCGTGAGGATCGACGTCCTCTTGAGGGGAGGATGGACCAAGCTCATGTTCCTCTCCTTCCTCAACCTCTTCATCGCGCTCCTCGTGCTCTCCCTCGGCCTCTATCACATCGGAGGCATCTGAGCGCATGGGCACTCTTTCGGAGATCAAGGGCGCCTGGATCGCAACGTGGTCGGGCATACGGCACGCCTTCAGGCCCAGGATGACCCTCCGTTACCCCGACCAGAAGCTCGACCTCCAGGGCCCTGGGTATCACTTCGACGCCAAGAACGGCGTTGGCCTCCACGGGTTCAAGGGGAGGCACGTGCTGCGCGAGGAAAAGTGCACGGGCTGCCAGCTGTGCGCGATAGCCTGCGACGGGGTCGCGGTAGCCATCGAGATGCAGACGATGGTGAGGAACCGCCCCCAGAACAAGAAGAACTACTGGCCCGCGGTTGACTACGGAAGATGTGTTTTTTGTGGGTTGTGCATAGACCCAGATACTCTTGTGGTGACAAACCCGAGCCTAAAGCGGATGAGCGCCATTTCCGTGGGAGACCTGGTCCTGACACACACGGGCGCGTACAAGCCAGTCACTAAGGTGTGGGATATGAGGTACACGGGAACCCTCTATCGGATACACGTCTACGGGAAGCCCGAACCGCTAGTGTGCACCGCTGACCACCCAATAATCGCGGTCTCTCGTCCAAAGTCCAACAGGAAGGACGGGAGGCTTTTGAGGACAACACGGCCTCTCAAATTCTTCAAACCTGGTGAGTTGAAGCCTGGGGACTATCTTGTGAGCCCCATAGTGAAAAAGGAAGTTCCAGCGACCACTTACGAGAAGGAAGTTTCGATGTATAAGTTCGGTCTGGTGAAGAGGAAACTTGTTCTTGATGCTTCGCCCGACCTCTTCAGGCTAATCGGCCTCTATCTCGCCGAGGGGTCGTGCGATGGCGGCAGGCGAGTCAATTTCGATTTCAACCTGAACGAGACCGACACTTTGGTTGCGGATTGCAACGACCTGCTACAGAAGTTCTTCGAAAAACGCGGCGTCCTAAAGAAGAACGGCAAGAACGGAATCAGGCTGTGCCTAAGCTCCGCAATAGCTGAGGACTTCTTCTCCCAGTTCGGGAAAGGCGCGCCAAACAAACGGCTTCCGGATTGGGTCTTCTTCGCAGAGCACGAGAAAATCCTCCAAGTCATGAAAGGAGAGTGGCAAGGGGACGGGTGCAGAATCAAGCAACCTCGTCAGAAATATCTTAACTTCACGACTACCTCGGAGGTTCTGGCTTTTCAGCTTCAGCAGCTGCTCGCAAAGGTCGGAGTCGTGGCGACCCTCGAGAGGTCAGAGCCGGAGAACAAGCTGCCATCCTATCATGTCGACGTATTCGGAAGATGGGCGATCAAGCTCGCAGCGATGTGGAAGATAGAGCTCGACTATCGCCCCACCAAACACGCAGACAAGTTCCACATCTCCGAGAACTACGTCTATCTTCCAATCAGGAAGATTGAGACGACTGAAGTGACAAACTACAGAGTGATGGACGTTACTGTCGATAATGACCACACATTCGCTCCTTTGGGGCTCGCGACCTCTAACTGCGTGGACGCCTGCCCCTTCGACGCCCTGTCGATGAGCAACGACTACGAGCTCTCCGCCTACGACAAGGCCAGCCTGAAGTACACCCCTGACATGCTGATGCTTCCGCCGCCAGCCGAGCTCGGGACTGCCAAGGTCAAGTTCGACCCGAAGAGGGGGACCGTGACCCATGGTTGACGCGACGGACGCCGCGTTCATCGCCCTAACGGTAGTCACGCTCGGCGGAGCGATCATGGCCCTCGAGGCCAAGGAGATAATCTATGGGGCTGTGGGCCTCGCGGGCAGCTTCTTCGGCGTCGCCTCGCTCTTCTTCCTCCTCGACTCCCCCTTTGTAGCGGTCTTCCAGATCACGGTCTACGTGGGGGCGGTCGCAGTCCTGGTCCTCTTCACGGTGATGCTCGTAAGGGAGGGGAGATGGTTCGGCGACTCCATGGGCCCTGCCGCGAGGGTGGCCGCCGTGGTCACCGTCGCCGCCCTGGTGATCTCCCTCGTCTCCAGCTACATAGCCGCGGGCCTCTCGACTGCGAGCGAACAGCCGACCCCGCCCAGCTTCGTGGGCATAGGGCAGCTCCTCACAGGGCAGTACGCCCCGGTCCTCGAGGTGCTCGCGCTCGTCCTGGCGGCCTCCGTCCTCGGTGCCCTCACGCTGGCCAAGGTCGAGCCTTCGGGCGAAGGCGGCTCGGTCACCAGGGCGCAGGGGCGCGACGAAGGGGAGAGGTCGTAGCGGCGAATGGCGATCGCTCTCTCGGACTACCTCATCGTCTCCGCGCTGCTCTTCGCGATCGGGGTCTACGGCCTCTTGACGAAGAGGAACGCCATGCGGCTGGTCTTCGCCGTGGAGATCCTCGTCAACTCCGCCAACATCAACTTCATCGCGTTCAACAGGTTCCTGTGGCCGGCCGCGGTAGGGCAGACTGCCGTTCTCTTCTCGATCGCCCTGGCGGCGGCCGAGGCGGCGGTTGTCCTGGCCATCGTCGTCGTCGCCTATAGGATCCACGACGACGTCGACGTCGCCGAGCTGAAGAACCTAAGAGGTTAGGCCACTTGGATATGACGCTAGTTCCCGAATCCTTAGTGTGTGCAGTGGGGGGAGAAAGTTCACAGAGCCCCGTCGTCGGTGATGGAGTGACAAGGTCCTGACCGAGGTGCCCTACGCGCTCCTGCAGGTGGTCCTCGTGCCACTGGTCGCCGCCGTGGCCTCTTTCGCGCTCGGGGGCAGGCTGGGAAGGCACGTGGGCTGGATAGCGTTCGCGTCCCTGGTGTACTCCTCGCTCCTGCTCCTGTCAGTTGGGGTCGGTCTGTACGGAGGCGGCGCTCCTCTGTCAGAGACCTACACGTGGGCGCCAGCAGCCGGGCTGAGCTTCGGCTTCCTGGCAGACGGGCTCAGCCTACCCGTGGCCCTCGTCATGTCGCTCGTGTGCGCCGCCACCGCCGTCTACTCGATGCCATACATGCGGCACAGGTTCGAGGACCAAAGCGGCGGGGATGACAAGCGCCGGTTCGGAGTCTACTACCTCAACTTCGTCCTAGTGGTGACAGGGCTCCTCGGGGTCTCGCTCTCGACCAACCTGATCGAGCTCTACCTCTTCGTGGAGCTTATGCTCATCCCGACTTTCTTCCTCCTCGGCCTCTTCGGCTACGTGCAGAAGGGAAGGGTCGCGATAATGTACTTCGTCTGGAACCAGCTGGGGGCGTTCATCTTTCTGGTGGGGATACTCGTCGCATACTCGGCGACCGGGAGCTTCGCCGTGTCCTCGCTCGCGAGCCTGGGGACCGGCTCCTCGCTCGCCTACTGGGTCTTCTTCCTCGTCATGCTGGGGTGGTTCGTCAAGATGGGCGTCTTCGGAGTGCACATGTGGCTTCCCACTGCCGAGGCCGAGCCCCCGTCCTCCTTCGCCCCGATAATGGCGACGGCGGTGGGCGTCGGGAACTACGTCGTCGCTCGGCTGCTCGTCCAGTACATGCCCACGGTATTCCAGAGCTTCTCCGTCCCCTTCATGGTCGTCGCGCTCCTGACGATGGTGTTCGGCGGGGCGATGACGCTGGTCCAGGACGACGTCAAGTACCTCTTCGCCTGGTCCACCATGAGCCAGAACGCGTACTCCCTCCTCGGGATAGGGAGCCTCACGGTCCTCGGCATGTCGGGCGGCGTCTTCTACTTCCTCAGTCACATCCTCGGAAAGTGCATCCTCTTCTCCGTCGCCGGCATCCTGCTCGTCAGGACCGGGACTCGCGACATGAAGCAGATGGGGGGGCTCGCAAGCAAGATGCCGGTGACCGCCGCGCTCTGCCTCATAGGCGGGCTCATACTCTCCGCCGTGCCTCCGACGAGCGGCTTCCAGGCAGAGTGGATAATGTTCGCCGGGATCTTCTTCCAGGGCGCCAATGGCGTCACCACGAACCTCGTCATCGCGTTGCTGGGCATCATCGCCACCGCACTGACCGTCGCGTACACCTTCTGGCCTGTGAGGAGGATATTCTTCGGGGCCCTTCCCGCGCACCTCCAGGGGGTCACAGAGGCGCCGCTCTCCATGACAGTCCCCCTCCTCGCGCTCGCCGCGATCTCGATCCTCCTCGGGATCTATCCTGACCTCGTGACCAAGATGCTGGTCAACTTCGCCAGCTCGCTGCCGTTCTTGAAGGGAGGCATTTGAGATGGCGCCGGCTACCGCTTCCATCCCCTCGATCTACGTGTGGCTCGTCGTCATCTTCCCGTTCGTGGGCGCCCTCCTCACGCCTCTCCTCGCCAGGCTCGGCGGCAGGGTGAGGGACTACGCGGCGGTAGCCTTCACCGGCCTCTCCGCGCTCTTCTCCTTCCTGCTGCTCGTACCCGTCCTGCAGGGAGAGACCCTCTCGGTCTACAACTCAGTCATCCCGACTTCCGTGCCCTGGATCTCCGAGCTGGGGATCAACATGGGCGTCCTCTACGACCCTTTCACGATAATCATCGTCAACGTGGTCACCTTGATCGGGTTCCTCATCATGGTCTACAGCCTCGACTACATGAGGGGCGAGCACGGCCTCACCCGCTACTGGTTCTTCATGAACTTCTTCCTGGGGAACATGCTCCTGATCGTCCTCTCGAACAACCTCCTCTCGCTCTTCATAGGCTGGGAGGGAGTCGGCCTCTGCAGCTACGCGCTGATAGGCTTCCACTATGGAGACGAGGAGGCCAACTGGGTCGGCACGCCCGGGCAGAAGACCCTCGGGGAGGAGCAGGCCTACTCGCCGTCGCACGCGGGGATGAAGGCGTTCGTCATGACCAGGATAGGGGACGTGGCCATGCTGGTAGGCCTCTTCCTCGTGTTCATCTACGCTCACACCTTCAGCTTCCAGGCCCTGGCCAGCAGCAACTCGTGGGCTACCTCCCTCTCCAACGCGGGGTTGCTCGTGCCCGCTGCGCTCCTGCTCTTCGGCGGCGCCATCGGAAAGTCCGCCCAGTTCCCGCTCCAGGAGTGGCTTCCCGACGCGATGGCAGGCCCTGCGCCGGTCTCCGCGCTCATCCATGCCGCGACGATGGTCAACGCCGGAGTGGTCCTGGTGGCAAGGATCGGCCCCATCTTCTACTTCGCGATGGAGGCGAACCCCTCACTCGTGCAGCCGTTCTTCACGACCGTGGCGTGGATGGGGGCGATCACGGCGTTCCTCATGGCGACCCAGGGGATGGTGGGGTTCGAGCTCAAGAAGATACTCGCGTACTCGACGGCCTCGCAGATAGGATACATGATAATGGCCCTGGGGATCGCGGGCCTCTCAACAAACTTCCCCCTGGGCCTCTCCGCGGGACTCTTCCAGCTCATGTCCCACGCCATCTTCAAGGCGTGCCTCTTCATGGCCGCCGGGGTCCTCATCCACGTCACGGGGACCAAGTACGTCAGCGGCATGGGAGGCCTCAAGGACAAGATGAAGCTCACGTTCGCGGTCTTCCTCATCGCGGCCGCCTCCCTTTCAGGCATCCCTCCGTTCGGCGGATTCTGGAGCAAGGAAGAGGTCCTTGAGGCCGCCTGGACCTCGGGGCAGTGGGGGCTCTTCGCGGTCGGCGCGCTGACGGCGGGGATAACCGCATTCTACACCTTCAGGATGCTTGGCCTCATCTTCTACGGGAAGGGCAGCGACCACGCCTCCGAGCACGAGCCCCACGAGGTAGGCCCGCTCGGTTGGGTCCCATACGCGATCCTCGGGGTGATGACGGTGGTCCTAGGAGTGCTCTCGCCCCTGTTGAACATCGACGGGGCGCTGCAGAGCGCCGCGGTCACATACATCCACGGGCTGTACCCAGGGGCCGCGCTCCCGGGCGTCCCCACCTCCCTGTCTCTCGACCTGGCTTCGACCGGCATCTCCTTCGCGTTCGTCCTGGTCGGACTCGTGGCGGCCTACACGCTCTACATCGCCAGGCGCGTCGAGCCGAGCAGCCTCGTCGGGCAGACCGGCTTCATGCACGGGATCTACAGGTTCCTGGAGAACAGGTGGTACCTGAACGCGATCTACTACAGGGTCTTCGTCGACCCTCTCATCTCCGCCTCGAGGTGGCTCCTCGCAGGCTTCGAGCTCAACGGGCTCGAGAGGGTCAACTCGGGCACGGCCGCGCTATGGGTCTACATCTCCCGGGCAGGGAACTGGGTCGACGGCAGAGTGATCGACACCTTGGCGACCGACGTGGCGATCGACGGTGAGGCGATCTCGAGGGCGCTGAGGCGGATCCAGAACGGCGTTCTCGAGAGATACGCGCTCATCTTCTCGATAGGCCTCGCGACAATCCTCATCCTGTTCATCCTGGCGACGGGGGTCCTGGGCTAGCGATGAGCTTCGTCCTCTCCCTGCTAATCCTCCTCCCCCTCTTGGGGAGCGCCGTCACCTACGCTCTCTCCAGCCTCGGGTCGGGAAGGAAGACGGCACCCTACCTCGCGGCTGGGTTCGCCTGCGCGACTCTCCTCATTGCGGGCTACGCCTTCTGGTCTGTCTACTCGAGCACCCCCGCCCTCGGGCAATACGCACTGACCGAGGACCACCCATGGATCACCCTCCCTGGGTTCGGGGTGGACATACTCCTCGGGCTCGACGGTCTTAGCGCGCCGCTCGTCCTCGTCTCATCAATCGTCGCGGTACTGTCGATCCTGAGCTCGAGGTCTCTGATAGCCAAGAGGGAGCCCGCGTACTACGCGCTCCTCCTCCTGGTCGAGGCCTCGGTGATGGGCGCGTTCACGTCTCTCAACCTCATCGTGTTCTACCTATTCTGGGAGCTGACCCTCATCCCGATGTTCTTCCTCATCGGGGTGTGGGGAGGCGACAGGAGGAAGTACGCCGCTCTGAAGTTCATCATCTACACGTTCGCAGGGAGCGCAGTGATGCTCCTCGGGTTCCTCGCCCTTTACTTCGGCGTGTCGCCCTCGACCTTCGACATCCCCAACCTCGTGGGGAAGATACCCGCGGGGCTGCAGTACCTCCCTCTCCTTGCCGTCTTCGTAGGCTTCGCGGTCGAGCTCCCCGTCTTCCCCTTCCATAGCTGGCAGCCCGACGCATACGAGCAGGCTCCCGCCCCGGTCAACTCGCTCCTCTCGGGCATCCTTCCAAAGTTCGCGGGGTACGCCGTGATCAGGATCGGTCTCGGCCTCTTCCCGCAGGCCGCCTTCCAGTACGCTTGGGCCTTCATCCTGGTGGCTGTGGTCTCCATGTTCTACGGCGCGGTGGTGGCCCTCCTCCAGAGCGACCTGAAGCGGATGTTCGCCTACACCAGCATCAGCCACATGGGATTCGTCCTCTTCGGTGCGTTCGCGACCGTCGCCTCCGGCAACCCCCTCGGGATAGAGGGAGCGATCTTCCTCATGTTCACTCACGCCCTGGCGGTCGGCGGGCTCTTCACCATCTCGGGGTTCGCGGAGAAGCTCTCTGGGAGCAGGGAGATTCCGCTCCTCGGGGGGATGCGGCGCCAGGCTCCCCTGCTCGCCGCCCTGCTGGCGGTCTCCAGTTGCGCCATGATGGGCATCCCGCCCTTCGCCAGCTTCCTCGCCGAACTGATGGTCATCTCCGGAGGGATCTCCGCCTACTCCTCGACCGCAATCACGGTCCTGGTGCCTGTGATAACCGGGGGCTACTTCCTCTGGATGCTGAAGCGGGTCGTCGTCGACCCCGCGCCCCAGGCAGCCGAGGGCGGGAAGGCCGCATCTGACGTCTCGACGGCGGACGCCACGATAATCGCGCTCTACCTCGTCCCCCTGATCCTCCTCACGATCTTCTCCTTCGTCGTTCTCACGCCAGCCGCTCCTGTCGCACAGTGGACCGCGAACCTCGTACACGGAACGGTGCACCCATGATGGCGGACTACATCCTCTTTGCCGTGGTCTCCCTTTCCGCCGCGGCTCTCGGAGTCCCGTTCCTCCAGTTCGCTGGCAAGCGGGGGAACCTCCCAGGCTACCTCCTCATCGCCGCGCTCCTCGCGGCCCTCGCGTTCACAGTCCTCAACGCGGCCACCGGCTCGACCAGCTCCGCGCCCTTCGGGACGCTCCTCACCTCTGACCAGCTGGGCAACCTGTTCGCGATCCTGACGGTCTTCGTGACGCTCTTCGTCGCTGCCGCGTCGCTCACGCTGGTCCCCTCGGGCCGCTCGAGCAACACCCCGCTCTACTACTCGCTCCTCTCGTTCGCGGCGCTCGGGATGCTCCTCATCTCTTACTCAACCGACCTGCTCATGCTCTTCGTCGCCTGGGAGCTCATGAGCATCCCGACCTACGCCCTAGCCGGCTTCCAGAAGGACAAGGAGGAGTCCAACGAGGCCGCCGTAAAGTACGCCGTGCTCGGCGCTCTCTCTTCCGCGATCATTCTGTACGCCATCAGCCTCACCTACGGGCTGACCGGGACGACAGGTATCGCCGCCGCAGCGGCCTCTCTGGGCTCGCAGCTCACCAACCCCGTCGCAGGCTTGGCCGTGCTGCTGTTCATCGTGGGCTTTGGGTTCAAGATGTCGATCGTTCCCTTCCACATGTGGGCCCCCGACGCCTACGAGGGCGCCCCCACCCCGATCGCGGCCCTCTTCGCGGCGGGCACGAAGAAGGCAGGGTTCGTCGCCACGATAAGGGTCGTCCTCGCGATCTCCACGGTCTACTCGCTCGCCCCGCACGGCGGACTCTTCACCATCCCCAACGTCCTCGCCGTCCTGGCCCTCGCCACCATGACGCTGGGAAACCTCGCCGCGCTCACGCAGAAGAGCATGACACGCCTCCTCGCGTATTCCAGCATTGCCCAGGCGGGCTACATCCTGATCGGCTTCGTGATCTACTCCTACGGACAGGGGGACCCGGCCTTCGCCCAGCAGGCCCAGATAGGGCTCACGGGAGCGCTCTTCCATATCATCAACCACTCCGTGATGAAGGGGGCGGCCTTCCTGGGCGCGGGGCTGGTCATACTCAAGCTGGGCAGCGGGAGCGTGGAGACATTCAACGGGCTGGGAAAGAGGATGCCGGTTACGGCATTCAGCATGGCCGTCGCCTTCCTCGCGCTCGCGGGGGTGCCGCCGTTGAGCGGCTTCTGGAGCAAGCTGCTCCTCTTCACCTCGGTCCTCAACGGGCCGTACGCGTGGCTGGCGGTCGCCGGCGTCCTGAACAGCGCCCTCAGCATGGGCTACTACGGATGGGCGATCAAGCGGATGTACATGGACGAGCCGGACGGCGAGTCCAGCCGCGTCGAGGAGCCGCTCTCGTTCGTCCTGGTGCTTGGCGTCCTGGTGGCCCTCATAATCGCCTTCGGAATATTCCCGGGGCCGTTGATCTCATTCGCACAGAACGCCGTGCCGGCGCTGGCAGCCCCCTAGGCGTCTAAAAGTCCCGCTTGACTGAAAAGTCTGTGAGCTCCATGAGGAGCGAGGTGGCGTCGCTCTTCCCGAGCAGGGAGAGCCTGTCCTTCGCCTTCTTCGCGTAGGAGTCGGTCATCGCCTGCAGCCGGTCCAGGAGCGCCCTCTCGTCGCCCCTCCGCCTCAGCGCCGCCGTGATCTTGTCTTCCGTCCCCCAATCGAGGATGTCGTCGTGGGCCTGGTATGCTATCCCCAAGAACCTGCCGTATTCTGTGAGCGCTTCCAGCTTCTCCGGCGAAGCCCCGCCTACGAGCGCTCCCAACCTCACCGCGGTCTCGAAGAGCGCCGCGGTCTTCTTGGAGATCACCTCCAGGTACTCGTCCCACTCGAGCTTGTAGACCTCAGGGTCGATCGTCAGTTCGGCGTACTCCCCCTCGCACATGTTCATTGCCGCGTTGCTTATCGTCGTCGCGACCCTCCGGTCGGGATACCTCGCCGCAATCGCGAGTATCATAGCGAACACAAAGTCCGCCGTTAGGAGCGAGGTGCTGTACCCATATCGCACGTGGAACGCGGCCCTCCCTCTCCTGGAAGCCTCTTGGTCGATTATGTCGTCGTGGATTATCGACTCGGCGTGGAGGAGCTCGACGGCGACCGCGGCGTCAAGGACCACGTCGTCGTCAGCGTGCCCCACGGCTTCAGCGGCCAGGAGCAGCACAAGAGGCCTGATGCGCTTCCCACCGTCGAGAGCGTACCTCAGCGGCCCGTGGAACCGGGAGTCCGAGTACCTGCTCAGCTCTCTCTCTATGGCACCGTTGATTCTTTCGAGATGCTGCTTGGTCTTGACCTCTATCCTGTCTAGGAACTCTAGGTCTTTCTTGGCCAATAGTGCGGGACCGGTGCGCAACAGGCCCGCGTGATATATATAATATTTTGCGGGTTTGTGATGCCGATGCTCCGATTCCGCCTCCACCAGCTCTACCTGCCCTCGCTTGGTAGGTACCTGCTCCCTCTCCCGAAGCTGACAAGCGCCCAAGTGTCCCTCCTCTCCGCCCATCTGGAAGGAGAGGGCTTCCGCCTCTCGGTCGGAGCGGATCCCCGCAGGCTGACGGCGATGAAGTACAGGCAGCGCATCACGATCGACGGTGGGCTCGGGCTCGCGTCGTCCGGCTCTGACGTGCTGGACGCACTCGGCCCTGCAGTCCCTGAGCTGCTCTCCTCTGAAAGGTCGGAGTCTGGCAAAGTGGGCTCAAAGGCCACGGCGTACTTCTCGTTGAAGAGGTCTGGGGGTTCGACGGAGCTCCAATTCTTCCCACGGATGGAGTCGCTGAGGACCTGGACTTGCCTGCGCAAGGACGGGTTGTGCGGGCTCACGCCCGACGAGGCGGTGGTCCTCAACCATCTCTTGGGGAAGGCTTCTGGCACTTCCTCGGTTGAGTGCGTCACCGCAAGGCCGAGGGACGGTTCGAAGCCTCTCCAGTTCGGCAAGAACGTCTACTACAAGTCGACGGTTCGCGTGAAGGAGTTCCTCTCCTCGCTCAGAACGATCGAATCCGGGGGGGAGCAATCCGACTCCTTCCTCCCTAGGGACTCGGTCATGGCCGTGGCGCACGCGCATGTGGAGACTCGCCTAGACAGGGCAGAGCTAGGCGAGTGGTGTTTCTTTCAGTAGCCGGCTCCCCGACGCCCAGAAACCTCTAATTGGTGCTCGCGGGAGCCACGAGCCAAGGGCCCCGGTAGTATAGTCCGGTCAAACTGAAACGCAGTATCGAGAGTATGCTGGCCTTTCGAGTCGGCGACGCGGGATCGAATCCCGCCCGGGGCACCTTTTACAATAAGCCCTTTTCTCGCTCTATTTGACTAAATGAGGCTGAAATGAGCCGACAAGACAATTGCTTCAGCCGTCGCTGCGCGAGCGAACGCTCGACCGTTGATGGCGTCCGAACATGCCTTCTACCCCCGTCAAGACCGCCATCACCCTGACTCCTCCGTGCATGTTCTCCTCAACCCTGGCACCCCAGACGATTCTGACGTCAGGTCTGAGGGTGCCCGTTATTTCGTCGCTCGCGGCCATGACCTCTTCGAGTGTAACGTCTCCTCCCCCCGTCACGTGCACCAAAACTCCGTAAGACTTTGAAACGTCTCGTAGGTCCAGGAGCCTGCCGTCTATTGCGTTCTTGGCTGCGTTCCCGACTCTCCTCTTGCCGGAGGATTCTCCCACGCCTATGGCAGCCAACCCCCTTCGCTCCGTTATCGCCTTTAGGTCAGCGTAGTCTATGTTGATGAGGGACGCCGTGGTTATGGTCTCGGTGATGCCCTTCACGAACTGACACACCAATTCGTTCGCTACCCCCAAACCCTGCTCGAGAGGTAGGTCACCTGCGACCTTTGAGAGTCTGGAGTTGTCAATCACGACCACCGTGTCGCAGTACTCTCGAAGCTTGTCGAGGCTCTTTCTGGCTTTCTTGTACCTGTACCTCTCGAAGGAGAAAGGAAGCGTGACGACCCCGATCTTTAGGATACCCTCTCCTGGGAGGGCCTTTGCGAGCACGTTTATCGCACCCGTACCGGTCCCTCCCCCCAGACCCGCGCAAAGAAGGAGTATGCTCGACCCCGCAACGGCCTCTCTGAGCTCCTTAAGGCTCTCGTAGGCAGCCTTTTCACCGATTTCGGGATGGCCGCCTGCGCCTTGACCATGAGTGATTTTCTCGCCGATGAGAATCCTAATGTCGGCCTTCGTCACGCTCAGGTGCACCGCGTCGGTGTTCGCGGCGATGAGCTTGCAGCCCTCGATTCCTTTCTCCTTCATCCAAGAAACAATGTTGCTTCCTGCTCCACCGATGCCTACGACGCAGACCCTGGGACGTGCTGCTGCCACAGCCCCTGCCAACCTGGCAGCCTCCGACAGATCCTGGGACGAAGAATCTCGCTCGATGGTATTCGTTGGCACCAAAGTCAGTCCTACGGCTTCTTCTCACCGTCCAGCGCGATTTAAGGCCGACTCTGAAGACTTGCAAGGAGCTCTCGGCTCGACGCGATTCGAACTCGAATCGACCGGCTCTAGACTGGCACCATCGCCGCCAGGCCTCCAAAGCCGAGGGATTCGACCCAGATGGTCTAACGCCCGCCAGGGGCACATCCATAAATAAGCTTCGTTTTGCGCTCTATTTATCAAGAGGAGGATGAATTACGCCATGTTTGGGGCATTGTACCCGTGGGAAAAACGCGGTTCAACGATCCCACGAATGTGATTAAATTATGGGGAGCTCGATAGCGGTCGGGTGCGGACTTGGCAAGAGAACTCCTTCTTGGTGAGACGATTCTGAACAGAGGTGGAACAATGGTTGTCCCTGAGAAGGTACTTGAGGGACTGAGGCTTAAGCCGAAGCCGGGCGAGAGGTCCAAGCTACTGTGGACTCTTGAGGGAGGCGAGGTGATTGTCACCAAGGGGACGCCGCAGTCGGATTGGAGAAAGACCATGCTCAGGAAGAATGGGACGGCGGCCGTCCCCAGGCACATTCAGCAGGCGCTGAACCTGAGAATCACCTCCAACAGCGAGGAGAAGGTGCTGTGGATACGGAAGGGGGACCAGATAGTCGTCAGGAAGGGAAAGCGCACACGAGTCCCGCGTGGACGTAACGCACTCTGACGTCAATGCAATTACGAGCCCGCGGGCCTGGCCGGATTCGAACACAAATCAAGTGGCCTTGAAAGGCGGTCTTGACGCTGGGCCCCGAAATGCTCAGGGATTCGAACCAGATGGTTCAACGCCCGCCCGGGCACCACTTCAAAACAAGTGCGTTCTATGCTCTATATGTCGAAAGGAGGCAGAAACGACCGACAGGAGGGGCGTCATGCTCGCCAGGTTGGGAGCGCCTCGTAGCGGGCCTGCGGGACCCGCCCCTGAGCGGGTTATCAAAGTGGATTCCGTTCAGCACGACTGAGTGAAGTTGGGCGCCTCTCTTCCCTCTTCCGTTAGGACCTCGTCGTGGTAGTCTTGTGAACCATCTCGACGATGCTCCGAAGGTTTTCTGGAGGTGTCTCCTTTAGGACACCGTGGCCAAGACTGAAGATGTGCCCCGCCTTGCCTTCCGATTGTCGCAAAATCCTCCCGACCTCCCGCCGCATGGGTTCTCCTCCTGTCAACGCTACGGCCGGGTCGAGGTTCCCCTGAATGCCGGCGACGTTCCTTGACTTGGCCCAGGCGTCGCTCATCTCTATCCGCCAGTCGACGCTCAGGACGTCGGGACCGGTCTCAATGAACTTCTCGATGAGAGGTGCGGAGTTCGCGCAGAAATGTATCCGCGGAACCTTTCCGTCGAGTGACTGTAAAACCTCCTTTGTGTACTGGGAGACATACAACTCATAGTCCGAGGGCGAGAGGCAGCCTACCCAGCTGTCGAAAAGCTGAATCGCATCGACCCCGTGTGAAATCTGTGATGAGAGGTATGTCTTCACCATCTTGGTGAGCACGCTCATCAGGCTGTGCCAGGTCTGAGGCTCGCCATACATCATTCTCTTTGTCCTCTCAAGGTCTCTGCTGGGCTGCCCCTCGATTATGTAACCCGCCAGAGTGAACGGCGCCCCAGAGAACCCAATCAGAGGAACCTGGTCGCCTAGCTTTTGGACGGTCGCGTCGATGCCGTCGAGAACATATCCGACGTCCTCATCTGGGTTGAGGTCCTTGAGCGAGTTGACTTCATCGGCAGTCCTGATTGGATTGGCCACAACGGGCCCAACGTTCTCTTCTATCTTGAAGCTGACCCCCATTCCTTCGAGAGGGAGCATGATGTCCGCGAAGACTATCCCCGCGTCCACGCCAAGCGCATTCACAGCGTCTACAACGGCCTGAGACGCCAGGGAAGGGTCCTTGGCCACTTCCAAGATTGACCTACCGCCCTTCAGTGCGCGGTAGCTTGGCAGGTACCTGCCCGCCTGCCTCATGAACCAGACGGGGGTGTGCGCCGGCTCCTTCCTGTTGCACGCGTCAATGAACGTCGAGTTCATCGCATTGGTCTCCTTGCGGCGCACTCCGTGAATGCCCTCCTGCTCGCCTTGATGAATGCGTCGACGTCCGCAGGGGTGTGGGCGGTGGAAAGGAAGACGGTCTCGAATGCAGATGGAGGAAGATAGATTCCCGCTTCCAGCATTAGGCGATGGAATGTGGCGTAAAGACTCGTGTTCGAGCGCTTTGCCTCCTCGAAGTTCGTCACCTTCGTTTCGGAGAAAAAGACTCCCAGCATCGAGCCCCTCCTGTTCGTAGAGATGGCGACACCCGCCCGGTTGGCTTCCTCTGTGAGTCCGCGCTCGAGCCGAGCCGAGGTCGCTTCCAGCCGGCCGTAGCTTCTGCCCTCCTCCATGATGGAGATGGTCGCAAGCCCGGCCGCTGTCGCCACCGGGTTCCCTGACAGCGTTCCGGCCTGATAGACCGGCCCCTCTGGCGCGACCAGCTGCATCATTTCGTCTGCCGCGCCATACGCTCCGACAGGGAATCCTCCTCCTATGACCTTCCCCAAGCAAGTGATGTCCGGTCTTACGTCGAGGAGGGCCTGCGCTCCTCCCAGAGAGAGTCTAAAGCCCGTAATCACCTCGTCGAAGATGAGCAGGGAGCCGTCGTCGGTGCAAAGCCGGCGGGCCGCCTCTAGGAAGCCGCTCTTCGGCGGGACGACCCCCATGTTCCCCGCGACCGGCTCCAAGATGACGGCCGCGAATTCTCCTGGATGGTCGTCGAAGGCCGATTTTAGCGCGTCTGTGTCGTTGTAAGGGATTGTGATCGTTTCGGCAGCTACGGCGGCGGGGACGCCGGCAGAGGAGGGAACATCGAGTGTCGCCAAGCCTGACCCGGCGTTGGTTAGGAACGGGTCGGAGTGCCCATGGTAGCATCCGTCGAACTTCAGCAGCATGTCACGCTTCGTGTACGCCCTCGCAAGCCTGAGTGCGGACATCGTCGCCTCGGTGCCTGAATTGACTAGCCTGACCTTCTCGACGCTCGGGACTGTTGCGCAGATTTTCTCTCCTAACCTCAACTCGTTTTCGGATGGCGCGCCGAAGCTAGTCCCCTTCCTGAGGGCCGCGGAGACGGCCCTCATGACCTTTGGGTGGGAGTGGCCTGCTATCAATGGCCCCCAAGAGCAGACATAGTCCGCGTAACTTCGGCCGTCGACGGACCAGATACGGGACCCCTTTCCGCGCGCGATGAACACCGGGTTCCCTCCGACGGCGTTGAACGCGCGGACTGGGCTGTTCACTCCGCCCACCATGACCCTCTGAGCGCGTGCGAAAAGCGCCTCGGACCTCCTTCGCGCCTTCTCCGGAGCTTTCGTCCCCATCTCGGTGGTCGCCTTCTCGCTAACAGGACGCCGAATGCTAACCGAGCAGCCGGACGAGTTCTGCAGCGTCGGTCCTCACGCAAGTGAAGATGGGCGTCTCCGTTTGCGTGTACGCGCTCGCCTCAGTGCCCCTCAGTTCTTCGACCAGCGCTAAGAACTCTGCTGGGTCGTCGCCTTCAAACGCGAGAACGAACTCTTGGTCGTCCAGACCGAAGGAGTAGCCTGTGTTTATCTTGATTTTGGGATACTTGTGCCCCACCTTGAAGTGCTCAGCCATGATCCTTTGCCGCTCTGTGAAAGGCAACCTATACCACGACCTCTTCTTGACGAACGGGTAGACGAAGAGGTACTTCGTCTGCTTCTGGTTTTGCCCATCCGCGCTTTCCGTCCCCTCCTGACCGGGGTGCTTGTGTGACCCGAGGTAGTGGGACCGCCGTGTCATTGCGAGGTAAGAGTAAGGCGTGTCGAGATACCGCCCAATGCTGGTGGCAAGGACCGCTGAGATGAGCTCCTGGAAGGATTCGAGGTTCGAAGAATCGGCCAGCATCATGAAATCGGTGTCGCCCCTGATGCCGACTAGTGAGAAGAGCTGAAGTCTCGAGTCGGACTGTCTCGCGAGGAGGCTGGCGAGCTCATCCCTAGCGGCCTCTCTCTCGGCGTCTGGCAGGGATCTCCATCCCCTTGCGACCTTGAAGAAGGTGTACTTCAGGAACCTCGAGCCCAAGGTTGCTCTTTGACCGGTCGCCTCGGTAGTCGGGTTCTCTTCCAACGCTGGTATCACTGCTCCTCTCTCAGCCATGCCGCCAGCTGTTCAGCAAAGTACGAGATTATGATGTCCGCGCCCGCCCTCTTGATTGACAGGGTTGCTTCCATTGCCGCGCCCCTCTCGTCGAGCCACCCTTTCTCGCTTGCCGCTTTGATCATCGAGTACTCACCGCTCACGCTGTAGGCCGCTATGGGGAGGTCGTATCGCGACCGCGCCTTGCTGATGACGTCGAGGTAGGCTAGGGCGGGCTTGACCATGATGATGTCCGCGCCCTCCTTGATGTCGGTCCCAATCTCCCTCATCGCCTCTCTGGAATTACCCGGGTTCATCTGGTATCCTCTCCTGTTGCCGAAGGCGGGGGCCGATCCCGCTGCATCCCGGAAAGGCCCGTAGAAGGACGAAGCGTACTTCGCCGAGTAGCTCATTACAAGCCTGTCTTCGTAGCCCGATTCGTCCAGCGTGCTCCGGATCGCGAGCACCTGCCCGTCCATCATCGCGCTCGGGCAGACGATGTCCGCTCCAGCGCGGGCGTATTGCAACGCCGCCCTTGCTAGGAGCGGCAGAGTCTTTTCGTTGCTGACGTCCCCGTCTTCGACGACGCCGCAATGGCCGTGAGACGTGTACTCGCACAGGCATACATCAGCCGCTACAACGAGCGAATCAAAGCGGCTCTTGAGCTCCCGGATCGCTCTGGGGACGATGCCGTCGTCGGAATACGCCTCGGACCCGGACTCGTCCTTGGAGGCGGGTATACCAAAGAGGAGGACAGACCTTATCCCCAGCTCGGCGAGTTTCCCCACGTGGTCAGACATCGTGTCCACCGAATACCGGTTGACTCCAGGCATCGCCTTCACGGGTTGGACGACATTGTGGCCTTCCTTGACGAAGACGGGGGCCATGATGTTCGAGACGTCCACACGGTTTTCGCTCACAAGCTTCCTGATGGAATCGGTTCTCCTTAGCCTGCGGAGCCGCGAATCGGCACTGCTCGGCTTCTCAAGCATTCGGGGTCACCATCGACAGCTCTCGCCCCACTTCTTGAAGAAGGGCTTCGAACGTGTGGGCCTTCGGCGCCACTATCCTCTCGAAACCATGCTCCATGGCAGACTTCGCGGTCACCGGCCCTATGCATCCCGCGAGCTTGCGTTTCATCACTGAGGATCCTTTCCCGCCGAGCCGCGACGTGAATCCCTCCACGGCTGAAGGACTTGCGAAGAGTATGGCATCGGCCCCTTCAAGCCCCGCAAGGGCGACGCCCCCTGAGCTGAGCGCTTCCGTCCTGTAGATTGCGTGCTCGACAACTTCGAACCCCCGGCGAGCGAGGACGTCGACCATCTTAGGGTCTCCCATGTCTGCTCGGAGAAGGAGGACGCGCTGCCTTTCGATGTTGGTTTCTCCCAAAGGAAGCTCGGAGGCTAGCTTGCGGGTCAAGAACTCGGACGGGACGAACGCGACAGGAACGCCGGACTCGCGTAGCTCCCTTGCCGTGCCCTCGCCGACGGCGGCCACGGATGGCCTTCCGTGCCACCTTAGGTCGAGGCCGAGGAAGTCCATCCGCTCCCTGAACAAACTCGCCCCTCTGCCCGAAGTGAAGACCAGCCAATCGAACGTGCCGATGGCCATGAGAGAAGAGTCAATCGGGCTCCAGTCCCGCGGCGGGAGGAGCTCGAGGCACTCCACCGAGATAGGCTCGAAGCCTAGAGCTCGCACCTTGGGCGCGAACTCCTCGTTGCCTTCCTTTGTCCTGGTCAACACAACCCTCTTCCTCGCCGCGTTTCCCGACGACATCATGAGGCAGCTCCCTTCAGTATCTTGGCTCCTCCCGCCCTAAGGAGTCCCTCTGCCAGTCTCCTGCCCAGTTCCGCACCGTCTGCGGCCGGGCCGCTGAGTTTGCTCCTTACCAAGTCCTTCCCGTCCTCGCTGGCCATCATCCCCACCGCTGTGATTGTCCCTCGGGAGACCTTCGCACAGCCCCCTATAGGCACGTTGCAGTCTCCTCCAAGAGCTCTTGAAAACGCCCTCTCGCAAGTTGATTCCACTCTGGCGGAGCCGTCCTCGATCCGTGAGAGCAACTTGGCTGTCTCTTTGTCTTTCTCCCTCATCTCTACGGCGATGACGCCCTGACAGACGGACGGGATCATCTCGTCGACTGAGAAGACCTGGGATATGCGGCTCGCCTCGCCGATTCTCTCGAGCCCTGCAACGGCCAGGACTATTGCGTCGTATTCAGAGGCGAGCTTTCTGATCCTTGTGTCGACGTTCCCCGTCAGGTCGACGACTTCAATATCACCACGCATCCTAAGGAGCTGAGCCTTCCTCCTCAGGCTCCCCGTCCCCACCCTCGATCGTCGGGGGAGCGTAAGGAGAGTGGCACCACCTTTGGCGAGAAGCCCATCCCGCGGGTCCCCCCTGGGCGGAGTCGCCCCGATTGCCAGGCCGTCGGGAATTTCGTTGGGCAGGTCCTTCATGCTGTGGACGGCCAGGTCTATATCGCCTTCGAGAAGCCTCGACTCGATCTCACTCGTGAAGGCTCCCTTCGCTCCTCCTGACGCGACCCTGTCCGGGGCTGACGAGTCTCCTCTCGTGCTGATGGGAACCAGCTCGAAAGTTATCTCTTTGAAACGGCCCCTCAGCATGTCAGCCACCAGCTTCGTCTGCGCTTGTGAGAGCCTGCTCGGCCTCGATCCTATCCTGACCACCCTCCGGTTGTTCACGCCTTGCCGCCCCGCCCGAAGACTTGGTGGATTACGTCGAGCCTCTCTTCTTGCGGAAGTTCAGGAGTCGAGGACTTTGCGAACTTCGTCGGCGAGGCCAGCAGCTTGCTCACGAGCCTCCTGCTCATGACCTCGACCACCATCCTCTCTCTCGTCGAAAGCCCGGGCATCCTCCTGAGCGCGGCGCCGGTCTCTTCCTTCCTCATCGTCTCGGCCCACTGGTGCAGGTTGGAGAGGGCCGACGTGAGTCTGCTAGCTACAAGCCACCTTGAGAACCGCTCCGCCTCATCCAAGACGAACTCGTCCGCCCTGTCAGCACCTGCGGCTCTTGGGAGGGCAGCCGCGGCGCTAGCCAAGTCGTCGAGGTTGTAGACCGCAGTCATGCCTTTGTTTAGAGCAGGGTCGATGTTTCGGGGAAAGGCCAGGTCGAGGATGACCTGACGTTTCCTCGTGCCCAATGAGCCTTGCTTTAGCAGATAACCCGAATGCTTCGTGGCCGAGATTATCAGGTCGCAGCGCCTCGCAACCTCCGCCATTTGTAAGCGTGTCAATCGGGTCACACCAGGGAATTGCGACGCCTTCCTTCTCGTGGCCATGTATACTCTCGAGTCCATCAGTTCTCCTGCAGCAAGCCTGATCGTCTTGCCAGAGCCTATTAGGAGCACTTTTCTCGGGCGGCTTCCGAGCTTCTCGAGGGCGAAGCTGAGGGCGAAGGCGCTCACCGACCTGCTCCCCTGAGCGGTGCCGAGGGGCTCCCTGGCTCTTCTTCCGACGCTCCCCGCTATGTCGAAGAGAGAGGAGAGGACTCCTTTCGAAGTTCGTGCGGTCCGAGCTCTTATCCCTGCCTCCCTGACCTGAGAGAGTATCTGGTCCTCTCCCAGGACCATCGAGTCCAGCCCCGATGCGACCCTGAACAGATGGATTATCGCGCCGACGTCTCTTTGGATGTAGAACGAGTCTGGGGACGTGTCAACAAACCAGGAGAAGAACGCCTTCTCGGTAATGTCAGGGTCTTTCGTGACGAAGATTAGCTCTATCCTGTTGCAGGTGACGAGTTCGGCGAACTCCGTCACACCAGGTAGATGCTTGAGCACTTCCGACCCGCTGGATCTTCTCTTGTCTATCCGCTCTCGCACGGCCAATTTTGCGGTCTTGAACGAGGTCCCTATGATGATGATTCTTACTGACCCTTCTCGTCTCGAGCGCGCGGCTTCCTTCTCCCTCATCTCTCTGGTAGCGCGCGATGCGGAAGCGACCGGGGCGATGAGGTTTGACTTCAAAAAACCGGCGCACCGAATCCGAATATCTTATTTAACGTTTGTTAGGTATTCTCATTATTGAAAATCGCCTTGGACCGTTTAATATTGCCAGAGCCCGGACTCATCCACCCGATGAGAGGCGCGAAAGGCAATCCGGCCGTGACTCGGATTCAATCGTGGGCGGAGGAGGTCAGAGAGGAAGAGGCCGACAGGGCACTAAGGCAGCTTCAGACTGTGAGCGCCAAGGACAAGAAGACGCTCAACTCTTTGAGCAAGAGGCTGGTCGACGAGATTCTGATCTCTCCCAGCGTCTTCGCGGAAGAGAGCAGCCACGCGTTCCCTAATTCGAGGCGGTTGCCAATTGTCTGCAGGATGTTCGAGAGGCAGGGGGTGAGTTGTGATGCGTCCCACTGTGTTGCCTGCGACGCGTTCAAGGTCGGCGTTCCTCTCGAAGAGAGTTGCGGGATGATAATGAGTAACGAAAAGAATAGGGGAGCATGGCGGTGAAGGGCGTTCTCCTCCTTACCTACGGGACGCCGAGTTCCCTTGACCAGGTCGAGGCGTACTATACACACATCCGCGGGGGCAAGCGACCATCAGATGCCCAGCTAGCCGACCTTGTCGCGAGGTACAAAGCCATCGGCGGTAGCTCCCCGCTGATACGGATAACCGAAGGCCAAGGAACGAAACTGCAGGCCAGGCTGAGGAGTGAAGGCTCATCTACCAGAGTCTATTGCGGGATGAAGCACTCGCCCCCCTTCATCGCCGATGTGATGAGGCAGGCATCAGAGGACGGGGTGAAGGAAATGCTGGCGATTCCTCTCACACCGCACTATTCCAAGATGAACACCGAGACTTACGTGCTGTCTGTCGAGATGGCGAACTACAACTTGACTAACAAGATGAAGCTAGACTTCGTGAAGTCCTGGAACACCAACCCGAAGCTCCTAGATGCATGGGCGAAGAGGGTCGAGCAGGCCCAGGCCGGCCTTCCCCGTGACAATTCTCTCATCTTCTCCGCCCACAGTCTTCCGGAGAGGACTTTGGCAGAGGGAGACGTGTATAGGTCCAGGCTCCTCGAGACATCGGAACTCGTCGCATCCCGGGTAGGCAGGGAGGATTGGTCATTTGCATTTCAGAGCGCGGGGCACACCGGGGAGCCTTGGCTCGGCCCCGATATCATCGAGCATCTCCAGAGCCTTTTCGACGGCGGCCAGCGCAGCTTCATCATCGCCCCTATCGGCTTCGTCTCTGACCACCTCGAAGTGCTATACGACATTGACGTGGAGTGCATGGGATGGGCACGCGAGCATGGCGCGAGCCTAGTGAGGTGCAAGATGCTCAACGACTCTGATGAGTTTATCGATTGCCTCCACTCCTTGGTCGTCGAGGGGGGTTTCGCCTGATGGCCATGAGGCAGTCACAACTTGTAGGGTCGAGCGTCGAGCGCGCCCAGACGCTCTTCTCTGAGAAGCCCGTGCTCGTGTTCTGGGAGACCACTAGGGCCTGCAAACTCTCGTGCGTCCACTGTAGAGCGTCCGCCATAAGGGAGCCACTTCCCGGCCAACTGACGACGGAACAAGGGAGGAAGCTGATCGAACAAGTGGCGTCCTTCGGCAAGCCAGGACCAACGATGATCTTCACGGGCGGGGACCCCTTGCTCAGGGACGACCTCTTCGAGCTGCTAGGACACGCGACAGAGCTTGGCGTCCGCTTCGCGGTTTCGCCCGCCGCCTCTGACCTCCTCACATACGACAAGCTAAGGCGCCTCAAGGAGGCTGGCGCCGTGGCGATTTCCCTGAGCCTGGATGGGGCTTCAGAAGAGACTCACGACGCTATTCGGCGCGAGGCGGGCACGTTCAGAAGGACCGTCCAAGCGGCGCGGGATGCCGCAAGCCTGGGATTGAACGCCCAAGTCAACACCACCGTGATGAGTAACAACTTTGGAGAGCTCCCGAAGATCTTCCGCCTTGTCGCGGGCCTAGGCGTGAAGACCTGGGAAGTCTTCTTCCTGGTGAAGATTGGGAGGGGAACCGGGGTCGACGACCTCTCCCCCGAAGAGTGCGAGAGCGTCTGCAACCTTCTCTACGACGCGTCCCACCTTGGCATCACAGTGAGGACCGTCGAGGCGCCGTTCGTGAGAAGAGTCGCTCTCCAGAGGTCTAGGTCGCCCGAATACTGGAAAGACGCCACGTACCAGACCCTCAAGGCCGACCTCCTCCAGGGGAGCGGGGAGGGCACGGGTCACTCTACTCTCAACCCAAGGGGAACTTTGGACGGGGACGGGATAGTCTTCGTGGGGTTCGATGGCTCGATATCTCCCGGGGGGTTGCTCCCCCTTCATCTGGGGAACGTCAAGGAGCAGAGCTTGAGGGAGGTCTACAGGGAGAACCTGTTTCTTAGGCAGGTACGGGATCGAACGCTGACCGGGCCCTGCGGCGTCTGCGAGTTCAAGCAGATTTGCGGGGGGAGCAGGGCGAGGGCCTACGCCAAGAGCGGGGATGCCCTCTCCTCCGATTCGGCGTGCATTCTGGTCAGCCCTTGACCCCGCTCGTAAATGCCGTCGTGCTCTGGGTGCACCTGTTCAGCGCCGTCCTATTCGTCGGCGGGTCGTTCTTCATGTGGATCGTCGTGGTCCCTGCGTCTCACGCCCTAACCGAAAATGAGGCGGAGCGGACCCGAATGGTCGGTAGAATGGCGAAGCAGTTCGCCAAAATCGTCAACCCAGCGCTTGCGGTCCTCGTCGTGACTGGAATCTACAACGTCACATGGTACCTGCCCTCGGTTGGAAGTCTCTTCGGCTCCTATGCGGGCCACCTTCTTCTGTTCAAGCTCTCGGCGGTTGTCGCGCTAATCGTGATGATCTACGTCAGCAACGTCTACTTCGGAAGGCGGATCATGAGATTTGCGAGGGAAGGGAGGCTCGAGGAGCTGAAGGCCCTGAGAAGGACTAGCAGAGTCATCTCGTTCGCGAACCTGGGGCTGATGGTAATCATCCTTCTAGTTGTCGTCGTCATGCAGACGACGACGTAGACTGCTGCTGGAAGCTTGCCGACTTACCCAAGAAGACTTGGCCCCATTGGAGACAGCCAATAGAGAGTAATTCCAGCTCACTCAGACAATATGAGCTTAGAACTGCCTCATGCTTTAGCGGGCCCGACGGGATCCGCCCCTGAACGGGTTCTCGAAGTTGATTCCACACGACGATAACGCCCGTTTTTTCAGCGCGGAGTTCTCAAGAATTCATTTATCTGCCGTGGTGAGCGTCCCGACGACCATGACGACTGGCCACGCCAAGATACGAGCAGTCATGGTCATGATCGTGATAATGGTCGTTACAGCGGCCCTCGCTCTCTTGAAAGTGGGCGGTTTTCCAAGTGCATCCCAGCCACCGCGCTAAACTTTCTGAGGTCAGGATCATTCAGAGGACGCTCAGCCCAGATTCAACGAGGATGGAAGGCGCATGAACCGAAAAGGGGTCTGCTACGACGCCGGCAGCTATATGGGATTCAACTGGCGCCCGGTCTTCGAACCCAAGGTCGTCCGCCGCGAGCTCGAGATAGTCAGGAAAGACCTTCACTGCAACGCGGTCAGCATCGGCGCAAGGGACATCGGGCGGCTAGTGACCGCCGCGACTGCCGCGCTCGAGGAGGGACTCGAGGTATGGCTCTCGCCTCTGCTGTGGGACAAGAGCGAAGACGAGACCGTCGCGTACTTGGCCAAGGCGGCCGGGCCTCTGGAGGCTCTCCACAAGCAGTGGCCCGACAAGGTGGTTTTGAGCGTCGGCGGCGAGTCCACCCTCTTCATGCACGGGATACTCGAGGGGAAGAACATCATCCAGCGGCTCGGGAACCCAAAGGCCAGAGCGCGAATAATGGCCGGCGAGCACAACGGGCCGCTCAACGCGTTCCTGGCGAGGGCCGTGGCCGCCGTCAGGAAGGAGTTCAAGGGCAAGCTGACGTATCACTCCCTAATCTGGGAGAAGGTCGACTGGAGCCTCTTCGACTATGTCGGCGTGGACCACTACCGGGCCAAGGACATCGAGGACAGATACGTCGAGATGCTGAAGCCGCTCTTCGACACCGGCAAGCCCGTGGTCACGGAGTTCGGGTACAATACGTACCAGAGCGACGGGAAGCTCGCCCAGGTCCTCCTGGGAGGAGGGGACGTCGACTCCAAGTCGCAGTTCTTCCACAGCCTCCCGGTCGTCGGAAGGTTCGTCCGTCCCAAGGTGAGGGTCATCCACCCGCGCGACGAGGCCTGGCAGGCGCGCAAGCTCGTCGAGACCCTGAAGGTCCTCGACGCCGCGGGCGTGGACGGGGCCTTCGTGTCGCAGTTCGTGTCCCAGACCAACCCCTACGAGGAAGGCCCGAGGTACGACCTGGACACGACGAACCAGAGCTTGGTGAGATACTACGAGGGCGGGAAGCATGGAACGACCTACCCTGACATGCCGTGGGAGCCGAAGGAATCGTTCATGGCGGTCGCAAGATATTACGCCGAGCACTAGAATCAGCCTCTGAACCTTACTGGACTCGTCGTCTCACACCACGCGCATTGTGATGAACGACCGTCAGGTGGAATAGGGTACCTGGCGAGGTGACATGGAGCACCCAAACATTGATTTCCGGCGTGCGACGACCGAGGGGAGATGGAGGACATCATCTCAGTCGAGGACCTGGTCGTCGTCTATCAGGACGGGACGCGGGCGGTCGACGGCATCTCCTTCGCCGTCAAGAAGGGCGAGTTCTTCGGGTTCCTCGGACCCAACGGAGCGGGCAAGAGCACCGTCATCAAGACGCTCACCACCCTTCTCAGGAAGACCTCTGGGAAGGTCTCGGTCGCGGGAGTCGACCTCGACTCTGATCCCGCCGCGATACGCAGGTCAATCGGTGTCCTCACGCAGGAGTCGAGCCTCGACGTCGACCTCAAGGGAAGGGAGAACCTCAGGCTCCAAGGCCGCCTCCAGCAGATGCACGGGCGCGCCCTAGACGAGAGGGTCGATGAGCTCCTCAAGCTGGTCGAACTCGACAAGGTCGGGGACAAGGAGGCCGGGCGATACTCAGGTGGGATGAGGAAGCGGCTCGACCTCGCCTGCGCGCTGGTGCACAGTCCGAGGATACTCTTCCTCGACGAGCCGACCACGGGTCTGGACCCCCAGTCGCGGACCACCATCTGGCAGCACCTAGAGGAGCTGAGCAGGAATCAGGGCGTCACGATCTTCCTCACAACCCAGTACCTCGAGGAGGCCGACCGGCTCTGCCGCCAGCTTTCGATAATAGATCACGGAAAGCTCATAGCCAATGGGAGCCCTTCAGAGCTCAAGGCGAGCATGGGCGGGGACGCCATCGACCTGACGCTCGAGGCTTCTGCGAAGGCGAAGGCAAAAGAGATTCTCAAGTCGATTCAGGGGATCTCGGGCGTCATGGACTCTGACACCGGGGTGACCGCTTACGCCAAGAACGCGGGGGAGGTCATCACGGAGGTCGTCACTGCCCTCGACCGGAGCGGCATCCGCCCATCGTTCCTCAGCATCTCTTCTCCAACGCTCGACGACCTCTTCCTCAAGAAGACAGGCAGGCGTATAAGGTCTGACGACCTGCAGAGGAAGGAGACAGAGCCGTTCCTGATGTGAGGCGGTCGGCCTGACCCTGCTCTACGACACCGAGTCACACTTCCGAAGAGGCCTGACGAAGATGATCAGGAATCCGACTCTCCTCGTCACATACTTGGTCGAGCCCATCGCCTTCCTCGTCCTCTTCTCCCAGATGTTCACAAGGCTGGGCGACTTCCTTCCTCCCAACTCGGGAGGGTACGTGGCCTACCTCACGCCCGGGATCCTTGTCTTCTGCGCGCTCATCGGCTCTCCGCAGGGCGGGGTCTCTATCGTGAACGACATCAACTCGGGCTTCCTCTCGAAGGTCCTCCTGACCCAGTCCTCGAGGTCCGCAATATTGATCGGGAGGCTCTTTACAGACGTGACCCTCGTCGTAGGAGAGGCGGTCATCACTATCATAACGGCGGCAGTGATGGGGGTGACCATCTCGTCTGGCCTGCCAGGAATCCTCCTGATCCTCGTGACGATCGCGTTCTTCGAGATGGCCCTCTCGGGCATCTTTCTGGCGATAGGCATCGCCACCAGGAAGACGGAGACGCTCTCCGCCGTCTCGGGGTTCCTCTACCTCCCCATGATCTTCCTCAGCACGTCCATGTTCCCGGCCGCCTTCCTGCCGGGCTGGGCCCAGACGGTATCCAACTACAATCCCGTCACCTACATCTCGAACGTGACGCGTGAGCTGGTCTCCGGTGGGTTCAACCTCAACACGCTGGTCGAAGGCTATGCCCTGACGGGACTCATAGCCCTCGTGACGCTCGCCGCGACCCTCTACCAGTTCAGAAGAGTCGTGAGTTAGCCGCAAGCCCAGCAAGCCAGTTCGATTCGAGTAGATGCCTAGGGGATTGTTACCAAATGGCCATAATCACGCCCGGCGCATCAATCTTAGCCTGCGGGCTCATCGCTCGCGGCAATCGTTAAGAACGAGCACCCGGGTCGAAGTGGGAGCGGCGAGGCGTGTCCTGAAATGATAGAGACGGAGGGCCTTACGAAGAGGTTCGGCAGCCTTACCGCCGTCGATAGCGTCTCCTTCAAGGTGGAGGAGGGGGAGGTGTTCGGCTTCCTCGGGCCAAACGGGGCAGGCAAGACAACCACCGTCAGGATGCTCTGCTGCCTAATCTCAAAGACCAGCGGCGAGGCCAGGATCGCGGACTACGACGTCGGCAAGGATTCGGACTCCCTGAAGATCCGGAAGCTCATAGGCTTGGTCCCCGACAGCGTAGGTCTCTACGACGACCTCACGGCCTACGATAACCTGGAGTTCTACGGCAAGCTCTATGGCTGCACCGAGGCGCAGAGGAGAGAGAACATAGAGCGCTTCCTCAAGATGCTTGGCCTCTGGGAGAAGAAGGACGTGACGGCGGGGACGTTCTCGAAGGGGATGAAGCAGAAGCTGGCCATCGCACGGGCGCTCATCCACGACCCCCAAGTGCTCTTCATGGACGAGCCGACGGTCAACCTCGACCCTGAGTCTGCGAAGACTGTCAGGGACTTCATCCTCGAGCTCAAGAGGGAGAAGAAGACGGTCTTCCTGAACACGCACAACCTCGACGAGGCGCAGAGGATCTGCGACAGGATCGCGATACTCAACACCAAGCTGATGGCCATCGGCACCGCGGAGGAGCTCGAGCGCTCCGTCCGGGGAAGGCAGACGGTCGTGCAGCTCGCGCAGGTGAGCGACGCGATCATCGGGGCATTGGGGAGGCTCTCGACCGGGAAGGTGACGAGGGACGGCAACAGCATCACGGTCGACGTGATGAGCCCCGAGAAGGAGAACCCGGAGATCGTGCGCGCAATCGTCGGGGCCGGGGGCGACGTCCAATCCGTCTCCATCAGCACCTCGACGCTGGAGGACGCCTACCTGAAGCTGGTGAAGGAGACAACATGAACCTATCGAAATCATGGATAATCGCCAGCAAGGATCTGAAGTCGTTCCTCCGCAAGAGGACGGTCCTATACACTGTCGTGGTCCTGCCTCTGATGCTCTCAGTGCTTTTCCCGCTGGTGGTCGAGATCTCGAAGAGGAAGGGGGGAGGAATCCCTGCAGCCCTCTTGCCGGGTTACCTGGACGCCTTCGCGTTCTTCTTCGTTATCATCCCGGCGATCGTACCGACCCCCATCGCGTCATACAGCATAGTCGGCGAGAAGATAGAGAAGAGCCTGGAGCCGCTCCTCGCGACTCCCACGACTGACGGCGAGATACTTCTAGGAAAGTACCTGGCCGCGTTCCTCCCGGCCATAATAGCCACCTACGCTGGCGCCGCGATTTACATGACGCTAATGGACAGCGTCACCTACGGCACGCTCCACCATCTCTTCTATCCAAACTGGGGCTTCGCCCTCATCCTGCTGGTCCTCGCCCCCCTGTCGGCGACGTTAAGCGTCGAGGCGAGCGTGATCGCCTCGTCGAGGGTCAGCGACGTCCGCTCGGCATCGCAGCTAGGGAGCCTCATGTTCCTCCCCTTCATGGGCATCTACCTAGCCAGCGAGATCGGCCTGATAACACTCAACACCACCAACCTTCTCATCATCGCCGGCGTGCTCGCACTGGTCGCCCTCGCCCTTTTCCGCGTCAGCACCGCCACCTTCCGCAGGGAAGAGATACTCACGAAGTGGAAGTAATCTCCGGTTCTCCAAGGAAGGATGGGCGGAGAGCCCGATCGGACTCTCTAGGCGGATGATTGTTTGCTTACATTCGGCCTGCAGGCTGGAATAGGCCTACGACGTTCCCCTCGCTGTCCTTGAAGTACGCCGTGAAGCCCATGTCTCCTATCGCCTGCTTCTTCGAGACCTTCTTTCCGCCTGCCTTCTCGACCTTCTGAAGCGCCTTGTCGATGTCGGCCACGCTGATGGTCACCACTATCGATTTCAGCGGCCCCTCCCTCTTCCCCATCCCGCCGTTGATCGACCCGGCGTTCTTCGGCATCCCGTTCTTGTCGCTCTCGGTGGTGCCCAGCATCCAGTACGCCATCGGCCCTTCCCATTTCATGATGTTCCATC
The DNA here is from genome assembly GCA_963838925.1 of uncultured Nitrososphaerota archaeon. Taxonomy (GTDB): domain Archaea; phylum Thermoproteota; class Nitrososphaeria; order Nitrososphaerales; family Gagatemarchaeaceae; genus Gagatemarchaeum. The sequence goes on from CAWISW010000002.1 coordinate 155,817, forward strand.
CGAACGCGTCGCTGTAGAACTTCGAAGCGCGCTCCGGTTTGTCTGCAGGGATCTCAAAGTGAACCACTGAATCCATGCCACACCATTCTCCGGCGGATATTTAACGACCACAGGGAAAGGATTTCTGTAAAGTCTTTTGCGCCGCTTCTTTGGTTGTGTTAGCCCCCGTCTGCCGGACTCAACTCAGTTAATTAGCTGGGAATTGCCGCTAGTTCTTGGGCTGGTCGCACGAGTTGATAACTACTCAACATATCGTCTTAGTTGTCGTCCTTACTGCAATTGTGATAGTCGTGGTTTTCGTACTGAAGAAGGTTTTGAAGAAGGGCTAGGACCCGAGATTCTTCTGAATCTTCTGTTCTTGTTCTTCCTGAGTGATTAGGCATTTCTCTTCAACAGCCCGGCTAGGGACGTGTCATGTTGTCCAGAACGTCAGCTTCGTCTGCCTTGGCCATCCAGGGAAAGGATGGCGTCGCTCGGGCGGCGCCTCACTGCTTCGCGAATCTCTTCTTCATCAGGTGCCTGAGGGCCCTCTTGTCATACCTGTATTCCCTGTCCGTGTCCAGCTCCCCAAAAAACTGGTCCTCCGTGACCCTTCGGAACAGGACCCTCGAGATCCACAGAGACGCGTCTCTCGTCTTCCCGAATGGCAGCTCCATCACGTAGAACGGATAGTCGGCGGCCGTAGGAACCACGCCGACGAAAGGCAGGAAGAGCGTGACCAGCCTGGAGCCCGCCGAAAGCTCTTCCTCGAATCGCTCTACGTCGCCTTCTTGCTCATAGTGGCCGCAGTAGGCGACCGTCGCGTCGTGGATGTCCGAGTCGGCGAAGTCCTCGTTCCTTATCTCTATTCGGTCGGAGAGGCCGAGGCTCTCGACGTACGCCGCGGCCTTGGCGGCCCTGCCCGCGTGCATCTCGATCCCGACGGCCTTCTTCACGCCGAACTCCTTCACCGCCACGACGCAGAGCTGGCCTCGGCCGCATCCGAGGTCGTAGAAGACGTCACTCTTGGTCGTCCGCGCGAGCGTGAGGAGCTTCCGGACATGCCTGTTGCTCTGATAGTCCTCCGGCCCCAACCTGTTCATCGCAAAGAGTCCCCCGGCGCCTCCTGAGGCGTCATGGCCAGACTAAAAGGCCGTCCCTGGCCGACCTCCAGACACCCTGCCGAATGGCGCAAGAGGCCTCTAGACCGCGCCAACCGAGAGATTATTCATTACGGCATAATTGACAACTCAATCTTATATACAGTGAGAATTTCCCAGTTGTCCATGTCTTACAAAGGGCTGAGCACGAAGGCTCTCCACGCAGGCCAAGAATCTCCGGACCCCGCGACGGGCGCCCGGGCAGTTCCGATCTACCAGACGACGTCTTTCGTTTTCAAGAACACGGACCACGCCGCGAACCTTTTCGCGCTGAAGGAGTTCGGAAACATCTACACGAGGATCATGAACCCCACTCAGGACGTCTTCGAGCGAAGAATCGCGGCCATCGAAGGAGGCTCGGGGGCGCTCGCCGTCTCTTCAGGACAGGCCGCCCAAGCATTCGCAATCCTGAACATCACACGGGTTGGCGACGAGATAGTCTCCGCCAACAACCTCTACGGAGGGACCTACGAGCAGTTTCACTACTCACTTCCGAAGCTCGGAAGGACCGTGAAGTTCGTGGATTCGCGCGACCCACAGGCCTTCAAGAAGGCGATAACCCCCAAGACCAGGGCAATCTACGCCGAGACCATCGGCAACCCGAAGCTCGACGTCCCCGACTTCGAGGCCATCGCGAAGATAGCCCACGAGGCCGGCGTGCCCTTCGTGGTCGACAACACCATCGGCGTCGGGCTCGTGAGGCCGATAGACCACGGCGCAGACATCGTGGTCGCCTCCGCGACCAAGTACATCGGGGGCCACGGGACATCCATCGGAGGAGTGATAGTCGACGGCGGCAAGTTCAACTACGGTAACGGCAAGTTCCCGGAGTTCACGGAGCCCGACCCGAGCTACCACGGATTGAAGTTCTGGGACGTGTTCGGCAACTTCCCGGGACTGGGCAACGTCGCCTTCATCATAAAGGCCAGGGTCCAGCTGCTCCGCGATCTAGGCTCATGCATGAGCCCTTTCAACGCCTTCCTCTTCCTGCAGGGGCTCGAGACTCTGGTGCTAAGGCAGCAGAGGCACTCTGAGAACGCCCTCAAGGTCGCGAAGTTCCTGAAGACGCATCCGTCTGTGAGCTGGGTCAACTACCCAGGCCTCGACGACCACCCCAGCCACAAGCTCGCCGAGAGGTACCTGAAGGGCAGCTATGGCGGCATCGTAGGCTTCGGCATCAAGGGCGGAGCGGAGTCAGGGAAGAAGTTCATCAACTCGGTGAAGCTCTTCTCCCACCTCGCGAACATCGGCGACTCGAAGAGCCTTGTGATCCATCCGGCCACGACCACTCACCAGCAGCTGACCGCCGAGGAGCAGAAGACCACAGGAGTGACAGACGACTACGTCCGCCTCTCCATAGGGATCGAAGACTTCGAAGACATCAAGGACGACCTCGACCAGGCTCTGAGAGCTGCCACCAAGTGACCCGAGCAATCGGTCAAGCTTATCGCCCCGCCCATCGGGGCAAGGGGCAGGTGAATGGGAATCCCGGACGATAGCCTAGGCCTAGTCGAGACCAAGGAATTCACATTCGCATCGCCACCTCATGAGATGCCCCTCGAGAGCGGGGCGCGGCTCGGCCCGATTTCCCTCGCCTACGAGACCTACGGGGACCTGGACAGAGACAAGTCCAACGCCGTCCTGGTCCTCCACGCCCTTTCGGGAGACGCCCACGCCGCAGGCTTCCACGAGGGCGACAAGAGCCCTGGCTGGTGGGACAATATGATAGGCCCCGGAAAGGCCTTCGACACCGACAAGTACTATGTCGTGAGCTCGAACGTCATCGGGGGGTGCAGGGGGTCAACCGGGCCGTCCTCTCCGAACCCGAAGACGGGCAAGCCGTACGGGTCTGACTTCCCGATCGTTTCGATAAGAGACATGGTGGACGCCCAGAGGCACCTCCTCGATCACCTCGGCATAGATCGTCTCCTCTCGGTGGCAGGCGGCTCGATGGGTGGGATGCAGGTCCTCCAGTGGATGGTCTCATACCCCGAGAGGATAAGGTCGGCGATCCCGATCTCGACGGCGCTCAAGCACACGCCTCAGCAGATAGCCTTCAACGAGGTCGGCAGGCAGGCAATAATGGCTGACCCCAACTGGCGGGACGGGCACTACTACGAGCACTCGCCGCCGTCGAAGGGGCTCGCCGTGGCAAGGATGGTCGGGCACATCACGTACATGAGCGAGACGTCGATGGCGGAGAAGTTCGGGAGGCGGCTGAAGGAGACGAAGCGGACTTTGAAGTTCAGCCCTGAGTTCGAGGTCGAGGGCTACCTGGAGAACAGGGGCGAGAACTTCGTCAAGAGGTTCGACGCAAACTCGTACCTCTACATAACAAAGGCGATGGACAACTTCGACGCCGTCGGCACGAGGACCCACTCCGAGATCTTCAAGGGGCTCAAGGCCAAGGTCCTGGTCATCGCGTTCAAGTCTGACTGGCTGTACCCCGCGCACCAGTCGCAGGAGATTGTCAAGGCCTGCAAGTGGGCGGGCGTGGACGCGACCTACTGCGAGGTCCACTCGACCTATGGACACGACGCCTTCCTTCTGGAGAAGGAGGAGGAGACCAGGCTCATCAAGCACTTCCTTGGCTCTACCTTAAACCACCGCGACGGCGCCACCGAGAGGGCGACCTCTCATGAGATTAGACTACCGGGTCATCGCTGACTGGATCGGGCAGGAGTCCAGCGTCCTGGACCTGGGGTGCGGCGACGGGGAGCTGCTCTCGATACTCGTAAAGGAGAAGAACGTTAGGGCGAACGGCATCGAGATCGACGAGCAGGCAATCTACAATTGCGTCGAGAAGGGGTTGAGCGTCTTCCACGAGGACATCGAGGCGGGCCTCTCCGGCTACCCGGACGAGTCCTTCGACTACGTAATCATGAACAGCAGCCTTCAGCAGGTGAAGGACCCGGACAAGGTCTTCCAGGAAGCGCTGCGCGTGGGGAAGAAGCTGATTGTGGGCTTCCCGAACTTCCTCCAGTACACTTCGAGGCTTCAGATGCTGTTCTCAGGGAGGGTGCCCGTGACGCCGTCGCTCCCGTACGAGTGGTACAACACCCCGAACCTCCACTTCCTCAGCATAGCCGACTTCCAGGACTACTGCAAGCTGAGGGCCCTGCGGATCGAGGCGTCGGCGTACCTCAGCAAGGACAGGCGGATCGGCATCCTTCCGAACCTTCGAGCCGAGCAAGGGCTGTTCCTGCTCTCCAAGTGACCGCGCGCCCCTGGGCCCAGGGAGCCCTCCGCTCCCTGAGCCCCCAGTTTGGCTGCCGCGTCGGGTGCTACTTGTTCCTGCCCATGAACGCGCCGAGGAGCGCGACGATGAATATCAAGAGGAACAGCGTGGTAGTTGTCATGTCGTAGACGTTGTCGAGGTCGAACGCCGAGTTGACCACCAGTCCTACCAGAGCCAGTAGGGCTGCGATCAGTACGAAGTTTCTGCTGTTCATTGTTTGTCAGCGGGCCGCTCCGCGAGGCGTATTTACAGGTTGTCCGGAAGGTCAGGCCGTCTAGTTGTTGCGCGAGGAGAGCGCGACGTCCTGCGTGATCCACGGGGTGGGAGCATCCATACCCAGCGCGTCGAGGAGAAGGTACACCGACTCGTAGTTCTTCCGGAATATCTCGACCGCCATCTCGTTTGAGATGTCGTTGCCAAGGGCGTGGAAGTCGTTCTTCGGGTTGAACCGTAAGAACCGCACGACGGCTGACCCTCTGACCTTGCAAAGCTGCCCTGAGGAAGGCTTTCCGAATGAAAAAGCGTACCGAACGTTAAGGCTGTCCTCGGTCCTGGAGGACTCGCTCATGTCGACGTCGAAGTCGAACTGGCCCGCGCTCCGCTCCTTGGTCGTCCCACCCGAGTTCGTGAGCGATATCTCTTGGATCGCAGACTCCACCGCCAGTATCCTGACCCCCAGGCTGGGAGTGGCGAGCTCCGCGTCTTCCCTGGGCGTCTGGACCAGAATTGCGGAAGGCATGCTACGCGTGGACCTCCGCCGTGCCCGTCCCCGTCCTATCGATGATGCTAGCGTAGTCGCGAAGGACTTCCATCCCTCTGTCGGTGATGGCGTACTCCACGCGCGACGACTCGCCGCTCACGCGCATGAACCCCGACGCCACCAGACCCTCGAGGTTCTTCTGCATGACCATCCACGACGTGTTGCTGCGATACATGATGTGGGTGGGCTTCGCAGAGCCTGCCGCAGCGACCTTGAGTATGTCCATCCTGATCTCGAAAGCGGACCTGCGGGATTGAACTGGTCTCGTCTGCGTGTTCAGTACTTGCGCCATTTTCTTCGACGTCTCTGTATAGGTGCGTGGCGTTATATAGCACGAAGAAACCAAAACCAATACCAACGACATATTGCTATAACATGGAATCCGGTTCTATGATTCCTTGCAAGGAATGCAGACTCTAGGACGCTAGTTGCACTATTTGCACAAATTTGGCTAACGGGATTTACATCGTTAGAACGTTCTTTCCCTACGTCTCTCTCGTCACGGTCAGCCCGGAGCCGTCGTACGAGAGGTGGAGCGCATATAGGCCCTTTATGAGGCTCACGACCCGCTCGTCCTGTGCGTGGCGTTTCACCACGAAGAGGGCGCTCGAGTTCGCATCCTTTGAGAGCAGCTCCTTCTGCGCCTTCAGGAAGCCGTAAGACCTTTCGAAGCCAAACGACACTACAAGGTCTGATATGCTGTCGAAGATCATGAGGACCTTCCGGCTGGAGTGCGCCTGAAGGGTCTTCGCGGTCAGGTCGAGCAGCACGGCCGGATCGTCCTGTGGCACGGAGACCTCGTCTCCCTGCCCGGTGGGCTTAGGGTAGGTCGTCTGCGACGACATGCTGAATATTTGGACGCCCTCCACCGAAGAGAGCGCGGAGTAGATAGGCCCTCCCTTCCAGGTAAACGCGAAGACGGCGCTCTTCGAGGCCTTGAACGCGTCTGCGAACTCCTTCACGATGGCCTCGTAGCTCATTCCGGGGTCGACCTCGATGAGCATGCTCTTTCCTGCGAACCGGGCGACGTCCACCTCGCTCCTGGTTTGACCCTGGCCTCGACCTGGCGGGTCGTCCGGCTCGCCCCAAGGCGTCAGCTCCAGCGAGTATGCCCGGGCGAGCGCGTCGACCTTGGGTGAGAGCTCCCCGGCGTAGAGCGCGTGGATGCTCAGCTCGGTGTCGAGCTGGGTGACGAAGAGCTTCATTATCTGAGTCTCGTCCACGTCCTGTAGGATGACGTACCCGTGCTTCGACCCGTCCCTCCTCTGGGAAACCAGTCCCAGTGAGTGCACCGCGCCAGACTTGCCGACCATCTTGGGGCTCAGTATCTTGGCGCCCTCCGCCCTGACCCTGGCCTCCAAGCTCAGGTAGAGGTCAGACTCCTGCGAGCCTACCTTGGGGAGGTAGGTCAGGGCCTTCGAGATGCGCTCCTTCGTTATGGTCTCAAGCTTCAGAGGCGCCGCCTCACGCTTCAGGTTGACGTAATAGTCCAGAAGCCTCGAACCGCTTTCTGTCAGGGAGTACGTCACCCTCTTGCCGTCCACCTGCCTCGAAAGCAACTGGTTCCTGATTAAGGCCTCAAGGTACATGATGAGGTCGTCCCACGTGACGTTCGCGATCTGCATTATCCTTGTGGGCTTCTCCGTCCCCTTCGATATCACGCTGAGTATGTCGCAGATTATCTCTAGTTTTGACCGTCTACCTGACGATTTTGGGGTGTCTTCTTCGAACAAGTTTGGCCGTTTTCCCTATTTTCTTTGGCTTTTCCTATGATATGTAAGTTTTGGCGCCGGGTTGGGACGAGAAATCAGCGACTGCGCATCCTGCAGACCTCACTGCTTCTGGCTCTTCGAGGGAGCGCGTCCACCGCCGTCTGGCTTCCCGCCTGGCGAGCTCCTCCCAGACTCGAGCGCGGCTTTCTCGAGCTTCGAGTTGCTGCGCCATATCGCCAATATCGCTCCGCCCACCAAGACCGTGACGACGAGGGCGAAAGCTATCCTTGTCAGGTCGGGCGACGCCGAGAGGATTGCCCCGTCTAGGACCGCGAGCAGCGCGCCCGCGCCGACCATGTTGCGCCTCCACTTCTGCGGCGGCTTCCGCTCGCGTTTCAAGCTTGCGCCGTTAAGGCTTGCAGGCTTTTTAGGGGTTCCGGGAAGAGGGCGCGCCTCATTCAGGATTGCCCTGGAAGAGCATCTGGAGGTTCCCCTCGGAGTCCTTGAAGAACGCGGTGGCGCCCGCGGCGGGGTCGTAGGTTATCGGCCCCTCGACCCTGCTGCCCTTCCCCATCTTCTCCCCGCGGCCGAACTTCACTCCCTTGCCCTTCAGCTCGCCTACGACCGCCTTGATGTCTTCGACGACGAACACCGAGTACGCGAGCTCCCTCTTCTCCCACTTCTGCGGCGTGACGAGCCAGAACTCGCAGCCGCTCACCTTGAGGGAGGCCCAAAAGTCCTTCATGTCTCCCTCCATCCGGTGGAGGACCTTCCCACCGAGGGCAGCGGTGTAGAACTTCACTGCCCTGTCCATGTTCTTGACAGGCACTAGCGTGGCGTGGCTGCTGGTTTGAGAGAGGGATGCCATGTTTCAAGATGCTCGCGCGGCTTATTTAAAGCGGAAAGGGAAATAGCGGATATCGGTCCGGCACTCGGCCTACTCCTAGCTATGATCTGAAGGCGAACGGGTTGACCGGGAAGTAGGCGAAGAAGAAGACTACAGCCGCGACCAACCAGAGCAGGATCAGCAGCCTCTCGGCCTTCACGCTTCCTCGCGCCAGGAACGTGACCGCCAGCGGGATCCCGAGCGCGAGACCCACGTCGGTGTTGATGAAGTAGAACGCGTACTCCACCCTGTCGCTGACCAAAGAGATGTAGTATAGGGGGAGATACGTCCCCGCGATGACGCACGCGACCAGCGCGTCGACCGCCTTCGCAGTTCTCCGCACGAGCCTCCACGCCACTATGGGAACCACCACCCAGATCGAGTACCAGACGACTAGGTTCCCGATCCCCTGCCAGTCTATCGGGTGAGTGATCTCGACCGTCGACGTGGGCGCACACGTCGACGAGGACACGCATGAGTTGGACGTCACCGTGACCGTCACTGTGCTGACATAGTAGGGTAGCGGGGCGACGTCCCAGGGCAAGATCCAGTCCCACGGGTAGCAGTTCCACTGGTTCGTGCTCCCGCAGCCCTTCAGCGATGTCTGGTAGGTGAAGTAGTATTCGAAGTTCTGGAGCGGGTTGGTCACACTACCCGACTCCGTCGTCGTGGTCGTCGTCGTCGTGAAGGTCTCGTTGATGAGCTGGTTCACGGTGACCGTAGGCTCGACGACGACCGTCGTCTTGGTGTACGGGTGGTACGCCGCGTCGTACCCCCAGAGGGGGAGCCCGACCACGAGCGAGACTATGATCGCGAATGCTAGGACCTTCTTCAGGCCGATGGGCGAGCCCGGCGTCCGCAGGCTCTTCGCGTTGGCCCAGAGGTGGTAGAGCACTAGGGCGAGCAGAAAGAACACTCCGCTCTCCTTGCTGAGCACGCACAGGCCGAAGGCCAGCGCAGAGAGGTAGTATCTCCTCTTGAAGTAAGCCAGGAACCCCGCGAGCGCGAAGAGGACCGGGGGCCCGTCAAGGAGGAGGAGGGACGTGTGTATGAAGAAGAGGTTCTCGAACGCGAGCATCGAGGCGGCGAGGAGGGCGTTCTCCTTCGAGAAGAACTGCCTCGCGAGCTCGTACATCAGCCAGACCGAAAGGGTGCCGATCAGCGCGTAGAATATCCTCCATCCGAAGAAGTTGTCTCCGAACACCAGGATGCCAAGCGCGCCCCAGATCTTGCCGAAGAAGGGGTGCTCGAGGTTCGACGCGACCCCGTGGAGCAGGTCGAGCGACGCCTTGACGTAGTATGACTCGTCGAACACCTGGCCCGCTCCGTTGGACGTGTCAGAGGGGAACGATAGCGCGAAGAGGTGCAGGGCGAAGATGACCAGGAGCAGGTGACCGATGTTGATGCCCCTCACCGCCTTCTGCAGGTAGTCGATGACCGACCCCTCTTCGCCGGCGGGCGCCACCTCGGTACTCTCGGCCAAGACGTCCACCGCTCTCGCTCGGAGATATAACCTTCAAAGGTCTAAATCCCGAGGTGCGAGCCGGTCCAAGCGTAGACTTCCTTGGTCGCCCCCGCCTCCTTTCTTGACAAGCTGGCCGGCAAGGTCGTCTTGGCGTCCTACTTCGCGGCCTTGTTGGTTCTCCTCGCGTCGGTCGCTCTGACCTTCGAGGGACAGATCTGGGTTGGCCAGGTGGGAGACGTGTCGTCGGTCTCGCTCGCCTCGGTGTCCGTGATCTACGTCCTCGGCCAGTACCGGTTCAGGAGCGTCGGCTACTCTATCATGAAGTCGGTAGTCCTGGGAGTTCTCCTAGCCAACGCGTTCCTCCAGTGCTACGAGCTCGCCTACGGCCTGACTTGGGGCCTCAGCGGCCTCTTATCCGACCCGCCCACGTTGACCGGCACCGACGTCAGGACGTTCCTCCTGTGGGTCGTGATGATATCCCCAATACTCTTGGTGCACGAGCACCTGAGGTTCAAGCGGACCAGCGCCCTATTGATCTCCTTGACAGGTGCGGTCTGGGTGGTGTGGATTCTCTACGGCTTTCCTCAATACTACCTCTCCGGCTACTTCTTCCCCCAAGTACTGAAGACCTCTGACCCGTTCCACCTCAGCCTCTGGCTCAACTTCGGCTCAAAGGCGCTGCTCGCAGTTTTCTTCGTGTCTTTGCTGGAGCCCCTGAAAGCCCTCAGGAACCTTCGCCACATCCCGGAGCAGGGTACCGAGAGGGGAACGACCTAGTCAGGGCAAGAGCCCGCCGGCGCCCAGCATCGCCGTCACGGTGGTCCCGTCCGACAGGTCGACCACGACCACGCCGACCGAAGCGGGCCTTTGGCTGGATCCGACGTCTCCCAGCCCGCGAACCATCGTGATGCCCGGCAGGGTCACCGCTATCGTCACGGCTCCTCCGCTTGCCGTCACCACGGGCTGGGTCACGGTGCCGTTTATTGTGACAGACCTTACTTCTGATACGCTTACCAACCCCTGATTCGCGTCGAGGACGATCGTGCAGGAGAACGTGCCGCCGCCCTTGCAAGAGCTCTGGTGCGGGTCGACGAAGACGTTCGTGCTAGCGGGGGGCGTAGCTGACGAGAACGGAGAGTCAAGAACCAACGCCAGGGAAACAGCGAGTGCAACAAAGAGGACTGCTGTCCCGATTGCAGCGACCTTCTTCTTCTCCAGCCTTGCTCGCCTGGGTGCGTTTCCGTTTCCCTCGACTAATATGGATGACTGACAGCCCTTGAATCAAGAATTCGCGGTAATTCAGGGGTCTTCTTGGATGTTCCTCGCTCCAGTGACTTGACGTTCGTCAACGGAATTACGCTACTTGTCTAGATTTCATGGCACCGTCGGTAATCTGCCCGGCGGACGATTTCCTAGCGCTGACCCAGCGATGAAGCTATTTCGCTCAACTCACGGAGCAGAATCCGGCGCGAAACACGGGCCCATGCGGGAAAAAATCGAGCATTACTTCTTAACGCTTAAATCGAGTGACCGAGTTGGTGTATCAAGTTTGAGAAGATCTCTCTCTTTTGCGTCAGTTTTGGCTTTGCTCGCGGTCATCACGGTTTCGGGGGCGAATTTGGCCCATGCCCAGCCTCAGAATGCCTGGACAGCAAACGGATGGGTCTCCTCTGGAACCATCCAGGACCTGACGGGCAACTCGAACCTAGCAACGAACTCTCCGCTCATCGCAGGGCACTCTTACAACATGACGCTGCAGATCAACGTCCCCAACACTTCGACGAGCACCCCGCAGTTCCAAGTGAGCCTCAACACGAGGTTCGGAGCGGCCACAGGGCAGTCTGTGTATTGGGTCGTCCACAACCCAACTTACCCGGGCTATAATCGCACGGGATTCACTGGCGGAAGCAAGACTGTGAGCTTCAACTACGTGCAGGGGACTGTCAGGGTCTCGGCTTACTTCCAGATCCCGGTGAACTTCACCATTCCGATCGCGAAGTACTCCACTCCCTCGGGCAACGGCACGCTGACGCTGCACCTTCCGCAGGACAACGTGATATTCGTCTCCGTCGTTCCAGTCGGATCGACCAGCGCTGGCTCGTTCTTGGCCTCCGTACAGGACCAGACCATCCAGACGTACGCGAACAACTACAACCAGACTTCCAGCTACGTCCCCGCGGGGAAGATCCCTTCAGCCTACTCGTCTTTGGTCAGCTCGATCATCAATGAGGCGCAAGCCCTCAACAACCTAGGTCTGCCAGACCAGGGCACAGCGCTGCTCAACGACCTCGCTCCCTCGGCCTTCCCGGTTCCTCCAAACGGCTCCCTCACGACCTACGCCTTGGTGGGATTGGCAGGCGCGGTGGTCGTCGTCGTCCTACTGGCCGTCCTAATGCTGCGCAGCAGAGGAAAGAGCGGCTACTCGGTCGGGATAATCAACGACGTCCAGAAGGACCTCGCTGTCCTTGAGGTAACGGCGGCGAAGTACGACAAGGCGATGGCCGACAAGCTAAAGTCTCTCAGAGACAAGTTGAGCGAGTCAAGTTGAGCGAGTCAAGTTGAGCGAGTCAAGTTGAGCAAATCCAACTCCGGCAAGATGTCGTCGTTCGCGAGCATCCACCTGGTGGGGCTGGGCGGCACCGGGACTAACGTGATCCAAGCACTCATCGAGAGCGACCGGTTCTTCAAGCTGCTTACGGCGGAGGACTTCAACATCGCGTGCCTCTCTATAGACGTTGCAGACGCCGACATCTCCAACCTCGTGAGCTCCTACAAGGCGACCCAGGCGAAGCTCGAGGCCGCGGGAGTCTCCGTCGACCGCCTGTGGGTCAGGGGCCTCAACATGAAGTTCAACACCCCCGAGTCTCTCTTCGAGTTCATGGGGAAGTACAACACATATCTCATGAAGGAGGGGATAGTCGCCACCAACTACAAGCCCTGGGTGCAGTCCTCGATGACCATCCCGCCTCTCGCGGGAGGCGTCGGGAGGATGAGGGCCCTGAGCAAGGCGGTCTATGCCCTGAACTACTACCACTACAGCGAGCTCAACAGCGCCATCTCGGTCTTCAAAGACCGGGTCCTCACCTCAAAGTTCCAGCCGATAGTCGTCCTAGTCTTCGGGCTGGGCGGGGGCACAGGCAGCGGGATGGTCTTCGACTTTGCGAGGCACCTCCGCGCCAAGCTGGGGTCCTCGGTCCCGATAATGGGCCTCGCTATCCTTCCCAGCGCCGCCGACGACCTCTTGGCGAGAGGTCCTGCGCCCTACAACGCGCTGATGGAGGCAGAGCTCCTCTTCAACAGAAAGCTCAACGAGCAGGTCGCGAAGAAGTACGGGGCGGCATACACCAACCCCTTCAACTCCTTGTTCTTCGTCCCCCTCGACCCGGTGTACAACAACAGGAACAACCTGGTCACCGCGAAGAAGGAGCTCGACGAGTCTATCATAGACATCCTGAGCATGTTCATGCGTTTCGACCTCGCAGACCTCCTCAGCAGGGTCGGGACCAACAACGACTTCGGTGCCAACTGGGCTCACACCCTCGCCTACCTGCGGATCCGGTACCCCGTCCAGGACTACATCGACTACATGCACGAGTACCTCAAGCTGCTCGAGACCCTCGGCTCCTTCATGGACTCCAAGAAGGAAGCCCTCGTGACGATCAACGACGCGATGAAGAACAGGTTCGCCGCGCTCAAGAACCTCTACCGCAAGAACCTCATCCAGACGAACAACTACCGACCCGACTCCTTCGACTCCGAGGTCGAGGAGGTCATCAGGAGGGCGGGGAAGTTCGAGGCCGAGTTCAAGAAGCAGGTCAGGGGTCTCGAGGACTTCGCTCTGAACTACAACCAGCGGTGGAGCAAGGTGCTCCAGGCGATGGCCTTCGGGCCGGAGACCGTCGAGTACAGCGTCATCCAGGGTCTGACGCACTGGCACCAACAGATCTCCAACCTCGGAGCGAACTACGAGCAGTTCCTCAAGGACATACCGCTCTACACCTCTGAGCTCGAGAACAGCATCACCGCTAGCAAGTTCCTCACGTCTAGCCAGATACGGCAGATCAGGAGCTACGTCAGCTTCGTCAACCTGGTCGCGGTGTCCCTCGATACGCTCAACCTCTACATCAGGGCGAAGGGCCTGGCCGACGAAGTGGCGGTACTCTACGCGAAGGACGAGAGCAAGGAGGGCAGGATGGCGGCGGCGAAGGGAGAGACGGACCTGCTGCCCCTGTACAAGGCCGCTGGGTACATCCTCAACCGCCCCGAGACCGAGATAAAGGTCTCCGACCAGTACATCCCCGGCATCAGGGTCGTCAAGAAGGGCCTGGACGACTCCTACAGGGAGGCCAGCGCCAGCCTGGAGTCGACGGAGAGGCTACTCGCGCAGAAGGAGCAGGACGTCGCGAGGCTGAGCAAGGAGATCGACAAGATCAAGCTCGACGTCAGCGGGAAGAAGAAGCTGATCAAGCGCACGCTCGACTCGCTGCAGAACGAGGTGGAGGCGGTGCGCGTCCAGATAGAGGGACAGAGGCAGGACCGCGACAAGCTGAGGGCGGACCTCGACAAGCTCACCGAGCTGGAGAAGGCCTTGGAGATCACATCGCCGTACAGGAAGATCCTCGCGAACGTCGTGAACAAGACCACGGAGCTCAACACGCTGATGAGCGGGATAACGAACACCGGCAGCTACTACGAGAGGGTCGTCGAGCTCAGCGAGGTGGAGCAGGTAAAGATAATGGAGAAGATCCTCCGCGAGGACGAGGAGAGCCTGAAGGGCGACTCCATCCTGAAGGAGATAGTCGACAGGGAGAGGTTCCGGAGCATAGTCAAGAGCTACATCCGCATATTCAGCGTCCCCAACTACCCGGGGCTCTCAGACACCTACCGGTCGGACCTGATATGGGCGACCGTCGGCATCCCGCCCGGCCTGTGGGACCAGGAGCTGCAAGGCGCGCTCTCGAGCACCCTCAACGTGTATTCGAGCGTCGAGGCCAGCAAGAGCATCTCCCTGCGGCAGATCCCCCAGATGGACCCCTGGACGATCACCTTCCTCGTAATCATGGCCAAGGCGAGGATCGACCAGATAGAGAAGTTCCCGTCGATGAAGAACGACATGGAGGGGGTGCAAAAGTCTGAGAGGCTCCTCTTCAGGAGCTTCCTACTCGAGCAGGGACTGGCGAGCCTCGACGAGCTAATCGCCAAGTTCGAAGAGAGAAGGGCGGCACAGAACACCAAAGAAAGGGAGGTCTGATGGCCCAGGTTGAGAGCAGGTCAAGGGCAAGGGTCATTGCCTACACCTCCGCACTAATAATCGCAATCGCCTCGTCGGTCTACCTCGCGGTCGTCCCATTCCTGCCCGCGTCTCCCATCGTCCCGCTCCTGGTGGGCGTGGCGCTCGGCGGCCTCTCGCTGAGGAACAGAGGGATCTCCATCGCCACCCTCTACCTTCTCGTCTACTTCTCAGTCCTCTGGCAGATGATCGGCTTCGGGTTCTTCCAGCTCCTCTCAGCGGGCGTCGGCGTCTCAGTCCTGCTCGCCATGGCGGTCCCGCTCCTCCCGTTCATGACGAAGAGGGTCGAGCTGAGCTCCATGGCGCTCGCGGTCCTGGCCGTCGCGCTCATGCTGACCCCCGCGTACTTCGTCTCCATACCGCTCATCGCCGCGGCGGCTCTGACGTTCGGCGGCCTGGCGAGCCTCGAGGCCCTCGCCACGACCTTCCTCTTCTTCCTCACCCCCTTCATGCTGCTCGAGAACGCCCTCTACTTCACGACGACGAGCGGCGCGACCGCACCCATAATCTTCGGGCAGTTCTCCCTCCTCTCTCAGAACATGAGGCCGCCCCTCCCTGGCCTCAACGTGCTTCTCACCGGCCTTCCCGCTAACTACCTGTCCCACTACGCCCTGCCCGTCTCGGGCTGGCTCTCGGAGAGCTCGGGCGTCCTGCTCATACCTCTGTTGATCCTCGGGGTGATCCTCGTCGCCTCCTCTTCCATGGGGGGTCTCACGCGAACCCTGGTCGAAAGGCTCGAGCGGTCGAGGGAGATGACCGGAAGGGTGAGGCTCGTACTGGCGCCCCTCGTGGTGGCCGTTGTGACCCCCACCGTCTTCATCGTGCTCCTTACCCTGCTGTCTCGCCCCGAGGCGGGCGGCTTCCAGACCTCGCTCACCGACGACCCGTCGCACCTTCAGGCGTTCTACATGCTCGGCTCCTCCTTCCTGCTGACCACGTCGTTCATCGGGAGGGAGTCCCTGATACTGAGGCTGGAGAGCGTCCAGGTCGGCACCGAGGGGCTCGAGGAGCTGATCGGGAGGTGCCTCGGGAAGATGAAGGAGGTCCAGGAGCTGCTAGACCTGGTCTCGCGCCGGGTCCCGTCGATGAGCCTGAGCGGGGAGAGGCAGTCGCTCTCAGAGTATGCAACTTACATCGCCGACGTCCGAAGGCAGCTCAAGGGGGCGAGCGGCGCCCTGATAGGGCAGTTCCAGACCCAGTTGCAGGCGACCGTCCTCCAGCCCCTGACGCAGCTGCCAGACATCGTCAGGCACAGGGTGGCGAACGAGATCAGAGGGCTCATCTCGGCGACCGCAACCGCCAACAACCACCTCAAGGAGGCCAACGTCCCCCTCGAGTATCCTGACATCCCTGCCCCGGAAGACGGGGCGAGGCTCGACGACCTGATCGGCGCCTACGAGGCTGCAGCGTCCGCCGTGAAGGAGGTCACGCTGGAGCTCTCAGACGAGTACGGCCGGGAGTCGACCGCCCTCGACGTGCTCATGGGACAGGAGGAGGTGAGCCCGCCGGTCAGCGCAGCAGTGCTGATGGAGTCGAACGAGCTCGTCGGCGCAATGAGGCTGGTTGCCGAGGAGTACTGGCTCAACTTCCACCTCCGATGGGCGGAGCAGGTCGACCAGAAGAAAGCCGCCCTCCTGGCTAGGATGAAGGACCTCGAGGACGCCGTGAGCGAGACGGAGCGGCCCCGCATCGAAGAGATAGAGAAGACCGTGGAGGCCGCGGAGCCCGCGAGGTCTGTCGCGACTCTCAAGGGCCTCTCGCAACTGCGGACAATGCTTGAGGTCATCGTCTCCCGCACGTCCTCGGGAGCTGACAGGGTCGGTGCGATGCTCGAGTCGCTAGACCTCAAGTCCGTGAGGACGCTCAGGTTCGAGACCGTGAACCGCCTCACCGAGGTGGTCGAGCTCAAGAAGAGGCTCGATAACGTAGTGGCAAGCTTCGACAGCCTGACAAAGTTCCTCGACAACGCGACTGGCGTCCTCAAGAGCCAGTCCGCAGCATGGAAGAGCGACCGCGAGAACCTCGTGGCCCTCGCGCAGTACCCGCTCGCCAAGAAGATAATCCGGTCGATGCTGGAGAACCAGACGACGCTCCCGTTGGCAAAACTGCCTTACCAGAAGAGGGCTGCGGGCCTCTACGCGCAGCTCTACGCGACCGGGAACCCAGGAGTGGAGTACGACGAGGGCGGGGAGAGCTTGGTGGTGAAGGAAGAGCATGGCTAGGTGCCCCAACGGCCACGAGCAGCGCCTAGGGCTAAAGTGCGCGATGTGCGGAGCGGAGCTCTCATACAGGGAGTCCGTCACCGAACTTCGGAACCTGCCAAGGGTCGAGCCGGACTACGGCAAGGTCTCGATACTCACAGTAGGGTACCCGAGGCTCTCCCCCTCGGCCTACTACGTCGGCGAGGTCTCCACAGGGCCGACTGACGTCAAGACGGCGACGACCTTCCAGGTGGCCAGCATACGGGGCGGCAGCTGGCGCGACCTCCAGAAGAAGTACCAGGAGGACCTTCGCAGGTGGATGAAGCTCGTAGGCGTCGACAAGTCCACCGACAGGATAGTGGTCGTGGACACGACGAACCCGCTCTCGGTCCTCGCCGTCTCAGCCCTCCCGAAGCTCGAGCACACCGCGGTGATCGCGGTCGTGGCCGACCGCGACTCGACCCCGCTCGAGCAGAACACGAGCTACGTCGCCCTCTCGCTCGCCCTCAACAGCGGCCTTCCGGTCATCGTCCTCTCCGAGACGTTCGAAAGAGAGATGCTCTACTTCACCGAAGACAGGGGGTTCGCGACGCGCGCCGAGGCCATGTCGAGGCTACTGAGTCCCATGCTCGAAGCGGCAGACGATCTCATGGACCTCCTCGAGAGAGACCTGAAGCTGGGCGTGAGGCTTCACTGCCTTTCTGCGATAGTGGCGGGCTCAAAGTCCGTGTACGGGATCGCAACCAACGCGTTCATGGCGCAGAGCTACAACCTCTCAGTAGGGTCCATGCCCGACGATTGTCAGACCGTCCACTCCCTCGTCTTCTCTGGTGAGGAGACGGAAGGCGAGTTCGAGAAGAGCTTCGGCGTCTTCCGCAACAGGAAGTTCAAGGGAGCGCTCAGCGCCGAGTTCCGCTTCCACGAGTCCAGGTCGGCGCTGTACGACATGGTGACGCTATACGGGATGGGAGCAGACGCATTCCTCCAGGGCCTTGCGGACGGCTATCAGGCGATTGCGAAGAGCATGCCCGAGCTCAAAGCGGAAGGGGTGTCCTGAAGCCCATGGCCGAACCGCCTCAAGCCGGGACCCCGCGAGCCTACAAGCTCGTCTCGGCGACATACCGGGACAAGGCCTATCCTGACGGCATCTTCCTCGTGGACGAGAAGCGTGGCGAGATCGAGCTCAGGCAGTGGGTGGGCAGGCGGAAGAAGGAACAGGCCCCGGTGGCCAGGTTCCGCTTCGAGCCCACCACGGAGGTGCGGGTGGACGGCCCACTTCTCAAGGTCTCTGACCTCGCGATAACCCTCGAATCTCCCGAAGAGGCGGCAGAAGTGGCCGGGCTGCTCCGGAGGCCCGCCCGTGAGCGCGAGGCCTCGAGCGTCCTCTCGGACTCGGAGTCGGCTGTGAGGAGCTTCCTGGAGTCCAGGGGCGAGGCCATGGCCTTCCTCGCCAAGCTGAAGGCGGAGCCGAGGGAAGCGCTCTTGAGCGCAGAGTCGTCGTGGCCAGCCGATTACTCGGGTGAGCCGATAGACGCCGTGTACTCTACCTATTCCTCGAGCCTCGCCGTGTCGCTTGAGAAGATGACCTCCTCGCTTGCGGACGCCGAGAAGAGCCTTGGCCCCGGGGTCACCGGGAGGCTCTACGCGGTCGCTTACACCATCGGGGCCGTGCAGAACTCGCTCTTCGAGGGCGACTCCGATCTTGCGCAGGAGCTCGCCGCCCTACAGGAGCTCGGCATCTCTTCCACCGCCCAAGAGTTGCGAGCGGAAGACCCCACGGAGAAGCTGCTTCAGCGCGCCCACGGATCGCTATCGATCCTCGCCAACGCTCCCGCCTGACCGATGCAGCCCGGAGCCTGGGCCGCGACGCATCTGCAGCGACTACAGGGCCGGCCTTGCGCCCACCGTGACGAGGACTGTCTTCAACGTCGTGCCCCTCATTATGCCGACGCTGAGGGAGTGCCCGGGAACCGCATACTCCTCGAGGTATGACGCCAAGGCGTCGTGGTTCTCGATCCTCGTCCCGTTTATCGAGACGATGACGTCCCCGCCAGTGATGTACGTGTTCCCCTCGACGCTCGCCTGCTTGGTCCCTGCCTGGATGCCCGCGCTGGCTGCCGGACCTCCCGCCACGACGTTCTCGATCAGGACGCCGTAGGTCACGTTGTTGCCGTTGGCCTGGGCCAGCTGGTAGAACATGTCCGCCGTGCCTATCCCTAGGTACGGGTGCATGCTGAATGTCCCGGTCGTGATCAAGGAGGAGAGCTCCCTTGAAACCGCGTCCGAGGGAATGGCGAACCCGACCCCCTGGGAGCCGTTGACGGTGGCCGTGGTGAGCCCTATCACTTGCCCGTTCACGTTGAAGAGGGGGCCCCCGGAGTTCCCCGGGTTGATGGGCGCGCTGAACTGGATGACGTCAGCAATCGAGTAGTTCCCAGACGTGGTCTCGCTGATGGTCCTCCCCAGCTGGCTGACCACTCCGACCGTGAGCGAGCCGGAGAGGCCGAAGGGGTTCCCTATCGCCGCGACGGGGTCCCCCACGTGGACCGCAGAGGACGAGGAGAGGGTGAGGGGGTGAAACTCGGACGCGGGTGCGTTGGGGACCTTGACGACCGCGAGGTCGCTGTAGGGGTCGGTCCCTACCACCGACGCCGGATACGCGTTCCCGTCCCAGAAGATGACCGTCATGTTGGTCGCGCCATCGACCACGTGGAAGTTGGTCACTACGTAGTCCGCGCCGTTGTAGGTCATGACGAACCCCGACCCGAGGACCTCCTCGGTGACCGGGACGCTGTAGAACCCGTTGCTCACTGTCGTGGAGACGAACCCGTCCACGGTGACGACGCTCCCGTTCGAGTCCTTGTAGATCTGGACCGCGTCTATCGAGGCAGCGGTCGACCCGGTGACGGCCGCGCCGCCTCCTGTGACGGTGGTGGTGGAGACAGACGTGGACGTAACCGTGTTGGTGGCCGCGGAGGCCGCGTGTCCTCCCACGACGTAGTACGACGCCCCAGCGCCCAGCCCGGCTGCCAGAATCAACAGGATCGCGATTGCGGCGATCCTCTTAGCCCCAAGACCTTGAGAAGGATAATCCATGCTCTACCAGAACCTCTGTGTCTTGGGGCATCTCGCCTCGGGACTTTAATAATCCGATTGGTGCATCTCTCTATCCTACCGGAGCCAGGACTTCACGCTCGCTAAGAAGAGCCCTCGGGCCTTATGCCTCGAGCGGTCCCAGCACCAGTATGGCAAAGAGCAACATCCCGAGCACCAGCAGGGTCACGCCCACGTACAGCATGTCCCTCTCCCTGAGAAACAGGATGACCGACGCAGCCACGCGCACGAGCGGCGTCGCGAGGAGGGTCAGGGTGCCGAGCTGTAGTATGCCTACGGCGCTCCCGTGGGCGATACCCGCTAACCAAGCCGAGGGCGTGAGCGTGGGCCCGCCGAACTTGGCGGCGATCGTCCCTTGGAGGGTGCTGGGCGCCCCCGCTGGAGGCGCAGCTAACAAGAGAACCAGGCCGATGGCTAAGACCGCCGAGCTCAGGACTATCCCGTACCTCAGAATCTTTCCGATGGTGTCGTTGAGGTCGTCCTCGGGACGCCTGACCGTCAATGAGGTATCCCCATGTATATCATCTCGGCCCCGAAGACTAGCAGGATAATGATGAAGAGGACCCGGATTGAGGCCGGCTTAGACCTCACGAGCACCTTCGTCCCCGAAAGCGAGCCGACCACCACGCCCAGGGCCACGGGTGCCGCCAGGAGGACGTTGATGTACCCGCTGACGTAGAGGATCCCCGTGCTCGCCGTCGCGGTGACTCCTATCATGAAGTTGCTCGTGGTGGTCGAGACCTTGAAGGGGAGCCTCATCATCGTGTCCATTCCCAGGACCTTCAGGACGCCGCCCCCTACCCCCAGGAGCCCGGACATGAGCCCCGCGAAGAAGATCACGACGAATCCGGCGGGGACCCTCGTCGCTATGTAGCTCACCTTCTCGTTCAGGGACTTGTCGTCGTACTCCCCGCGGAGCCTGAACCTCTCGGCGAGGGAGTTTGACGCAGTGTTCACCATTGACTCTCCCCTCTGCTCCATCCTTGCGTTGACGAGGACGCTGTAGGCCGAGGAGAACAGCACGAGCCCGAAGACTATGAAGATTATCCAGCTCAGGCCGCTCCTGACGAAGTAGATCGTTGTTACGACCCCGAAGATGGACCCGAGCACCGACCCCATCTCCAAGAACATCCCTATCCGCAGGTTGGTTATCCTGTCCCTCACGTACGCGGATGCCGACCCGCTCGACGTCGCGATTGTGGAGATTATACTGGCACCGATGGCGTACTCTATCGGGACGCCGAAGCCTATCGTGAGCGCGGGCACGACGAGGATGCCCCCGCCGACTCCCACCATCGACCCGATGAGGCCCGCGAGGATCGCGATGAGGAACATCAGGAGGAGGTACTCGTCGATTCCTATCACGAGAGGTCGTGCTCATCTCGGCCTCACCGTAAATAAGCCTGAGCAGGCCGCGCCCCTCCCGAGGCGAGGGCTCTCTAGATCACTTCGATCGACGACTCGGAGAAGCCGCGCTTCACGAGTATCTCGACGACCCTGTCCCTGTGGTCGCCCTGCAGCAGGACGATGCCGTCCTTGACGGTCCCGCCCGTGGCGAGCATCTTCTTCATCTTGGTCCCGAGCTCTTGAAGGTCCTTCTCGTTCATCTTGAGGCCCTCGATCACAGTGGTGGGCTTCCTGAACCTGCGCATCTCCATCCTAACCTTGACACGCGCCTCTTCGCGGTCGAGCTCTGCGACTATGTCGTCAAAGCCCTCTTCTTCGTCCGAGCTACTCACTTGTGAATCACGGTATATCTCATTCTCCTATTAAGACTTAGCAGTGATCGGTAGCGGACGAGGGCGGTATCGCGGACCGGCCCCAAACGCCTCAGGGACGTTATTCGCTTATTAACGGCAAGTCGGCTCGGTCCTCCGAGTCGGGCCCGTAGCTCAGAGGTTGGAAAACAACTGGGCAGTCTGGTCAGAGCGACCGGCTCATACCAGCAATGGGAGACACCGGTCGGTCGCCGGTCCGAATCCGGCCGGGCCCACTCTTTCTTCATCCCGGAACTGCCGCTTTGAATGTTGCCTCTTGCGCTAGTCTGTCCGAGCGGTGGTCATTGGGCCCATCACACCCTCCCTCGCACCGTTGTCATCAACGCGTCAAAAGATGAGCTTCCCGGCAAGCAACCGTTTTATCCACTCTGCGCCTCTCGCTGATTCGAAGCCCCAGATGCGTCCAAAACTGCTCGTGGTCCAAAACGCGGAATGGGAGGGTCCGGGGTTAGTCGGTCTGCACGCACGCGCAGCCGGCGTGGAGATGGTGACGGCCGAGCTCTTCCGCGGGCCTCCCGGCGCCCACAAGATCCCTTTCGGCGATCTGGAGAGGGGGGCGTACTCCGCGGTCGTCGGCCTCGGGTCTCCTTCCACGGCGTACCGTCCGGAGAGCAACCCAAACCACGACGAACTAGTCAGGCTCTTCAAGGTGATTCGGAAGCGCAAGATACCCTCGTTCAACATCTGCTACTCCATGCAGCTCTTCTCGCTCGTCCACGGCGGCGTGGTCATCAAGAACCCGGCTGGCAAGGAGGTGGGCTTCGGAGAGGTCCGACCGACGCAGGAGGGGAGGTCTGACCCCGTGGTCGGGCCTATAGGCCCGTACACAACCCTCCAGTGGCACAGCGACATCGTCGAGACGCTGCCCCCGGGCGCCGTGCACATCGCGTCGTCCAGGAAGACGAGAAACCAGGTGGCCTCCCTCGATGGGATACACTACCTTGTTCAGGCAGACGGGCAGGCTGCCATCCCCGCGATGGTCAGGAGCTGGCTGAGGCACGACTCGAAGTGGGCGACCCAGGGGACGGGCATCAGGGCTGTCGAGCTCATACGCGAGGCCGTCGAGTACGAGGCGTACTTCAGGAACACTTTCCTGAGAATCTTCGGAAACTTCCTCGCCCAGGTCCTCCCGCCCCAGCGCTGAGGCGGAACGCACGAAGGCGGCGGCTAGGGCGACTTGTTCAGGTCCTCGAACCGGCTCACGTGATGGTGGACTATCTTCCAAACGTCGCCGAACTTGCCGAGGACCATCGTCACCCTCGACCGCCCGCCCACCGTCGAGCCTTCGAAGGAGTAGTCGTTCACGAAGACACCCTTGTAGCTCAGGTAGAACGTCGCCACCGCCATGAACCCCACGACGTCGATGCGCAGGTCGTCTATCTTGTACTCGTAGTCCGATATGTTGGCGAACCTCGCCTGCTCGTACATGAACGCGTCGTCAGAGTTCTGCCGCGTGTAGGGAGGGGACTCGTCGAACTTTGTGAAGTACTGGGACGGGGCAAAGAACGCAGACAGGTTCGTGATGTCCTTCGTCTTCCCGACCTCGAAGTAGGCCGTTATCAGGGCGGTCACCTCCCTCCTCGCCTGATCTACCTGGCGCGACTCCACGGGCGCGCTTTGTCAAGCCATTAGATAAGCTGAGGAATCCCGGCCATGGCCGGCCTATTCGCGGCCTAGGAGCTCGAAGAAGGACGGGTGCAGCCCGATCCTGGCCAACTCCTCCCTCGCCTTGTCGGCGGTTTCGGCGACGACCACTATGGTGAGGGTCTCTGTCAGCTCGCTCCGAAACCTGTATTCAGAGGTTGCTGCGCGCGGGACAGAAGGGTCTCCCAGCTGGTTCGCTTGCAAATGCCTTCCAGCGATGGCCCCGCTCCCGCCGGATATGTGACGCTCCTCACAGGTTAGGGATTATCTGCCTTTGGGGCCTCGCGCCTGGCAATCCCGAAGGCGTCACGCGCTCGCAGCACAATCCTCTCTATCATTGGGAGGTTTGCGACCGGGCCGTGGACCTCGACGAAGCTCCCCTCTCGGAGCTCGTACACGGGAAGGTTCGCGCCTAGCGCGTGCTCGACCTCCTTCCTAACGCCCTCTGTGACGTAGCCATGTGACCTCGAGAAGACCATGCAGTCGCACCCGTCCAAGACCCCGAGGTAGTACTCTGTCTCTTTCCCGGGCTCGGGATTCGACTGAAGCGCGCTCGGGTCGACTATCTCGCACCCTGAGAACCGCCTCTCGATGAGGGAGATCTCTCTCCTCTCCGCGGCCGTCCCGTAGAGCTTGATCGGGTGGGAGTAGAAGACCTTCAAGCTCGCGACCCATCCTCCAAGGTCAATTGAGGGCGACCTGGCCCGGCCTCTGTACTGGAAAGTGCGCCTCGAGCTCAGCCCGTTCGTTCGGAGTGAGCCGCCAGCCGCTCGCGCCCAGGTTCTCCCTCACGTGTGCGGGATTCGAGGCCCTGGGGATGGGAAAGACGTTGGGCGTGGAGGCCAGCCAGTTGAGCGAGACCTGGGCGCTGGTCTTCGACGTCTGCCTGCATACCTCCCGCGTCTTCGCCTCCCCTCCTGCGAGCCGCCCGTGCCCAAGCGGGTAGTAAGCGAGCACCGCGATGCCGTTCCTCTGACAGTAGGGAACCAGATCATCCTCTGGGCCTCTGTGGACGAGGCTGTAGTTGACCTGGACTGAGGATATCTCGGACCTCTTAAGGGAGGAGTTCGCCTCGGCGAGCTCCTTCAACGAGAAGTTGCTGACCCCAATCGACAAGATCTTTCCGCTCGCCATCAGCTCCTCCATCGCTCCCATCGTCTCGGAGATGGGGACGCTCGCGTTCGGAAAGTGCACCTGGTAGAGGTCGACGTAAGAGAGCTCGAGCCTCCTAAGGCTCCTCTCGAGGGCGGCGAGCAGGTCGTCCCTCCTTAGGTGGTCAAGCCACACCTTCGTTGCGATGAAGAGCTCGTCCCTCCTCCTCCCCTTGATGGCTTTCGCGACCAGGGATTCTGACTCGTAGGCCTCCGCCGAGTCGATCAAGTTCATGCCTCCCTCCAGCCCCGCGACGAGGGCCCTCACTTTGGTCGAAGCGCCCGCCCTCCATCCGTGCTTTGCGAGCCGTATCCAAGGCTTGTCGTAGTAGGTGCCCATGCCGATCTCGGAGACTCTCGGACCTGCCTTTCCGAATTGCTTCAGCTCCAAGTTGCTACGCCTCCCCTAGGCGCCTTGGGGGCATGACGAGGCCGGTTCCGTGGCTCATCATGGCAACTTCAGCGACGCAGGGCCCTTCGACGCGATTACTGCATCCTGGCTCGAGCCGTGGCTGGGGCTCCCTCCAAGGTGGTACGACTCCAGCTTGTCCGACTCCGGGGTTATCCCTGACCAGGTACCGTGCCTGATAGGCTCGACAATCGACAGGCCGCTCTTGGCGACGAGGTCTCGCACGTAGCTCTCTGGTTGCGCGATGAAGTGCGCCGGGTCGTCCAGTGTCCGCACCTGAAAATCGCCGTACTGGTAGACTAGGTTCGGCGTAGTGAGGCCAGCTCGCACCGCGGGGAGGGTGGACTCGCTGAAGAGGCAGAAGGTCGCGAAGGCTATTCCTCCTGGCTTCAGGACGCGCGCAGTCTCGGACATGTAGTTGGCCGCCTCCGCCGGCAGCATGTGCGTATACACCGACCCGGCGAAGGCAAAGTCGAAGGTGTCGTCATCATACGGGAACATCAGCCGGCTCGCGTCGGCACCTCCAGACGGGTTGTACCTCTGGCTGAATGTGCCCGTAGACCTGAAGCGGAAGTTGGGGAACCTCGGAGTGATCGCCTGCTGGCACCACTCGACCGGCTTCTTCGCCGCGTCGAACCCCTCGTAGGCGGCATTCGGGGATAGATACTTTGTCAGTGCGGCGGCTACCCTTCCGCAGCCGCAGCCGATGTCGAGGAACTTCGCGTCCTTCTGAAGCCCGGCGAGCTCCCTGAAGGCTGCCACGTTCCTCTCCCCAGTCATCCTGTAGAGCCGGGGGTCGAGGAACGGGCCGATGTGCAGCCTTATCCTGAGGGGAGGGGTGAGATTGTCCCTGACCCCTGACGCCTTCTCTCCAAGGTTGGTCATTCCGTCAAAGGCCGACGCCACTGCAGGGACTGCCGACGGCGGGACCATCCTCTTCGCGTAGCCGATCATGTAACCCGCGACCTTCGAGCTGGTCTCAGCGAGGTGTGTGGCAGACGTCATCTATCCACCAGGTCTATGATTTGACCGAAGGAACGCCCGCACGCCGCGCATCGCCTTTCGTGAATCTCCCCTCCGCACAAGCATTTCACGTAAGGCGCGTTCCTCCCTCCGCTCTTCCTGACGCGGTATCGGGCGAACAGCATGGACTTCGCGGGCCACAGGCGTGAAGTCTTGAGGTCTATCGTGGCGAGGGGCGAGAGCCTCTCGACCTTCCGTCCGAGCCTGTTGTCGAAGGCGCCGACCCCGAGGACCTCCACCCGCTCTAGCCCGGGGTGCCTGTAGCGGCTCAACGGCGTCGGGTATATCCTGTGGCCCTCGGGGCTGACCTTGACTTGGCCGTTTGCCCCATGGCCTTTGTCAATCTCGTTGGCTACTCCGAGGACAAACGTCCCTCCGTCCCTCGCGACTCTCACGATCTCGGCGAGGAGCGCGTCGGGGTCGGGTACGTGGTGGATGACCCTGACCAGGGCCACGAAGTCGAAGACGCTGTCGTCGAACGGTAGCCTCTCCAGGGTGCTCCTGACCAGGGTGGTCCTCTCGAGCCTTGACGAGGCTCTGCGAAGGTTGCTCAGAGAGTAGTCCAACATGAACATCTGCCCCACTCGCCTTTCGATTTCCTGGGTGAGCCTCCCGAACCCGCCTCCCAGCTCGACCCCGGTCTCCCCCGCCGCCCAGCGCGACACGATCTCCCTCTCGGCTCGGTCCTCGATGCTTCTCCCTCGCCAGACGGTGGAGTAGTCGTACCTCTCGTAGTCGGGAATCTCGCTCCTCAGCTCTGTCGCGGCGCCCAAGGCGAACACCTCAAGCAGACGGGGCGCGCCAGCCGCCCTTCAGCCGCCGATACATACTCCCGAGTTCCAGGTACCTGCGAGAGACGAACTCCAGGTGCCCAGGCCCCATGTTCGTCAAGAATAGGTCGTCCCGCCTGCCGTCCTTGGCCAGCCTCCTGTTCCGAGCCCATGCCTTGAGCGATACGAATGAACCTAGCGTGAGGAAGAGCCAGGAGTTCACGACCTTGGATCCCATGTCGGAGTGCAGGTCCCCGCCTTTGTGCGAGCCCGCCTCCCTCAACCTTCTCTCATAGAGGCTCGGAAAGTACGACTTCATCCACGACGCCCTCTCAAGGATCGGGTAGTAGGCGTCGCCCTCGGAGATCACCTTCGCGGTGAGCGAGTCCCTCGCGAACAGGGCGTCGTGCGGTCTGGTGAGCGCGTCTTTAGCCATGCGCTCGTCCATCATGAAGCTGAAGCAGAACGGCGCTGCGCGGTTCCTTGTCAAGGAGTAGATCCGGGCGAGGATGAAGGACTTGAGCATGAACGCCCACATCCCGTTTGTCTTCGTAATGCAGTAGAGGTCGATGTCGTCGTCCTCGGCAGCCGAGAGGTAGGAGCTAGTCCCGGCCACCGCCACGAAGACGGCGTCCTTGCTCAGCGGTCCGGTGAAGTCCCTCGCTCTCTCGAGGTTTGCTATCGCGCGCCGCCTCCTCCTGCCTTCCTCCAGGACTGCTTCCGCGCGACTGGCAGGGGCTGAGCCGCGTTGCCTCAGGAGCACAAGGCCTGACTCGACCAAGACCCTGGAGGAGAGCCAGTCGTCTGAAGAGACTCGCCTCTTCGACTTCCTCCGCGGTCGCGTCGATTGCGAGGAGGTCTACGAGGTCATCCAGGGAGAGCAGGCCGCCTGCTGCCGCTGCAATCCTGCAGTATGCGTCCACCGCCTCCCTCTGCTTTTCGTCCAGCGGGGCTGTGGATTGCCGTCCGCTTGACTCTACCAGGGCTGTCATCCCCGGTTAGAAATTATGTTCATAGGATGGATATAACCCAATCCCTTACGGGTTAGGTTGGAGTCTCCCCTCGTCACCGCGTGCGCCGTACCGGCCGAATCGGCCTAAACCTAAATCCTGACCAATCCACCGCCTGGCGATGATGAACGCAGTCCCTGACGATGCCACGTCTCGCGTCCAGAGGAACACGGCGGTGATGCGCGGGTGGATCGACGCGCACAACCGTCAGGACGTGGACGGCGCGCTCGTCTACTTCGACAAAGACATCGAGATCGAGGAGGTCCCGACGGGCGTGAGGTACAGGGGGATCGACGCGATCAAGGAGATGGCCAGGGTGGCATACGGAGCTCAGGGTCACAAGGAGATGGTGAACCTGTTTGCGAGCGAGGATTGGGCGTGCGTGGAATACGTCGCGAAGGCCAAGCTGTCGGGAGCCGCGGGCATCTCCGGGCAGACCATCGTGGGAGATGTGAAGGCAGGCGTGAACGCCGCGTCTGGCAAGCAAGAGGTCGAGATGAAGGTGTGCTACCTCGCCCACTTCAACGCCGAGGGCAGGATAGACCGCGTCCGTGAGTACTACGACCTGCTGAGCGTGATGACCCAACTTGGAGTTGATGCGAAGGGCGTCGGTCGCGAGGGGGCTGCCCGCTCCTCAGAGCCAGACGCGCAAGAGTCCGAACGCACGCAGCCGGGAGCCGCGAGAGCGCCAGGGACACAGGAGAGCTTCCCACGCTGCATCGAGGATCTCCGCAAGAAGTTCAGCGACCCGGCGGTCAAGGAATCGCTCGAGGGCTTCAGCCAGACCCTGCAGGTCTCGCTCACCGACCTGGGTGAGAACTATGTCTTCACCATCAAGAACGGGAAGCTGACGAAGGTGGACAAGAGGAACCTCCCTGACGCTGGCATAGTGGTAACCGTCACCAGCTCGGTGTTCGAGGGCATTCTGAACGGGACCTCGAATCCCATGATGGCCTACCTGAAGGGCAAGTTCAAGATGAAGGGGGCGAGGGATGATCTGATGCGGCTGCAGAAGATAATGGGGTGAAGGCGCGCCCAGCTCGGTGTCACTCGAGCCGGAGGCGAACGCCCAGGCGCCTTGAGAGGTTCTCGAGGTCCTGGGCGACGTAGAAGAACGCCATCCAGCTCCACTTGCCCCAGCGCCTGATGCCCTCCTGCTTCACCTTCTCTATCGCTTCCCTCCTGTCCTTGGGCTGCTTCCCGAAGAAGAGCAGCCCGAAGACGTCGACCGACCACGCGTCGATGGGGAAGCCTCCGTGTGGGTTGATGATGTCGGCGGCGTAGTCCCCTACCCCAGGCAACTCGACCAGCTTCTCCTTCGCCTTGTCAGGCGGCATCCCCATGATCTCCTGCATGTCAGGAAACCCAGATTCTACCATCTTCGCCGAAGCGACGATGTACTTCGCCCTGTATCCTAGCTTGCATCGCTTCGCAAACGATCTGACGTCGAGCTTCGCGATCCTTGTGGCCGTCGGCTGAAGCACGACCTCCTTTCCGTCGAACCTGATGGTCTCCCCGTACTCTCTGTCGATGGCCTCCATCATCTCGGTGCTCCTCTTCAGCCTCGCCATCTGGAGGCATATGCTCAGGATGACCGAGTTGAAGAGAGAGACGGCCTGGGTGTCGTGCATGCCGTACAGGCTCTCGACCACGTGCTTCAGGATCCGGTCCTTCAAGGCGAAGTCGTAGAACTCCTTCAGGTCTTTGTCTGCTCCGAGACAGACCTTGAGCGTGAGGCGCAGCCTCTCCGCCTCGCTCTCGGAGATCTTTCCCCCTGCATAGGCGCCGACCTGCACCCGCGGCCTCTCCAAGGTGCCCATGGACTGAATCTTCAGCCCTACCGGGCTCCCTCCGAAGCGGATGCCCGACCATAGCGTCTCGTCATTGAAGACCTCATCGGAGGTGAACAAGTCCCAGCCGGCGGGCTTTCTCACCGTGAGGCGGAAGTTAAACGGGGGCACAGGCACTATCTCGAACTCCGCTCTGCGCCGCAGTTCCACCGCTAGCTCCTCCCGGGAGACGAGTCCAATGAGACGCGATGCTTGTCAGTTAGAGCTGGCGCAGTCCTACTTCTTGCGCTTGGTGGTCCGCCGCGGGGCCGCCGTGGGCTCAAAGAGCGCGATGAGATTCCCCTCGGGGTCTGCTCCGATATAGGACCACCCTATCGTGGGAATCTCCATTTTCTCCATGATCTCCCTTCCGCCCGCCTTCTTGAAGGCCACGATGTGCTTGTCGATGTCGTCTACGCCGATGTAGTTCCTCGGAACGTCGGTCGCGCCGGTCCTCTTGTACATCCCTCCAGGCACGCTCTTCCCTCTCGGTCCCGTGGAGATGTTCCAATAGTCCATGTCGGAAATCTGGGTCTTCTTGAACTTCCATCCGAAGACGTCCGAGTAGAACTTCGACAGTTTGCCGAGGTCGTTGGCGGGTATCTCAAAGTGGACAATAGTCTTGATGACCATGAGGACAGGGACTGGGACGCCTTATTTTAGGCCTCTGAAGGACTGCTCGAGGCGCCCGCGGCGTTTCCGGACTAGGTCAACCGGCCCTCTTTCGCGTCTGGAACCTCTACGCGGCCGTCGGCTTTAGAAAGATGAAGCGGCGTCGGACCGACTCGAACGGTCGACCAACAGGTGTTTGCAGTGCTTTACGCACTTTAACAGCCTGCTGCTCTACCATGCTGCCCAGTTGTTTTCCAACTTCTGAGCTACGACGCCAGACTTCGTGCGCGCCTTCGACGGGCACGCTATATGAAATTAACTATCCTCGATGTGAAAACATAGCAGGGCAGGGAGGAGCAAGTCGAGGTCCATGGAATACTACAAGTACTTCTGGCCATGGAGCAACTGCCACGCCGTGATGGTCGTGAGAGTCATCGGGGGTTACTTGGTTCAGATATGAAAGTCCAAAAAATCTCCGGAAAGGTTCACGCCAGGATAGCCTCAGGCGATTCCATCTACGAAGGGTGGGGAGCAAACCAGGGCTTCGTCACGACCAGCGTGGGGGCGGTGGTCATCGACACGGGTTTCACCGCAATCTCCGCAAAGGCCCTCTTGCGGGACATGCGGTCGTCCGGCTCGGCGCCGGTAAGGCTGATAGTCAACACACACGATCACTCAGACCACGTCTTTGGGAACTCCGTCTTCGACGAGGACTCGCCCTTGATCTTGGCCCATCCCAACTGCAGAGCCAGGCTCCTAGAACTCGGCAACGAGCGGATTCGCGGATATCGGGCGTTCGACGAGCGGCTGAAGAACGACCTTACCGGACTCCGCCTGACTCCGCCGCAGGTCACCTACGAGGACGACCTGGAACTGAGCATCGGGCAGACTACTTTCCGCTTCATCCATCCAAACAAAGGCGCGCACACCAGCGGAGACACGATGGTGCTCCTGCCTGACGAGAAGGTTCTCTTCGCGGGCGACCTACTCTGGGTGGGCTACCATCCCAATCTCGAGGACGCGGACTTTGACGGCTGGCTGCACGAACTTGACGCCATCTCTAGGATGAAGGTCGACCGAATCATCCCCGGCCACGGAAGGGTCGCAGACAAGAGCAGCATCGCTCCGCTGGCCGCATACCTGCGCGAGTTTGACGCTAGGCTGGGAAAGCTCGCGCGAGAAGGCGTCCCCAAAGCGAAGGTCGCCCAGCAGATGGAGATTCCAGGGTCGGAGGAGTGGAGCCTGAAGGATTTCGTACAGCGCAACGTGGAAATCGTCTACGACAGGTATTTGGCACGCGAATCGCCAGCTTGACCAGCCCGAGTTGCGAACCCTGAGCGGGCTGAACTCTCAGTCTTCGCGATGCGCAGCCGCGCGCGAGTGAATCATCGGCTCAAGCTATTGTCACTGAAGAATTCCTTCAGTCGCCGCGTTCCTTCCACTATGGTCTCCGGGGGGCTGCCGAAGGATATCCTGAGGTGTCCCTCGCCTGAAAGCCCGAAGATCACTCCCGGTAGGACGGCCACGTTGTGCTCGTTGAGCAGGCGGCGCGCCAGCTCTCTTGAGCCTGTCCGCGACCTGAAGCTGGGGAACCCGTAGAACGCGCCTTCCACCCTCGCACATTCGAGCGCCGGTATCTCCGAAAGCGATTGCTCCAGCAGGGCCCTTCTCTTCATGAGCTGGTTTCTGAACCTCATCGTGTAGCTCTCGCAGTTCCTGAGAGCGTACGCAGAGGCCGCCTGTATGAATGGCGGGAAGCAGGTCATGGTGGTCTCGAGGAACCTGTTGACCATGAGTATCGTCCTCGCGTCCGCGGCCACGTAGCCCGCACGCCAGCCGGTCATTGCGAAGCTCTTCGAGAGGCTGAAGAGGGAGACGACGGCCTCGGGTTTCCTCTCCATCGACCCGATAGACACATGCTTCTTCTCGTAGACCAGGTCTTCGTAGGCTTCGTCGCTTATGATCTTGACGCCCCGCTCGAGACAGAGGTCTAGTAGGCCGCGGAGCTCCCTTCGGCCGAACACCTTCCCTGCGGGGTTGGAGGGGGTGTTCACGACTATCACCCTCGTCTTGGGTGTGATCCTTGACTTTATCTCGTCGAGGTCGAGGGAAAAGTCGTCTGCGAGCCTGTATCTCACCGGCCTGCCGCCGGAGAGCAGGACGGGTTCCGAGTAGTAGTAGCCGGGGT
Source organism: uncultured Nitrososphaerota archaeon (assembly GCA_963838925.1). Classification (GTDB taxonomy): domain Archaea; phylum Thermoproteota; class Nitrososphaeria; order Nitrososphaerales; family Gagatemarchaeaceae; genus Gagatemarchaeum. Next base: position 188,036 of record CAWISW010000002.1, read on the forward strand.
CGGGAAGAAGCGCCTCGTATCCTGGCTTCGATACGGTGAGCAGCGACGCGTAGATGGAGAGCTTGGTCGTCATGAAGATGACGTTCTCCTCCGCGGCCTTGATTCGGTTCTTCGAATTTACCTTCCAGACTATAGCGTCCCTCAGGTCCTCGGTTCCCCGCGAGGAGGTGTAGTGCCCCCCGCCCTTCCTCATGCTCTCATAGGCTGCCTTCACAATCGGCAGCGGCGTGTCGAACGAGGGCTCGCCGATGGCGAGGGAGAAGACCTTCTCGCCCTTCGCCCGCTTCTTCGCAGCGAGGTTGAAGATCTCGAACGCGGGAGAGTCGTGGATCTTCTCGAGAAGCATCTCGAGAGCGGGGAGTTGCCTCATAATTTAAGCGTGCAAGAGGTCTCTCAGCTCCCTCGGGGAACCGAAGATTAGGCCGGCGGCCATCTCAAGAATTAGCAACCGAGGGTCAATTTCTTCCCGAACGGCTTAAATCAACTGGAGCAGAGAATCGCAGCCACATTGGCAAAGGGAAAGGGAACCAAGGAGAGCCCCTGGGCTCTGAAGACCCCGCCCGGGACCTCCGACTTCGAGGCGTACCGAGACGAGTCTTCCGCCCCGCCCGCTCTTGTCGTGCAGGTCGGCAAGACGCAACTGCGATACGACCTGCGGTGCATCAACGACCTCCATGCCATGTTGAAGTCAAACGGCGGATGGATGCTTCTTGGAAGCGCGGACGAGCAGAAGCCCGCTGCCGAGGGCACCGTCGAAGCATGAGGGCGATCGCCAAAGAACCCAGTCGGAGGGTGGTATGGCCTCAAGAAGGGTCTTAGAGGCCGTTTCGCGATGTACGTCCCGCCCGTCCTCGAAGAGCTGAGGCTTGCGGAGGTCGAACACCTGCCAAAGAACAACCGGATGAAAGGGCTGTAGGCCCGCCGTTATTCTTACAAATGCACTTGAAGCAGGCTGCATAATGGACATTTGGAAGCTTCCAATCCGGTAAACTTATATCTAATATCCACCTTCTGGTGATGCGTCAGCCAGTTGAAAAAGGTCGAAGCCCAGGTAAGAAAAGAGGTGTTCCCCGAGGTTGATTCCGCTCTTAAGGAAATTGGGGTCCCCGGCCTCACCGTGGTGGACGAGCCGAACGCGGGAAGGGGCTTGTGGTCATACACGGTCGACAACGCGAAGCACGTGCTCCTAACCGTGGTCGTGGAGGATGACGGAGCCAAGAAGGTCGTCGAATCGATTCGGGCCCACGCGTCCAGGCGCTCGTGGGGAGACGGAAGGATCGCGGTCACAAGCATCGAGGGAGCGTTTGACATAGGGTCGGGGCGACTGGACCAGAACGAGCTCGCCGCGCCTCTGCTGAGCAGCTGACAACCTTCCAGAATCAGACGTAGTTCTACTGCGGCTTTTGCGTGCCGCTAGGCTTGTACTTGGCCACCAGGGCCACGAATCCCGCGACGATCAGCATGCTCGAGCACAGGTACAGCACTGGGACGAGCGGAGGCTGAATGACCGCCGCGCCAGTCGCCTGGTAGGTCAGGACTGTCATCCCGACTCCCAAAACGAAAACCACGATTCCAACCAGTCTCACTATGACGTTGACCCTGGAGTCGTCGGGGTTGTACGCGGGGTTGCTCATCTTCGCCTTCTTCCGACCATTGACGGGCGGTAAATAAGCTATGCACTCCGACGCCTACGGGGCCGGAGCTCCGCTCCTCGCCTAGGTGCTCTTGAGCAGCTGGAGCTTGTCGGGAAGGTAGGTGTCCACTATGTAGCTGAGGCCGTACCTCGAGAAGGCCTCCTGCTCGCTCTTCCTCTTGTTCTTCAAGAACGTGTCGAGCTCGTCGTGCCAGAGCTTCTCCTTGTATCGAGGGTCTGCCTTTAGCTCGTATACGCGCTTGATGTCTATCTCGGTGAGCGGGTCCGAGGGCAGCTTGTACTTTTGGATGTCCGATGCCCACACCCCGAGCCAAACCCCCGACGGCGTCGTCAGGTCCCTGAGGTGGGCGGCGTTGGCCGATCCGCTCTTGATCACCATCGCAATGTGCGCCCCCCACGGGTCAGCGTCGCATAGAATCCCGATGGGTAGCTTGAGCTCCGAGTGGAGCCTCCTCAGCAGGTACCGGGTGGCCCTCGGCGGCTGACCCGCCGTGTTGATGAGTATCGCCTTGTACTTCGCGTGGACCTTCTCCTCGATGAACCTCGTGAAGAGGCCGCCCTTCTCGATCGCGAGTACTATCTCGGCATCTGTGTCCGCGAACTCCGCGGTGGTCATGGCAGGCCCAATCATCATCCCGTCAGGGTGGGCAGAGAGGTCGAGCTTCTTCCCCTCGTAGCCAGGCACAGTGTATTCTATCGTGAGGTTCCCGAAGATCGCGCTCCTCTCCTCCGGATAGACGTTGAACTCCTCCCTCGCCCCGCCTAGAAGGACCTCGAGGTCGGTGATCAGCTCGTCCGACTCGGCCTGGTCCTGAAACTCAACGTCGAAGGCCTGTGCGGAGTAGTAGACGTCCCTGAGCGTGGAGGTCTTCTTCTCATCTACCAGCTTCTTTGTGAAGTAAGCGAGCCAGAGCAGCTGGGTGAACGGCCTGATGTGCTTGATGTTGCCGGCGGACCTCTTGACGGTCGAGGAGCCTAGGATGAACTGCTGGAGCTTCTTGTCGTAGACGATGTTGCTGACCGACCTGCTGGCGAACGTCACCGAGGGGAACCTCGAGCTGTCCAGGTCGTTGTAGACCTTGTGGCCCAGCTCGTTGAGGACCTTCTCCACCCGGTCCTTCCTTGCTTCAGCTGTAGTCTTCGATTTTTGCTTGCTCATGTTGACTCTTGACTCCGCCATTGCCTCCGACGTCGACGGTCAGTTCCTGCACGGCCTTCTCCTCGCCGTCGACGACCTCCTGCTCGTCGGCAATCAGCTGCTTGTACTTTGGCGGGCGCTTCTCCCCGGCGAGCTCCTGCGAGAACCTGGCGATCAGGGGGAGGTACTTGCCGTAGATGTTCATCTTCCGCTGTACCGCCTCCATGCTCCCCTTCTTCGACAGGTAGAGGCTCAGCCTCCTCAGGGCCTCGCGTACGGCGTTCCTGATCTCGGCCTCGATTTCGGGCCTGTCGGCGATGTACTCCTTCCCGACCGTCTTGTACGGGACCTTGGTCGAGCAGATGTGGGTTATGACCGCGACCGGCGCCTCCTCCGGCACGTGGTACCTCCTCCAGTCTATCTCCTCGTTGAGGACCTTGAACGAAACGTCGCTGCTCTCGTCGTAGAGGAGAGGTATGCGGTTGGCGAACCTGAAGAGCTTCCTCCCGGGCTCCAGCACCTTGCCGCCGTAGACCAGCCCCACCTCCACGAGGAACGGGAAGCCTGAGTAGGACGAGGGCGGCCTCACCACCACCGTCGAGAACTCGGGCTCGAGCTCTTTGAGGATCCCAGTGCTGAGGATCACCTCCCCGACAGGAGAGAGGCACGAGGAGTCGGGCGGCAGGAACTCCGTGAACCGCTGGAGCGCGTCGACTATGGTCACCACCTGCTCGTTGGAGAGCTTCTCGGGCGCGAGCTCGGGCTTCACTCCCGCGAACTCAAGGAACTTGACGGCCGTCCTGTCGCCTATCCTGTGGAAGTGCGTGGTCATGAAGCGCTTCAGCGTCTTCTCCTCGTTGAGCTTGACCATGCGCTTGAACGCCTCCACGTCGACCCCGTACGGGTGCGGGAGCGTCTCCTTGGGAGGTGGCGGGAGCGCCTCCGTAGCCCTCTCGTACGTCGAGATCCTCCCTATCGGGTCGACGAACGTGAGGTTTGCGTAGGAGCCGACCAGGGCTGTCTGCTTGAAGTAATCGTTGATCTTCTGCGCCGAGCGCGTGAAGTCGCCCTCCAGCATGACGTCGACGCGGGTCCCCGTCTTCCCGTTCGCCTCTTCGGTGTCCCTCCTGAGGATGATGGGCTTGTTCTCGCCGATGTCGATGAGCATCTCGAAGATGTGCTTGCTCTTCCCGTCGACCGAGGTCGTGATCTTTACCGGCTTGTTAGTCGTAATCTGGCCGTAGAGGACGGCCATCGTCCCTCCCATCCCGAACATCCCCCTCGACTGGCGGAGCACGTACTTGGACCCGTAGAAGACCTTCCCGAACGCCCTCGGGACGTGGTGCGGGTCGACGCCTGGGCCGTTATCCGCGACCGTGACCCGATACGCTCGGGGTTCCGAGGTCTCGCCCCCGTGGCCGTCTGCAACTATCCTGACGTAGACGTCGGGGAGCATCCCCGCCAGCTCGCAAGCGTCGAGCGAGTTCTCGACTAGCTCCCTGACCGCCATGTAAAGCGCCCTTGCCGGGTTGGTGAAGCCGGCCAGGTCTCGGTTACGGTAGAAAAATTCTGATGGACTGATCTCTGAGAAGGTCACCATATCTATCGTTCACCTCCGGCCATTTCCGTCGTATTCAGCAAAACTGTGGCTAGTGTTACCCGGTGAGGTATAAACCCGCGCCCCACCTCGCTGAAACTATTTCTGAACAATAGCTGCCCCGACACTCTCGCTCGGCGTGGGGGTTGGCCATGACGGATTAATAACCAATCGCCCCATTTATCGCCGTTTTGCCCTCGGTTCACCGCTCCCCCGCGCTCTTTTGGCGGAATGGAGCCGTTTGTGGCGGATTTCAGCTTCGAATCTCTGGGGACTGGTCTTCCCAGAGAAGTATGCGCTCCATCTTTCTCTTCGTCCTTTCGCGCTGCAGCATGTTGTAGACAGACTTGTGCTGGCTGCCGGCCGCGAGCTTCTCGATGGCGTCTTTGGCCAGCCTCAGGTCTGCTGGTTCACCGATGATGGCCACGGTCTTGCCGTAGACCGAGACGTGGCACTTTGTCAGCTCCTCGATTACCCGCCTGGACTTGCCACTCAGGCCGATTATCCTGCCCTTGATTCTCTCAAGGTTGTTCTCGCTCTTCCCAGCGTAGTCCCTGAGGTCTATGATATCGAGCCCGACATCGGGGTCGAGCAGCCTGAGCGCTCGCGGTGGGGAGAACCCCCTCGCGATGGCCTCGACGACGTTCGCCGCCTTGAACGGGTCAGCCTCCACCGCGTTGGACCTTATCGTGACCTCGCCGCTCTGGCCGTCCACCAAGAGCGTGACCGCGCAGGCTTCCTCGACGCGCGCCTTCGTCTCCCCCTTCTTTCCGATGAGGACCCCGACCCGGTCGAGCGGAATGCGAAGTAGTCTCTCGAAACTCAAGCTAAAACAGCCTCTAGTATCTGCTCTGGAGCCTTCTCATAAACCCCTCTCTTCTTGAAGAACGCCACGATGTTGGTGATGTCCCGAAGCAGAAGCTCCTTCGACTCGGGGTGTGACGAGAGCACGGCGGAGCCCATGTCGAAGAGCACCCTCTCCTTGGGGGCGGGCTTGAAGATGTTGTACTCCGAGAGGTCCGCGTGGACAAGGTCTGCCTTCTTGTACAGCTGGCGGATCATCTTCAAGGTCCACTTGTAGTCCGAAGCGTCCACCTCGGCCTCGGCGAAGATTGGCGCTGGAGCCGGTGGCTTGCCGATGAACTCCATCACGATTATGTTCTCGTTGAAGGCGAAAGCCTCTGGGACGCGCACTCCGGCCTCGGCGGCGAGCCTCAGGTTCTTGTACTCCTTCTGGACCCAGAGCCTGATCAGCTGCCTTATCGAGCCCACAGGCAGCTGTTGGAACCTCTTGTCCCCGGCGACGTATCTCATCCTCTTCTTGAACTCGGCTGATGCGGTGAGGTAGATCTTCACGGCCCTGGGGCTTCCGTCGGCGGTCACCCCCCAATACACTCGGGCCTCCTTCCCCGCCCTGACAACGCCGTTGAGGTAGGCGAGCTCTCCCCTCGCCATGAGCTCGTTGAGGGCGAAATTGGTCGCCTTGTCGAAGACCTCCTCCACGGTCTTCCTCTCATTGGAGTCGTGCCTCAGGCGCCTGTTCTGCTTCTCGCTCCTCCGGATGCGCTCCCTTAGCCCAGAGCCCTGCTCTATGTCACCCTCGGTCATCGACCCGCGCTCGGCCTCGAGGCTGTCTTCTCTCGCCTCATCGCCTGCCTCCTCCTCGGGTCCTTCCACACCTAGCCGACTTGGCACGAGCCCTTTAGGCTTGTGATGCAGCCCTTTGGCGAGGCGCAGAACTGGGTCTGGGCGAGGCAAGCTTTATTTAGGTATACAACATTAAGTTGTATAGCGTCGGCCTCATGACAACGTCGAATCTGAATGGCATTTTCTCAAAGGGTTTTAGTAAAACGCCCCGCGCCGGCTCACCCGGGTTATCGGTGACCTAGATGGCGCTCGGTGAAGAAAACGAAGGGCAGGATGATGATAACGATTTGAAAACAGCGAACATGGTGAAGGAACAAGAGAGGAAGGCCATCAAGGACGACCTTGCGAAGCTCGAACAGACGCTCGAAGAAGAGAGGAAGCGCAACGAGGAGTACCTCACGAGCCTCCGCTATCTCCAGGCGGACTTTGAGAACTACAGGAAGAGGGTCGACAGGGAGATCCGCGAACTCGAGGAGTTCTCCACGCTTGGGCTCGTCCGGAAGCTCATCCCGGTGCTCGACGACCTCGACCTTGCGGTCGCCTCCGCCACCAAGGCAGAGGACAAGGGCCTGTTGGAAGGGGTCAAGATGGTCCAGAAGAACCTGAGCTCCGCGCTCGAGAACGAGGGGCTCCAGAGGATAGTGGCCGTGGGGGCGCCCTTCGACCCGTCGGCGCACGAGGCGGTGGACAAGGTACAGGGGAAGGACAACTCCGAGGACATGGTGGTGGAGGAGATGAGGAAGGGCTACACGTTCAAGGGGAAGGTGCTGAGGCCGAGCGCGGTGAAGGTCGCGCTGGCCGCGAGGCAGGCGCAGGCAAAGGGAGAGGGACAAGCATGAGCGCCTCCACAGCAGCCAAGGGGGCCGCGACGAGCTCGGCTAGAGAGAAGATAATCGGAATCGACCTCGGCACGACCAACTCCGCGGCGGCGGTCATGGAGGCCGGGCGTCCAGTCGTCGTCCCCAGCGCGGAGGGGCAGACGGTCGCGGGGAAGATGTTCCCGTCGGTCGTCGCGTTCACCCAGGACGGGCAGCTGCTCGTCGGCGAGCCGGCGAAGAGGCAGGTCGTGACCAACCCTGACGGCACGATATTCGAGATAAAGCGGAAGATGGGCACAGACTACAAGGTCCGCATCGCCGGAAAGGAGTTCACGCCTCAGCAGATCAGCGCGTTCGTCCTCCAGAAGATCAAGAAGGACACCGAGACGTTCCTCGGCTACCCGGTCAAGAAGGCGGTCATCACCGTGCCAGCCCACTTCAACGACAACCAGAGGCAGGCGACCAAGGACGCGGGAGAGATCTCGGGTCTCGAGGTAGTGAGGATAATCAACGAGCCCACAGCTGCGTGCCTGGCCTACGGGCTGGACAAGGCCGACAAGGAGATGAAGGTCCTCGTCTTCAGCTTCGGTGGCGGCACGCACGACGTCACTGTCATGGAGTTCGGTGGCGGCGTCTTCCAGGTGCTCGCGACCAGCGGAGACACGCAGACCGGCGGCGCCGACGTCGACTACGCCATCGTCAACCTGATCGCAAGCGACTTTAAGTCCAAGACCGGCATCGACCTCAAGAACGACAAGACCGCCACGGTGCGCCTCAAGGAGGCCGCCGAGAGGGCCAAGATTGAGCTCTCCAACATCATCTCCACAGACATCGACCTCCCTTTCATCGCTAGCGACTCTGCCGGGACGAAGAACCTCCACTTCACCCTGACCCGGGCGAAGCTCGAGGAGCTTGCCGGCCCCATAGTGGGGAAGGTCGAGGAGCCGATAATGCGGGTGATCAGCGACGCCAAGCTCACGCCCAAGGACATCGACAAGGTCATCCTCATCGGGGGGATGACCAGGATGCCCCTCGTGAGGCAGAAGGTCGAGCAAGTGATGGGCAAGCCGGCCGAGAGAGGGGTCGACCCGATGGAGGCCGTGGCCATAGGGGCAGCCATCCAAGGCGCCGTCCTGGCCGGCGAGGTAAAGGACATCCTCCTGCTGGACGTCACGCCGCTCTCCTTGGGCGTCGAGACCCTCGGCAACATCACCGCGAAGGTGATCGAGAGGAACACCACCATACCCGTCAAGAAGAGCCAGACGTTCACCACGGCGGCCGACATGCAGACGGCGGTTACCATCCACGTAGTCCAGGGAGAGAGGGCCATGGCCCCCGACAACATCTCGCTGGGCATGTTCAACCTCGAGGGCATCCCGCCGTCGCCCAGAGGCGTGCCTCAGATCGAGGTCACCTTCGACATCGACGCCAACGGGATACTCAACGTCACCGCCCACGACAAGGGCACGGGAAAGGAGGCGAGGATAACGATCTCAGCCTCGACCAAGCTCTCCAAGGACGAGAAGGAGAAGATGGTCAAGCAGGCCGACGAGTACGCGGAGCAGGACAAGAAGAAGATGGAGGAGGCGCAGCTGATGAACGACGCCGACTCGCTCCTCTACACATCCGAGAAGACGAAGAACGACCTCGCGGGCAAGATCAGCAAGGAGTCCGAGAGCAAGATCACCGCCGCAGCGTCAGAGCTGAGGAAGGCGATGGATGCGAAGGACCCTTCCGAAGTGAAGGCCAAGATGGACGCGCTCAGGAAGGTGCTTCAGGAGGTGGGCACAGCCGTCTACCAGCAGGCTCAGACGGCCCAAGCGGCAGAAGGCGGAGGAAACGCCGGGCCGACGCCTGGAGGACAGGGGCCGACGATGGGTGGCGGTGAGGCGGGCGAAGGACCCGTGACCGACGCCGATTACAAGGTCGTCGATGAGGATAAAAAGTAACCCCGGAAGCGAAGCTGCACAGTGAGCAGCACTTCCACTCGTGACTTCTACGACGTCCTAGGAGTCAAGAAGGATGCCAGCAAGGACGACATCAAGGCCGCCTACCGCAGGATGGCCCTCCAGTTCCACCCTGACAGGAACAAGTCGCCCGAGGCAGAGGAGAAGTTCAAGGAGATCTCGGAGGCGTACGCGGTACTCTCCGACGACGACAAGCGCAAGCAGTACGATGCCTACGGCAGAGAGGGGGTGTACCAGAAGTACGGCGAGGAGAACATCTACCAGGGAGCCGACTTCCAGGACGTCTTCAGGGACATGGGATTCGGCTACGGAGGTGGCTTCGAGGACATACTGGGCGCCTTCTTCGGCACTGCGGGTGGGAGAGGCGGGGGGAGGCCGAGGCGCGGCGGCGACCTGACCCTGCACCTTCAGCTCGGCCTGGAGGAGGTCGTCAACGACATCACGAAGGAGATAGAGATACCAAGGACGGAGCTCTGCAACATCTGCAGAGGGAGCGGGGCATCCCCCGGGACGACGCCCAGGCGTTGCGCGCAGTGCGGGGGGACGGGCCAGCTCCAGCGGGTGCAGCAGACGGGCCCTCTCAGGTTCATCCGCGTCGAGGATTGCGGCAAGTGCCGAGGGACGGGCAGCATCATCGACTCGCCCTGCAAAGAGTGCAAGGGGAGCGGACACGTGAGGAGGCAGCGCAAGATCCGGATACAGATCCCAGCGGGCGTCGACGACGGGCACACCCTCCGGCTTAGGGGCGAGGGAGAGGCCGGGGTGGCAGGCACTCCGCCCGGAGACCTCTACGTCGTCGTGAACATCCCGGAGCACCCCGTCTTCAAGAGGCGAGACAGCGACGTGTACGTCGAGGCTCGCGTGAACGCCGTCGATGCGATGCTGGGCACGGACCTCAGGGTCCCGACGCTCTACGGGGACACGATGCTCGACATCCCCTCCGGAACGCAGCCGGGGACGCAGTTCAAGATCAAGGGCAAGGGGCTCCCCAGGCTGAACTCCTACGGGAAGGGCGACGAGTACGCGGTGGTGAGGGTGGACATCCCGAAGAACCTCAGCGGGAAGCAAAAGGACCTCCTGAAGCTACTCCAGCGTGAAGGCAAAGTCCAGTAGACGGGGCGGGAGCCTTAACCTCGCTAGCTCAGAACTTGTAGATCATCAGGAACGGCACGCCCTCGATCTCCCTCACGGCGTGAGGCGAGCCCAGCCTGTTGGAGAGCGCGATGTTTACCGCCCTCTCCCCAGCCAAGCTGACCATCGCAGACTCCTTGATGAGCTTGAGCGCCTCATCCTCCTCTACCAGCTCTCCTGCGAAGAAGTCCTTCGAGATGTGCATCTTGAGCTTCCCCTCCACCAGAGTCCGGCCGATCAGCTCGGCGTCGCAGACGTTCACTAGGCTCGAGTTCTTCCAGGCGATGCTACGCAGCGAGAGGGTAGCCACCAACCGAGTCAGTTCACCCTGGCGCTGGAGCGCGCACCGCACGCCTCGCAGACCCTGAAGTGCAGCCTGCTCTCCGTTACAATGTGGGTGTCGGGGCTCCCGCAGACCGGGCAGGTGACGTTGTCCTGCATGTACCGCTGGAAGAGCTGCACGAAGGACTGCTTGTCCTTCCTGCCGATGAATATCGCCCTATCGGCATCAAGAGACGCGGCGGTCGCGAGCTCCTTCGCCAGATACATGAGGAGCCTGTCGGGGTCCCTCCTCATCAGCTTAGGGTACTCGGCGTAGTTGCGGAGGATCGTCTTGTTCCCGACCCAGATGACCTGTGGCTCCGGGATCTCAAGCCTGTTCTGTGTGGACTTGTGGGCGGTCTTCTCGAGCGTTGACTGGGCCCTCGCGAGAAGGTCGTCGTATTGCCTGGTCATGTCGCCTGCCTGAGCGATTTCGACCCGCCGAGGTATTTCAACTCTCCTCTTCGATTCCTCGCTTCAAAGATTTTAAGCCAAACCGCGGGCGGGTCTAACGTGAGTACAAAGTCCTCGAGCATCGGCGTCATAGGCGGCTCCGGATTCTACAAGTTCCTCCAGACGAAGGAGGCGTCCAAGCTGGACACCCCTTACGGGAGCCCCAGCGCGAGCGTCAAGATCTCGGACGTGAAGGGTAAGCGCGTGTCCTTCATCCCCAGGCACGGAGAGCGCCACGAGTTCCCTCCTCACGTCGTCCCCTACAGGGCGAACATCTACGCGCTGAAGCAGCTCGGCGCCCAGAGGGTGTTCGGGCCGACCGCCGTCGGAAGCCTGAAGGCGAACATCAGGCCCGGCGATTTCGTGATATCAGACCAGTTCGTGAACTTCACGAACGGTCGCAAGGACACCTACTTCGACGGCCCAGAGACCGCCCACGTGGGCTCGGCAGACCCCTACTGCCCCGAGCTCCGCGAGGTCGTCTTGGAAGCCTCGAAGGGCATGGGGATCAGGGTGCACAAGAAAGGGACGGTGGTGGTCATCCAGGGCCCCAGGTTCTCGTCGAGGGCTGAGAGCAAGTTCTTCCGCTCCCAAGGCTGGGACATCATCAACATGACCCAGTACCCCGAGGCCATCCTGGCGCGCGAGATGGAGATGTGCTACGTGAACATCTCGCTGGTCACCGACTACGACGTGGGGCTCGAGGGCGACCCGAAGGTCAAGCCGGTAAGCAACGACGAGGTGATGCGCGTCTTCAACGAGAACCTCGGAAAGCTGAGGTCGCTGCTCCTCAAGGCCATCGAGCTCACGCCCTCCAAGCGCTCGTGCTCCTGCGGCACCGCGATGCGCAACGCGAGGATAAGCGCTTGACGAAGCCTGCCGGCCGCGCCAGCGCGGAGAAGGAGTTCAAGGCCGCCATCAGACGAATCCCGAACTTCCCCAAGAAGGGGATCGTCTTCAGGGACATCACGACCCTCTGGAAGGACGGACGTCTCCTGAGGAAGTGCACCGACGTGCTCTACGACCACTACAAGAGCCAGAAGATCGACGCCGTCATGGGGATAGAGGCGAGGGGGTTCGTGGTGGGGGCGCCGCTCGCAGAGCGGCTCGGAGTCGGCTTCATCCCTCTGCGGAAGCTGGGCAAGCTCCCCGGCGCGAAGATATCCGAGAGCTACGACCTCGAGTACGGGACCGCGACCTTGGAGATGCACAGCGACGCCGTCCGGAAGGGAGAGCGGATCCTGATCGTGGACGACCTGGTAGCAACCGGGGGCACGGCGCTCGCAGCCGCGAAGCTCGTCGAGGTTGTGAGGGGTGTGGTCGTGGGCTTCGCTTTCGTTGTCGAGCTCTCGTTCCTTCCTGGCCGGGAGGCCTTGAAGGGATACGACGTCTACTCCATCGTAAAGTACTCGTCTGAAGAAGAGTGAGCGGGCCGCTCGATGCGACAACACTGAATTTAATAATCCAACCCCGAACGGAGGCCCGAATCTCATGGGGAAGATAGCCAATCCTGACCTCGCCAAGGAGGGCGAGAAGAATTTTCTCTGGGCCAAGGGCCACATGACCGCGCTGTCCAGCATCGCGTCGAAGTACGCCAAGGCCAAGCCCCTCGAGGGCGTCACGGTCGGCGTGTGCCTGCACGTGACGAAGGAGACCTCCGTCCTAGTCGACTCGCTGCTCCTCGCGGGGGCAGAGGTGAAGCTCGCGGACGCCAACCCTCTCTCCACGCAGGACGACATCGCGGCCTACCTCGCCACCCGCGCGGAGGTGTGGGCGTGGCGAGGCCAGTCCGGGAAGGAGTACGACTGGTGCATCGACCAGGTGCTGACAAGGAAGCCCGACGTGATAATCGACGACGGCGCGGACCTCCACGTCGCAGCCAACCTGAAGCACGTGAAGTCGGTCGTGGGCGGCTGCGAGGAGACGACGACCGGAGTTGTGAGGGTGAAGGCCCTCGAGAAGGACGGGAAGCTGGGCTATCCAATAATAGCGATCAACAACGCGAAGACGAAGTTCCTCTTCGACAACCGCTTCGGCACGGGGCAGAGCACCTTCGACGGCATACTGAGGGCGACCTCCCTGCTGATCGCCGGGAAGAAGGTCGTCGTGGTGGGCTACGGGTGGGTCGGAAAGGGCGTCGCCAAGAGGGCCAGGGGGCTCGACGCCAACGTCACGGTGGTGGAGGTAGACCCCATCAAGGCGCTCGAGGCGTACCTCGACGGGTTCCTCGTGACCAACATCGCGGAAGCCGCCCGCTACGGAGAGATCTTCATCACCTGCACGGGGCAGAAGCACGTCATCTCGCACTCGGCGGTCAAGTCGATGAGGGACGGGGCCATCCTCTCGAACGCCGGGCACTTCGACGTGGAGATCGACGTAAAGTCGATCATGGACGAGGCGAAGTCGGTGAAGCAGGTGCGGCCGAACACCGACGAGATACTCCTCCCAGGCGGGAAGAGGATCTACCTCCTCGGCAAGGGCCGCATAGTGAACCTCGTAGCAGCAGAGGGCCATCCCCCCGAGGTGATGCAGATGTCCTTCGCGAACCAGTTCATGTCGGCGCTCTACGTCTACAAGAACCACGCGAAGCTGAAGAACAAGGTACTCGACGTGCCGCTCGCGATAGAGGAGGAGGTGGCCATGTCGACCCTGCACTCTCTCGGCATCACGATTGACAGGGCGACGAAGGAGCAGCTGAAGTACGCCGAGAGCTGGGCGCTTGAGTAGCAGGACCAAGTCGAAGCCACCAGAAGCGCGCAAAGGGGGAGAAGACGGGCCCTCGCTGAAGAAGAGGAGGGTGCTCGTGTGCTGCGCGCTCCCGTACACCAACGCAGTACCTCACGTGGGAAACATCGTGGGGTCCCACCTGCCCGCCGACATCTTCGCGCGGTACTGCAGGCTGAAGGGGTACGAGACGCTCCTCGTCGGGGGGGCCGACGAGAACGGGACCCCGACCGAGGTGGCCGCCATCGAGCTGAAGGTGACCCCGAAGCGGCTGACCGACGTGTTCTACAAGGTACACAAGTCGATCTACGACTGGTTCGAGATCTCCTACGACAACTTCTCGAGGACTTCGCTCCCGGTCCACCACAAGACCACCCAGGACCTCTTCCTGAAGATCTACGAGAAGGGCTACGTCACCAAGGGGGTCATGCGGCTCCCCTACTGCGAGACGGACAAGCTCTTCCTGGCCGACAGGTACGTCGTCGGCAAGTGCCCGGTCTGCGGTTACGAGTTCGCCAGGGGAGACCAGTGCGAGAACTGCGCGACCCTCCTGGAGCCCGAGCAGCTGATCGACCCGAGGTGCAAGATAGACGGGAGCGTCCCGGTCTTCAAGGACAGCGACAACCTATTCCTCGAGCTGGAGAAGCTCCAGCCCGACCTCGAGGCCTGGATAACCAGCCAGACGCACTGGAGGAAGCAGGTCTCGTCCCTCGCCCTGGCGTGGATCAAGGAGGGCCTGAGGAGGCGCAGCATCACGCGCGACCTCAAGTGGGGCGTCCCGGTCCCGCTCAAGGGCTTCGAGGACAAGATCTTCTACGTCTGGTTCGACGCCCCCATAGGCTACATCTCCTCGACGAAGGAGTGGGCGGAGAGGTCGGGCGACCCGAGGAGGTGGGAGGACTACTGGCTCGACCCAGAGACGAGGATCTACAACTTCCTGGGCAAGGACAACATCCCGTTTCACACGATATTCTGGCCAGGCATGCTCATGGCGAACGGGGGCCTCAACCTGCCTTACGACGTGGTCGGCCTCCAGTACTGCAACTACGAGGGGGACAAGATATCAAAGTCGAGGAACTGGGGGATCTTCTGCGAGAAGGTCGTCCAGAGCGGCCTCGACCCCGACATCTGGCGTTACTACCTGTCCTACCTCATCCCGGAGACAAAGGACACCGAGTTCAAGTGGGACGACTTCCAGACGAGGGTGAACAACGAGCTGGTCGCCGCGATAGGGAACTTCGTCCATCGGACCCTGACCTTCGCCTCGAACTTCCTCGGCGGGGTCGTCGAGAAGAAGGAGCTCGGCAACGACGAGAGGCAGGTGGAGGCGAGGGTGGCGGAGCAGGTCAAGGAGGCGGACCTCGCACTTCAGGACGTAAGGCTCAAGGACGCGCTCAGGAGCGTCCTCCAGATAGCGATAATCGGGAACGAGTACTTCCAGAAGAACGAGCCCTGGGCGCTCGTCAAGAGCGACCCGGAGGCCTGCAAGCGAGTGATCTACTGCTGCGCGAACATCTGCAGGGTGCTCGCCGTTACGATGGCGCCCTTCCTTCCGGGGTCCTCCAAGAGGATCGCCGCCCTCCTCGACATCGAGGGTGCCCTCTCGTGGGAGGGGGAGCTGGGCTTCTCCCTCGGGACCGTCAAGATGCTCGCGAAACCGGAGATACTCTTCAAGAAGATAGACGACAAGGAGGTCGCGCGCCTAAAGTCCACAGTGACGAAGAGCTCCGACGCCGCGGAGTTCTTCAAGGCCTGACCCGGCAGCTCACTGGTCGCACGAGTCTATCTTTTCGAGGCCGCCGGCCAGCGCGCACTCTAGCGAGTCGTCGATGTTGTTCTTGGGGCCGAGTATCGCGTCTATGGGATCGTAGGTGTCGTACTTTGTCTGGATGAACCCTGACGCGAGGACGCTCACCTGGAGCTGCGAGCCCGCGCCGCTGCGATAGCTCACCGCGTACTCCACGTCGAGAGACGGGTTCCCGAACATCGAGCCCAGCCTCCTGACCGCGGTGGCGGTGTCGCCCGCCGACAGGCTAGCGTCTCCCGTCAAGACGACCACCGCGTGGCTGGCGTCCTTCATCTGGGCCTTCTTCCCGATGCCTATGATGGCGCGAGAGAGCGCCTCCTCCGCCTTGTCCACCGAGCCGGACGAGGCGCTGGTGAGGAACGAGTAGCCGCTCTGCGCGACCGTCCCCAGGACCTTGTTCAGGCCGACCGGGATGGAATCTTGGGACTGCTTCGCCAGCAGCGATCCGAGGGCCTTCACGGCCTCCTTGTTCGCCACCTCGTGGAGCTCCTTGAGGGTCGCCTCGCTCCCGACGTTGAAGAGCGCCCCGTTGTCGACCACCACTACGCCGTTGGAGACCGTCCTGAGCTTCTTGAGGGCCAGCCCCGCGTAGAACCTCAGCCTCTCCTCGAAGTCGAAGGGCATGACCGCTATCGTGACCGCGTCTGCGCCAGCGTCTCTCGCGAGCTTCGCCATTATCGGCGCCAGCCCCGAGCCCGTCGCGCGGCCCAGGCCTGCTACCACGAAGACGACCTTCGCGTCCTGCACGAGCCTCTTCATCTCGTCGTAGTGAGGCATTGCGAAGCCCCGCACCATGGAGGGGCTCGGCTTTTGGACCATAGGGGACTCGATTATCATCTTCTCGCCGTCGCCTGCAGCTTCAAGGTCTGCCGGGTCGCACGTGAGATACGCGAACCGGTTCACGAGCGTTGTCTCCCTGCTAAGGGCGGACACGATCCTGATTCCTGCGCTTCCTATTCCTAGAGCGACGACTTCAGACGAGGAGATGGGGCCTGACATGGACTTTTGACAAGGTCCATTGGCGGATTAGATTAATGAACCCACGAATCAAAAAAGTGGACCATTGGTTCATGAAAGTTCACCAGCGCCATTTCGGCGCGGGATCGACGGTCACCACTTCACTTTGAGTGTGAGCGGGTGCAAGGCCTTCACCTCGTCGATCCTCCCGACGCTCGTGTTCTTGGGCTCGTCGTCCAGCTCCCCCGCCTTCAGCCTCACGAACAGGGAGTTCAGCGTCTCGGCGTAGTCGTCGAGGGACTCGATGGTCTCCGTCTCCGTGGGCTCGATCATCAGCGCCTCCTCCACTGTCAGCGGGAAGTAGACCGTGGGGGAGTGGACCCCGTAGTCTAGGAGCGCCTTCGCGATCTTTCCCGCGCCTCCGTGCCCGCCCTTCACGCTCACTACGGCCTCGTGCTTCCTCCTTATCCCCCCTCCGACCGGGATGGAGTAGCCCTGCGTGTCCAGCTTCGAGAGGATGTAGTTGGCACCGAGGACCGCGAGGCTCGAGACGTTGTCGAGCCCGTCCGCCCCCAGGAGCCTGATGTAGCAGTACGCCCTGAGGAGTATCGCCGAGTTCGCGTAGAAGCCCTTGAGCCTGCCGATGGTCTTCGGGCGCTCGTAGTCGAGCCTGTACTCCTCTCCCGACTTCTCGACGAGAGGGACAGGCAAGTAGTCCTGGAGCTCCCCCGAGGCGCCGACCGGCCCCGCGCCCGGACCGCCGCCTCCGTGGGGCGTCGCGAACGTCTTGTGGAGGTTGAGGTGGACCACGTCGAAGCCCATGTCCCCGGGCCTGGCCTTCCCCAGGAGCGCGTTCATGTTGGCGCCGTCGTAATACATCAGCCCTCCAGCATCGTGGACCGCCTTTGAAATCTCGCTCACGTCGGGCTCGAAGAGCCCGAGCGTGTTGGGGACGGTCAGCATCATCCCGGCCGTCCGCGAGGTTAGCTTCGCCTTCACGGACTCGATTGTGACCTGTCCGCTCTCGTTGGAGGGGACCTTGACCACCTCGAATCCCGCCATCGCGGCGCTCGCCGGGTTGGTGCCGTGCGCGGAGTCGGGGACGAGGATTTCTGTCCTGTCGCCCCTCCCCTTGTCCTTCAGGTACTTCCTGATCATGAGGACGCCGGCGAACTCGCCCTGGGCGCCCGCCGCAGTGCTGAGAGCGAACCTCTTCATGCCGGAGATCTCGCAGAGCATGTCCGAGAGCTCGTAGAAGACCTGCAGGAGGCCTTGCACCGTCGAGTCGTGCTGAAGGGGGTGCGCTTCCCTCATCTTCGGGGAGGACGCTATCGCCTCAGAGACTTTCGGGTTGTACTTCATCGTGCAGCTCCCGAGGGGGTACATCCCCGTCTCTACGGAGAAGTTCATCTGCGAGAGCCGGTTGAAGTGCCTGAGCACCTGGAGCTCCGAGAGCTCGGGGAGCGCGGTGTCGCCCCTCCTGAGCGCTGCGGGGACGAGAGGCTTCCCCTTCGCCCAGTCCATTATCTCGGGGTCCTCGGGGACGATGAACCCGAGCCTCCCCTTCCTCCCGATCTCCGAGAGCAGCGGCTCGTCCCAGAAGGCCTGGCGGTACCTCCGCTTCGGCTTCGTCGCGTCTTCCATCTTCTAGATCATCCCCGCAAGGGCGTCCACAAGGCGCCCGATGTCCTCGTTAGAGTGTACCTCCGTCACGCAGAAGGAGCCGGCCTCTCGTATCTGGGAGTAGTGCTGGGTGAGAGGGTAGCCGCCCATCACGCCCTTCTTTGCCAGCTCTGAAAAGACCCAGGGAGCCTTGCGCCTCTCGTAGCCCACGGTGAACTCGTTGAAGAACGGCCCGCTGAAGAGCGGCGCCTTGACTCCGTGGAGCTTGCCTATCCTCTCCGCAGCGTAGTGCGAGTTGGCAAGGTTGACCTCCCCCAACTTCCTGAAGCCGTTCTTCCCGAGGAGGGACATGTATGCCGCGCCCGCGAGCGCGAGGAGCGCCTGGTTGGTGCAGATGTTCGAGGTCGCACCCTCCCTTCTGATATGCTGCTCCCGCGTCTGGAGCACCATGCAGAATGCCTTCTGGCTCCCGTCCTTGGTCGTTGTCATGCCGATGAGCCTCCCGGGCATGCTCCTTGCGAGGCCGATGTCCTTGACCGCGAAAATCCCCATGTGAGGTCCACCGAAGTTCATAGGGACGCCGAGAGGCTGCCCCTCGCCCACGACTACGTCCGCGCCATAGCTTCCCGGGTCGTGGAGCACCGAGAGGGAGATGGGGTTCAACCCGATGACGGCCAGACCCCCCGCTGCGTGCACCGTCTCGATTGCGCCCTGCGCGCCCTCTTCAATGACGCCGAAGACGTTGGGGTTCTCCATGTAGAGGGCGGCGACGTCGCCTCCCGCCTGAGAGATGTTTGACTTGAGCGACTCCACATCCAACCCTCCCGTCTCGGAGTCGAATTCCACCGTCCGGAGTTTGACGCCCATCGGCTCGGCGTACGTCTTGATGACCTCGAGCCTCCCTTCTCCGATGCTCTTCGCGACCAAGACCGTCCTCCTCTGCTTCACGCGGGCGGCCATCCTCACGGCCTCGCCGGCGGCAGAGGCCCAGTCGTACATCGAGCTGTTGCAGACCTGCATCCCTAGCAGGTCGCACATCATGCTCTGGTACTCGAAGAGCGCCTGGAGCATTCCCTGGCTGATCTCTGGCTGGTATGGCGTGTAAGCGGTGTAGAACTCCTGCCTCGAGAGTATCGAGTCCACGGCCGCGGGAATGTAGTGGGGATAGACGCCCCCACCCAGGAAGCACAGCTGGTCCGGCGGGGTCTTGTTCTTCGATAGCCTCCCGTGGAGCTCTCTCCTGACCATGGCCTCTCCCTGACCGTCGGGGATCGCGAGCCTCCTCTTGAGGCGCAACCCTTCGGGTATGTCTGAGAACAGGTCCGCGATGGAGCCCACCTTAACTTGCTTGAGCATCCTCTCGATAGTCTCATCTTCGAGGTTAGGCAGGAACGGATGCGCTTCTACCATTTCTTGGAGCGACGCATCCACCCCCGCGAACGGTTAAAATACGTATCAGCGATGGCTATGCAATCCTTTGAACTGGAGAGGTTTGGTGGCCGTAGCACTGGCGGTGGCCCTCGCGCTCGGATTCCTGCCCATTCACGCGCAGTCTTCGGGCAGCTCCACCTCCGGCGTCGCCACCGTGTCGGTCAACCACTTTTACATCATAACTTCGTACGGATACGGAGTCCTAAACGACAGCATCACGTTCCACAACAACGGGACTTCGTCTGTGCAGATACCGACGGTGCAGGTCGGGATCCCAAGCAACGTCGCCTCTAGGACCGTCGGCGTCGTCGTGAGCCCGAGCGACCAGTTCTCGGTCGCCGTCTCCAAAGGGACCACCAACACGACTCTGACGATCACTCCGACCCAGCCCACCCTTGGAGCGGGCTCTAACTCCACGGTCGCCCTGAAGGCGGTCCTGAACAACATCATGAACTACACGAACGGCGCCTACACGAACGCCGCCAAGATGCTCGTGCTCGTCAGCCCGTCTTTGAACGTCAACGTAACCACGATGAAGTCGACGCTCATCCTGCCCACGGGAGGCGCCTTCCAGCAGGCTCCTTCCGGGTTCGCGTCTCCAGCGGCGAACTCGACGGCGCCAGCCTACACATTGACGCAGAGCGCCCTTCAACCACAGGCGTCGGCGAGATACCTCAACTTCACCGACAACAACCAGTCGGCGTTTACCCCGCTCATCGTCAACAGCCTCGTCAGGACGATCGTGCCGTCGGCGAACGGCGCTCCGATGGTCGAGGACTACCTTTCGATATACAACGTCGCGTCCTACAACATAGCGCAGGTGCACCTCTACCTGCTCTACCCTGGCCTGAACGTGGTGACGCTGCTTCCCAACACGGTTCCCCCTCTAGTGAACCCGCAGCTCATCCAGCTCGGTTCAGGGGAGATCGCCTTCGCGAGCACAAGCATAGCGAGCCCCCTGCTCCCCAACAGCAACATCTCGCTGACGGTCTCCTATCCGCTCCCCTCGACCTTGATGAAGCTGACAGGGAACAGCGTGCAGATCACCGTCCCGTACTCGCCCCTCATCGCGGCCCCGGTGACCAACGACAGCATAGTCCTCGCCCCTGCCAAGGGAACGACCGCGAGCGGGACGACATCCGTGCTTGACAAGACGGTCACCCCCTTCACGCCGGGAAGCATAGTGTTCACCTACTCCATCAGCGTCGGCTGGGCTGCGGACCAGGCCATCCCGGCCGGGGCATTGATCTTCGCAGTGGCCTTCGCGATGTTCGCGATCCAAAGGCCGTCGGTCAAGGAGAAGAGGAAGGAGGAGGAGGAAGAGACCCTCGAGACGGGCGACGTCCTGAAGGCCTTCGAAGACAAGACCGGCCTCGAGACCCAGTACATGGAGGAGCTCTCGTCCGCGACCAAGGGCTCGATCGGGAAGGCGGACTTCGACCGCATGAGGAACGAGGTGACCGACCTGAGGGCGAGGGCCATCCAGAGGCTCACAGAGCTCAAGGCGGTCCTCGGCTCGGGCAAGCAGTTCGACCTCCTAACGAGGGTCGGCGATGCCGAGAAGGAGGAGGACAGGGCGTTCAGGGACTTGCTCAACCTGCACCTGCAGTACCAAGGGAGCAGGATGAACGAGGAGACCTTCAAGAGGCTCCAGCCCACGTACAGGAAGAGGGTGGAGTCAGCGGTCAACCGCCTGTCTGACCTTCTCCACGAAGTCCAGACCGAAGAGAAGTAGCGCCAGAGGCGTCTCTCGGCTTCTAGCCGCTCGAGCTCACGAATATCGGGCTGCTCGTCTTGCTGGAGGCGAGCACGGCCTCGGCTATCCTCGTTACCATGAGGCCGTCCTTCCCGGTCACGAGGGGCTGCCTCTTCTCCGAGATGGCGGCCGCGAACTCCTTGAGCTCTAGCATGAGTGGCTCTTGGAAGGTGTGCTTCGGGACCTTCGTCCCCGACTCCTCGTGAACCTGTATCTCCTGGGAGATGAAGTCGAGGGTCACCACGGCCTTCTCGAACACCGCGCTGAGCTGCCTCACCCTGCTCGGGGTCACCCAGTTCGTGGTGATGAAGGCCGTCCTCTCGTCGCCGAACCCCAGCAGGATCGTCGCGAAGTCCTCGTTCTTGCCCATAACGCTGCCTACCCGCGCGTAGACGGTCTTGGGCTCCTCCCCGAAGAGCCACCTCGCCGTGTCGATGTCGTGGACCGAGGCGTCCTTCACAACTCCAACGTCAACTATGTTCTCGCCCCTCCGGTTCTCGCGGTGATACTCGAAGAGTATCGGCCTTCCCAGGGTGCCGTTGGTTATCATCTTCTTCAGCTCAGTGATCGCGGGGTTGAACCTCTCGATGAACCCCACCGTGAGGATCTTGCGCGCCTTCTCAGCCTCCTTGATCAGGTCCTGGGCCTCCTTCACCGTGCTGGTCATGGGCTTCTCGACGAACGTGTTGACGCCCGCCCTGAGGGTCTTGGATGCGATCGCGAAGTGGGTGGAAGCGGGCGTGCAGATCGTGACGCCCTCAGGCCTCTCCTTGCCCAGCATCTCGTCGACGTCCGAGTATGCCTTCACGCGGTACTTCTCGGCGTACAACGCCGCCCTCGACGCATCAAGGTCGCAGACCGCGACCAGGTGCCCGAGCTCGCTGAGCACCCGCACGTGGTTCTTCCCCCAGCCGCCGGTGCCAATCACTGCGATCCTAGCCATGGGAATACGTTCGAAGTCGTCTTCCGGGCGGTTTTAACGGTTTATGGCGCCGTCACGCCCTGCTCATCCCGGTCGTGGCCTTGAGTATGGTGATCTCGGAGCTCCTGAAGCTCTTCTTCAGGCCTTTGAACCACTCAAAGTCGGCGGGGGTGCAGACTATCGCGACGCTGTGCTTGTAGCTGTCTATGAGGTCGTCCGGCCTGGCCCTGGAGTCGACCTGCCTCACGTCGGAGACGTAGTCCCTCAGCTTCTGGGTCAGCGACTGCGCCGTCGAAAGCCTGTCCGCGCGCATCTCGTACCTGTCCGCTGACCACGCGACGAGCACCCTGGTCCTGCTCGCCTTGAGCTGCAGCTCCCTCAGGAGGTCTCTGGTCTCCTCGACCACGTATCTCTCGTAGTTCTCAAGGCTCTTCACTGCCGCACCCGCGAGGTAGGTTATCGGTTCCCCGACGTCCTCGCTCGACTGGATCGCCGTCAAGTCGAAGACCAGGGAGGCAAGCTGATCGATGTATCTCTCGTTCTCAGGCCCCCGTGGCACCTTCAGCTCGCGGGCCTTCCTCATCAGCTCGACGTCCGCCGCCATGGACGTGCAAGTCGCGAGAACCTTGGAGATGTACTCTAGCTCGAGGCTCGCGACCCCCTCGTAGACGGTCTTGAAGCCTAGGTCCTCCAGCGAAGCGAAGTCCTTCGAGGCTGACTTCTCGCCCAGGACAGCCACGGGGTTCGCGGCGGCGGCGGCCTCCCCTCCCGCGCTCGGCTGGGGGGCTGCGGGGCAGTAGGCGTAGTTGATCCTCTCGCCGACCTTCATGCCAGTGTGCTTCTCGAGGAGCGCGACGTTGTCCGCGTTCCCTCCCACGCCCGTCGGGAGGAGGTTGATGACGGTCGAGCCGCTCGAGGCGTACTTCGCGACGTCCCTCAGCTTCCCGCTCGCCTCTATTACAGACTCGTCCCCCACCTTCTTCAGCTTAGGAGCGAAGACGACGACCTCGGCCTCCGAGAGCACCTGCGAGACGGGCTTGAGCCCCATCAGCATCTCGTCCCCGACGAGGTCTTGCACCGTCTTGTGCGACTTCACCATACCTGGCTCTAGGTCCATTGCCATCTGGAGAGTCTCGTCGACCAGGGTGACCACCGCCTTCTCGATGAGACGGACTGCCACGGAGTAACCTTCGCTTGTAAGACCGTATACCGCGACCTTCGGCTTTGGCAAAATTGTGAGAGCTCTGCGCCCGCATCTTCCATCCTAGAGATTATAGACTTTCGATTGCCGCCATCACGGTTGTCTTTTTATGACGTGAGTCGCGAGCAGCCATTGGCCATGCGCTTCTGGGTGGACCTCTTGACGCCGAAACAGGTGCTCTTCTTTCGGCCAGTCATCGAGAGCCTGCGGAAGGATGGGCACGAGGTACTCGCCACGTCGAGGAGGTACAGGGAGGTGGAGCAGCTCGCGTCCATGCTCGGCGTCGAGCTCTCTTTCGTGGGCGCGAGGGGAGGCAAGGACCCTCTCGGGCAGCTCAAGATGAGCCTCGAGAGGATGGAGCAGCTCCTCCCCATTGCCGTGGGCTTCTCCCCGGACGCCTCAGTCTCGGTCGCCTCAGCGGACTGCGCCAGGATCTCATTCGGCCTGAGGGTCAAGCACGTCGCGGTGAACGACTCCCCTCACTCCGTCGTCGCAGGGAAGCTCTCGCTCCCTCTCTCGCACCATGTGATCACCCCGTGGATTATACCGTTCTCAGCCTGGTCGCCTTTCGGCGTCTCCAGGGAACAAGTGAGCCGGTACAAGGCGCTCGACCCCGCCGCATGGCTCAAGCGGAGGGTTGGAGGCTTACCCCGTAGGAAGGCGAGGAAAGGCGACAAGGCCACCATCCTCGTGAGGCTAGAAGAGTCGTACGCGCCGTACCTCGCAGGCAGCGACGAGTCATGGTCGGAAAGGGTGCTCACGAGGCTCGCCCTCGACTTCAAGGGGCACGAGCTCGTCGCACTCTGCAGGTATGAGGACCAGCTCGAGAGCGTGAGGAAGAAGTTTGGAGCCTCCTTCAAAGTCCCCCAAGACGCGGTGGACGGGGCAAGCCTGATCGAGCGCTCAGACGTCTTCGTCGGGATGGGGGGGACGATGACCACGGAATCTGCGCTGCTGGGCGTCCCCGCTGTTTCGGCCTTCCAGGGCGCCGAGCTCTACACAGAGAGGTACCTCCTCTCAAAGAGGCTGCTCATGAAGGCCAAGAGCCCGACCGAAGTCTCGAGGTGCGTTAGAGCCTCCTTGGACCCCCGCTACAGGGACGGCTATCGCAAGAGGGGGCGCGCGCTCCTGAACTGGATGGATGACCCCGCAGCAAAGGTGGTCGATTACATATCGACTCTCGTTCGTGCCTCAAGCTAGGCCGTCTTATTGCGGCTCTATACTTCGCGTTGTGCTCAATATATCTCATCGATAACCAATAAATCAAGAATTCGCGGAATCAGAATTCGAGTGAAAAGAATAATGGAAAACCTTGTAATGAGAGGGCATGAAGAGGAAGATGACGGGCTCGACGCAAAGAAGTTTCCGATAATGAGGACGCTCGCGAGGTTCCACGAGTGCGACGCGGAGACCCTCTACAGCAGGGTCGACGCCAGCGAGCTCGATGTCCACGACATCCTGGTGGAGATGGTCTCGAAGAACGAGGTCGAGTCGTCGCCGAGGACGCAGTCAGAATCGCGACGCACCGAAAAATTCACCCTGACTCTGAAAGGCTGGGGCGAGTACATGAAGGTCCTGGGCTCGATCTACGAACTCCCGGAGTAGTCAAGAACCTGCCTTCCGACCGACCTAGCATTCCTTCCTTTCGCTTTTCATGCCGTTGTTGCTTGAAACGCGAAAGAGTTGCGCTGAGGCGTCCCACATGATTTATATCGCAATCTGGTTCGACGGTGAAACATATGCTCTCGCGCGGAGAAGCACGCTCATGAAAGACATCACATTCCCGGGCCTGTGCTAGCGCATGGACCTTTACATCTTGCGACACGCGGAGGCCGGAAAGAGGCTGCCAGCGCAGGCCAGGGACGTGGAACGGTCGCTCACCGCCGAGGGAAAGGAGGAGCTCGAAGACGTCGCGAGGGCTCTCTCCAGAATGAAGCTGCGGCCCGACCACATCATCACCAGCCCGCTGAAGCGCTCGCGGGAGTCGGCGAACATAGTCGCGAAGTCCCTGAAGGAGCGGGACAAGGTCGAGATATGGGACGAGCTAAAGCCTGAGGGGAGCAAGCAGGAGCTCTACAAACGGCTCTCGAAACTGAAGCCAGAGAGCATCGTCCTCTGCGTAGGCCATGAGCCGTACCTCTCTCAGACGATCAACGAGGTCATGGGCCATCAGGGCCTGCCCAGGATCGTACTCAGGAAATGCGGTCTCGCCCGGCTCTCGGTAAAGGCCTTCAATCCGAAGATTGAGGGAGAATTAAGATGGTTGTTGACACCAAGGCTCCTGAAGCGGATGTCGTAGGCTACGGCCCTGAGGGGCTCGGTCCCTCCACCGGCTTCACGGCCTCCGTCTTGGACCTCGGGTTCAACTCTGCGAAGCTCGCCACATACCACGTGAACGGCAGGACGAGCTACAGGATAATCTCCCAGGAGGACGCCAAGGTCAAGCTTGGGGAGGAGCTGGACGAGACCGGGTTCCTAGCAGTCCCACCCATCGAGAGGACCCTGAGGGTACTCAAGATGTTCAGGGAGATAGTAGACTTCGAGTCTCCCCGTCACATCCTACCTGTGGCTACGAGCGCAGTCAGAGAGGCCGCCAACAAGGCAGAGTTCCTCCACCTTGCCGAGGAGACTTCAAAGTTCAAGTTTCGGGTCCTTTCCGAGCAGGAGGAGGCTCTCCTCTCATACTTCGGCGCCGTCTTGGCGCTCCGCATACCGACGGGAGTCTTCTTCGACCTAGGCGGAGGGACCCTTGCGATAGTCTATGCCGAGGATTTCAAGGTCAAGAAGGTCCTCTGCCTCCCGTTGGGGGCCCGTCGCCTCTCCTACCTCTACGGCAACCCCAAGAAGGGCGGCCTCTTCCTCAGGAAGGACTACGAAAGGATGAAGGACCACATAGTCGAGCTCCTTCCCAACAGGAAGGAACTTCGTCTGGCGAAGAAGACCAAGCTCGTCGGCGTGGGAGGCACGGTCAGGGCGCTGGCGAGCTATCATGCTGACCGGTCGAAGTACCCATTCGAGAAGCTCCACAACTACGTGATGGACTACGACGAGGTGGCGTGGACGACGTCCCAGTTCTACAGGATGAAGAGGCGCCAGATGAAGTCCCTCCGCTCGATGGGCCAAGCCAGGGCAGAGACGATGGCAGCCGGCTCGTGCGTCGTGAGACTGCTGATGAAGAACCTCGGAATCTCAGAGCTGGTGTCGAGCACCCACGGGCTGCGCGAGGGCACCCTCTCGCTCTTCCTGCACGACCATCGCTGGTTCAACGCCCGCAGCTTCGAGCCGTCCACCATAGACCGCCAACTCAGTTCGGCGGGCAGGGTGTGGAGGACCACTTGGGAACGCCACGTCAGCGAGATCTTCACCGCGCGCATGATCAACGAATACGAGTACTCCCTTCTCCTCGAGTCGCTCCAGATCGTGAAGAACGCCCCCCAGGCCGCCGACCTAAAGGCGCGGTTCCACGAGCTCATGGGAGTCGACTCGCCGCTCAGCCATGTAGACCAGCTGAGGATCGCGATATCGATAATCTTCGCTGGCAGCGGGAGCTACGCGAACGTCCTGGCGGATGAGTTCAGCCCTCCGCTGAGGCGGAAGGACAAGGAGACGATCAAGAGGCTCTCGGCGGCATACCGACTGCTCGAGCTGCTCGAAATGATGAGAGCCCGACTCTCGATCACCGGCACTGCTACCTCGGGGAGGCCAGTCAAGATGGAGCTCACCGTCCGCGGGGCCTACGCCGAGGAGCTATTGGCCCGCGCCGTCTCCACGGTCAGAGACGAATTTAAGATGGACATAGACTACTCCGTGATCAAGGAGCGCAAGCTGGCCCCCTTGGAGTTGCAGAGATGATCTCAACATGATTTCACAGACTAGACGCGCTGTCAACGGCGGGGCGAAGAGCCGCGGGACCGGCGCGAGCGCTCTGGCCGCGACCACGCGGAGGAGGAGGCGGACCGACGCAGCTTGGGACGCCGCGGCGGGAAGGCTCATCGCAGTCGAAGGGGTCGACGGCTCAGGGAAGTCGACCCAGCTCCACCTCCTAGAGCAGTGGCTGCGGCACCAGAACCTCAAGGTCTTCAAGACCGAGTGGAATTCGTCCGAGACGGTCAAAGAGATCACCTCGCGGGGCAAGAAGAAGGGCCTTCTCACCCCTACCACCTTCAGCCTGCTCCACGCGACGGACTTCGCCGACAGATACGAGCGGAACATCCTCCCCCTCCTAGAGGCGGGTTACTTCGTCCTCGCGGACAGGTATGTCTTCACAGCCTACGCGAGGGACATCGTCCGAGGCTGCCACCCCGGCTGGGTGAGGAAGATCTACAGCTACGCCGCGAAGCCCGACCTCACCTTGTACTTCAGGGTGCCCGTGGACGTGGCCGTCTCGAGGATCCTCGCGGGAAGGCCGAAGCTAAAGTACTACGAGGCGGGCATGGACATGAACCTGTCCAACGACCCGTACGAGAGCTACAGGATCTTCCAGGGCAGGATAGTCGAGCAGTACGAGTCCATGGTCGAAAGCGAGGGGCTCGTCGCCATCGACGCCAACAGGGGAATAGAGGAGCAGCAGGTCGAGGTCAGAGCGCGGGTGACCAAGCTGTTTGGAGAACGAGGGATAGGTCCCATTGCGACGGGGGCTTCGAGATAGCATGTCCAACGAAAGTCCCGAGCTGGATGACGACGACCAGGCCGCTGTGCCCAGGCCGTACTCATCCCCCTCCCTGAAGCCTCGCTCCCCTGTAGGGAGTGAGGCCGGCAAGCGCAAGATGAAGTTCTACGGCCACGGCATGCCGTATCTGAAAGACCTCGAGGTGAAAGGCCACCTCATCGTCATCGAAGGGCCCGATGCCTCCGGGAGGAGCACTCACACGCAGTCGATACAAGCCAAGCTGGAGGCCGACGGCCACGCCGTCCTTGGCACCGGACTGAAGCGCTCAGAGCTCATCAGCGAGGGTATCATCGAGGCCAAGGGGAACTTGGGCGTTGGAAAGCGCACCCTCTCGCTCTTCTACGCCGCTGATTTCGCCGACCAGTTGGAGAACAAGATAATACCCGCGCTCGAGGCGGGATACGTAGTCCTAGCCGACCGTTACATCTACACCTTGATCGCTAGGAACAACGTGAGGGGAATCGAGCGGCGCTGGTCGAGGAGCCTCTTTGGGTTCACCCTTGTGCCCGACCTGATCTTCTACCTCGACGTCAAGCCAGAGGAGCTCGTCCACCGCGTGTTTCAGAAGAACTCCATACTGGACTACTACGAGTCGGGGATGGACATAGGGCTCTCTGACGACATGTACAAGTCCTTCCTCATCTACCAGGGGAAGATGGCTAAGGAATTCGAGAGGATGAAGAAGCTCTTCGGCCTCCAGTTCATCGACGGGAACCGACCCATCGAGCAGGTCGACGCGGACCTCCAGGCGCGCATCGACGGATTCCTCAACCGCGCGAGATGACATCTACGCGAATCGCCCCCCAGCAGCTCGTCAGGACTTTCAACCGAAACGTCGCCACCGTCGACGCCCGCCTTGAGGAGTTCCTAAAGTCAGGCGACTCCCCCACCACTGCTGCGCTGAGGAAGTCGACCAGGAGGCTGAGAACCACATATTCCGTGCTCCCGAAGGAGGTCAGGCGGGACTCGCGGGTGAAGCGCTATGTCTCCGCCGTCAGGAAGCTATCGAAGGCCGTGGGAAAAGTGCGGGACATAGACACGATAGCCGCGTGGTCGATGCAGCTTCCCGATGGCAAGGACCACCGGTCCTTCATCTCTGACCTTGAGAGGCTGAGGTCGGCAAACCTCCGAATCGCGACCCTAAAGGCCAAGAAGCTACGGAAGACCAAAGTTCCGTCTCTGGAACTCAGTGATGTCGAGGACTACGACGAGGGCAAGCGCGCCGCCAAGGTCGAGAAGCGCCTTTCGAGGAGGGTCGACAAGGAGTTCGAGGAGTTCCTCACCACACAGGAGGTCGACGTGATGCACTCGCTGCGCAAGGACTCGAAGAGCCTGCGGCATCTTTTGGAGCTCACCGAGCGAGGGGAGGCGCCTCCCCTGCTTGCTAGACTGAGGTCGATCCAGGACGACCTCGGGGCCATACGCGACCACGACCTCGTGATCGACTACCTTCGCAGCCGCGTGAGGCTGACGAGCACAAGGTCTCTCATCAGGGAGGAGATAGCCAAGAGGCACGCGAGGCTGGAGGACTTTGTGACGAAGAACAGGGGCCAGGGTCACCTGGTCCCGGTCGCCGCGAAGTAGGCTCTTTGATCCCCAATTCTCAGAGGGTCGATTAAGTACTTCCATGGCCTTCCTTGGGGTGGCGTCACCTTCTCGTCCTCGTTGGCCGCCAACTTCACGAGCCTTGCAAGAAATGTATTGGGATAGGAAACTTTCGCTCCAAAAAATCGGTAACCTGTTCGGGAAAAGCGGAAGTTCGGTGTACCGAGAAATGAAAAAGCAAGGAATCAGCGTTCGGAGTCTGTCCGAGGCAATGACCAAATTTGAGAAACACCCCTTTTCGAACGACGCGCACGAGGAGGCGTATCTTGCAGGCTTGAGTATCGGGGATTTCCATACCGCCTGGCACGGTCTCTCGGTAAGGGCTACGGTTTCCACCACGCACCCTGCGATGATGGAATTAGTTACAAGCCTGCTCGGCAAGTATAGTCGCGTCGTTGCCGCTCCGAAATATCTCGAAAGATGGAATCAGTTCGAGTGGGAAGTCTACAGCTACCTGCACAAGTCATTTGACTTTCTGCTTCGACCTTTGGAGATTTCTAACGAGACCTTTCTGAGCTTCTTCGCAGGGTTCTTCGACGCCGAGGGGACCATCTACATCTTCAAGCAACACAAATCGAGCACAACTGGCTTAAGAATCGAGGTCTCATCATGCAACAAGGAGCTACTTCTGTTAATTTCCGAAAAGCTTCGGAGCCTCGGTTACCATGTCCACTTGCCAGATAGACCAGTTCGTCGCAGAGGAGAGAACATCGGGTATGGCCCCTACGCCGACGACTTTTGGAGGTTGTCGGTCTCTAGATCCGATGAAGCCCTGAGAATCCTCAAATCTATCCCTCTGAGACACCGAGAAAAAGTAGCGAAAAAAGAGTTGGCCATTACAAGCCGAAACATGCCGTGGGTTGAGGTCGCGCCCCAAGTGCTCACGATTCGATTGTCCATCAAGTCTGAAGTTCGCGACTGTGTCAAAGCGGCGGAAAGAACTTATCTAAATAAGCACGAAAAATTGCCCGAGGCAATCAGCCCGGTGGTGTAGTCGGTCAAGCATACTGGCCTTTGGAGCCGGTGACCCAGGTTCG
The DNA here is from genome assembly GCA_963838925.1 of uncultured Nitrososphaerota archaeon. GTDB lineage: Archaea > Thermoproteota > Nitrososphaeria > Nitrososphaerales > Gagatemarchaeaceae > Gagatemarchaeum. The sequence continues at coordinate 218,494 of CAWISW010000002.1, forward strand.
AATCCTGGCCGGGCTATCTTTGTTCAGGCGGTAGCTCGCCAGGTATCTCCTTTAACTGGCACTGAGGAAGGTATTCGAGGAGTCTGGTTTCAACTTTTGGAAAGTTCAAACGAGGTGATTCGGGCAATCAAGACCCGCAGAAATGCCGCAAAACTGAGCGCCGAGCAGCCCGTGAGCAGAGAAATGATTGAAACGGTGCTGGAAGCGGCAACATGGGCGCCAAATCATCACATGACCGAACCCTGGCGTTTTGTCGTCATCTCTGGTGACGAGCGAAAGAGACTGGGGGAAGCGGTGGCAGATGCCCTATCGTCAATGCCTGCCAACCCTCCGTCATCGACGGAGACGGTAGAACGCGAGAGGATCAGGCCCTTGACCGCGCCCGTGATCATCGCGGCGATATCCAGCCCACACCCAGAAAAGGGCGCCATCGTTCAGGAAGAGCTCGTCGCAGGCGGCGCAGCCCTTCAGAACATGCTCCTCGCGGCGCACTCCATCGGGTTGGCTACCAAACTCAAGACCGGCGCCTTTTCCTATTCGCGGGTCATCCGAAGCTTCCTGAAGATGAAGGATTCAGAGTCGCTCATCACGTTCGTGTATCTGGGATTTCCTGAGGGAGAAGCTAGGCCAGGCAGGAGGACGAGCCTCGAAGGCAAGGTCGACTGGCGATCCTAGCGAGTCCTGGACGGGCCAGCGCTTCCCTGTTTCTTCACAAGGATCAGCCATCCAGCGTGCCTACCGTGCGGTCGTCCGTCTTGCAAGCAAGCCAGAAACAGCGGCCAGGAACCCGGAACAGCGAGGGGTTTCAGCCGCCAGTTCGGATAGGCCTGACGACTAGAAACTAAATACTCCGGATTCGGGACGACATCATGGGACTGAAACTGGTCATTCAGGACGACAACGGGAAGGTGCTCGGGATGGTTGACGCGACGTCTCGAGGCAGAGACAAGCCGTTCAGCTCCGGGTCGGCCGGATACTACGTCAACGGCAAGATATCCCTGCCTTCCGTTGTGGACGGCGAGTCCAAGACTCACCAAGTGAGTTGCAGCATCGTGGAAATCGGGACTAAAGGCAAGTACCAGGCAAGGAAAGAAGAGTAGCTGCCGGAGGCCGCTATTCTTTCCAAGCGTCCGGATAGCGTTCGGGGCGCTGCGCGAAGGCCAGCATGTTGGCAGCGTCGACCCTGATGAACAGGTCGATCCCTCCGAGGGCGTCCCTGCCGCCCTTGGACGCCTTCTCCCATTCTGGACGCACTTCCTCGAAGCCTGAGCTCCCCTTGCGCAAGGGTACGGCCTTCCCGTGTCCGATTATCAAGAGATGGTCCTCGAAGTAGGTCATCCCGACCGCGGGCTTTGTGGCCAGGCGCTTGACCATGAGCGACGCTGTGTTCGCGGCGAGGTAGAACCTCCCATGAAGGAAAGCTGCGCTCCTTGGGCCCGCCCTCGGCTCACCCTTGGAGTTCACGGTCGCCACCGCCACCAGCCTTACGCCCTGGAAGCCGGACAGCTGGATGGCTGAGAGCCTGTTGCTAGCGTCGAAAGTCGAGAGGAGGTTCCCTCCGGCCCTGTCGAAGCTAGCGTCGAGCAGCCGCTGAAGCTCAGCGAGCTCCGCCTCGTTCTCGAACACGACTTGCGACGCGGCTATGGATTGTATTTATTCCTTCGAACCTGCGAGCTATCTTCGGGCCCGCCTCAAGGCGAATCCGTAATATCTCCCCAAGAAGCTCCGCCTGCGCATGGCGACGGGACCCTTACTCACAGCCGTCGTTCCAATCGTGATAGTGGTAGTCGCAGTAGTTTTCGTTGCCCTGGCGGGGAGGGGCAAGAGTCTGAAGTGCCCCGACTGCGGCACGGTCTTCTCCGCTCCCGCCATGGACACCAAGAGGTCCGGCACGGGCTGGACCCTCCCCTACATGGGGAACGTGAAGTGCCCGAAGTGCGGCGAAGCACGTTCTCGGAGGGACTACCAGAAGGCGCCGCCTGCTTCGCCAACTTCTACTTGAAGAGCTCCTCGAGCGGGTTCTGCATCTCCTTCACTTCCCTGATCTTCACGCCCCTTCCGGTGAGGTCGCTGATCAGCTGGGGAACGTCTTCCGGGCCTTTCAGCTCAAAGAGATAGTACTCTCCCTCCTTCTTCCCTGATTCCATCGACGCCTCGGGCGCGACCGTGCGCACGCCGATGGTGTACGTCTGGGTCCTGATCTCGTCTATCTTCCCAAAGAGCGCGAGCTTCCCTCCCTTGACGGCGATTACGCGGTTCCCGATCTCTCTGGCCTCGAAGAGGTTGTGCGAGGAGTAGAGCACGACCTTGTCCTTGGCGAGCTGGAGCACGAGCTCCCTGATCTCCCTCGCGACCTTGGGGTCGAGGTTGCTCGTGGGCTCGTCCAGGAGGTAGACGCTCTTCTCTCGGATGAAGATCCTCGCCACAGAGACCCTCTTCTTCTGCCCCTGGCTGAGCTGGGCGAAGCGCATGCTCGCGAGTTCCTTCAGGTCAAGGAGTTCGATGACCCTCCTGACGTCCTCCTCGCTCGCGCCTTCGACGTCCGCATAGAACTTGAGCCCGTCGTGGACGTTCATCCCCTCGGGGATCCCGTCCAGGTGGGTGATGTAGTCGATCTGCCTCCGCGCCTCTCTGTCCTGGCTCGGGATGCCGTTGATCTCGACCCTCCCGCTGAAGGGCCGGAGAATCCCGGCAAGCGTCCTGAGAAGGGTCGTCTTGCCCGCACCGTTGGGGCCGAGGACTATGTAGACGCCAGGTTCGGAGACCGTGAACGAAATTCCGTCGAGGACCTTCTTGCCGTAATAGCCAGACGAGACATTCTCGACGAATATCGCGGATGCCGGAGTGGTCATGGCCTGTTCTCTCCTGCGCTGTCAAGCATTTGAAAGGAACCTCTCCCTTTGCATCTTGCCGCTGGCGATTGACGCCAGGGCGACGACCGCCAGAATCATGGCGGCAGAGGCGCCGCCGACGACGTACAGGATGTGTCCAGATCCGGGGCCGACCGCCAATAATAGGACTACGAGCACTGGCGCTATCCCCAATAGCGGCGCTATCCCGACAGGGCTGTTTACCCCGGGGCGGCGCGCGGTGAGCTGGGACCATATCATCCCCGTCATGCTCATGAGCATCGCAGCCGCGTAGCTGAGAGGTATCGTGTAGAATAGAACCAGCTCACCGAACGCGACCGAGAGCGCGCCTGCGTTCGTGAAGGCGAGGACGCCGACAGAAAGGATGAGCGAGACCGCGAGGACCAAGGTGACGAGGCCCATCGTAGCGGCGATTATCGACCAGAAGATGGTGGAGACGTCCACCCCATAGGCGAGCATGTACTCGTAGACTCCCTTGTCCTTGTCGCTAGCGAATATCATGAGGGCCCCGCTCGCCCCAAGCACAACGAACACAGGCAGGAGAAGAGGATAGATCTGGGAGACTATCGGTCCGACGGGTGTACTTGCCGCGCTCGTTGAGCTCCCAGCCACCGAGAGCTCTGCGATGAAGAGCAGCGGGAGGACCATGCCCATGGCCACGTAGATCTTGCCGAAGTTGAAGGCCCGCCTGAAATTCGTGGAGATAAGGGCCCCGAGACGCGCGCTCCCTTCCACAGGAGGAGGGCTCGCGAAGTTGGAGCTCGCCCTCCTGTACTCGCCGCGGGTGACCGTCAAGGCAACGCCGACGGAGGCCAGGCCAAGCGCGAAGATGAACCCTTCGAAGACCCCCAGGCTGAACGAGCTATCGAACGGGACGAAGAAGTCGACGAGACCCATCGGCAGGGCGCATAACAGGAAGACTCTCTTCTTGTAGACCGCGGCGAGCACGCAGAGGTATCCCCAGGAGAAGTGGATGAGGAGCGAAGACACCCTCTCGAGGACCTGGTAGCCCACGAGGGGCAGCGCGCTTGATGTCGAGTAGAAGAGCGAGGGCGCGTCTTGGCTGAGAGTGGTGAAAAGCTGCTGGGCGGCGGCCCCTGACCCCGAGAGTGTCGAATAGTAGATCGCGTACTCGATTGAAGCCAAACCAGCAACGAGCACCGCGTTCTCCCAAAGGGCCAAGCTGATTCCGTACCCTTCAGCGTCGTTAGCCCGGAGGAGGCCGTGAGAGACGGCGTATCTAGCGAAGAGATAGGCGAACCCCACCTCCACGAACATCGTCTGCAAACCAAAGTAGGGGCCGAGCACCCAGGGGTTCCCGCCAACCGCCGAGTCGAGCGGCCCGTAGGTGAGGGCCTGGATCAAGGCCTTCGTGCCGATAGCCCCGAAGTAAGCTACCACCGAAAAGAGGATGACCCAAGCGGTGAGCCTCCTTCGCCAATGCCAATAGGCGACAAGACCGAGGCTGAACGCGACTATGACCAGCGGGCCTATGAAGTAGACCGGGTCTATGTCTTGCAACTCATCGTCCCCGAATGCGGATTACGCGACAGTTGCGCTCGAGCCCGGAGCGGCGCCTGGCTGACCCTTGCCGTCGGCCTTTCGGGCGAGGTACTCGCCCGTGATCGAGCCGGTCTCGCTCTTGGACAGCTTGTTGTATAGCCTCTCGAAGAAGAAGAAAAAGTCCTCGGCAGCGTATTTCTTGCGCATCCCGAGAATGAAGGGCTTTGTGGCATCCCACGCTGTCTTCGTGGCGAACATGTCGTCCACGATCTCTGCCTTGACGTATCCCTTCTCGACGAGGAACCCGAGCGACTCGAAGAGCGACGCTATCTGGTAGAACGCGAGCTGCCTCTCCTCAGGGAGCTTCTCAAAGTCATCCAGCGTGGCGACGCCTGCCCGGATGACGGTCACGAACGACCTTTGGACCTCCATGCTGTCGGCGAACTCGTACATCCTCATCACAAGGTCCATCGTCGCGAGCTCGTTGTTCTGGACGAACTGCTTCATGGTGAGCCTCGCCTGCTCGGCGTTTGCGTCCGCCGCCCTCATCTGGGCCTGAAGCATCTCCTTGTCCTGCCTTATCTGGTAGACGACGAATACCGCTCCGAGTATGATTGCGATGGAGCTCAGTATCGAAGTGTCGGTGGCGATCGCTCCGACGTCAACCTGGAGCGGTGAGAGGAGCATCACTCGTCGTAGGCTCGGCGCCGCCGATTCCATATAAGCTCTCTTCGCCGAATCTTCGATAGAGTCTGTGCCATGGGTGTTGCCTTAAGACACGGTAGGCAGGGGGTGAATTTCATGAGCCTAGGAGCAATCGCCTCCTGTCCCGCCGCTTGCGGGTGCACCGAGAAGTATTGTGGAAACTGTCATACTCCCAGTGAATGCTCGAACTGTTCTTCGTGTTGCTGCACTCCGACCCATCAATCGTGGAGGCGAATGCGGATAGGGACGGGCATCAAGGTCGAGTACTTCAGCTCGGCGTGGATGATTGTTGAGGCCTTGGGTTCAGTAGGATTAGGCTTGATGGCGGGGAGCTTCGCCCTGCTGGCATTCGGAGGCGACAGCATCGTGGAGCTCGTCTCAGGTTTTGCGGTACTGAGTCATCTTCGGAAAGATGCGACCACCACCGAAATCAAGACCAGACGGACGGAATCGCTGACCACTGGGTTGCTCTTCGCTCTGATTCCTGTCATTGGCTTGGGCGCCGTCTATTCGTACGCCTCTGGGCTGAGACCAGAAGGCTCTCCTCTGGGAATCGCAATAGCGATAGGGGCAGTAATAGTGATGCCCTACCTCTGGTGGCAGAAGAGGAGGATAGGCAAGGAGACGAGGAGCATGACTCTGTCAATCGACGCCGTGGAGTCGGCGACCTGCCTCTTCATGTCGATTGCTCTTCTGGGCGGCCTTCTGGCCGAGTACTTCTTTGGGCTCTGGTGGGCTGACTACCTCGCCACCGCGGTGATAGTAGGATTCGTGACAAGAGAAGCGCTCGAGTCCTACCACGAGCTGAAGGATGAAGGTATGCCAGCGTAAATCAGAGCGACCTCAGAGGCCATTATGCTAATCGCAGCCTGTCATCATACGCTTGTGTAGATCAGAGCAATATTCAGTGCTATTATGGCAGTTCCGACGGCCAGTGCCACAATGATCGTCGGATGCCGGTTGACGTACCGGCCCATTACCTTCCTCTTGCTTGTGTACCAGATCAACGGGATCATGGGGAGGGGAATCAATATGCTCAGGAAGACCTGGCTGTAGAAGAGCAACGCCAACGGGCTGATCCCCAAGAGGATGCAAACCGTTGTGGGGAAGACGTTGATGCCCCTAGTGATGATCCGCCGCAGGTATGGGTTCACCTTGATTCCAAGCAGCCCGGTCATCACCTCCTGCCCTGCCAAGGTGCCAACCACGGATGAAGCAATCCCGGAGAAAAGGAGGGTTATCGCAAAGATTATCGCTGCGGCAGAACCGAATAAAGGCCCCAAGATTTCATACGCTTGACTGATTTGCTGGATGTTTGTGTATCCGAATTTGAAGAACGCGGCTGCCCCGACGACCAGGATCGCCACGTTCACGCAACCGGCGATTGCCAAGATGATGATGGTCTCCCGAAGGTGGAGCCCGAGGAGCTTCCTCTTCGGGCCATGGTCGCTCTCGTTGATTCCCCACCTGCTAAGCTTGACCGAGGTCAGTGAGGAGTGAAGCCAGAGAACGTGAGGCATCACCGTGGCCCCGACTATCCCAACTACGACGAGGAGAGTACCGCTGGAAATGTTAGGCGAGACCGAACCAATGACAAAAAGGCTGAGATTCGGCCCGACTCTGAAGAGCTCATAGAGGAAACCTACGGCAATCACCGAGACGAAGACCATGAAGAAGTATTCCACGATGCGGAGGCGATTGTTTGTTAGCGCTAGGAGGATGATGACGTCGAGGGCTCCGAAGATGCTCGCATAGAGAAGGGGAATCCCGAAGAGGATGTTAAGCGCGATGACGGTCCCCAGATACTCAGCCAAGTCCGTCGAGGCTATGGCAATTTCAGCTGCGAGCCAATAAGGGATTGTGCGGCTTCTGGACTTCAGCGAGCCTCGGATCAGCTGGGGAAGGCTCTTCCCGGTCGCGATCCCCAGCTTTCCCGACAGGTACTGGAGGATCATCGCCATCGCGCTGGCCATCCAGACCGCCCAGATTAGCGCGTAATTGAACTGCGACCCGCCCGCTATGTCCGTCCCAAAGTTCCCAGGATCTATGTACGCAAGGCTGACTATCAGAGTGGGCCCCAAGTATGTGAAGAAGTCGTGGAGGGAGATATGCGGGTTGTTCTTTCGATGCTCCGCAACCTCCGGTTTTTGCGCAGCTTCCGGCGGCTTGAGGCTTCTCGCCGGGGGCTCGGGCATCGTCATCAATAATTGGTGAACCTCATTGTATTTAAACTTAGACGGGTCTAATATTGTTTGACGTCTCGAACTTCCTCGTCGTGCCACACTTCTTTCTAACCGCCTGGGAATCCGGGCTGTTGGAGCTGTTCGACTAAACATGAGTTTCCACCAATCCTTTTATCGGAAGAGTATCTTGACAGCGGCCGAAGTCCGTGGCGAAAGCCGTCTCCCCGAACAATGCCTCTCCCAGATTGGAGGACTATCTCGAAGCCATCTATTCGTTGTTCGAGGAGAAGGGCTACGCAAGCACCGTCGACATCTCCGACCGATTGCAAGTGAAGCCCCCTACCGTGACCAGCATGGTCCAGAAGCTAGCGAAGAAGGGGTACCTAATCCACGAGCCCTACAGAGGGATGAAGCTGACCGAGAGCGGGGAGAAGCTTGCCAAGTCGGTGATTTCCAGGCACCAGGTTATCTCGGAGTTCCTCTCGATGATCGGGGTCGGGAGGAGGGTGGCCTACCAAGACACAGAGGGGATTGAGCACCACATCCAGCCCGTGACCTTCCGCAAGATAGAGCGGCTCGTTGAGTTCCTTCGAAAGAACCCTGACCAGCTGAGCGAAATCCGCGAATACGTGGACAAGTGACTAGACGCAGCGTTCTCTCGGCCCGACCAATCCTTATCTTCGTGCGCGAGACCAGCACAAGATGGATTGAAGTTCCTCAAGATGGAGTACGTCCCGTCCATCGTCCTGATCCTCGCCGTCGCCCAGATGGCCTCGTTCGCCGACCAGGGGGTGTTCGAGCTCAGCTACGCGGTGGCGGGGCTCTTCAGCCTGGTCTCGCTCGCGAGCGGCGTGGGGATATTCGTGTATCTGAGGAAGAGGGACGTCACCGCAGCCAGGATCGCGATCACGACCGGAGTACTGTTCTTCATAGTCCTCTTCGCCGCGGGCGAGTACCTCTTCGCCACGTACTATCCCTAGCGAGCGGCAGCAACCGCCTCTGACGGACTAGGGGCTTCTACTTCGCGGGCCTGACCAGGGCTGGAAGGGGCTTGTGGCTCGTCTGCGCAAGCTTCGTGATGCCCCCGGCGAGGCTCTGGCTCTTGATGCCCTTCGCCTCCAGCGCTTGCGCCGCCCTTAGCGACGTGTTTCCCGACATGCACACTAGGAGGACGTGCTTCCTCTCTCCCTTTTCCTGCTCTCCGTCAAGGACCGCCAGAAGCCTCTGGGGAACCTCCTGTCCGGTGATCAGGCTGACCACGTCTCCCGCCTCTGCGACCCTCACCGACCCCTCTGGGCGCCCGAGCATGCTGGCGATGAGCTTCATCCCTTCCTCGCTGGGCACGTAGCCCATGTGCGTCCAGACCACGCGGTCGAACCTCCCGGGCCTCGCGATCGCGCTCTCGAGGGTCACCTCGAGGCCCTCCTCCTTCTCCTCCTGGTCGAGGGCCGACTCGACGATGCGCTTGTACTTCTTCGCCCCGTCGGCGAGTATCACGACGAACCCCCCGTCCATGCCGAAGTTGACCATCTGGACGACGGCATAGAGCCCGAGCGCGCTGCTCTCGCCGATGTCGACACTCCTCCTCACGAGGAAGCTGAAGAGCCTCTTTGCCTGCTCGAAGTCGACTTCGTGCTCTCCGGCGTACATCTGCGGCTCGTAGAACTTGAGCCCCGCCGCCTTGCCCTTTGTGCGAATACCCGCAACGTCGCGCCCCTCCGGCGGGAAGACCGCGTGCACGACCTTCCTCCCCCCGTACTTCCCCTGCACGTACCTGCTCAGCCCCCCCGACGTGCCGCCCGTCCCGAATGTGCAGACGATGTGAAAGTCACCGAGCGACTGCCCTAGCTCGTGAAGCTGTTGGTCTATCTCGGGGCCTGTCACCATGGCGTGCGCGTTCACGTTCTGCTCGTTGTCGTACTGCTCCGGGCAGTACCCGCCGTACGCCTCCGCAAACACCTTCGCCAGGTTGATCACGTCCTGCCTCGCCAGCAGCTCCTCGACCTTGGAGCGGGATGCGTCGAAGACCGCCGTGTCGAGGCCTATCTCCGCGAACCTCTCCCTCATGTTCGTGGCCACGACCTTCGCGAGGAGCATGTTGGGGTCCATCTGCATCCCGGGAGCGGGGCAAACGTCGACGTCCAGGTCCACCGTCTTGACGTTGCTCCTGTCCAGCTCCTCAAGGACGCCCTCCTGCAGCTTCCTGGAGACCAGAACCACCACCTTGATCCCGAGGTTCCCGAGCTGCCCCAGGGCGATCCCGAAGTTGCCCGAGGTCGCCTCGAACACCACCATCCCCCGCCTGAGCTCGCCGGACATTATCGCCTCGTGCACGATCTGAGCCGCCGCCCTGCTCTTGACCGAGCCGCCTAGGAGAGGAGCCTCCAGCTTTCCGAACACAACAAAGTCCCTCTTCGAAAAGTCCAGACCGTACTCCTGGCTCGCGCAGTCTTTGATCGCCTCGGTGAGGTCGAGAAGCGGCGTCGGGTTCGCTATCCTGCCGCCTTCGACGTGAGGGATCTTGGCCAGAATCTCCTTCTCGAACGCTCGGAGGAGTTCAATGTCGACTCCGGTGCCAGGGTTAGCGCGCGCCTGCAATTTCTTGACTTTCGCTTTGCCGCCACAATATAAGCCCAGTGATTTCTTGTGGGCTTGGCGGCAATCTTTTCCTGTCCCGCGTCCGTCGGCAGTCCGTCAGCGCGGGCCGCGTCCCGTGAACGCTTCAACGAACTGGTTTTCTCACGAAACGAGGGCGGTCGGATAGAATTAAATACAAACTTAACCTAACTAGTTAGGCATGGCAAGGGTTATTCCAGGCGTCGAAATCAAAGTCGTCAAAGAAATCGTCCCACAGCAGCTCTACCCATCGGGCGTTGTCGGGATGATCGGCACAGCTGAGGGCGGGCCCATCCTGAAGCCCACCGGGGTCACGAGCTACAGGGAGCTCGTATCGATATTCGGGGGCGAGTCCGGTTCGCTCGTACGCGACGCGAAGCTTGCCTTCCTCAACGGAGTCTTCCAGGTCTACGCGACGCGCATCGAAGGCACGGGCGGGACCATGGCCACCGCGAGCCTCCAGGGCGCACGGAGGAGGAACGTCGTGAGGCTCACCTCGAAGCTCTCGGGCGAGGCCGGGAACGAGACCGAGGTCATCGTGATGCGCGGGCAGAGCGAGAACACGGTACGCCTGGAGATAACCAACGACAAGATGCAGGAGACTTTCGATAACCTCACGATGCAGTCCGGGACGGAGCTCTTCCTTCCAGACTTTCTGAACGCAAACTCGAAGATAGTCGCGGCTGAGGACCTGAAGGCGAGCCTGGAGTTCCCAGACAGCAACCCCGTCGACGCCGAGATCCAGCTCGCAGGCGGAGCCTCGCAGCCGCCGACCAAGGACGACTACCAGAAGGCACTCGAGATGCTCGAGATGGAGCCGGAGGTAGACAGCGTGTATGCCTGCGACTCTTGGGACCCCGCGGTCCACGCCCTCGTCGATGCCCACTGCAAGAACATGAGCACCGACTGCAAGAACAGGATCGGGTTCGGGACGGTCGCCCCCAACGAGTCAGTCGAAGACATCCTCAAGAGGGTAGACGTCCTCGCGAGCGACAGGTTCGTCCTCACAGCTCCCTATGGGATCGGGGGCGCGGTGGCCGGGCTCATAAGCAAGCTTAGCTACTGGGAGTCGCCCACGTTCAAGGCGCTCACAGGGATAGCCAACATCGAGCACAGGTACACCCCCTCGGAGCAGATGAAACTCCTCTCCAACGGCATCTTGCCGGTTGACGCGGTGAGGGGCAGGGGGCTGATAGTGGTCAAGGGCATCACGTCCAGTAAAGAGCAGATCAGCGTGATGAGGGTGGCGGACCACGCGGTGCGCGGCGTCAAGAACGTGGCAGACAACTTCATCGGGACGCTCAACAACGACAGGGGAAGGACGGCCCTGAGGGAAGGCCTCGCGGGCTTCCTGACAGGGATGTCCAAAGAAGGCTCGCTCGTCCCAAGCGTGGACGGGAAGAACCCGCCGTTCCTGGTCGACGTCTACTCCTCCCAGGAGGACTTCGCCCAGGGCATAGTGCGCGCGGACGTGGCGGTGAGGCCGGTGAGGGCGATGGATTATATCTACGCCACACTGACGGTGGAGGCATAAAGGGGGTAGATGGAGATGTCCACACTAGTAGCGGCGAACGCCAGCCAGATCACCATCGACGGGAAGACGGTGCCAGGGATCCAGTCCATCGACTTCAAGATAGCGAGGAACAGGCAGAACATCCACGCCATCAGCACCGAGGAGCGCCTCGGCGCCTACTATGGCGCCCTGTTCGTCCAGGGCTCGATGAAGATAAAGTCCAACTACGACCCGTTGGACAAGAAGATGTACGAGACCATCCCCGCGCTCAAGTTCTTCCAGGTCGTGGTCCAGCTTCAGCCTCAGGCCGTGACCAGCCCCACCAAGAAGATCACCTTCGACGAGTGCATCCTCGAGGACAAGACCTTCGCGATGGACGCGACCGGCGTCGGGATGACGACGTACAACTTCACAGCCACTAGAATCCGCGAAGAGTAGGCTGAGCTTTGGCGGATAGAAAGCTCACCAAGGAGGACATACTCGAGGGCTCCCGGAAACGGGAGACCGTCTTTGTCAAGGAGTATGGCGCCAACGTGGTGGTGAGGCCCCTCACCGACGGTGAGCTTTCGAAGATCTTTTCCATCATCGGGCCCGTCCCTCTCAACCCGGACGGGACGCCCGACCTCCGCAAGATAGAGATCGACAAGAACTTCGAGGCCCTGCGCCTGGCGACCGAGCTGGGCCTGATAGAGCCCAAGCTGGACGGAATGGGCGTATCGGACATGAAGTTCGGGGTCCCCGAGTTCATCGGGATGAAGATCCTCGAGCTGAGCGGGGTCGCTCCGGCGGAGCAGGCTAAAAAAAAAGGCGTGAAGTAGAGGACTTCGCCCGAAGCCCGGAAGGGATTGAGTTGGCGACGCTGTGCATCGACCTCGGATACAAGCTCGCCCCCGAGGCCCGCGACCTCACGCGGATGCAGATCAACTTCCTCATGGCCGTGCTCGCGACGCGGGCGGAGTCGGCAGCGGTGGCGGACCTCGCAGAGCAAGGAGTCACGAGGATAGTGTTCAGGGACGACGCCACGGAAGGCGGGAGTTGACACCTGATTGGCGAAGCGTAGCGAAAGCGAGCTCGACCGGCTGCGGAAGACCGTCGCCTCCTACGTGAAGGGACTGATAGTCCTCGGCCTTGCCGCGCAGACGCTCTCGTCCTCTGGCGGAAGCTACCTCGCCGTGTCCCGATTGATCGGCGCAGGCATAGCCCTCGCGAGCAGGCTTCAACGAGGCATCGTCGTCAGGGTGGTGGGCGCGCCGCTGGTCAGGCGCCGTCCGCGCCGCAGGTCAAGAGCCGAAGCTTCGGAGGAGTACCCCGAGCCCTCGGGCTCCGCGGCCGAGGGAGCCACTGCCCGGGACCAGGCCTCGACGGGGTGGGAGGAGGTCGTGCCGCCGTCGCTCGCTCTCGCAGAGATAGACAGCCAGCCCTTCTCACTTGCGAGGGCGCTCCCGTCGATCGTCGCCGCACAACAATCCACTTTCAGGGCACTGTCGTCAGTCAACGCCGCCGTCTCGCGCGCGGTAGGGGGCGCGGGATTCGCATCCAGCCCATCACGGGCACCGCCCAGCCTGACGGCCCTGGAGCAGGGTCAGAGGCCGAGCCCCGAAGCGTTCCCGGAGAACCAGGCGACGTCTTTCGCGGGTGGGATGCCAGCCCTCGCGGCGGGAGTCGCGTTCAGGGCGGCCGCCTCCTCGATGGCCTTCAACCTCAGCAGCGCCGCCCACGAGATGACCAACATCGCGCTGGGCTCCCAGGCCGTCGGCGCGAACTTCGCGTCGCAGCAGCCCCGCGCGGCGAAGGAGGGAACCGGGTTCCTGCCCGCCTCTCCCGCCGCGCCCTCGCCTTCACTCGCACAACAGTCCATCACCGGGAACGTCGACACCACGTTCAAGGGCGCCCAGCCCAGCGGCGCGAACCTAGGACTGGTCAGCAGCGCGGGAGGCGCGTCTCCACCGACGACCCAGGCCCCTGCAGCTCCTTCGGCGGCCCTTCCTCTCACCAGAGAGTCGAGCGGAGCCCCGGGTCTATCCGCGGAGGTCGGCGGGCCTGCTGCCGGTTCGCAGTCCGGGGGAGTCACCGCCGGAACTTCTTCGTCTGGGTCTGGCGTCGAGCTGAACGCGGGACCTTACACGGTGCCGAACGGGTTCAACTCCGTCCTTGCCTCGCCGCCCGTTGCAGCTGCCAGCCGGCTCTCGATGCAGGTCCGGTCGCTCGCTGCCTCGGCGTCTTCCGGTCAACTTCCGATTCGCGCCTCTCAGGAACCCTCCCACTCCGGAAGTCCGACCCAGGCTCTATCGGTCGTCCCCGAGCAATACCCTTCCACATATCCCGTGGGGGCTGCCTACTCGGTGAGCAGTCTGGTCGCGTCGCTCGGGCTCGGCCAGACCGGCCGCCCTGAGGCGCCCGCCTCCGCGCAGGAGGAGGCCGCTGCGCGGCTCACCCCGGAGGAGGCGCCGGGCGCCGAGGATGCCACAAGGACCTCGCGAGGGGCTTTCGTCGGCGAGCCGTTGGAGGCGCGGGGCGCTGGGATTGGGGGAGGGCCGTCTTCTCCAGAGGAAACAGCCCTCGGCGGGCCGCAGGTGTATGCCGAAGAGGGGGGCGCAGTCGCTTCCTCAAGCGATGCGCGCATCTCTAACGCCCAGCCGGTCGCCTCAAGGGGAGAGTTCGCATCGTTCGCTCCCGTGTTTGGCAAAAGGTGGCTCCAGTCCATAGCCGAGGCTGCGAGCATTGGGGGTGCCATGCTCGGAATGCTGACTGGCTCAGCCGCTTTGCCCTGGGACGGCACCTGGATACAGAAAGTCGGAGCGGAGGCCCGACCAACACTCCCCTCTCGAAGCGTTTCGGGTCAAGCGATCGCGCCTCCGAGTTCTGCGGTGGGTGGCGGCCGAATCCTCGGACGAGGGGCAATCGTTCCCGAGGCGCAAGCGGCCCCCGAGGCCCGCGCGACCCAGCTTTCTAGCACCGTGTCAGGTCAACCTATCGCACCCTCGAGCTCAGGGGTGGATGGGAGCCGAGCATCTGGAAGGCGGGAATTGATTCCAGAGGTCGAGGCAGCCCCCGCGGGCACAGCTACGTCGCCAAGCGCGACTCCAGCTTCAACCGAGGTTCCGCGGGGAACCGAGTGGAGAGACTTGGCGAAGCGGGAAGAGGACATCTCGCCGACCTCGGGCCGGAACGTCCCCGCCCGGCCTCAGGAGCCGGAGTCCTCCCAGGCACCCCACCGGCAAGCCGGAATCTCGACCTGGGAGGCCGCCACGCTTCTTCCCGGGATCCTCACGCCGTCACTGTCCGCCGCCTTGTCCGCGCAAGCCCCCCCATCGCCATCGGCAAGCCTGGACCTAAACTCCCGACCTGCCGTTTCAATCTCGACATCCGGCCTGGGGCTCGAAGGGGAGACCGCGCCAAGGCAGAGCTTCGATGCGCTCCGGCTCGCTGCTTCCCTAAGATCGGCACTTCTAGGCGTCTCCGCCAGCCTCATGGGTGCAAGGACCACCCTCCCCGCGGAGTCAGCCATGAAGCCGACCCTCCGTCCGCAACTGGCTCAATATCTCGAGGCCACGGCCGGGAGGGGCCCCGGGACGTTCGTCAGTACCGGCGCCTCCGGCGTCTCGCGGAGGGTCGACAGCTTCGAGCTCTCAAGAGCCCAGCGGGCACGCGAAGCCTTCCAGGGGCCCACGGAGGTCGCCTCATTCGCGACCACAAACCTTGCTGCACTTCAGGCCGCTTTCGTCTCACGCGGCTTGATCCCGGGCGGTGCGGTCGGGCGAGCGGGGAGCGCCCCCTCACTCACCATCGAGGCAGCAGGCGGGGAGGGCCAGAAGGCCACGCCGGGAACTCTTGCACCGGCCTCGCGCTCACCGCTAGCCCGGCGCGCCCTCGGCCAGTCGTCGGCGGCTCCTGAGCTGTCCTCTAGAGAGCTGGAGGAGCGAGCCCACGCGACGAACGCCGGGCGGGATCATTCCGCTTCCAGGGGTGTCTCCCCAACCAGCGAGAGAGATCTCGAGGCCGTGCTGGCATCCCTGTCTCGAGAGGGCCGCGGGAACGCCGAGGGGGTCTTCTTCGGCCTAGAGGCGGTCGCGCATGCCCTTTCGCTCGCTGCCAGGCTTCCGTCAGCCGCGCAGCTTAACGGCGCTCTCGCACCGATGCCCTCGAGGACCAGGGCGCCTGCCAAGGGCACGGCCCCAGCAAGGCAGGCAGCGAGGGAGGGCTCCTCGGAGGTCGGTTTCACGGCAGAGCCGTCCCGCCAGTCCGCCGAGGGCTGGAGGTCTGTCCCCGAAGAGTCAATCTCAAGGATGCTCGGAGAGCCGTCAGGCCGGCCAACGCCCCCCGCCCAAGACGCCGCTGTGGAACCTGACGACCGCGAGCTCCGGAGGAAGATCGAGAGGATCATCGACGAGGACCTTAGGAGGTACGGGTACCAGCCATGAGCATCACCCTCGACGACATGGAGCTGGTGGCTCGCGACGAGGGCGACCCCGGGACCGTCAACGAGTTCAGGACCGTGAACCGGATATTCCTCAAGGGCAAGAGGCGCCTCGTCGAGACGAGGACGGCCGGCGCCGAAGGCAGCATCTTCGAGGACACGGGGAGAAGGGCCGCCGTCGTCGCCATCGAGGGCGAGATGGTCGGGAAGACCGCGAGGACCAGCCTCGCCTCGCTGAAGACCAAGTACGACTCCAGCGAGCCCGTCTCGTTCTCCTCCGACATCTCTACCCTGGCGAACATCAGCCAGGTGGTCGTCGAGCGGCTCAGCATCCGCCAGCTGGCGGGGAAGGTCGACCACTACGAGTTCGCCATGACCCTCAAGGAGTACGTCTCCTCCGAAGCCCAGGACTCTTCGCCGCTTTCCCAGCTTGGCGATGCCTCCGCCGCGGTGGACGCGGTCGCCGCCGGTGAGCTCACCTCCGCGCTCGCCGACAGCGTCGACTCCAGCTTCGCCAGCGTCGAGGCGCTGAAGAACGCCGCCGAGCTTGACGTGCCCTCCCTCCTGAGCGACGCCAAGGGGCTGCTCGACGACGTGAAGGGCGCGGCCGCGGCCGAGATGGACGCCGCCGTGGAGGCAGCAGAGGAGAGCGCGAAGGAGGCGGAGGAAGCCGCCGAGCAGGCCTTCGACGAGGTGGTCAAGGTGGCGGAGGACTCCACCGAGGAGGTCCAGCAGGAGCTGGAGGCGACCGTCGAGAAGAGCAGGACCCTCCTGCAGGGGGTAATCGACGCCCTCCAGAGCGCCATAGACAAGGTGAACGAGGTCACCGACCGCATAGAGACGGATGTCCTCGAGAAGGCCCAGCAGTACGTCAAGGAGGCAGAGGACAAGCTCACAGGCCAGATCCGAGACACCGTCAACGAGGCGAGCAGCAAGCTCCAGGAGCTCATGGACGCGGGGAAGGAGCAGACCGACAAGGTCTTCGCTCTCATCCAAGATGTCATCGACAAGCTAGCCGCCGCGAAGGCTCAGATCGAGGCAAAGCTCGACTCGGCTAGCGAGAGCGCGGACGACCTCCTTGACAAAGCCACCGAGATGAAGTCGAGCCTCGAGCAGACCTTGGACGACGTCTTCCAAAAGGCCGCAGACGCGCTCGAGAAGGTCCGGGGGATCTCAGACCAGATGGCGGGCGCGGGAGAGGCCATCCAGGGGATCATCGACAAGTGCACGCAGTTCAAGCTTGACAAGGCCGCGGGCGCTGCGAAGAGCGCCAAGGACCTCCTCGAGAAGGCCGCGTCGACCGCCGCCGAGGCGGTCTCGACGGTCACCGGGGCGCTCACTGACGCCAAGGGCCAGTACGAGGACATCAAGAGCACCCTCGACGGCGCCCTCGACGACCTCCGCGACGCCAAGGCGAAGGGCATCGAAGCGGTCAAGGGCGCGCTCGACAAGGTACAGAGCAAGGTGCTCGAGGTCCAGGCCACCGCGCAGAAGTTCGTGGACGACCTGTTCCAGAAGGCCAACGACCTTGTAACCGGGATCCAGCAGACGGTTCTGGCGACGCTCGACCAGCTCGTGGCCGACATCGACAAGATAGTCGAGACCGTGAAGGAGGGGATCCAGCAGGTACTCGAGGTCGCGCGGAAGACCGCCGTGGACGTGCTCACGCAGGCCCAAGACGCAGTGAGGGGGATCGAGGCGACCATCGAGAGCATCGGCCCCAAGCTCCAGGCCGAGAAGGACAAGGTAATCGCGCTGGTCACCGGGGCGAAGGAGCAGCTGGAGAAGGCGAAGGACGCCGTCACGACAGCCCTATCGAAGGTCAAAGAGGCCAAGGACAACGTGAGCGTCGGAGCGATAACCGACGCGATAAGCGCCATCAAGGACGCGGTGAAGGTTGTCAAGGACGCCGCCCAGTGGGCCACCCAGGCCGCGAAGGACGCTCAGGGCATACTCACGGCCGCCCTGGCGATTGCCGACGAGGTCAAGAAAGCGGCGATGGACATGGCCGCGGCCTTCGAGAAGGCAGCCCAGGCCGTGAAGAGCGCAGCCGAGCAGGTCGCGGAGATTGCCGAGACGACCGCATCGTCCGTGGCGGACCAGGCGAAGGGCGCCGCGGGAGACCTCGGCCAGGGCGTCGACAGCGTCACCGCAAAGGGGAAGGGAGCCCTTGGGAGTTAAGCAGTCCTCGGACTCCGTCGCCTCCAAGGGGAGCGACGCGAGCAGCAAGGCCGACGACGCCGGTCAGCACGCGCAGAACGCCGACAACCTGCAGAAGCTCCAGCCCCCGGTCGACAAGGTGAACCAGACCGTCCAGAAGGCAGTCCCTCCCGCGCTCAGCGCCATCCAGACTGCCTTCGCTACCGCGCTCCAGGCGAGGAACCTCGCCCAGGCCGCGAGGATAACGCAAAGCCCCGCACAGCTCATGGTCGCCCAGGCGATGGTCGGAGGGGCGCTCGCCTCGGCACAGGCGGCCGCGGCGCAGATAGGCCAGTCCAAGGCCCTGGTGAGCGGGGCCAAGTCCATGATCCAGGGCGCGGCGGCCACGGCCAAGTCCGCGTCGGACCAGGCCAAGTCCAAGGCCAAGGAGGGCTCGGACAAGGCGAAGGCAGCAGAGGAGGGGGCGAAGGGCCAGGCGGACCAGGCGAGGTCACAGGCGAGCGAGCAGACAGAGGCTGCGAAAGGCAAGGCGCAGGCCGCGCAATCTCAGGCGACCGAGGGCGCGACGGCCGCGAAATCCCAGGGCGAGGGAGCACTAGATGGAAGTAAAGCTTGACGACATCGACCTCGTGAAGCGGACGCAGTCCTCCGCGACCTCGCCCCTCAGCGAGGTGAGGACGGTCTACGACGTCCACGTCGAGGGGAAGAGGAGCATCGTTGAGCTGAAGGTCCCCGGGTCGAGCGGGAACGTCCTCCAGGACATGGGCAGGGAGCCCATCACCATCCTCATCAAGGGAGAGGTCTGGGGCCCCGACGCCAAGGCCACGGTAACTTCGCTAAAGGCCAAGTCGGACACGGGGGACTCGGTCTCCTTCACCTCGGACCTCCTCGCCGCAGCCTCTGTGAGCGAGGTCATCGTCGAAGAACTCCAGGTGGACCAGATCGCCGGCAACCCGACGAGATATCGCTACCTCATGCTGCTGCGGGAGTTCAAGGAGGGAGGAGAGGCGACCGAGGGCGCGGCGAGCGAGACCGACGAGATAGCGGAGCAGGAGGCCCGGGACCAAGCGGCTCAGGACGCGGCCGACGAGGCTGCCAAGGAGGGCGAGATACACGACATCCGGGTCCAGCTCCGGGACCACGCGGGAGCCCTCATCCCGGAGGTCGAAGTGACCATCGAGGGGCCCGATGGGACTAACAAGTCGAAGACCGACGAGGAGGGCTACGTGGTCGTGAAGGACGCCAAGGAGGGCACCTACGACATCTCGGTCTCTGACGACAGGTTCGGCGACGTCAGGGTGCAGGTCGAGGTGAAGAAGAAGGCGGGCGACCAAGGGGAGGAGGCCGGGGCATGAGCGCCACCCAGCTCGCCACCACTAGCGTGGAGGAGCTCGGGAGCGGGGGCATCTTTACGACCGCGGTGACCATAGAGGCGCCCGCGCCCGGCTTCCTCTGCGTGAAGGTTGTCACCGACAAGCTCCTGAAGGAGCAGAAGGGGCTCACCGTCAAGTTCTATCCGAGCGACACCTCTGGCGCCATCAGGGGCGACCAGATAGGGGAGGACGCGACGACCGACGAGAAGGGCGTGGCAGGCGTAGACAAGAGGCTCCCGCCCGGGTACTTCGCCTGCGTGGTGGACGGAATGACGGTAAGGGTCCGCCCCATCGACGTGCAGACCTACGCGGAGGCCTCGGAGAACCCCTACCCGCTGGGGCTGCCCCGAGGGTTCCTCGCCGTCAAGCTGCTCTTCAGGAACCTCCCCATCCCGAACTTCAAGGTGAGCTTCTTCGAAACGGGCGAGGACGGGGCCAAGAAGGGCGCCGCCCTCGGGAGCGCCCCCGGCGCCGACAAGGGACTCCCGACCGACAAGAACGGTGAGGTCGCATTGGTGGGCGACGAGTTCAAGCTCGGAAACTATCTCTGCGAGCTCGAGGGCAAGTGGGTCGCTGCCGTCAGCACCGTAGAAGACACGGCGCGCCCCTACGTGCTCATGCTCCCGCTGGTCAGGCCGCTCATCGCCTACCAGAGCCCCGGGAGGATAGAAGGGGAGGTCGAAGTCCCCGAGCTACCAGACGCCTCGAGCGGATGCCTCTCAGTCAAGGTGCTCTTCAGGGACCTTCCCGTCGTCGGGCGCAACGTGACCTTCTACGCAGGCGACAAGGACGGCAAGGCGGCGGCCGACCAGCCGAAGGGGGAGGCAATCACCGACAACGAAGGGGTCGCCGCCCTCTCCGACAAGGCGATTCTGGGGAACTACTTCTGCCAGGTCGAGGGGGTGGCGGGGTTTGCCTCGGTCGGGACCGTCGAGGATCCGAAGCTCCCGTACGTCGTCTCGCTCCCGCTAGTCCGGCCTTTCATAGCGCACCAGAAGCCCGGCGACATCAAGTCCCTGGAGGTCGTGGAGCGGCCCGACGGCTCTTACGGCTTCCTGTGCGTGCGGGTGCTCTTCCGAGGCGTCCCCCTGACGGGCGCCAAGGTGAGCTTCTTCCAGTCCGGCCCGGACGGGACTCCCCTGACGCGAGAGGGGTCAGCCGGGGAAGCTATCACAGACAACCAGGGGGTCGCCGCCCTGGGCTCGAAGGCCGCGCTCGGGAACTACTTCTGCCAGGTCGACGGCCAGCCCGGGTTCGCCTCGATCAGCACCGTCGAGGACACCAAGGAGCCCTACGCGATTCTTCTGCCGGTGGGGCGGGCGCTCCTCACCGTGAGAGAGCCAGGAAGGATCGAGCCGGTGTCGAGCCCCGTCGACGAGCGGCCCTCCGAAGCCGGAGCCTACCTCTCGGTCATGGTCCTCTTCAGGAACGTACCCGCGCGGGGCCTCAACGTGCTCTTCTTCGCCGCGACTCCCAACGGGACAGCGGACCTTGCCCAGCAAAAAGGCGAGGCGGTTACGGACAACCTGGGGATCGCGGCGATGGAGAACCCCGCGAAGCTAGGGAACTACTTCTGCCAAGTGGAGGGGCACGCAGGGTACGTCTCGATCAGCACGGTGGAGGACAAGGACCTGCCCTACGTGGTGAACCTGCCCCAAGGGCGACCATACCTAGCCCTGGGCAAGCCCGGCGCCATCCCTCAGCTGAAGGAAGTCGAGGAGCGCGACCCGCCCGAGGAAAAGTAGCGGCTCTCGCCGAGAGAAGAATTATAACCTCAAGAGAGGCGGAACCAAGCGGATTGTCCTCGTCCAAGGCCATGGGAATCCACACTCTCATCAGGTCCAGCGACGTCAAGGACTACTTCAAGAGCGACGAAGAGTTCGACGACGTCTACGACAAGGCCGAGAACTACAGGGAGAAGATCCGCATCGCGGTCATCGACGAAGGCGTCCACAAGGACGCCGGTCTCCCGGACGTCCCGAAGGACGGATACCTCTCGGCCCGCTGCGTCAGCCACGTGGTCTCCTCTGGGATCGCCGAGTTCAACGAAAAGTCGATAAGCCACGGGACTCGCGTAGCCGCGATAGCGGTCTGGGGCAACCCCTGCCTTAACCTCCTGGACTATAGGGTAAGGACTCAGGCCGCGGTAGGTTCGATAGGGGCCCGGGAGGCGGACAAAGAAGTGCCGCTCGTGAAGACGGCGATGGAGGCGGCCGTCAAGGCCGAGGCATCGGTGATCGTCTCCGCGCTCGCCACCGAGAACAAGAAGAAGGTCTACAAGGACAACGGCGTCGACAAGCTCATCACCGACAACCCCAACGTCCTCTTCGTGTTCGGCGCTGGGAACAACGGCAGAGACCTCGACTCGTACGACGTCTGCCCAGCCGGCCTAGGCCCGGCTGACAACATGGTGATTGTGGGTGGCTGCAGCTCTCTCTTCGCGACCTCGGCGGCCCCGGACACCGGAGGGTCCGACATCCAGTTCGGCTTCGGAGGGAAGACGGTGGACGTTGCGAGCTTCGCCGACAACCTCACCCTCTACGACCCGGGACTCCGCTATTACTACGCCCAAGCCGCCGGGATGGACGTCGCCAAGATACCGCTCCTACCGGCCACCGACACGGGAGTCTCCTTCGCAATCCCGCAAGTCGCGAACGTCTGCGCCAAGATGCTCGCGATCAACTCACACTTGCGACCCAAGGACGTGAAGTACCTCATCAGGGAGACCGGCACAGACGCGAGAGGCCCCCTCGCGAGCGCGAACATCACCAAAGGGACCATCGCTCCAAAGTCCTGCTACCTCGCGGCGGTCAAGTATGAGCCAGAGTCGTAGAAGCGGGCGCTGGACGAGGACCGGCGCCTCCGTGAAAAGAAATAAGAACTCTCAGGGACTCCGGGTGAACTGATTGTCGGAGCAGAATCGCGCGATAATCGTCCGTGCCGAGGCCGACCCCGAGTCCAACAGGTACTCGCAGGCGACCTTCGACGTAAAGTTCCACTTCCTCAGCGAGGACTCCGGCAAGAGGATAGACTTCAAGCTCTTCGAGATAGAGAGGGACAAGGACGGAAAGGTCACCAAGAAGACTTTCGTCCCGGGCACCAAGGTCTCTGGCGTGCTCGAGAAGAAGTCCGGTGTCGGCAGGGCGGACTCGGAGAAGAAGGAGCTCGTCCCTGTCGCCTACCTGATGACCTTCAAACCCGACGGCGCAAGGCCAGACGTTGCAACGACCCTCCCCCGCATATCGTTCCTGTTCGACTCCTCGGCCAACCCTTACTTCGTCCCGCTCCCCGACGGCAAGCCCCGCGAGCTCCAAGTCCGGATCAAGCTCACCCCTGACGGAAGCGGCGGCGCGAACTCCCCAGACCCCGCGGCGGCCGACTCGCCCGACGTGGTTGCCTCTCCCTACTTCAACGTCTCAGGGCACTTCATTGTGCCGGTCGGGGGGATGGCAACCTACGACTGGTATTCGGGGAACGCGGTCACGTTCTACTCCAACGCGAGCAAGGACGACAAGGGAACCGAGGGCGCCTTCCACGACATCGGCGACGCCATAGCCAAGGCAAAACACTTCGTCCTCATCTGCGACTGGTCCTTCCACCCCTACATGCGGCTCGCCCACACCGAGAAGCCGGAGATCAAGGACACGATAGGCGGGATCCTCGTCGCAAAGGCGAAGGAGAACAAGGACATCCTGATCGCGATACACACGTGGGACCACCCTGTCGTGGGGGCTGCCAAGGACAGCGACAACGACTTCGCGCACATGCAGCTCCGGGACATCGCCCGGGCGCTCGCCAAGCCGGACGAGAAGGTCGACTGGAAGCCTCCCAACCTCCTCTGGCGCGCCAGCACGCACACGGGGGTCGGCTACTCGCACCACCAGAAGATGGTCGTCGTGGACTGCGAGGCCGAGGGCCAGAAGGGCCGCAGGGACATCAAGGTCTTCTTCGGCGGGCTCGACCTGACCAAGGGACGATTCGACTGGTGGGCGCACCCTATCATGCCGCCCCCGGAGTCGAACCCAGAGGCGAAGGCGAAGGAGGCCACCGCCTTCGACGCGACGAGCTCCGGCTTCGTCAAGGCCATCCCTGCCACGGGCTACGGGTACCGCTCGCTGGGCGGCCTCTCCAAGCAGGCCTTCGACGGGTTCAGCGTCCTGACCGAGTACGAGTACGACGACTGGTACAACGCCGAGTTCGGCGGCAACCAGGAGATGCCCAGGCAGCCATGGCACGACATCCACGCCCAGCTGACCGGCCCGACAGCCTGGGACATGGTTAGGGAGTTTGTCGGGAGGTGGAACGTCGATCCTGCCTCCCCCGAGGCGCGCGGCGACAGGAACGTCGACGCCGTGACCAGGGTCGTCGGCAAGTTCGCGTTCATCCTCTCCGAGAGGACCGAGGACGACAAGAACTTCCTCTTTGTCCAGCAGTATGAGAAGAGGGACCCGAAGGACGGGCAGTTCATCGGCCAGGTCCTGAGGTCGATAAAGAAGGAGCATTGGGGCCCGCCCTCCGTGGGCAACTGGTTCCCCACCAAGGTGCAGGTCGTTGGGGCATCGCCGAAGGAGTTCGAATGGATACTCAACTGGGGCTCAGAGAGCAGCATCCAGGAGGCGTACGTCCGGGCCATCGCGGGGGCGCAGAGGTTCGTCTACATCGAGAGCCAGTACTTCATCGGCGCCGGGGTCGCATACGCCAAGAGCGTCAACAACAAGATCCCGAAGACCATCGTGAAGAGGGTGCTGCAGATGATCGAGAACAAGAAGCCCTTCCACGTCTACGTCGTAATCCCGATGTACCCAGAGGGGAACCCCGACGAGGGCGCCCTCCGCGTCGTGAGGGAGTACGAGGCGAGCACGATGGAGTACATCGCCACGAACGTCCAGAACGCTTGCGAAGCGCAGGCGAAGAAGGACTCGAGCTTCAAGGGCACCTGGAAGGACTATGTCTCCTTCTACTTCCCAGCGCGGTGGGACAGGAGGGGTAAGGTCGACATCTCCGGCAAGAGGCAGAAGCGGGTCTCCGCGAACCAGAGGTACATGATCTACGTCCACTCGAAGCTGATGATAGTCGACGACGAGTTTGTAATAGTCGGGAGCGCAAACCTGAACGAGAGGAGCCTCGCGGGGGACCGCGACACGGAGATCTGCATAGGCATGACGGCGCAGGACCAGGCCGCGCGCACGCAGGTCCAGAACTTCAGGCTCGACCTTTGGAGCGAGCTGCTGGGCAATGCAAAGGCAAAGGCCCAGCCTAAGGACGCGTGGAAGACCCCTGAGACGGCGGGGTGCGTCGGGGACATCAAGGTGAGGGCCACGAACAATTACGTCGGGCTGAGGACGAACTCCGCCACCGACACCAGCGGGTTCCTCTGCATCTTCCCGATTGACTGGGAGAAGGGGAAGAAGGGCGACTGGAACCCGGTCTTCTTCAGCGATCCGAACCACAAGGACGTGGACTGGCTGGTCATGCCCGACGCCGACAACGAGGGGACCCGCTGGATAGACAAGACCACCTGGCGATGGGACTCTCCCGGGGCGATGCGGTCCTCGGGCGCTATCATCCGCCTGACGGACCTCCCGGAGTAGGAGATGGCGAGGTTTGCTGAAGCCGTCCTACAGCCTCTCGATGGGCTCTGCGAGCGTCGACCCGGACTCTAGCACCGACCTTATCTCGCTGAGGATAGACACTTCGATGAACGGCCCCGCAGGATGCTTCGAGGCCGTCCTCCGTTCGTCTGGGGGGCTGAGCGTCTCAAGGGGCGACTCGATCACAGCCTCCCTGGGGTACGACGACACGGAGAACGTCTTCACCGGCGTGGTCGACGTAGTCGACGCGGGCTTCCACACGGTGAGGGTTTTCGGGCTCAACTCCATCGCCAAGATGATGCGCCGGCGCGCCAACACGTCCTACGAGTCCCAGACCTGCGGTGCGATCGTCTCCGACATGGCCGGGACGGCCGAGGTCACGCCGGGGGACGTCGAGGACGGCCTCACTCTTCCTTACTACATCGTCGACAGCGACATGTCCTTCCACGAGCACACGATGAGGCTCGCGAGGAGGAACGGCTTCGACGTCTTCGCGAACGCCGACGACGAGCTCTGCTTCAAAGCTTACGAGGCATCCTCGGCAACAACCTTCGAGTACGGCAAGGACGTCATCCATGTCTCGAGGCTCGACCAGGAGCCGGTCTACAAGGGAGTCAAGGTCTTCGGGGAGAGCCCCTCGAGCTCCCAGGGGGAGGACTCGATTCACTGGCTCACAAAGACCCCCGTCCAAGGCGAGAGCGGCAGCGGCAACGAGCTCATCGTCCAGGACGCCTCCCTCAGGGACACCGACTCCGCCGGATCTGCTGCCGAGGCGATCCAGGGGCGATTCTCAAAGTCAATCGCCGTCATCCTCGACGTCGTGGGGAACGCCGCCGTGAAGCTCAACGACACCGTCGAAATCTCGGAGATGCCAGACTCTTCCATCAACGGGGAGTATCAGGTTACCCGAGTGGAGCACTTCCTCGCAAAGTCCAAGGGATTCACCACGTCCTTCCGCCTCCTCGGTTCGTCGGAGTGACCTAGCGTGTCCACGCCCCCCTTGCTGACCTTAAATCGGCCCGTTGGGGAACGGGGTACCATCGGGGTAGCAGACAGATGAGCGAAGAGAAGCCCGTTCTTGGCAAGGACCTTCGACTCGTCTACGCGGACGTCGGCGCAGACCTCAAGGTCTCCCCGTCCGGTGACCTCGAGCTCGTCGACGACGAGCTCAACCTGGGCCAGGCGATAGTCCACAGGATGAGGACCCGTCCCGGGGAGCTCCTTGACATCGGGCACTCCTCCTACGGCTCAAAGCTCTACGACCTCATCGGGGAGCCCAACAACGAGGCCACGCGGGAGAAGGTGAGGGCGGTGGTCATCGAGGCCCTCGAGAGGGAGCCACGAGTGAAGAAGGTCGTGAAGGTCTCTGTGACGGTGAGGAGGGACAGGCCCGACGCCGTAGACGTAGACGTGAGCCTCATCGCGACGGACACTGAGGTGCCGCTCAACGTCGTCTTCCCGTTCTACCTGGAGAACGCATAGCATGTCCTACGAGACCAAGTCCTTCGAGGAGATCACGACGTCGATGCTCGAGCAGCTCACCAAGGCGGTCGTGAGGGAGAACCTGGTCTACGACCCGACCAAGGTCAGATACCGCCTGGGCTCCGGCGAGGACGGAATCCGCGACGTGGTCAAGGTCGAAGGCCCGGTGAAGGGGGTGCGGGCGTCCTTCGCAAAGGGGACCGACTATCGGCTCTCGGAGGGGATGTTTGAGTGGTTAGAGGGCGGGAAACGACCCGACGTCATGTCGACGTTCGAGGTCTCATACCTCTTCGGTAGCCCGTCGCCCATCACGGACGTCAACCCGGGGAGCGTCGTTCGGACCATCATCGAGGCCATAGGCCGGGAGATCGAGTACCTGTACGCCCAGAACGACTACGTCTACAAGGCGGGGTTCATAGACACCGCCTCCGGCAACTCGCTTGACCTCGTGGTCGCGATCCTCGGCGTGCAGAGAAGGCCTGCCCAGAACGCGGCGGGGCTGGTGACGTTCGGCAGGAGGAAGCCCCCGCCGGAGTTGCCTCCACAGGAGCAGGTGATAGTCTATGACGGAGGGAAGAAGTACGACCTGAAGCGGACGCCGGTCTTCGACATCATCAGCGTCAAGGGAATGCTGCACAACCAGCCGTTCGTCTTCAAGAAGGGTGCGGACTATTCCCTCGACGGCGACTCGCTATCGTGGCTCGAGAGCACGTTCAAGCCCGACTACCGCTCAGAGTTCAGGGTCGCCTACAAGGCGTACCAGCAAGTGGCCATACCGAAGGGGACCCGGCTCTCCACCTCCTCCCGCCGTAAGCAGGAGGTGAAGCTCTTCGAGACCACAGATGAGGCTGTCCTCCAGAGGAAGCCGCTGGGCGTTTGGGAGGTCGACGTCCCCGTGAAGGCCGTGGACGCGGGCCCCGGGGGCAATGTGCTTTCGGGAAGCATCACGCTGATGCCTCAGCCGGTCGAGACGATAGAATTCGTGGTCAACAGGCAGCCCTTGAGCGGGGGCACCGAGCCAGAGACCGACAACGTCCTGAGGGACAGGGCGAAGAAAGGGCTCCGGGCACTTGGACGCGCCACATACAACTCGCTCAAGCAGCGCATCGAGGAGATTGACGGCGTCGTCAGGCCCGTGAGGATAGACGAGATGCCCGTCCTCTACTCCGTGGAGATGGGGGGGAGCGCGGTGGACCTGCCGGTCCCGGGCGTGGTCAGGGTCATCGTCGACGGAGGGGAGATGGACAAGATCAAACAGGCGGTCGACGACACTAGGGCCGCGGGCGTATACGTCCAGATACTTCGGCCTAAGTTCCTGCTGCTCGACGTCCGGGTGCTCCTGGAGCTACAGGACGGGACCCAGCTCGCCGACGTCGAAGAGGCGATCAAGGACGGGGTGGAGGCCTACGTCGGCTCCGTCACGACAGGCGAGACGGTGATATTCGGGAGGCTCGTAGCCGTCGCGCTGGCCTCGAAGGGGGTGAGGGACGTCAAGGGCATCGCCGTGGACTACTACAGGGACGGCCAGCCGGGCGGCAGCAGCTCCAGGGAGAACATCGTGCTAGACGCGGACGAGAAGCCAAGGGTCAGGACAGTGAGCGTGCTAGTCGGGTGACGATAGAATTGGAGAGGACCAGGCGGATTGCTGACAGGCTCCCCGAGTTCTACAGGACCTGGGACACCGACTCCGTCATCTTCAAGGTCCTCGACTCGGTGGGGCGGTCCCTCAACGAGGAGCAGAAGAGCGTCTTCCGCATCATGCGGACACACTGGGTGGACACCGCCAACCGCGGCGACCTCGACAAGCTGGGCGCGATATTCGAGCTCACGAGGACCAACGAAGAGGCCGACGACGACTATCGCGCACGAATCAAGAGCGCGCTCCGGCAGTTCAAGGGCGGCGGCACAGTGGCATCCGTCAAGACTCTGATGGCCGACTTCCTCTCCGTGAGGGAGGAGGAGCTTGAGGTAGTGGAGAACCCCGAGCGCAAAATGTCGATTGAAAAGAGAGTCGCGGGCGGCCAGACCTGGACCCTCGGGAGCATGAGCGTCGAGGAGGCCTCCCCGGTGATCGAGATGACGCTCCAGGGCGAGGGGAATGTCGTGCTAAACCCGGCGCTGAGGAACCTGGACTCGGGCGGGCGCGTGGGCTTCGAAGGGCGGTTCAGGGTCGGCCAGAGGCTGGTCATGAGCGAGGGCTCCGCCACACTCGACGGGGAAGACGTCTCGTCTTTGGTCACCGCCTCGCCCGCGTTCCCGAGGCTCAGTTCGGGCGGCTCGCGCTGGGTCTACGAGGAGGCCATCTCGGCGAAGGTCGGCCACCTCTCGAAGAGCTCCTTCGGCTCCTCGATCTTCGCCCTTCCGGTGCCCGACGCGGTGATACGCCTGACCTGGTCAGGGAGGCAGCCCTCTACCTTCGCGCTGCGGGTCCCTCCGAGGGCACTGGCGGCCAGCGGTGTGTCCGAGGGCGAGGCCGCGGACTTTCTTAATACTATAAAGGGAGCAGGCGTGCGGGCAGAACTGGTTGTGAAGGAGTAGAGCCCCGTTGACCAGCTTCAAGCCAAAGATCGCGCAGCCTGGGGACACCATCACCGCGGACGACTGGAACTACATCCAGCAGGGGATCCTCGAGGACCTCGTGCGACTGGAGGCCGAGAACGCGGAGCTGAGGAGGTACGTGGACAACATGTCCGAGATCAACACGATAACCCGCCTGGACAGCCCGGAGGGCAAGTCCTACGGGCTCGACGAGAAGGTCCCGGGCGAGACCGGCACCTACGGGACCGACCTGCTCGGCTTCATCACGAAGCAGTGGCTACCGTCGGTCAGGGCCGCCTCGGTCGACATATGCCGCTTCACCGTCGCCAACCTCTTCGACCAGCTCGACTTTTGGGCCGGCGCAGAGAACGGAAACCAAAAGGCGCTGGACGTCTCCATCAGGTACGTGGACGGCTCCACGGAGACCGTGAAGAACCTCGTCGTCCACGAGAGGAAGAAGCTCTCCGCGAAGGGGGCCGAGAACCCCTACGTCGAGTTCCTGCTCGCCCCCAACCAGTGGGTGTGGTACAGGTACAGGCTGCCCAACCCCCACCCGGACAGGGAGGTTCTCTCAGTGACTTTCAAGAACTCCAATCCAAAGTCGACCACCAGGATTGCCGACGTCATGCAGCTCAGGACGAAGATCAAGCAGCTGAAGTGATCTTTGGTGCTAAGCGAGATCTCCAGCGGGCTCGTGAAGGCGCTCCAGGAGAGGATGGAGAGCGTAAACAAGGAGAACATAGCCTCGCGCTCGCCGCGCCTCGACCCGGTGCCCCTCCCAGCCTTGTTCGTATACAGCCCCAACTTCACGTTTGAGGACGTAGGCCTCGGCGGCGAGGGCGTGGAGGTGAAGGAGGAGAAGCGGGAGTCGTTCAGCGGGGACGGCTCGCGGACGGTCTTCTCCCTGGCAGGCAAGGCCCAGAGGCCCCTCCTGCGCGTCGAGTCGTCCACGGGGCACCTTCAGATAGAGAACGTGGACTACAAGATGGACTACAGCAGGGGGACGATAACCTTCCGCGCGCCTCCGCCCAAGGGCTCTGAGAACGTCTCGGTCAAGTACAACTCCGCGGCGGGCGCGGGCAAGACGAAGCAGATCCACATGAACGCCACCTACAACGTCGAGGTCTGGTCGGGGAACGAGAAGCAGAGGGACGACATCACGGTGGACGTGATAAAGGCGGTCGCCCTCGCGCAGGAGGACTTCGCGAACAGGGGGATGCTGGTCAAGCCGGTGGAGGGCGTAGACCTCTATGCTTCCAAGGAGCTGCCAGGCGGGGTCTTCGCGAAGCGCCTGGTCTACTCCGTCGAGGCGAACCTGCAGGTGAAGATTCCAGCCTCGAGAATCGAGCGGGTGGACGTGAGGCAGCTCCCGCCCAAGTGAGTTGGCATTGAGATGAGCGGAATAGTCGAGGCGATGAAGAAGGTCGCGGAGTCGGAGGTGGGGAAGGTCCACGTGGCCGAGCTCGGCGTCGTCACATCGGTCTTCCCCCACGCCGACGAGGGCGACAACGACAACTACGAGTGCAGCGTGAAGCTCAGGGACAAGGACGTCGAGCTCCGGCAGGTCCCAGTCGCGACGCAGCACATAGGGTTCGCGAGCATCCCACAGGTGGGGGACCTCGTCCTGGTCTCGTTCGTCAATGGGGACGTCAACGCCCCAGTCATCACTGGGCGCCTCTACAACGACGAGGACCGCCCCCCCGCATCACAGGCAGAAGAGATGGTCTACATCCCTCCCTACACCTCGAACCCTGACCTCCGCAGGATATACATCGAGCTGCCCGACCAGACGGTCACTCTCACCATCCAGGACGAGAAAGTGACAATCCACGTCGGGGACACCGACGTCGCAATAAGCAAGGAGGAGGGCGTCAGCCTCACCTCGAAGCTGCCGATATCGATAAGCACCGAGGACGACCTCTCGATAAAGGCGAAGAACGTCAAGATAGAGAGCGACGCCGACACCGAGATCACGGCGAGCGGAAAGACCACGATCAAGGGGACCACCGTGGACCTCAACCCGTAGTGGGACCCAATGCCAGCCGCCGCCCGCCAGACTGATCCGGTGCAAGGCAACTGCAGCCACGGCTGCCCCATATGCCCCCACCCGGTCGTGGGGATTGTCTCCGCCGGCTCGCCGACCGTGCTCATAAACAGCCTGCCTGCAGCGAGGCAGGACGACAAGGGGCTGCACGCCCCCTGCTGCGGCCCGAACAACTTCACCGTCGCAAAGGGCTCTGGTACCGTGAACATCAACGGAAAGCCGGCCGCGAGGAGCGGGGACAGCACAAAGCACTGCGGAGGCGACGGCTCGATACAGAACGGTAGCCCGACCGTGAACATAGGAGGCTAGTCGGTGCCCGCCCCAGACGCGAAGATGTTCGCTCAGCTCGCGAAGACCCAGTACCTTTCCAAGGGGGTGAGCCTCCCGCCGAGCTGGGACTCGGGGCTCGAGGACGACGTCAACGGCAAGACCCCGGAGTTCGGCCCCGGGTCCCGAAGCCCACGAACCTGTTCATGCCGCCCAGCCCCAAGAAGATAGCGGTCGACGCGGCCAACGCGATAAGCGACGGCTTCAACGGGTTCATCGACGACGTCGCTGCGGCGGTCTGCGGCGCCTGGGCGAACTGGCAGAGCTCGGTGAAGTTCGTGGGCGTCATCATCAACGGTCCGATCGGGATCCTTCCCCCCGCGGGGATGATAGGAGGGGGGATGATGGCCACGCCCATGATAATGTCTCAGTTCAACCAAAAGTCCGCGAACTACACTCTCTACGGGAGCGCCGTTGCGTTCGCGATAGGCCAGGCGTGGACCGCGTGGGAGCTGGGGTACACCAACCCCGCCATCCCGTTCCCTGGCGGCGCAGCGGCCTCTGCCACGATGCCTCCCTCTCCCAACACCCCCGTCCCGCTCGCCTCGGGAGTCTCTCCCGGGGACGCGCTGATGCAAGGAGCGGCCCTGAAGGGATTGATGATGAGTCAGGTCGCCCCTCCGGGCCTGCACGACGACGAGCTCTTCGACTCCATAGCCCAGGCCTTCGCCCAGGTCTTCCTCACGTGGAAGGGCACGTCGATGATAAGCAACATAATGGGCGCGGGGGGCGTCGCTCCTCCTCCGCCCGCGCCTCCAGGGCCCGTTGCCGGTGCCATAGGCAGCGGCGGGGCCGTGCAGTAGATCTAGCTCGCGGGGCTTGCCGACGCGTCCGAAGTTGCCCGCGGCGCCGGAGCCGGGTTCGGCTGGACAGCCCCGCAGTTGAAGCAGAAGATCGCGTTCGAGGCGATGGTCTCCTTGCAGTTCACGCAGTCCTTGGTGTCCGACCCGCTGAACGCCTCCACTGGGACGCCGCAGTTGGGGCAGAACTTCCCTGAGAGCGGCATCGAGTACTGGCAGTTCATGCAGAACTTCGTCGGGCCGATTATCCCCGATCCTGCCTTGGGCATCGTCACCGCCAGGAGTAGCGTCATCTTTCCTTCAGACCCCCTGAGGCTCTTGAACCGCCCGCGGACGATGTAGTTCACCTCGAAGTCGTTCGGAATTCCCTGCGGCCCCGTCCTCACGAACTTCGTCACGTCCACGCTCTCTTTCTTGATGGCGCGCAGCTTCTCCGGGTCGGCCGGAAGGTCCTTGATGGGGACGATGTCTCCGTTGATCCTGATTGGCTTGACTGGGTCGAGGTAGGCGTTCTTGTTCTTGGTTAGGTCGAGGAAGAACGACATGCTGACCCTCTGAGGCCCGTCGTACGTCATGACGACCGTCTTGCGAGCGGGAGGGGAACCGATGTCCTCCGCGTTCCAGACGTACTTGGTATAGTCGGCATTTGGTAAGGGCTCACCGCTCTTTGGCGGGGGCGCGGCTCCGACAATCTTTCGAAGGCCCTCCCAGAAGATCACGAATATGCTCACGACGACGCCGAGCAAGATTACGAGGAGTATCGCCCACTCGCCCGTCGCTATGGCCATCTATCTCGTCAAACTCCCCGAAATTCTATTTAAGAATTGCAAATCTCACAACCCCGTGTACCCCAGAAGGAGAAGGAACCCGAGTATCACAGCCCCGATGAACGGGACTAGTATCGCGCCCTTCGTGTTCAACCTCTTGGCGCGCTCAAAGTCCTTGTTCTCGACCTGCCTCGCGAGGATGATCGTGACGCCTATGCTGTAGAGGAATAGGGCGTACACCGTTATCATCATCTTGTCAGCGATGGTGAGGTAGTTCACGGGGGGGATCTGCCCCAGAAGGGAGAGGTTGAACTCGACCGCCGCAATCAGGGTGGTCACCCCGATCAGGATCCTCTCGAACGACCTTGTGGGAGGGAGGAAGAATGCAAGGAGCGATATCAGGGTGATCAGGACGATGGGGAACACGTTCGCCATGAACGACTGGACGCCGGGCCTCCCAATCGTGACGGTGAAGGTCAGCCGCGAAAAGGTCTGGCTCGAGGAATACGCGTGGGGCGCCGCCTGTATGCTCGACCCGAGCAGGTTCCACCCCACGACGCTCAGCGAAGGGTCCAATCCGCTCGCAGCAGTGTCGGGGACGAAGGTCAGTTGGCTGGAGGGCATGTTCCTGCTCTCCACCTGTATGCTGAGGCTGTGGTTCTCGAAGGGGAAATTGGAGAAGTCAAGGCCGGTCGTGAATGTCCCCACTATCCTGTACTCTTGATACGAGCTGGTGTTGGCGTCGACCGTGACCGAGGTCGCCTGCCCGTTGACGAGCTCGTACTGGACGGTCTGAGGGCTCCCAGTCGAGTTGAACCAGAGGTAAAAGTCCGCCCCGAACGTCCCCGAGTTCAGGTTGATCTGCTGGACGTCAAGGAGCAGGATCCCCGCGGTCACGGTCGGGTCGGATTGGGCAGTGAACTGGGGCTGAGCGCGGACCTGGTTCCGGGATGCGAGCGACGAGCCCGCGACGACGAGGATGGCGAGAATCGCCAGGACAAACACGACCCCCGCCCGTCCCCCCGTCCCCCTCATGACGACCCCTTTGCGGTTTGGAGTTTAAGAGAGTTACCACAGTGGTCTCTCTATATCACGGGGCAATCAGTTTATCAGCAGTCGCCGACGAAGCGCCCTCCAATGTCCGGCCGCAAGCCCGTCAACTTCATCGCGGACGACGCGGAGCTTGGGAAGAACGTCAAGGTGTGGCATTTCGCCTACGTGGGCTCTAAGACCAAGTTGGGGGACAACGTCTCGATCGGCTCGCTGGCGCACGTCGACTACAACGTGAGGATCGGGGCCAACACCAGGATCGAGGGCTCGGTCTACATCCCCCCGCTCACCCGGATTGGAAAGGGCGTCTTCATAGGGCCAGCGGCTGTCATCACCAACGACCCGTACCCGATGAGCAAGCGGATGGTCGGCGTGACCATCGAGGACGGCGCGGTCATCGGCGGGGGCTCAGTCATCAAGGCAGGAGTCGCCGTCGGGAAGAACAGCGTCGTGGCTATGGGAGCTGTCGTCACGAAGGACGTCCCCCCGGGCGTGGTCGTCCTAGGAGCCCCCGCGAGAGTCGTCTACACCAGGAAGGAATACGACGCTAAGAAGGTGGCCTGGGAGTCTGGAAAGCCTTCAGGTACAACCGCGACATCGCAAACATCGCGAACACCAAGAACGCGCCCAGGCCTAAGGTGAGGATTATCTTCGCGACGGATGAGGGCACGTCTCCCGCGTGCAGTTCAGGTCCCAGAGGCCTGACTATCGCAAAGAACACATACGTCTCTCCGAGTATCAAGACCCAAGATGCGGCCACGATCAGCAGCATCCCGACGAGGCTGGCCCTGCTCCTGTTCTCGTCCGAGCTCCTCATAGCAACCACGTCATCACCGATGTGACCACGCAGAGAGCGGCCGCGAAAGCGGCTATCGTGAGAATCCTATTGACGAGCGTCCGTTCGTTCAGGGGTCCGCCGACGAGCATCAGCCGCACCAAGGTTATCGGGGCCCGGGGCTCGGTAGAGGCGTAAATCTTCATGTCGTCGCCGAGGTAGGTCGGCCTCGCAGCCATCTTCTTCCTCTCCACAAGCCCCCTTACGCTCGAGAGGATGTAGTACGAGTTCAACACGGCGGGAATGAGCGCCACCAGCGCAGCAATTTCCACCCCGCAGAGGATGGACAAGATGACATACATGGCGCCGAAGGATAGGCTCCCGCTGTCCCCATCGAATATCTTGGAGGGATACCTGTTGAAGTAATAGAACGAGGCCGAGACGGCCAACAAAGGCAGCGCGACCGCGATGGTCCCGGCAGACGTGTCGGGCAGAGCGGAGGACCTGAGCACTACCGAGACCACGAGGGCCGCAGAGACTATCATTGTGAAGCCCGATATCTCGCCATTGAAGGCGTCTAGCATGTTGAATGCGTTTGAGGAGACGGGGATCGAGGCGACCACGATCAGCGCGAAGATGATGTAGTGAGTGCCTGTCTGCGTGAAGAGTGGGAAGTAAAGTATTGGCTCGTAGACCCCTGGATAGAAGTGCTCCGCGAGCACGACGAAGAGGCCCACGCCGGCCAGCAGCGCCGGCTTGACAACCCCGCCGAGCCCGTGCAGGTCATCGTAGAGCCCTATGAGCCCTGCGCTCAGAACAACTACGATGAGCACTGGGGGGAGGAGGGTGTCGTAGAACACCCAGGCCACCACCTCCCCCACGACCATCGCCGCGATGATGAGAGGGCCGGCCGGGGTGGGCACCTTTGCGTCCCCTCGCTTGTGGACGTCGTTGGCCGTCCTGCCCCTGGAGACCAAGAACCTCATGTATGGAGGCATTAGCAGGAACATCACCCCCGCCGGTAGGGCGATTGCAAGAGCGAGCGGGACGATATCGCCTGCGGAAGGAAGCAACGCAGTCGCCGCTCCCCAAGCGAACCTTAAAACCTTCGATGCCGCAGTCGGTGTTAAGGGTTCCAATCAAGGATAAATATCTCTCGCGCATGGGTAGGACGCGACTAGCCTAAGATGAACATCAAAGATCTCAGGGACGGAATGAGGAC
The DNA here is from genome assembly GCA_963838925.1 of uncultured Nitrososphaerota archaeon. Classification (GTDB taxonomy): domain Archaea; phylum Thermoproteota; class Nitrososphaeria; order Nitrososphaerales; family Gagatemarchaeaceae; genus Gagatemarchaeum. Next base: position 254,430 of record CAWISW010000002.1, read on the forward strand.
GGTAGAGGCGGAAGGAGAGATAATTGACATCTCGACCCCAAGGGAAGTCTCTCTGCGCACCGGCGGTAACGCCAAGGTCGCTGACGCCACCCTGAAGGACGAGACGGGGACTATCAAGCTCTCGCTGTGGGACAACCAGATCGACCAGGTGTCGAAGGGCGCCAAAGTGAAGGTCACTAACGGGTACATCAACAACTTCAGGGGAGAACGGCAGCTGAACGTGGGTAGGTACGGCAAGCTCGAGATCCTCTAGGCCTTCGTACCTCTCCAACAGGATTATACGAGACTCCTCCGCTCGGTGGAGGAGGACATGGGAAGGACAGGAAAGGCCTACAGGAGGATACGCGCCAACTTCACCGACAGGCCCACCCTGTTCACTTGGGTGAGGGGCTCTAGCCTCGCCGCCTCAGGCAGACCCTACTCGAAGAGCCAAGTGGACTGGCTCCGCGACAACGGCGTCAACGTGATACTCAGCCTGACGGAGGAGCCCCTTCCAAGCGGCTGGACATCGGGCATGGAGACGAGGCACATCTCCATGAAGGACCACGCCCCCGTGAGCCACGCAGACATGCAGCAGGGCGCGGACTACATCGCAACGTCCCTCTCTGAGGGAAAGGTCGTCCTGGTCCACTGCCTAGCCGGCAAGGGGAGGACGGGTAGCGTCCTCGCAGCGTACATGATGACCTACGAAGGGAAGACCGCCCGTCAGGCGCTCGACGAGCTCCGCGCCAAGCGCAGGGGGTCAGTGGAGTCGCCTCAGGAGCGGAACGTCCTAGAGTTCGAAGGAGTCGCGCTCAAAGAATGGTCAAAAGGCCGACGCCGAGAAACCACAACCCGAACGCCCCCATGATGGCCGCAGAGGCGTAGGCTATCAACGGCGAGAGCCTCTCGTACCTCCTCACGCTCGCGTGGACCGTCCAGGTGAGGACCACGGTCCATGAGACGATCCCTATGAAGAACCCCGCTGCGATGCTCCCGCCGAACTCGGCGACCATCCCCGCCCCGATGGCAATCCACCACCCCAGCTGGTAAGGGTTTGTCAGGCCCATAGTCAGGCCAAGGAGAAAGGGGTGCCTCCGGATCGGGGACGACGACCAGCGGTCAGGTCGCTGTGAGGATGAGAGCGCACGTCTACGCCTTGTCCCCCTGAGGATGGAAGCCGCGAGGTACAGCATCAGCAAGCCCCCGAGGATGAACAGAAAGTCCCTTTCACCAGGCGTGACGAGCCTCGCCACCCCGAAGTAGGTCAGCATGAAGAAAACACCGTCGGAGACCGTCGCCCCGAGCATCACGAGCCAGCCCGAGAGCCACGATCGCGAGACGACCTGTTGCGCCGCAAATGCCGTGACCGGGCCTGGTGGCGCCGCAATCGAGAACCCGAGCGCCACGCCGCTCAAGAAGACCTGGAGGGCGTCAGGCAATCGAGCACACGCAAGCAGCCATTCGCCTAAAAGCCTTGGCTGGGGCCGGAACGGACGGTGCCGACGCTGTCGTGAGAATCGGCATTAACATAGCTGCAACAGGTTCATGGAGATGCGTATGACTTAAATCGCCGAGACAACATTGGGAGGTGCCATGACCCTAGAAGATAAGGTAAGATACGGCATGGTGGCACTCGGCGGCGCATCCATCGTCTTCGCGACGCTGGGCGTGCACATCTCCCCGCTCGACACTATCGGCGGCTGGGGAATCTAGAGACTGGAAAGAGAAGGGGCGACGAAAGGCCCTTCTCTACTGTCCTCTTTTTACCTGCATGAGCAGCTGCTCGAACTTGCCGAGCACCTCTGCCTGGTTGAACGTCCACGCCTTGGACTCGTTGTCGTAGAGCCTCGGCTCAAGCCCGAACGCGCGTGTGTGCTTCTGGTCCGCCATGAACCAGCGCGCCCTGTCCTTCAGCGGGTAGAGCACTCTCCCTAGGAACTCCATCGCCTCAGATATCGTCTCGGTGGGGAACGCGAGCTGCGCGTAGTAGCTGCTCCTGCCCGACGCCTCCCACCAAAGGAAGGGGAGCGCGTTGGTGAGCCCCATCACGGTCGCCTTCTCGCCGGGGGAGATGTCCTTGATTATGACGTCTATCGGCTGGTAGGTGTGCCTCCTGTGCTTGCCCGCGTCGCTCTGGGGGTTGTACGCGGTGCCAATCCAGTTCACCTTGTGCCCCTTCAGCATCTGCCGCCCGAGGACGTGCTTCCTGTGGTGGAAGCTCAGCGTCTTGTAGTTGATCCCGGTCTCCTTCTGAATCTCCGAGAGCGGCTTCGTCTCGTCCCTCTGCAGCCGCCTGATTATCTCGAGGTCGATCTTGTCGACCTGTGCCTTTGCGGAAGGAGCCTGCAGCGCCTCCGGGTACACCTTCGCGGGAGTCGACCACTCGAACTCCCACTGCCCCGCCTCGAAGTCATAGAAGTCCGACTTCATGGGGGCGTTCCTGGCCCAGTCGTACGTGGAGAACTCCAGCGACGAGAAGAGCCCCTCGTCGCCCAGGCGGCGCATCGTCTCGATCCACTGGCCGACCGACTCGACCGGCACCGCCCCGTGCACGATGTAGTGCCCCTCTGGCAGCGTCTTGACGAACGCCTGGACGTAGCAGAGCTGGCTCATGGCGATGAGGATCGCCTCTGCCTGGCTCTCGAACTCTTTGGAAAAGTCGACGACCGCGACGACGCGCGCCAGCCCCAGCTTCTCAAAGTTCACCGAGGGCTGGATCACGATGCCCTGCTTGAGGAGCTTCTTGAACCAATAGCGCACCGACTCCTTGTGCTCTCCCATCCTCTTCGCGATCGCCGGGATGTCGGGGCCGACCTCGTTCACAAGCTTCACGAACTCTGCAATTTTTGCATTGATATCCCTCGGCCTCTTGATATGCTCCATGGCAGGTTCGGACACCAAGTCGTCTTGTTCCATGAGAGATTGGTATTTAATCTTGTGTGAATTCGCAGTTAGTCTCAATAGATACAATAGTCTATAGAGCCTCAGAAAACCCCCGGTTTCTTCACGTCTATATGGCTCGAAACGGGTCTGGGACGTAGGCGGGATCGCAGTGAAGATCGGCCGGTTCTCCAACTTGACGCTCGTCCTCGTCTCCTGCTTCTCGCTCGGCATCCTTCTGATGCTGGAGCTCGTCCCGCGGCCTTATTTCTTCGGGTTGGGCTCCCTCGCCGACCTCTTCGGATTCATCGCCCTCGGGCTCATCGTCGCGACCGGTGCGCTCATGCTCTTCAAGAGGCCCCTGACCGCATGGATGGGGAGCCCTGAGAGGCTCTGGCGCCTCCACGTGGTGGTCGCCGGGGTCGGAGGGGCGTTCCTGGGACTGCACGTCGTCCTCTTCCTCTCTTTCCCCCTCTCCCTGCCGGTGCTCCTGGGGTACGCGGCCACCGGGGCAGCCCTCTTTGTGTGGATCACGGGGGCGATCTACTTCCAGGGCGTCAGGAACTCGATGTTCTACCACGGGCTTCTCACTATAGGGGGAATCTTCCTGATGGTCGTGCACACCTTCGGGGCTGGGAGGAACATCCCGGTGGAGCTCTCGGGCATCAGCCTGGCGGCGACCGCGATCGTCGTGCTTGCCGTCGTCAGCTGGCGGCTCGCGAAGGCTTGGAAGGACGAGGGGACTTTTCCTGCATGACCCTGCTGACCTTGGGGCTCTTCAGGTCGACGTCCATCTCCCAGGTGCGCTTCCAGCCCAGCTGTGCGTAGACCTTCCTTCCCACCAACGAAGCGTGCAGGAGCATCTTCCGATATCCGTGCTTCTTCGCCCACGCCATCGTCTCCAGCATGACCATGCTCGCGAGCCCCTTCCTCCTGAACTTGGGGTCGGTGTATACCGACATGACGTAAGGGACCAGAGCTGCGGGACGGCCTCTGGAGGGCTGCTGCTCCCGCAGCCACACGCATCCGCTCGCCGCGACCCTTCCGCCGCTGGTCTCGACGATGTAGCCGTGGAAGAGCTTCTTCTTCATCATCTCCTTCGCCCATTCCGGGTAGGCCTTCACCGCGACCGCGCTCTCCTCAGGGGTCAGCGGCGCGTACGCCTCGAACATCGCGTTCCTGTGCTTTACCAGGACGTCCATGTCCTTCAACCTGGCTCTCCGGATCTTGAAGCTTGGCAAGCCCTGGCTCGGCCATGCCGGCCTTGGGACTTATCCTTTGGTGGTCAAGGCTCGGCGCATCAAAGGCAAGGGGAGCCACCTATTGGCGCCGACCCGGTGCGGCCCCCAAGTGGACATATATGTGCATAAATGCATATTAGCGAGCATACCGCTGCCATGAACGCGAGCAACATGGGTGACCACTTTTGGCAGCGATCTCAAGCTGTCTCCGCTCTCGCTCAAAGCTGAACGGCTCCTAACCAAGGACTCTCCCAGCACCCTCTTCGTCAAGGTCCAAGACGAGTTCGAGAGCGCGTTCCTCCTGGAGTCCGCGATAGGGGCTAGGAGGCTGGCGGAGTACTCGTTCATAGGATTCGAGCCTCAGACGGCCGTTACCGTAAAGGACGGCGTCCTGAGGACCAAGTCCATCGACGGCGCGAAGGACAGCATGAAGACAAAGGACCCGCTCAAGGACCTGAGGCAGCTCGTCGCCGCTCAGGGGTCTCCAGATCTCACCGCCCGCAGCCCCTTCCGGTTCGTAGGGGGCGCCGTCGGGTACATCTCATACGACTCGGTCCGCTACTGGGAGCGCATCCCGACAAAGGCGAAGGACGACCTTTCCCTCCCCGACATGGAGTTCGGGATCTACACCGACGGGATAGTCTTCGACCACATCAACAAGGGGGTCCACTACTACTCGCTGGGCCGGGCCAACAGGCTGAAGGAGGTCGAGTCGCTCCTGAGGCGGAGCGCCGCAGATCAACACGGTGGACTCACCGCGCCAAACGACGCGAGGCCCACGGTCGAGAAGGAGAAATTCAAGGCCATGGTCGAGACCGCCAAGAGGCAGATCACCGCCGGGGACATCTTCCAGGTCGTCCTATCGAAGCGCTACGACTTCGAGCTCCAGGGCGACCTTTCCATGTTCTACCAGGCGCTCAGCCAGATCAACCCCTCCCCCTACATGTACTTCCTGAAGTTCGGAGAGACCAAGATAGTAGGCTCGAGCCCTGAGATGCTCGTCCGCGTCGAGGACCGCCGGGTCGAGACGTTCCCGATCGCCGGGACGCGCCCCCATCTCGCTGACGCGAAGGAGAACGCCAAGCTCACGAAGGAGATGCTCAAAGACCCGAAGGAGAGAGCCGAGCACACGATGCTGGTCGACCTCGCGAGGAACGACGTCGGAAGGGTTGCGAGGTACGGGAGCGTCAAGGTCCCGGAGATCTTCACGGTCCAGCAGTTCAGCCACGTGCAGCACATAGTCTCCCGCGTCGTCGGGACGCTAAGGGAGGAGTTCGACTCGTACGACGCGATGCGCGCGATGTTCCCCGCGGGCACCGTCTCGGGAGCCCCCAAGCCCCGGGCCATGGAGATAATCGAGGAACTAGAGCCAGTGAGGAGGGGGCCCTATGCCGGCGCGCTGGGCTACTTCTCCTTCAACGGGAACGCGGACTTTGCCATAACCATCAGGACGCTCGTGGCGAGGGGCACCAAGTGCAGCATCCAGTCGGGCGCTGGCATCGTAGCCGACTCCGACCCGGAGAAGGAGTGGCACGAGACCGAATCCAAGGCGGCCGGCCTCATGAAAGCGGTCGAGAGCGCGACGGGCCGCAATCTCATCGGGGAGGGGAAGGATTGAAGGTCCTGGTAATCGACAACTACGACTCGTTCGTCTACAACCTCGCCCAGTACGTGGGGGAGCTTGGCGGCGACCCACAGGTCTTCAGGAACGACGAGATCACAATGGCGCAGGTTCGCGACATGGCCCCCGACCGCATCATCATCTCCCCGGGCCCCGGACATCCGGCGGACAGGCACTACTTCGGCGTCTGCGAGCGCGTCCTGCAGGAGGTCAGCCCCAGCGTCCCCACCCTCGGGGTGTGCCTTGGACACCAGGGGATAGGCACCTCTTTCGGGGGGACAGTGAGCGGCGCCACCCGGCTTATGCACGGCAAGACCAGCATGATAGTCCACGACGGGCAAGGGCTGCTCAAGGGGGTGAAGAACCCGTTCGAGGCGACCCGCTACCACTCCCTCGCCATCCAGAAGGACGACATCCCCGCGGAGCTCAGGGTCACCGCTCTCTCCATGGACGACGCCGAGATTATGGGCGTAAGGCACAGGAAGTACCCCATCGAGGGCGTCCAGTTCCACCCAGAGTCGATCATGACGGGCGAGGGAAAGAAGATAATCCGAAACCTACTCAGGGGACAGCGATGACTGCCGTCCAGGGGGCCATCCAGCTCATACTCGACGGGAGTGACCTGTCCGCCGAGACCATATCGGGGTGCCTGAGGGAGATAGTCGACGGGACGGCGACACCTGCCCAAATCGCGGGGCTACTCGTCGGGCTCAGGAAGAAGGGGGAGACCGTGGACGAGATCGCCGCGTTGGCCTCCGGCCTGAGGGGCTACTCGACCATGAAGGACCGCCCCCGGGTGAGGGGAAGGATGGTCGACACATGCGGGACCGGCGGCGACGCCGTCAAGACGCCCAACGTCAGCACGATGTCGTCGTTCGTCGCCGCAGGGGCGGGGGCGGTGGTCGCAAAGCACGGCGGGAGGTCTGTCACGAGCAAGTCGGGGAGCGCCGACGTCCTCGAGAGGCTGGGGTTCAACCTCGCGATGGAGCCCTCTCGAGTGAAGGACTCGATAGAGCAGCTGGGGATAGGGTTCATGTTCGCGCCCGCCTTTCATCCCGCGATGAGACAGGTGGCGCCCGTCAGGAAGGAACTTGGGGTGAGGACGGTCTTCAACCTCATGGGGCCGCTGATCAACCCGGCCAGAGTCGACGCCCAGCTCGTCGGGCTCTACTCGCCCACCCTCGTCCCTCAGGTGGCCGCCGTGCTTGGGAAGCTAGGCCTCCAAGAGGCGATGGTTGTCCACGGGTTAGAGGGCGTCGACGAGATCTCCGTGACGGGGAGGACCCTCGTATCTCACCTCAAGGACGGCGAGATTGCCACGCGCGAGTACATCCCGCGGGAATTCGGGCTCCGCGAAGGGCCTCTCATCCCCCCGAAGAGCCCGGCGGACGCCGAGGAGGGGGCGATGCTCGCGCTGTCCATCCTGGGCGGGGACGCGCAGGAGAGGGACTGCGGCGCGCAGATGGTGCTCGTTAACAGCGCCGTGTGCCTTGTCCTGGCACAGAAGGCGACCACCTTCGGAGAGGGCATCGAGCTTGCGGCAGACTCGATAAAGAGCGGCAGGGCTATGAGCAAGCTCGAACAGACCGTGAAGTTCAGCGGCGGGAGCCTGGAGGCAGCGAGGGAGAGATATGCAAAGCAGAAGGGCTGAATCAAACTTCATCTTCACCCTGGCCGCTTCGGCTGCCAAGACCATCGAGGAGGGCTACTACCAAGACCTGGGGGAGACGCCCGACACCGGGATGGAGCATAGGAGCCTGAAGGAGTCGATCCTTCGCTCGAGGTTCACACCCCTCCTCGCCGAGATCAAGTTCACATCACCCGCCGAGGGGAAGCTGAGGCCGGCAGGGGACGTGAAGAAGATAGCCCGCTCTTACGAGCGCGGAGGCGTCTCGGGGATATCCGTCCTCACAGAGCCCAAGCACTTTGAGGGCGACATCCGCTATCTGCCGCTGGTCAAAAAGTCGGTGAAGGTCCCGGTCCTGATGAAGGACATAATCATAGACCCGGTCCAGATAGACGCCGCTGCGCGGATGGGAGCGGACGCTGTCCTGTTCATTGCCGCCATCTTCATGAACAGGCTCTCGAGGATGAGCCTCGAGAAGATGTTCTCGCGCGCGCGCATCAGGGGCCTTGAGGTCCTCTTCGAGGCGCACACGGAGAACGAGTACATGTTCGCGCTCGAGTCGGAGGCGGACGTTGTGGGGATCAACAACCGGGACCTCGACACCCTCGAGGTCTCTCTAGCGACCTCAAAGCACCTGCTCGCAAGCGGCAAGGACAGGAGGGAGCGCCTCAAGATGATGGGGAAGGACAAGCTTGTGATATCGGAGAGCGGGATAAACTCCAGGCGAGAGATAGACGAGCTCCGCGAACTTGGCGCGGACGGCTTCCTGGTCGGCTCGGCCTTCATGAAGTCCACAGACATAGAGGCCAAGGTGCGGTCGCTGACGGGGGCATCAAGATGACGCGCGTCAAGATCTGCGGGCTCACCAGGGAGGAGGACGTCGACGCGGTGGTCGACGCGGGTGCAGACGCGGTGGGGTTCATCTCGGGCATCTCGAGCTCGCCCAGGAACATCGCAATGTCGAGGGCCGCCGCGCTCGTCTCGAGGGTCCCCCTCTTCGTGACCTCCGTACTGGTCACGACGGGCGAGGCGCTCGTGGAGAACTCGGACGCGGTCAAGCGGATGGCACCCAAGACCATCCAGCTCTACGGGAGCCTCTTCTCGCCCGAGACGGTGAGGAACTCGTTCCACGCGTACCTCCTGAAGCCTTTCCCCGTTCCGAGGCAGGAGAGCGCCAACGACGGCGCGGACATCCCGCCAAAGGCGAAGGAGGCGGTCAGGGGCTACGACGCCCTCCTCACGGACACCTACCAGAGGGGACGCGACGGGGGGACGGGGCTGACGTCAGACTGGACCGTGTGCGCCGCGATCCGCAAGACCATCGCTCCGACCCCTATGATACTCTCGGGGGGGCTGAGGCCTGAGAACGTTGAGCTCGCGATATCCACCGTAGCCCCGTTCTGCGTCGACGTCTCCTCCGGAGTGGAGTCCGCCCCGGGGGTCAAGGACCCCGCCAAGGTCAGGGCGTTCATGAGCAAGGCCAATCAGTCGGGGGAGCGGCAGGTGGCCCGGTAGATGGCTAGACCAAAGAGGCGCGCCACTGGCAAGGAGGACTATCCGACCAACGGGCGCTTCGGGGTGTTCGGGGGCCAGTTCGTCCCCGAGACCCTCGTCCCAGCAGTACAGGAGCTCGAGAAGGCGTACCTTTCAGCCCGGAAGGACAAGAAGTTCCTTGCGGAGCTGGACCGGCTGCTCCACGACTTTGCGGGAAGACCCACGCCCGTCTACTTTGCCTCCAACCTCACCGCCTACGCCGGGGGAGCCAAGATCTTCCTCAAGAGGGAGGACCTCCTCCACGGCGGGGCCCACAAGATCAACAACACGATCGGTCAGGCGCTCCTCGCGAAGAGGATGGGGAAGAATCGCATCATCGCCGAGACTGGAGCCGGGCAGCACGGAGTCGCGACGGCGATGGCCTGCGCGGCGCTAGGCCTGAAGGCCGAGGTGTACATGGGCTCAGAGGACATCGAAAGGCAGAAGCTGAACGTCTTCAGGATGAAGCTCCTTGGGGCTGAGGTCCACCCCGTCGAGAGCGGCTCCCGCACCCTCAAGGACGCGATAAACGAGGCCCTCAGGGACTGGGTCACCAACGTCGCGACCACCTACTACCTCCTCGGCTCGGTCGTCGGGCCCCATCCATACCCGGTCATGGTCAGGGACTTCCAGAGCGTCATCGGGCGAGAAGTGAGGGCTGATTTCAAGAAGAGGGGACGCCTCCCGGACGCGGTGGTGGCCTGCGTCGGCGGGGGCAGCAACTCCATGGGAAGCTTCCACGCGTTCATCGGCGACAAGGGGGTCAAGCTTTACGGAGTCGAGGCCGGCGGGACCGGGACGGGCAAGAACGCCGCCTCGCTCATCGAGGGGCGGAAGGGCGTCCTCCACGGGATGCTCACCTACGTCCTCCAGGACGAGAACGGGCAGGTGAGGAGCACGGAGAGCATCTCGGCGGGGCTCGACTACCCGGGCGTCGGTCCCGAGCACTCCTACCTGAAGGACAGCGGGCGGGCGACGTACGTCACGGTCTCCGACGACGAGGCTGTGGAGGCCTTCCACCTCGTCTCGAGGAAGGAGGGGATCATCCCCGCCTTGGAGTCCGCCCACGCCGTCGCCTTCGCCGTCAAGCTCGCGAAGGAGATGAAGAAGACCCAGTCCATCGTCGTCACCCTCTCAGGGAGGGGCGACAAGGACGTCCACACAATCGCCAAGCGGTCGGGCTTCGAGCTTTGAGCCCCATCTCGTCCGTCTTCAAGGGGCTCCACGATGAAGGAGCGCTCGTCGCCTACGTGATGGGGGGAGACCCCGACCTGATCACCTCCGCCGCCGTGATAGACGCCGTCGTAAGGGGAGGCGCCGACATCGTGGAGGTCGGCATCCCCTTCTCTGACCCCATCGCGGACGGCAAGTCGATCCAGGCCGCAGACGTCCGCTCGCTCGCAGCGGGAACGACGCCCGCCCAGGTGCTCGACCTGATCAACGCAGCCAAGTCGCGCAACCCGAGAGTGCCGATAGTCGCCATGACCTACTACAACATCCTCTACTCCAACGGCCTTGAGAAGTTCCTTGAGGACGCGAAACACCACGGGGTGGACGGGCTCATAATCCCAGACCTCCCCTTCGACGAGATCCGGGACTACGCCCCGCTGGCCAAGCGCCACGGGCTGGACGCCGTCCTCCTAGCGGCGCCGACGAGCACCCCGGCACGGCTGAAGGCGATCGCCAAGCACACTTCGGGGTTCCTCTACCTGGTCTCCCTCACGGGCGTGACGGGCGCGAGGTCCGCCGTCCAGGAGAGCACGGTCGCGCTGATCCGATCGGTCAGGAGATACGCGAAGGGAGTGCCTCTCGGGGTGGGGTTCGGTATCTCCACGCCGGAGCACGTCCGTGCAATCCTCGCCGCCGGCGCCGACGCGGTCGTCGTGGGGAGTGCGATCGTCGACAGGGTCGCCAGCTCCCAGAAGGACGGCCCGGCGAGGATGCTCGCGAACGTAGAGAGCTACGTGCGCTCCTTGAAGGCGGCCACCAGGGGAGCCTAGGCTGCCTTCTCCGCCGCGCTGTATATTTCCCTGATGACCGCGCTCGCCCTCTTGCCGGTCTTGTAGGTCTTCGAGAGCCTCGAGAACCGCTCGTCGAAGGCCTTCCAGTCCGAGTCCTCCACGGTTGCGAGGACGCCCTTGAGCTCGCGCATCGCAGCGCGGGCTACCTTCCCGGTGTAGGCGTTGCCTGCCTGGATGGAATACGAGAGCCGGGCGTCCTGCGCGAGTACCGCCTCTGCCAGGGTGAGCTGCATCGACGAGTTGGGGGTCGAGACCCTCATGAACTCGTCAGGGGTGAGGAACTGCGACACAGTACCAGCGTAGACCATGTTGAGGAGGTGCGTCAGCGACAGCACGACGGCCATCGACCTGTCGTGCTCCTTGCGGCCCATGGGGACTATCCTCGCTTCCGGGAAGAGCTTCCTCGCGAGGGCAGGCTCCGTCCGCTCTGCACCCCCCTCCTTGGTGGTGATCACCGCGATCTTCATCCCCTTCTTCGACTCGAGGGCGGGCCCGAAGAGCGGATGGATTGACAGCAGCCTGGCACGCTTCCCGAGAAGCTCCCTCAGCGCGGGAAGCGTGTCACCCTTCACGGACGACATCTCCACCAGCGTGGAGCCTGGCTTCAGCCGTCCCGCCACCTCCTTCGCGACCTTCAGTGTGCCGTCCATAGGGACGGCGATTATCGTGACGTCGCAGCCCCTGACCGCGTCGGAGTTCGTCTCGCAAGGCACGAATCTCCCACAGCCGCCAGATACGGGCTCTCTCTTGCCCCGTCCTGGGTCTGATCCCCTGACGGTCGCCCCCTTCTCGAGGAAGTACCGGACGAAGAAGGAGCCCATCCCGCCCGACGCGCCGAGCACGGCGACCCTCAACTCAGAAGTTCGCCTATCTTCCTCATCCCCGCGGTTATCGTCTCCTGCGGCTGGCCGAGCGAGAGCCTGAAACACCTCGGGTAGTCGCCGAAGCCCGTCCCCGGGCTGATGGTCACGCCCTTCTTCTCGAGGAGCTCCATCGCGAAGGCGGACGAGTCGAAGGCCGGGTCCCTGGCCTGGGGGAAGGCGTAGATCGCGCCGTCGGGCTTCACGATCTCGAGCGCCCCTATCTTCTCCAGCTCCAGGGTGGTGGCGTCGATCCGCTCCTTCATGACCCTGGAGTTGCGCGACACCTCGTCGTGGCACTCCAGGGCCTTCGCGGCCCCGCGCTGTATGAACTCAGGCACGCACGTGATCATCAGCCCCAGGATCTTCAGCATCCTCGCGCTCGTCTCCGCCGGGGCTAGAGAGTACCCGACCCTGAACCCGGTCATGCTCCAGGCCTTGGAGAACGACGAGGTGAGGATGTATCGCTTCGGGAGGTCCTCTAGGATGGTGGGGCAGGGCTTGTACGCGTAGTCGTTGTAGATCTCGTCGCTTATCACCGTGAGGCCGCGCTCGTCGGCGATCTCGACTATCTCCTTGAACCTCGCCTTGCTCATTATCCTCCCCGTGGGGTTGGCCGGGTAGCTGAGCACGATGGCCTTAGTGTTGGGTCTTATCGCCGCCTTCACCCTCTCCGGGGACGGTTCCCACATCTCCTCCATCGTCGTGTGTATCGTGATCGCCCGCGCCCCGATGTAGTCGAGCCCCTCCTTGTACGCCGGCCAGTTCGGCTCGACCACGATGACGCTGTCCCCCTCAGAGGCCACGGTGGCTAGCGCGGAGTACACGGCGAACCTCCCGCCGGGTGTGACGAGAAGCTGGTTGTCCGCCGCCTCCCTGTAGCGGTATCGGGTCGCCAGGTGGGTGCGCAGCGCGTCGAGGAGCTCCGGGATTCCCCTCCCGACGGTGTAGTACGTCTTGTACGAATAGAGCGCGTTGGACACCGCGTCGAGGACCGCCTTCGGCGGGCGAAAGTCCGGCTCCCCCACGTCGAGGCGGATGAGCTTCTTCCCGCTCCTCTCTATCTCGGTGGCCTTGGCCATCATCACCATCGGCGTGATCAGCGGTTGCTGCTTGCCCCCTCCGTGCGCGCGCTGGGCCTTCTTGGACTCTTTGAGCAGGGTGCTCAGGATCTTTGCCCCGAGCTCCTGGTCGAGGCCCAGCCTCTTGCACTCCCTGATGACGTCCTCGAGGAGCGCGTCCTCCACCTTCTCGTTGTCTATCGGGAGCGACTCCCTGCTCTTGACCTCGCCGATCTTCTTCGCGAGCCCCGCCCTCTTGGCCACGAGCTTGATGATCTCCTTGGTGGTTGCCGCCACCTCTTCGCGCAGTTCCTGGAGCTCCGCCCCTGCCTGCTCCGCTTCGCTACTTGTCAAGGCTCTTCCCCCTTCCTCCAAGGACGGGTGAGATAAAGCCGGCTCTTATCGCGTGGTCCGCGAGCACAATCGCCGTGCAGCACTCGACTATGGGCACCGCGCGAGGGACGACCACGGGGTCGTGCCTCCCTGGCACAACCATCTCCACCTGCCTCTTCTTCGCGAGGTCGACGGTCTTCTGCCTCTTCGCGATCGAAGCGGGCGGCTTGAAGGCGAGCCTGTACACGAGGGGCATCCCGCTGGAGACGCCTCCGATTATCCCGCCCGAGTTGTTGGTCTCGGTGGAGACCCGCCCGCTCTTGTCGATGTAGTACTGGTCGTTGTTCTCGCTGCCCTTCAGCCGTGCGGAGGAGAAGCCAGAGCCGAACTCCACGCCTTTCACCGCGGGGATGGAGAGCGCCATCTGGGCGAGGTCGGAGTCCAGCGAGTTGAAGACCGGTTCCCCCAGGCCGATGGGGAGGTTGAGGGCCACGCACTCCACGATGCCGCCCAAGCTGTCTCCCTCTCCCCTGCTCTTGATCACCATCTGCTTCATCCTCTCGGCGAGCTTGAGGTCGGGGCTCCTCACGTCGTTGGAGTACCTGTTCTTCCGGGCGTCGTCGAGGGTGAAGCCCTCCGCCCTCAGCCCCCCCAGCTCGAGGGTGTAGGCGATTATCTCGATCCCAAGCGTCTCCTTCAGGAGCTTCTTGGCGACCGCCCCCGCCATGACGAAGCCTGCCGTCACCCTCGCGGAGGCCCTCCCGCTGCCTCTGTAGTCGTTGAAGCCCCCGTACTTTGTGCGGTGCGTCAGGTCGGCGTGGCTGGGTCGGGGGGTGTTGACCATCGCCTCGTACGAGCGCGAGTCGACGTCGAGGTTCCGGATCATCATCATGACAGGGGCTCCGGTCGTGCGCCCGTTGAAGACCCCCGACATTATCTCGACGACGTCCCCCTCCTTCCTCTGCGTCGTCACTATGGACTGGCCCGGCCTCCTGAGGTCGAGGTCGGGCTGGATGTCGCCCTCGGAGAGCGCCAGCCCGGCGGGCACCCCATCGACCACGGTCCCTACCCCCTTACCGTGGCTCTCGCCGAAGCTCACGACGACGAACCTCTCGCCGAATATGTTGCCTGGCATCCCTCTCGCCACTCCACTACTCGCTCTTTACCTTCGCCCCGAGCCTCTTGATGTCCTCGAGGAAGGTGGGGTATGAGACGTCGAGGCTCTCCGCCCCCACGATGGGGGTCCCTCCTGGGATGAGCATCGAGGCCAGGGAGAAGGCCATGAACATCCTGTGGTCGTCGTGCGCGTCCAAGGGAGCCGCCTCCAGCTTGGCCTTCTGCGGGAGGATCTTCAAGCCGTCTTGCCTCTCCTTCACGTTCACGCCGAGCTTCGAGAGCTCTTTCGCCACTATCGCTATCCTGTCAGTCTCCTTGAACCGAGCGTGGGCTGTCCCCACGATCTCGACGGGCGTGTCGCACCTGAGGGCCAGCGCCGCGACCACCGGGAGGAGGTCGGGGGTGTCGCCGAGGTCGAACCTCCCTCCGCGGAGCCTTTCTCCGTCCGAGGAGACGACGAGCGCGCCCTTCTCCTCTGCCACCTCCGCGCCCATGAGCTTGACTATCCGCGTTATGCGCGCGTCCCCCTGGGGCAGGCTCGCGTCGAGGTTCTCGATCCTCACCCTCCCCCCTATCATCGCGACGGCCGCCACAATGAACGACGCCGAGCTGAAGTCCGCGGGCACGGAGAAGTCCACGGCGCGGTACTCCTGCCCCGATGGGACCTCGAACTCCGAGTATCCCTTCTTCCTCACCTTCACGCCGAACAGCTCCGCGAGCTTGAGGGTCATGTCGATGTACGGCCTCGAGACCGCGTCCGCGACCTTCAGGTTAGTGTCCATCTCGGCCAACGGGCTCGAGACGAGCAGCGAGGAGACGAACTGGGAGGAGACGTCCCCCCTGATCGACGCTCGCCCGCCCCTCATCCCGCCCGCCCTCACGACCACGGGCGCGCACCCGTTCCCTGTCGTGCTCCATGCCTGCACGCCCAGCTGGCCGAGGGCGTCGAGGAGCGGCTGCATAGGTCTCCGCCTGATGCTGGAGTCGCCTGTGAGCACCACGAAGCCGTCCGGGGCGAGAGAGAAGGCCGATGTCATGAACCTCAGCGTCGTCCCAGAGTTTTCGACGTTCACGACGTCGCCTGGGACCTTGGGGCTCGTCCCCTTGATGGCTAGGACCCGCTCTCGCCTCTCCATGGCGGCCCCCATCGCGGCGCACGCGTCTACCGTGGCGTTGGTGTCGCGGGAGAGCAATGGGTTGCGGATTGTCGAGCCCCTTCCTCCCTTGTCCACCGCCAGGCTGGCCATGAGCACCGCCCTGTGGGTGTAGCTCTTGCTCGGGGGGACAGAGACGCTGCCGGTCAGCGGCCCTGCCGACAGGACTCGGGTCGCCCCTTGGACGCTCGCGCTCCTAGCCAACTGCGAGGAGCCTCCCGTGCTCGTTGTTCGTCTCGGTCTCGATCACAGCGCCGACCTCGGCCGCCCAGTCCTTCGCCAGGGCGTCAAAGTCGGCTTGCTTCGAGGGGTCGAAGACCGCGGCGACCGCAGGCCCGGTCCCCGAGAGCCCAGCCCCCAAAGCGCCTAGTTCCACGGCACGGAGCGCCGGGTACGGGTCGTATTTGAGGATGGAAGAGTAGGCCATCCCGTTCAAGACCATCGCCCTCCAGTAGTCTCCCTTGAGGCTCATCTCGAAGAACAGGCTGGTGAGGCCGCCGAACCTCCTGATGAACTCGGGGTCGACGCTCTCCCTCCTGCTCCTCACCTTGGGCACCACGACCAGCACCTTGAGCTTCTTGTCGAACAGCCTCGAGCTCACGACCTTCCGTCCGAGGTTGTCCGTCATGTTCAGCCCTCCTAGTACGCAAGCTGCAGCGTCGTCCAGCGCGCCGGTGATGCTGGCGCCGCTGGCCATCGACGCCTCGACGCTGCAGTCCATGACCTTCTTTGGGTCGAAGGCCTTCTGACCGAGGGCGGCGAACACGCCCATGGCGATGGCCGTCGACGAAGCCGAGGAGGTCTTGAGCCCGACCCCGATCGGGACGCTCGACGACGTGCTTACCGCTCCGCAGTAGGCGCCGGGTCCTTCCCCGCGATCTTCATTGCGCTCCGAACGGTCTCGACCGCGAGCCGAGACTCCGACCTCCTTCCGTTGACCTTGACCTCCCACGTCCCGGGCGAGTCTTCCACCTCCACCTCCGCCTCCGTCGTGAGCCTGACGCTGGCGGTGGCCCCCTTTCCGCAGGCTATCGCGTTGACTATGCTGATCGCCCCGAAGGTCTGGGCCCTCGCCCTGGCGTAGGTCATCTCTTCCCCCGGCCCCCCTTCGGCCTTTTCAAGGCTCCCCCGGAGGAACCCGCGAGCGCCTTCCTCATCGCCTTCTCCGGGGCTTCCTTCCCGGTCCAAAGCCTGAATGCGGCCATCCCCTGGTGCAGGAGCATCTCCTCGCCATGTATGACCTTGGACCCGTTCCTCTTCGCCTCTGCCAGGAGCTTGGTCTCCTTCGGTCGGTAGACGGCGTCGAACACGACCTTGGTCCCGGGGAGCACTCGCTTCAGCTCCTTGGGGAGCGCCTCGCCGCCCGCCCCCATGGGCGATGCGTTGAAGACCAGGTCGTGGTTGAGGTGGCGCAGGTCGTCCATCGAGGCCAGGGTGAGGTTCATCCGGGGGAACGCCTTCTCCATGTCGCTAACAAACCGGAGCGCCCGCTCCTTGTCCCTGACCGCCACCGCGACGTCGATGCAGCCCATCCTGTTCATTGCCTCGCAGAATGCGCGGGCTGCCCCGCCGGCTCCCACCAGCATCGAGTTCCTGATGTCGAGGGACGCCGCGACCGCCTTCAACGGCCCCTCGATCCCGTCCGGGTCGGTGTTGTGGCCGAGGTAGCGCCCGTCCGCCTCCATCGTCACGGTGTTGACCGCCTGTATCCTGGTCGCGACCGCGTCCAGGCCGCCCAGCCAGGGGATCACGGCCGCCTTGAAGGGGATCGTGACGTTCATCCCCTTGATCCTTGACGCCATCAGGCGCCCCAGCTCGCGGACGAACGAGCTCTCCGAAACGCTCACGCTGGTGTACTCGGCGTCGATGCGAAGGAACCGGAAGGCGGCGTTCATCATGGCCGGCGACGGAGAGCGTGAGACGTCCCTCCCGATCACGCAGTACCTGTCCGTCATCTTTTCAGGCTACCATTCTCCGGAGCTGCTTCATCGTGGAGACGGAGAGCTGCCCGGGCGCGACTGCCTCGTTCGGCATGGACGCGTAGACCAGGGGCGTGCCCGTCCGCATCGCGACGACGCGCGAGACCGTCCCCAGCTCCCCCATGCAGAAGGAGATCACCCTCCCGGGTCTCTCCTCGCTGAGGGCTAGGGTCGTGAGGTTGTCCTCGGCGCTCCTGGCGGTGGTGACGACCTTGGCCAGCGAGCCAAAGCCGAGCTCCTCGCGGCAGATAGACCGCAGCTCCTTCAGCGCGGGAGTGTCCTTGAAGTCGTGCCAGGAGACTATCCTCTTCACCGCCTTCGGCAGCAACTTCACCCAGTCCTTGTTCTCCCTCGCTGTGTCGAGCTCTATGTCGAGAAACGCCGGCTTCATGCCAGCCAGTCTAGAGATGAGGTCGAGGCGGTGGGACTCGCTTCCCATGAAGCCGCCTCCCTCCCTGCTCGACCTGACGGTGATGATGGCCCGCCTCGAGAAGACCGAGAGTTCTGACTCGAGCACGCTCATGGCCTCGCCCCCCGTCAGCCTGTCTATGCGGAACTCGACGAGGTCGGAGCCGAGCGAGAACGCGGCCTTCGCCTTCTTCGCCATCTCCCCGGGGGAGTCCGCCACGACCGACGTGCAGAGCTTGGGCGCGCCCTTCCTCTTCGCCAACGGCGCTCACCGCGCCGCCCGCGCTTGCCCTGCCTGGCTAGCGCTCGACAATGAACTCGTCGACCTCACCGCCGAAGTGCCTTCCCTTGGCCTGTCCGGCCACATGGACGAGTATCTCGTCTCCCTCCTTAGCCTCGGTTATCGCGAGCGGGGCCCCGTCTGGGCGGACCAGCCTGATGGTCTCCGCGTTCTGGAGCATCGCCGTCCCCTCCTGGCCGCCCACCTCCGCCTCTATCATCACCAAGGGCCTTCTCTCCATCTTGATGCGCCCCACGATGGCGTCCCGCCTGGCGCCCGACTTGTCGACCAGCTGGACCTTGTCGCCGCTCCTGAGCTCCGAGAGGTATCGCGTCTTGCCGTCGACCCCTAGGATGTAGCTGTGGAGCGCCCCCGCGTTGACCCGAAATGGGCGGGTCGGGATGTACTCCGTCGGCACGGTCTCGCTGTGCACGAGGAAGAAGAAGCTCGCCATGCTCCCTATCAGCATGCCCTCCCCGAGCCCCAGCTGGGACGCTGTGTCTATGCAGACCCTCTCCCCGTCGCCGACGTCCACTATCCGCTTGATCCTTGCCTTCTCGAGCGGCAGGCCGCGCCCCTTGCTTAGGGCGGCCGATGTCATCTTGGAGATCAGCTCCTTGGAGGCCTTCAGCGAGGAGTACGGGACCACTACGCCGTCCACCCCCTTCTCCAGTATCGAGAACGCGAGCTTGATGTCGCTCTCCGACTTCATGAACGCGTAGATCCTGCGGCGCTTCCGCCTGAACTCGCCTATCAGGTTCTCGAGCGGGATGATCTTCCAGTTGGTGCAGTCGACCACCACGAACTTGTAATCCTTCTGCAGGGATGAGTCGACGGCGCGGTCGAGGTCCTTCGACCCCTTGACCTCCACCCAAACAAAGTCCCCGTCCTTCTCCCTGTACTCGTGGAGCCCCCCCGCCCCTTCGAGCGGCTTCGACTGACCGCGTGTCAGGACGGCCCCTATCCCCGCAGCCTTCGCCTCCTTCAGCGCCCTTGCGATGTCTTGGATGTCGGTGACGTCGAGGACTATCTCCTTCTCAGGCGTTGGCAGCGCTCATGACCTCCATCGCCTCCTCGACGCTGCTCCTTTCTATCACTATCCTTCTCAACGCCCTCACGATCAGGGTCGGGTCGCGGTGCTGGAAGACGTTCCTTCCGAAGGTCACTCCCATCGCCCCGGCCTCCATGACGTCGTCAGCGAGCTTGAGTATCTCTGCGTCCGATTCCACCTTCGCCCCGCCGGCGAGCACCACCGGGACGGGGCACTTTCTGACCACTTCCCTGAAGCTCTCCTTGTCTCCCGTGTAGACGGTCTTGACGATGTCGGCCCCGCTCTCCGCCCCCACCCTCGCCACGTGCGCCACGACCTCGGGGTCGGAGGGGTCCTTGACGTTCTCGCCGCGCGGGTACATCATCGCGATGAAAGGGATCTGGTAGTTGTCGCAGTGGTCTGCCACCATCCCCAGCTGCTCGAGCATCTCGGGCTCCTCCTTCGAGCCCATGTTGACGTGGATGGAGATCGCGTCGGCCCCCAGCCTCACTCCCTCCAGGACCGAGGCGCACAGCATCTTCCGGTTGGGGGCCAGGCTCAGGTGCGTGCTCGCGGAGGCGTGCATTATCATCCCGGTCGAGACCGGCTTCTTCAGGGCCTTGATTATCCCCTTGTGGACCAAGAATGCGGTCGCCCCGCCCTTCGCCACCTTCACTATCATCTCCTCGGGGTTCTCGAGACCTTCGATGGGCCCTATCGTGAAGGAGTGGTCCATGGGGATGCAGAGCATCCTCCCGTTCTTCGTTATCCTGTTCAACCTGACTTGCTTTCCAAAGACCAACTTGTTCCACCTAGTTCCCCAGGTATCCTTCCCGCTCCATGAGCTCCGCTGTGAGTATCGCCGTGCCCGCCGCCCCCCTGATCGTGTTGTGAGAGAGCAAGGTGAGCTGGAGGGACTTGCGGTCGATCCCGCTCCTGACCCTCCCGACCACCACGCTCATCCCGGGGACGCTCCCAGCCATCCTGTCGAGCCGGGGCTGCGGCCTGTCGTTCTCCTTCCTGACGATGATCGGCCGGTCGGGGGCCGTGGGGAGCTTGAGCCTCTGGGGCTCTCCCCTGAACCTGCTGAGGGACCTTACGGCTGCCGCCGGGGTGATCTCGTGGGCGAACTCGGCGTAGAGCGTCTCCAGGTGCCCGTCGATTACCGCGACCCTGTTGCACGAGATCCCCATGCTGAGGGGGCTGGGCTTTATCGCGCCGTTCTTGTACGTCCCAAGGATCTTCTTCGCCTCCGCCGCGACCTTCTCCTCCTCGTTCTTGATGTAGGGGATCACGTTCTCCTGGATCGAGAGCGAGGGCACGCCTGGGAACCCGGCTCCAGATAGGGCCTGCATGGTCGTCACTATGGCCTTCCTTGCCCCGAACTCGTCGACGAGCGGCTTCAGGACCATCGACAGACCCGTACCCGTGCAGTTGGGGGTCGTGGCGATAGCACCCTTCCACCCTCGCTTCTTCTTCTGGGACTCTAGGAGTTGGAGATGGTCCGCGTTGATCTCCGGGATCATGAGCGGGACGTCGGCGTCCATGCGGTGGGCGCTCGCTTCGCTGACAACCGTGAACCCTGCCTCTGCGAACTTGGCCTCGACCTCCGCCGCGACCTCAGAGGGGAGGGCAGAGAAGACGATGTCGCACCCCTTCGCGGACTCTGGCTTAGCCTGGCGCACCACCTTCTCGGCCATCGCCGGGTCGATAGCGTCCGGGAAGAGCCACCTGACCGCCTGGCCGTACTTCTTGCCGGCGGACTCACCGCCCATCAGCACCTCGAGGTGGAGGTACGGGTGCTTGGGGAGCATGTTGATGTACCGCTGCCCTACCGCTCCCGTCGCGCCGAGGAGCGCGGCCTTCACCTCTCTTCGTCTGGTCATCTCGATCTCGACTCTCCCTTGGCAGCCGGCGCCCCCATCATCGCCTCCCTCACGAGGCCGCACGCTCGCTCCGCCTGCTCGGCCGAGACGAATACCCTCACGGAGGAAAGGATGGTGACTATCCCGTACACGTTTATCGAAGCGTGCGCCAGCGGCCGGGTTATCCTCTGGACGACGCCCTTCTCCGTCTCGAGCGCCGCCCCCTTCACGGTGATCATCGACAGGCGGGGGAACTCGGAGACCGCCTTCCCTATCTTGTCCTCCACCAGCACCTTGTGGACCGCCTCGAGGACGTTCTCGCCTCCTCCCACGTAGAATATCGCCGCGTTGGCCTCGAGCGAAAGGGCGAGCATCTCCCCGCGCGCCTGCCTGACCGCGCTGACCGCGCGGATAATGGACTCTGCCTTCTCAGGGTTCAGGCCCACGAACGTTATCATCGAGACGCCCTGGCCTAGGAGCTCCACTTGGACCGGGGATAGCTCTCCCTTGATGACCGTGCCCGAATCGAGCCTGTCGAGGTTCGTCACCCTGATCCTGAGGCCTGATGACTGGTACCTTAGCGCCTTCACGTGGAGGAACTTGGCGCCGCCTGCGGCGAGCATCTCAGCCTCCTCACCGTTCAGGCTCTCGATGAACTGCGGGTTGGTGACCTTGTCGGGGTCGCTGGAGTACACCCCCTCGACGTCCTTGACCAGTATGACCTCGTTAGCGCCCAGGCAGTTGCCGAGCAGCACCGCCGTCGTGTCGCTACCGCCTCTTCCCAGGGTCGTGGTCTTCCCGCGAATCGTCTTCCCCAGGAACCCGCATACGACCGGGACCTTGCCCGCGGCAAGCAGGGGGAGTATGAGCTGCTGGGTCTTTGCCCGGCTCTCCTCAACCAGAGGGTTCGCGTCGAGGTGCCTGTCGTCCGTGATGACGGGCCAGTACGGCGTGTCGGGGTCGACTATCACGGACTGCAGGCCGTGTGACGCGAGCGCCGCGGCTACCAGTCGAGCGCTCGTCTTCTCTCCGGAGGAGAGGAGCTCGTCGAGGAGGTGGGGCTCGATCTCCGGGTTCTCCTTCTTGGAGAGCGCCATGATCTGGTCGGTTACCCCCTTCATAGCGGAGACTACGACAACGACGCCAAGCCCCTTCCCCTTCGTCTCCTTGATCAGGGACGCCACTTGGTCGACGGCCTTCTCGTCCTCTAGGACGGACCCGCCGAACTTCACGACGACTGTCTCTAACATCTTAGTTGTGCTCATGGTGCAAGACGCTCCAGCTGATTTTCGCGGAAAGGACTAGAGCGCGAACTAGTAGCGAAAACCGAAGATGGGCTTCTGATAGCTGAGATGCGGATAAACTGAACCGCCTCGTTGAAGCCTCATCTTTTCTCGGACAAAACCGCCCCCGAATCGATATTTATGCGTTGCTGAAGAAAACCTGCGATGGCACGAAAGCACCTATCGGAAACGTAGGCGAGCCCGGTCCCGCAACGAATCCGTCGCGTAAGTCATTGCAACCGATACAAATTCGATAATTCTGTTGCCAATATATTAAATAGTGGAGTGGCGAGGAGCAAAAAAAGCCTCGCGGTCAAGGTGGTGTTTGGTAGAATGGTCGTAGCCGTTGTGTTCTCCCCAGTGGCCGACGTAATCCTCGGAGTCTCCGTCCTGCTCAGCTTCTCCTTCTTCATCTACGGGATCAACACGCTGCACCTGACGAGGAGGGCGCGGCGCTACATCCAGCCCTCGCAGAACGGGATGACCTCGAGGCCTGCCGTCGCGGTCCACCTCCCGGTCTACAACGAGTTCTACGTCGCGGACAGGCTCCTCAGCGCCTGCGCGAAGATGGCCGACCACTACGGGCGGGGCTTGGTGAGGGTCTGCGTCATCGACGACTCGGACGACGAGACCCGCGAGAAGCTCGACGCGCTGTCGAAGAGCTACATGGAGCAGGGCTACAACGTCGAGATACTCCGCCGTGGGACGAGGGCGGGTTTCAAGGCGGGCGCCCTCCAGGCGGCGCTCGAGAAGACGACCGAGCCCTTCGTGGCGGTCTTCGACGCTGACTTCGCCCCGAGCGAGGACTTCCTCGATCGGACGGTGCCATTCATGCTCCAGGACGACAAGGTCGGGTTCGTCCAGTGCAGGTGGGCGCACTTCGACAGGGGATACAACATGATCACCGAGACCCTCGCCATAGGCATCGACGCGCACTTCCTCCTCGAGCAGCCGGGCCGCTGGAGCAGCGGGTACATGATGAACTTCAACGGCAGCGCCGGGCTGCTCAGGACCTCGGCCATACTGGGCGCCGGAGGCTGGAACTCGGACACCCTCGCCGAGGACCTCGACCTGAGCTACCGCATGCAGCTCTCAGGATACAAGCCGGTCTACCTCAAGGACGTGAAGGTCCCGGCGGAGCTACCGCCTACTATAACGAGCCTCAAGCGGCAGCAGGGCCGCTGGGCGAGGGGCTCCATACAGACCGCCCGCAAGGTCTGGCCGAGCGTCTACGCCTCAAAGAAGCTCTCCGTCCGGCAAAAGTTCGAGGCGTTCGTGCACCTCACCTACTACATGGTGCACCCCCTGATGGTCGCCTCGTTCGTGCTCGCCCTCCTGGCGACATTCCTGAACGTGAACGTCATCAACTATGCAGTCCACGTCACCGTCCCCACCCCCGGGGCCTTGATCGGCTCTCCCGCGCAGATGACCGTGGCCATAGTGCCGTGGGCGATATTCGCTCTGATGATCGTGCTATCGACCCTCGCCGTGCTCTACTACTGCATCGAGGCCGTGAGGGTGCAGCACCTCGGTCTCCTCAGCAACGTCAAGCAGATCCTTCTGCTCGTCATCCTCGGATACGGGATCAGCGTCAGCAACTCCGTGAGCGCGCTCTCGGGCCTCCTTTCGAGCAAGACCGGGACGTTCCTCAGGACGCCGAAGTACGCGATCACCAGCAAGACCGGCACGTGGAAGGAGAAGAAGTACCAGCTCACCCTGAACAGAGAGACCGCCTTCGAGATGCTGGCGACGGTCGTCGGCATCATAGCGATAATCTATGCCGCGGCCCTCGGCAACCTGGGCATACTCCCGATACTCGCGGTGTACGTCACCGGGTACCTCCTGGTGCTCTTCCTTACGCTCTCCCAGTCGGTCTCAAAGCAGCTGCTGAACTAAGAAACTGGCCCGAAGCGCTCTCGCGCCGATATCCTGCCCTCCCGCCGGAGTATGAGGATCACGAACCCGACTATCCAAGGTATGAAGATGAGCTCTCCGACGACGGAGTGGAACGCCTCGAACGCCTTCTCGTTTGTGATGTTGCTCATCGCGTACTCCGCGAGGAGCACCAGCCGGAGCACGTTCACAAGGAACGAACCCAGCGCGCCCACCGCGAGATAGAGCGCCCCCCTCGACCACCCGGTGCCCACCTTGACGCAGATGGCGAGGACGACCAGGAGCCCGATCACGATGCCGTCGAGGCCCGCGGAGGGCCAGAAGACCTGGAGCCTCATCGACCCTAGGCTGTTCTGGAGCGTCAAGATGTTCCCCTGCGAGTGCGCCGCCCCCGGGCTGAAGAGGTCCAGAGTCCGCGCCACGACCTGAAGGACGGGCGGCACAACGTACCCGAAGGGGCCAAGCGTGTTCTCGGGCAGGATGACGTCGATGAAGAGGAAGGAGGCCATCCCTACCGTGTAGATCAGCGGAGTGATGATCTTGGCACCCCGGTCTAGGAGCAGGAGCGAAACGAGGAACACCGAGGTCACGGCGTAGTCGATTCCCCATACCCAGCTGAACTGGACTATCGCGGGGTCGACCCCCAGGCTGGTGCCCAGAGAAACGATCGAGTTGAAGACGGCGGGCTGCGCGAAGGCGAAGTAGTAGACGGCTGCCGCGCCCACAGTCGCCCATGCGAAGAGCGCGCTCCTTCTCCCAAGTGGAGCGAACGACTTGCGCCCCGCCTCGAGGAAGACCAGCGGCACTATAGCGAGCATCGCAGACCTCCCTTGGTTCCATGCCCGGGTGAAGCTGTAGGGGTCGGCGAGGAACGCGACGAGCACCAAGATGACGAAGTAACCCAGATACGGCGTCCCTGCAGCTCTTGTCCTAAAACGGACCAAGAAGTTCGAACTGCTCAAACCAAAGGACACCGGCGAGATACCATAACGACCACTCCGAAAACGCTTCGGTTTGTTGATTCCTGTTCCGCAGCATCAGCAGCACTGGGACGTTGATCCAGCTCTTCTTGCCATTCTTTCCGCGAGGAAAGCCAGGTGTCCTCTTGTGCAGGCTAGCCTGCCTGTGCTTCCAGAGTCAGGGTCCCCGAGTAAGGGGTCGGGGAAGCCGTCACATTGACTGTGAGAATGGTCTCCATACCTCCGTTCGAGGTTACGTCCGCCGCTCCGTCGGTGCATATGAACCCGCAGGCCGCAAACTGAACAGGTAGAGACGGCGTCGTGCCCGTCACCATGAAGCCAGGAGTCAAGGAAATCACCGATGTCACTTGCGCAGGACAACCGGACGAGCAATCCTGATAGACGAGGCCGAAAACGACATCGAATGTCTCTCCGGGATACCCGTCGAACGTGCTTCTATCGGCGACAGAGGAGGAGTTGCTCGTAGGAGCCTGATAACCGGGCCCAATCACGTCCGCGAACATGTTCGTGATTGTCAGCCCGCCTGACGACCGTCCCGATGTCGTCGCCTCAGAGGTCGCTTGAGAGTTGGAGGTGGAGCTTGAGACGGGCGTGGGCCTCCTTGGGACGACGAAGTACGCTGCAGCCGCCGCACCAACAACAATCAAGCTCAACGCGATGGCGATTGCCACGATTGGTCTGCGGCTACTTGCCTTGGATTCCAAACTCGATAACGGAATCGTCTGGGGAGATATACGCGTTCTGCGTCCCCTTTCTAGTCTTCTTTGCGCAACGGTCGGGAGCTCGAAAAGCCTGTGGCCATTCAACGCTCGTTCGCCATATTAATATGCGCCGGAGAAAAGAGCCTCTGGGTGCTGATTGGGTGAGTAGGGACGCCTGGAGAGGCAGGGACGTCATCAGCATCTTGGACTTTTCACGCTCAGAGCTCGAGTCGCTCTTCGACGCGGCAAACGCGTTCGTGGGGCCGCCAAAGCCTCGCAACGACCTCTCCGACTACATCGTAGCGACCGCGTTCTTCGAGCCCAGCACAAGGACGAGGCTCAGCTTCACGACCGCGGCCCTCAGACTGGGCGCCAAGGTGATCGACCTCTCCCCGGACGTGTCGTCGATACTCAAGGGAGAGAGCCTCCACGACACGACCATGATGCTGGAAGGGTACTCCGACCTGATCGTCATGCGGCATCCCTCGGAGGGGGCGGCCCTCCTCGCCGCTGAGCTCAGCTCCGTCCCGGTCGTCAACGGCGGCGACGGCTCTCAGCACCACCCCTCCCAGGCGATGCTCGACCTCTTCACGGTCCGCAGGCTGAAGGGGAAGATAGACGGGCTGACCTACACGGTGCTGGGAGACAACAGGTACGCGAGGAGCGCGACGTCGTTCCTCTACGGCCTGACCAAGTTCAAGCCAAAGATGGTGTACATCGTCTCCCCCGAGACGCTGCGCCCCAGGGACGAGATCGTCAAGCAGCTCAAGGGCCTCGGGCTGCGCTTCGAGCTCCGCTCCGACCTCGAGCAGGTGATCGGGAGCACCGACGTTCTCTACCTCACGAGGATCCAGAAGGAGCGCTTCCCAGACCCTAACGACTACGAGAAGGTGAAGGGGAGCTACAAGCTCACGAAGGACGTCCTCTCGAGGGGCAAGGGCGGCTTCATCGTCCTCCACCCGCTGCCCAGGTCCACCGAGCTGCCCTACGACGTCGACTCCGACAAGTCGGCGGCCTACATGACCCAGGCTCACCTCGGCGTCCCGCTGAGGATGGCGCTCCTCCTCAAGATCATAGGCGGAGGCAAGTCCTGATGGGTGTCACCACCGTCTCGCGCAGGGGTGGCCAGCCGCCCGACGATGACAAGACGACGATGCTGGTCAGGAAGATCCCCGACGGTAGCGTGATCGACCACATCGCCGCCGGAAAGGCGCTCTCCGTCCTTAGGCTCCTAGGCAACCCCCAGGAGAACGGATTCACCATCGCCATGGTGATGAACGTCAGCAGCTCGAAGATGGGGCGGAAGGACATCGTCAAGGTCGAGGGGATAGAGCTCTCCCAGGAGCAGGTCCAGAAGTTGGCCCTCATCGCCCCCCGCGCGAGCGTCAACATCGTCCGGTCGTACCGTGTTGTCGCTAAGAGGAACGCCGTCCCTCCCCGCACGCTACGCGGGATCCTCAACTGCACGGCAACGACCTGCGTCTCTGTCCGCGAGAAGGACTCGGCACCCTCGATCTTCTTCATCTCTGGGAGGTCCCCGCTGCGATACCGTTGCAAGTACTGCGGTAGGCCGCTCGACGAGAAGGAAATCTCTGCGCAGCTTGGCTAGGAAAACCGATGAAGACCCGGGTTTTCACGACTGGCGTCGTGCTCAATCGGGGAAGGTTGCTCATCCTCAAGCGCAAGCCGGACGACGACACCTATCCCGGGGTCTGGGATTGCGTTGGCGGTCACTTCGAGGAGGGCGAGTCCGCTGAGCAGTGCATGCTTAGGGAGGCTCGGGAGGAGAGCGGGCAGGCCATGAAGATAGTGAGGGTCGGTCCCCTGATCGAGTATCTCGACGACTACGGCAGAGCCGTGGCGGTCCCGTTCATCCTAAGGCCCGACATCAAGAAGCGCATCGTGCCCACCGAGCACTCCGAGTTCAAGTGGATCAAGATTGCGGAAGCCAAGGACTACGAGATCGTCCCAGACCTAGCCAAGGCTCTCGGTGTCTTCGGGCTCTTGCGGGCGTCGAAGCACGGCTGAGCATGGTCAAGGGCTCAGGAGCGGGTCTTCGGTCTTGATGCCCCTCTCCTTGTAGAGGGAATAGAAGTAGTAGATGTTCAGGGCGCAGAATGCCATCGCCTGCAGGAAGAGGAGGGCGTTCCTCTCCGGGTTGACAGCCGCGATGATGTTCCCCTCTATCACCAGCACATGAGGATAGACGGGTGAAACGAATCTCAGGAGCAGGACGTTGTTCGTCACCACCCCGAGCATGATGTCTGCGAGGGACGCAATGAAGAGTCCCTTCCTGTGCGGGCTCCACATCGCCACGTCGATGAGCATCAGGGCGAAGAGGTAGACGGCGTACTGCTCGTTGACCTGCCCCCTCAGCAAGAGGAAGGTCAGCGTGACCAGCAGCAGGGACTGGACGACTCCTCTCTCAGTGTCGAAGCCGAACCACTTGTAGGCGAGGACGGTCGCGACCCCCACCGCGGCGATCCAGACGTACCCGGCCGAGGAGTAGAGGCCGAGCCCAGAGTTGGATATCACCCCGGCGTAGTTGAGGTAGAACACGACCTCCCACAGAGAGAGAGACCATCCGCCCTTCGCCAGGGTGCTCTGCAGCGTGCTCCCGAAGACCGAGAACGACCAGCCGGTAAGCCAGACGATCGCCAAGCTCGCCACCACGGGGACGCCCACCGCGAGCGCGAGGTTCCTCAGCGCCTTGGGCCCTCTCGCGAGGGGGATGGTGTAGATCAGCGGGATGGACTTGGCGAAGGTCGCCAAGCCTGCCCAGACACCTCTGTAGGCGCCTGGGCGGGCGGTGAGGGCGAGGACAACGAAGAGCATGGGGATTGCGTCGAACATCCCCCAGATGCCGGAGAGTATGACGTTGAACGGGGAGAAGAGCCACACCTTCAGGACGAACATGGCCTTGTCTGAGCCCCTCTTCTCCAGGTACCGGTATAGGAAGTACGCCAGGAGGATGTCGCAGACGATGATGGGCTGCTTCAGCAGGAAATAGTAGACGAGGGGGCTCGGGGACCCTAGGAACGCGTAGACCTGGTACAGCCCGGCGAGGAGGATGGGCCAGAACGGGAGGTACGCGATCGTGGGGTTCCCCCCGGCCGAGATGTCGTTCACGAAGCTCAACCCGGGCGCGGGGTCGATGTACCCGTAGGGGCTCACTCCCCTCGCCACCCAGTATCCCGTCCTCACCCAGAGCTCAAAGTCGTAGGGGTGCCCCGTCCAGAAGCTGAAGACCTCCCTGGCGACTATCGCCAGCACCAAGAATGTCCTGACCCTCAACCCATCGCACCCGCGGCTATCCCTGCGCCGGCGGCCGTCCCGCTTCCGGCTCTACGAGGTCTATGATCCGCCCGTACTTCCTTCCGCAGGCCTGGCACGACCCGTTCAGTATCCTCCCTCCGCACCGGCACAGCACGTGGGGCTCGGCCCGGGCCGGCCCATGCGTGCGGGGCTTCCTCACCTTGAACCTAAGGAACAGGTTCGTCTTGGCAGGCCAAAGCCTCGAGGTGCCCACGTCAATCGAGGACAGTGGAGAGAGCCTCTCCAGCCTGATGCCCACCGCGTTGTCGAACAGCCCCACGCCGCGTATCTCCTCCCTGACGAGGGACGGGTCCTTGTACTCCTCGAGCCTGGTGGCGTAGATGAGGTGTCCCTGGGGGCCGACCCCGACCACGCCGCCGTCGGGTAGCGCGCTCGTCTTCCTCAGCAGCCTCTGCGTGACCGCGTTCGGGTCGCTCATGACGAACGTCGCCCCGTCCCTCCCCACGCGCGCGACCTCCGAAAGTAGGGGTGCGGGGTCGGGGATGTGGTGCATGACCCTGATCAGGGAGATGAAGTCGAACGCGTCGTCCTCGAAGGGCAGGGTCCCGAGCTCGCACCGGACCAAGGTGGTCGACTTCCGCAGCCTCGCGGAGGCCGCCATGAGGTTCCTCTTCGAGTAGTCGAGCATGAAGACGTCGCGGTAGAGCGGCTCCAGTACGCGCGTCACCCTCCCGAACCCCCCGCCTAGGTCGAGGCACGACTCTCCCCCGGCCGGGCCCACCTGTAGACCAGCATCCTCTCCGCGGCGTCTGCTATCCCCCTCCCGAGCCAGACAGAATAGAAGTCGTAGTTTTCGTAGTCCGGGATCTGGCTTCCTCGGTCGGCGGCGACGAGCGCCTCCCTGGAGTTCATGCCCCGGACGCCAGCCTCAAGGCCCCGTTTCTGCCTCGTGAGAGATGCGGTCGTTCCTCTGGAAGACGAAGAGCGTCTGGTCTCCGAACCTGTTGAACGGGAACCTATCGGCCAGCGCCGTGTCAGCGCGCTCCACCAACGCCAGACGCGACCTCAGCTTGACGTAGAGGTCGTTCAGGTAGGGCGGCGGGATTATGGCGGGCAGGGCGACTATCTTCTTCGTGTCAAAGTATGGCTTGAAGAACGCCGCGAACTCCCCGGGCGAATAGTAGTACGCGGGGATGTCCATCCCTCCCACCGAGACCATCTTGGGCTGCTTCTTCCGGGGTGTCAGGTTCTTGAACCTCAAGAGGGCGGCGCGGTAGAGGGACTCTTCCAGGCAGAACCTGTTCCTGATCGAGCAGACGAAGAAGCCGCCGGGCGCGGTGACCTTCCAGAGCTCGCGCGGGAACCGCCTGATGTTCACCTCGCAGTTAAGCGCGCCGTTGAAAGAGTACACCATCTTGGTCTTCCCCCCCGGGAGCCGGTCCCTCGCCTCGGCTACGTCGATCGCCTTCATCTGGAAGGCCTGGACCTTCCCGCTGAGCTTCCTGGCCTCGATCTTGCGCTTCAGGAGCGCGATCATGCTCGCCGAGATGTCGGTGGCGACAACCTCCTTCACGCGCTTCGAGATCCGTATCGCCTCCGTGCCAGTCCCGCACCCTAGCTCGAGCAGGACGTCGTCGCGCCCCGCGCGCTCCATGACCTCCTTGATCGACCTCTCCCTCGTCCAGACGTTGATGAAGTTCCCGCTGATCGTGAAGTCGTACTCCTCGGAAGCCGAGTCGAACGCGTCTGCGACGGAGCCCATATAGTCCAGTCCCTGGGCCTTCCACGCGAGGAAGTCCAGCTTCACCTGCCCCTCTCCTCTGATGGCGCCGCGTGGAGTGAGCGGGGCGGTGGGGGTCAGCCGCAGCGCGCGCGCCTGCTCGCCGGAGTACCAGTCCTTGACTATCCTGCCCCCGTACTTCTTGGCGTAGAGCTCCCTCACCCTGCCCTTGTCGAGGAACTCCTCGCACGCGACCGTCTGGATGTAGTCGCCAAGGCGGACCTTGCCCTTCCCGCTGGAGAGCGCGTTCAGGATCCAGTCGCTCTTCCGGCCGGCTCCCATGACGTAGTACCCGCCTTCCGAGTACACGAACCTCATTATGGCGATGTGAGGTAACCCGGTGGTCCTGCCTGTGGTGATGAGCTTCAGAGTGGTTGGCTGGAGGTGCGACTCGCCTCCTTCTTCCTCCTCGCCTCGCAGCATCAACCTACCTTCGACCATCCCCGCAGCCCATCCTCACCCTTCTTCCTCGAGCTCTCCGTACATCCGCCTCAGCTTCCTGTACCTGTTGGACTCGTAGATGTAGAATCCCATCCCGATCCTGACGGCGAAGATGGACGAGTGCCATGCCGCCTTCGTGAACTTCCTGTTGAGCGCCCAGGACTTCATCCTGAGGAACGACCCGAGCGTGTAGAAGAGGAAGGAGTTCAGGACCCTCGAGCCGCCCCTTCCGTCCGCAGCATCCGTCATGGCCCTCTCTCCCTTTGTCTCGGTCTCGCGGAGCCTCATGCTGTAGAAGGCCGGGAAGTAGCTCCCCATCCACTGCGCCTCTGCGAGCAGCGAGTGGTACGCCTCCCTTCCCCCTATCAGCTTCGCAGTGAGGGCGTCCCTCGCGAAGATCGGCTTCTGCCTCGACCTGAACGCTTCGGTCGCCCACCTCTCGTCCATGATGCAGCTGAAGCAGAGCTCCGGGACGTCTCTGTTCGTCAGGCGGTGGAGCCTCGCCATGACCAGCGCCTTTAGCATGAAGGGCCACATCCCGTCCGTCTTGGTCACGCAGAAGAAGTCGATGTCCTCGTTCTCCCTCGCGGAGAGGTACGAGTTCGCCCCGCTGACTGACACCAGGACCGTCCCCCTGAGCAGCACCCTCCCGAACGTGCTCGCCCTCCTCAGGTTCGCGCGCGCCCTCTCCCTCCTCCTCTCCTCCTCCTCGACCGTCTCGTAGAGCGTCCCCCTGGCGTCCGGGGACCTCTCGAGGACGTAGCCAGACTCCAGCTGGAACTTCGACTTCAGCTTAGAGTCGGAAAGGAACGCGTCCTCGAGCTCGCGCTCGCTCGCGTCGATGGAGGCCAGCCCTATCAGCTCGCGCAGGGAGATCATCGCGCCGTTCTCCCTGGCGATCTGGCAGAACGCCTCTATCTCCCGGGCCTGCTTCTCGGTAAGGGTGAGGCTCATGCTAGCCCTGCTCGTACCTCCTCCACACGGCGTGGCTTTGGCTCGAGCTCACAGTGTCCCAAAGCGCGCCTGAGAGCGCGATGAGCTCTCCCATCGCTGCCACCGGGAGGACGAGGACCATCCTCGGCTTCGTCGCCAGCATGTCGATGACTATCCTGACGCTCTGGGCGGGGCTGAAGAACATCATAGTCTCGACCGTGCGTGGCGCCTTCCCGACAAGCCTCTTCACCTGTATGTGCCCGAAGAGTATCCGCCTCCTCTGCCTGATGAGGTCCACCATCCTCTTGGGCACGTCGATCTGCACGACGGCTTCCGGCTGGAAGCCGACGCGGAACCCCCTCTCCCTGATCCTTCCCGCGATGTAGGCTCCGTCGTTGACGACGCCCGGCGGGAGCTCGGTGAGCAGCTCGCTCCTTATCACCATAAGCTCGTCGGTCCCGTGGTTGCTCTGCTCGGCCTGGTTGGGGTCGGAAGAGAGGCGGTTGAACGAGGTCCACATGACCTCAAGCACGTCCGAGACGAGCCCCTTCGGCCTCTCGAAGACCGGCCTTCCCCCGATGAAGCCAGCCCTGCCGTCCTCCTCCACGGACCTTAGCAGCGCCGGGATCGACCCCGCCCTGATCATTGCGTCCGCGTTGACGTAGACCAAGAAGTCGCCTTCAGTCTCCCTGAATATCTCGTTGATCGCGTCGGCCTTTCCAGTCCTCTTGTCGTGCTCGATGAGCTTGATTCGCTGGTCGCGCGCCGCCATCTTCCGAGCCCCAGTGATGGTCTCTTCGGAGCAGTCGCTCGCGATTAGCACCACCTTCCTGAGGACGAAGCCCGGCATCTCGGTCAGGACGACGGCCGAAAGCAGGGGCTGGAGGGTCGGGGGCTGCCCGGTGGCGCAAATGCCCACGGTGAAGGTATAGAGCCTGCTCTTGGCGGACTGGCCGCTCTGGGGAACCACACCCAACTCTTCGCTTTTCTGCATTCTTGAGCACTCTATTGAAGGTGCCAGACCTCCTTCTGCCGAAGGCTGGCCATCGAAGATATTGGCATCTCCTTCTCATAAGGGTTTATCGGCGAATCGGGGCGCGACCGTCCTATCGGGCGGGCTGATTTGAGCCTGATATTGAAAAATCGTTAATATTCAGTTCCGACCGGCTCGTCTCATGGCCGTAGTCTGTGGGCATGGTAGCGCGGCCGGCTCGGGCGGGCCCAGATGAGGCCCCGGCTCAGAAGGTTCCTCCTCGGCGTTGGCGCGGGCGCCGTCGCCCTCTCGATATCTTTCGTCATCCGCCTCTATTTCGGCGGCATCTTCCTCCCTGAGGTGGCCGTCGGGGACCTTGTCACGAACACTCCAGGGTCTGTCGAGTCGGTCCTCGTGACGAACCTCCAGTACATCGCGAAGTACTCCGCCCTCACGGGGGCCATAGCGGTGAACCTCCTGCTCTACGGCGCGCTGGCGTCCATCCTTTCGAGCGTAAGCGGTCGGAAGGAGTACGGCGACCGGATCACCATCTACACGTTCGCCTCCTACGGAGTCATCTTCATCCTGACCGTTGTCACCCTCGCATTCACGCAGGTCCTCAGCTCTCCCCAGCCGCTCCCCACCATCGTGCTGGAGGTCCTGCCTCCCGCGCTCGCCTACGGGCTGGTCCTCGTCGCCGGCGAAAAGTTTGCCCCCGTCCAGACTGGCGTGATATGCGAGCCGTTGAAGCCCATGGCCACCCCTTCATCGGGAGGTTCGGCGAGAAAGAAGAACAAAGCCAAGTTCGACAGGAAGAGACGCATAGCGATACAGGCGGGCCTCGCTACCGCCGTCGCAGGGGTGCTGCTCTATTACGGCGTGGGCCTCCTCTTCCCCAAGCCCGGGATCAGCCGGGTCGACGCAGTGGCCGCCCTCTACTCCCAGGAAGTGACGACGAGCGACCAGTTCTACCGCGTCGATGTCAACGTCTTCCCCCCGAACGTCAGCTCAGGCACTTGGAAGGTCCCGTTGAGCGGCTTGGTGGACAACCCGATCACGCTGGACTACAGCTCTCTCGTCTCGATGCCCTCCGTGGAGCAGTACAACACCCTGGAGTGCGTCAGCAACGACATCGGAGGAGACCTCATCAGCACGGCGAAGTGGACCGGGGTGAAGCTCAAGGACATCCTCTCGCAGGCACAGGTGAAGGAGGGTGCTACATACGTCGTCTTCAAGGCCGCCGACGGGTACGACGTCGGCATCCCGATGGAGAAGGCGATGGTCGACGGCACCATCCTCGCCTACCAGATGAACGACGCCCCCCTCCTAGCCGAGCACGGGTTCCCTGCCCGCATGATAGTCCCAGGGTACTACGGAATGATGAACTGCAAGTGGGTCACCAGCATCGAGGTCGTCGCGGAGACCTACCAGGGGTATTGGCAGGTCAGAGGGTGGGCCAACGAGGCGTCGTACCAGACCGGCTCTTCGATCGTCACCCCCGGCACCGCCCAGGTCGCCGACCGCTTCGGCATCGGCGGAGCCCCCAGCGTCCCGCTCGGGCTGACCCCGATCGCGGGGATAGCGTTCGCCGGAGACAGGGGAATCGAGAAGGTGGAGGTGAGCACGGATGGTGGGCATACGTGGATGCCGGCAAGCGTCAAGGACCCGCTCTCCAACTACACCTGGGTGCTGTGGACGGCCGACTGGAACCCACCCTCAACGGGCGCCTTCTCGCTGGCAGTCCGGGCCACCGACGGGACGGGGGCAGTCCAGACCGCGGTGATGGCCACCCCATTCCCCAGCGGCGCGACGGGCTACCACATCGTGGACGTGGGCGTCACTTCAGGCTGAGCGTTCAGAGCGTTATCCTGAGGAGGACGGCGAGGCCGACGAACTCTAGGACCGACATCGTCGAAAGGTAGGGGAGGGCGTCGTGCCCGAAGAACGGCGCCATCGTCGCGTAGGAGAACGCAGTGAGGACGCTGTTGGCAAGGAGGAGGAGGGCGAAGAACATCAGGCCCACGGAGTGAGAGGCCCGAGTCCTGATGGCGATTCCGGCGAACACGTAGAGGAGTATGAGGAGCATCACGGAGTTGACCGCGGAGAAGACGATCGCCACGTCCATCATCGGGTCCATTCCTCTCTAATCCTTCGGACAATTCCACCGTGAGAGTATTAAGGATATTTCAAATTCGCGTGACTCATGGATAAATAGAGTCGCGAGATTTCGGCCCTCGTGCAGGACAACCAGGACCTGCGCCGTCTCTTGTGGTATCTCTTGGGCGCGACCAGGGGTGGCGAGATGAGGGCGCGGCTGATTCAGGCCCTCCGCGTTCAACCGGGCAACATGAACCAGCTAGCGAAGCGCCTCGGCGTCGAGTACAGGACGATACAGCATCACATCGAGGTCCTCAAGAAGAACGCGCTGGTCGACTCCGCCGGGGAGCACTACGGCCTGACCTACTTCCTCACCCCTTGGATGGAGGGGCACATAGAGATCTTCGACGACCTTTGCAAGAAGCTGAAGTTCGAGCTAGACGGAGATTTGTAACAAATCTGCATGCAAGATTGAAAAACCGATAAATGGATTTTTGCCCGCCGACCAAAGGCGATGCAATATTCCAGTCCTGAACGCCGGGCAGTCACTACCGCAGTCTTCGGTGTCACCGTAGCAGTCCTACTGGTCGTCGCGGCCAGCGGCTTCATACTGTATGGCACGAGGTCAACCATGCAGGAGACATCGACCGTCACGACAACAGACACCATGACCCAATCCTCTACCTCGACCGGCTCGATGAGCGAGTC
Organism: uncultured Nitrososphaerota archaeon; assembly: GCA_963838925.1. Taxonomy (GTDB): domain Archaea; phylum Thermoproteota; class Nitrososphaeria; order Nitrososphaerales; family Gagatemarchaeaceae; genus Gagatemarchaeum. The sequence continues at coordinate 290,486 of CAWISW010000002.1, forward strand.
CGCCTCCCCTGACGCTATCGCGTTCGTCCCTGCCCACGGGCAGATGTTCGGCGAGGGCTGGCTGATCGTCGCATCGCTAGGAAACGGGGACTACGCACTGACGGTGCACGCGACGGGATTGGAATCCGCCTCAATGGGCGACTACATCGTGGAGGCCGCCCAGAACAGCGGTCAGATGTCGACGGTCCCAATAGCTGGCTCCAACGCCACGCTGAGCGAATTCACCGCTGACGGCTCAGGAAACGGGCAGTTCTTCACCGTCCTGATGCAGAATCCCACCTCGGTCTACGAGAGCGTCTCCATAGTCTACCTTCCAGCGATGGAGATGACCAACGCCACTGTCGTCGCGACCGCCTCGCTAGCAATGTAGCGCTCTCGACAGTCGAGCTTTAAGGGCTCCAATCGCGATGCCGGGCCCATGGAACCCGTCCTCGGGCCCGAGCAAGTGGCTTACAGCCTCAAGCGCTACCTCTCGATAAAGTCGGCCTACTCGCCCGAGTTCTCTCCAGACGACAAGAGGATAGCCTACCTCTCAGACGTGACAGGGGTCCCCCAGATTTGGATGACCGGGCTTTCGGGAGAAAGGGTCACCCAGCAGATGACCTTGGAGGACGAGAGGGTAGGATTCCTCAGCTACGCTTCCAAGAGCGAAAGGATAGCCTTCGGGGTCGACCGAGGCGGCAGCGAGCGGTTCCAGATCCACGTGCTCGAGCAGGAGGGAGACTCGGTCGTCAAGCTTACGGATGAGCCCAACGTCATACACAACTGGGGCGACTGGTCTCCTGATGAGAGCGCGATAACATTTTCATCGAACGCAAGGAGCCAAGAGTACTTCGACGTGTACGTCCAAGACCTGCACGACCGTTCCACCGAGCTTGTCTACAAGTACGACGGGAACGCCTACCCTGTCACCTGGAGCCCCGACGGCTCTAAGATCCTCTTCGAGGTTACCCACACGCCTTTCGACCACGACCTCTATCTTCTCGAGCTGGACGACAGGAAGGCCGAACTGCTCACCCCGCACACCGGTGACGCCGCCTTCTACTCTCCCACGTTTGACGCGACCGGAGAGTTCGTCTACTGCGCGACCGACAAGGGGAGGGAGTTCTCGGCGCTCGGGAGGATAGACGTCTCGTCCCACCAGCTCGAGTTCATCTACGCAGAGGACTGGGACATCGAGGGCCTCACGGCGACCAAGGACAAGGAGACTCTCGCCTTCACGGTGAACGACGGCGGCGCCTCTCGGTTGATGGTCTGGGACCTCGGGAACGAGGCGCCCGCCGAGGTCCCCCTTCCGAAGGGACAGGTGGGCGGCCTCGACTGGTCGAACGACGGCCGGAGGCTCGCCTTCTCACTCTCTTCCTCCTCTTCGAACCCCGACGTATGGCTCTTCGACTTCGAGCTCCGGGGCTCGGCTAGGGGGAGCCTCTCAAGGCTGACGTACTCTTCGACTTGCGGCATCTCCGCGGCAAGCTTCGTGGAGCCAGAGCTCGTCAAGACCCGGTCTTTCGACGAGCTCGAGGTGCCCTCCTACCTCTACCTACCGATGGGGTCCGCCCCGTTCCCACTGATCGTCTTTCTCCACGGTGGACCTGAGTCTCAGTTCAGACCTGGGTTCGCGCCGCTGACGCAGTTCTTCCTGAAGCTAGGCTTCGCTGTCCTGGCGACGAACTTCCGCGGAAGCACGGGCTATGGCAGGCGCTACACCCATCTGGACGACGTGAGGGGCAGGATGGACACCGTGAGAGACGCAGAATTCGCGCTCCGTCACGTCCTTGACAAGTACCCGATAGACAGGAGAAAGGTCGCTGCCTGGGGAGGGAGCTACGGGGGTTTCATGGTCCTCGCGTGCCTCTACTCGAACCCGGGCATGTGGGCGGCGGGCGTGGACATTGTGGGGATATCGAACTTCGTGACCTTCCTCAAGAACACCGGCCCTTGGAGGAGGAGACTGAGGGTCGCGGAGTACGGCGACCCTGAGAAGGACAAGGAGTTCCTGGAGGGCATCTCCCCCAACAACAACGCGCGCCTAATCACGTCGCCACTCTTCATAATCCACGGGACGAACGACCCGCGCGTGCCAATCGGCGAGGCGGAGCAGATCGCGGAGACCCTCAAGAAGCTCGGGCGGGAGGCCCACCTCATGAAGTTCGACGACGAGGGCCACGGCCTCTCGAAGCTGAAGAACAGGATAGCCGGTTACACGGCAGCTGTCGAGTTCCTGATGAGGCACGTCTCGGGCTGATGTCTAGCCCTTCAGCATCGCCGTGATTCTTTCCGCGAGCGCCTTCAGCTCTTCACGGTGCTCGTTCAGCTTCTCGGGGTTCGACCTGACCAAGTCCTCCATGTACGAGACGAATCCGCTGATCTCGTCGAACATCTCGTCGACCGAGCGCTCCCTCCTGCCAAAGGCGGGCCCGAACGAGCCTTCGAGCTCCTCGCTGGCCTTGTCGGTGAGCTCGTATCTTCCGTCATCCCTCTTCTTCACCATGCCGTCCTTGGTGAGCTGCTCCAGCACCGGGTAGACAGATCCGGGGGATGGTCTCCACCAACCTTGGGTCATCCTCTCGATCTCGTCCATCAGCTCGACCCCGTTCTTCGGTGACGACGCTAGCATCGTCACTATCGCCATGCGAAGCCCCCGCTTCCTGTGCATCATCCAACGAAACGGCCACACGATGACTAAGGAAGCGGAGAGCCATATAATAAGGAAATCGGTTTTCCGATATCGGTTTTCCGATATTTTCATAAACCCGCTGAACAAAGGCAGCGGTGGCGAAAAGTCATGAACAACGACAGCCAAGACGACAGTTCGTCACCGATGCGCGGCTACGGTCAGGCGCCGCACAGGCGCGGCCTGATGGGCTGGATAATCGGCGGACTGGTCATTCTCCTCCTACTCGGCCTGTTCCTGGGCCCGCTTCTCTACGGCTTCCCCGCCAGACCATACGCGTACTACCCGTTCCCGTTCTTCTTCTTCCCGTTCGGGTTCCTGATCTTCTTCTTCGCGGTCTTCTTCGTCGTGCGCGGACTCTTCTGGGGTTGGGGCTGGGGGTGGCGTGGTGGCTACTCGCGCGGATACTGGCACAGCCAAAGGTACTACGGCGACGCCACAGAGATCCTCAGACAGAGGTACGCTAGGGGAGAGATAACGAAGGACCAGTTCGACCAGATGATGAAGGACTTAAGGGCGAACGGCTCCTAGGCCCTTGCGCCCTTTTTTCTGCTGTAGGGTTGGCCCAGACTGGTAATCACGCTGGGTTGCCACACTTAGGCCGTTCTCCTTGTTGAGCTCTTGCCAGAGTGCCAGTCGGACCACCGCAAGCGGGATGAAGATGATCAACTGCTGCGTGCTGTATCTCCTGACGTAATGGCTGTCGGAAGTCATCCCCTCAGCAATCTCCTTCGAAGCGGTCCCTGTCCTTGCAATCGTTATCGCGTAGGCCAAGAGCGGGATGTAGTTGAGTCCTGTGAGCACGAGGTAGGCTCCCAAAGCCTGCTGGCCTGCGTGGGCTACGAGGAGCCCAAGCACGATGATCCCAGGCGTCCCCACGCCAAACTCGATCATGATGAACCTCGGGCCGTGGAGGAATATGTCCAGGGCGACGAGCTTCCTGACGCTGATCAACCGCCCCTCCATGGCTCTCCTTCGGCCTCCCCTGGATAATACGCTTGGGCTTGGAAGCGGGATTGGTGTGGGGGGTTGCATCATGGACTCTAAGTTCAGATCCAACGGCCCTGAATGAGGCATTGAACCTCAGCGACGGCGAGGAGAAGTTCATCGTCAACGCGAAGATTGGTCAGGGGATGCGGGGGACTCGAGAGGGGGGGCGTTCCCATGTAGACTTCCTCGGCGACGAGGAGGGAATGCTCTTCACAACGAACCTCAAGGAAGTCACTGCGCGAAACTTCGAGCAGGTGTCAGAAATCTTACAGGGTCGCTCCTGTTAATAACAGTGTTAACCGAAACGTTAACATCGTGAATGCTAAATATCACTTATGTTATACCATCAGTAGATGGCGACCAAGCCGGTACACTCTGGCCGCATGGGGCGATGGCAATGGGCCCGTACCGCGGCCATACTTGGCGCCGCAGTGGCGGTCGCGAGCGTGCTCATCTGGCAGGGCATCACGGCTGCGGGCAACCCGAACCCGAGTGCACCTCACACTACCTTCCCGGTCGCAGCGCTCGACATCGCCGTTCTTGTAGCTCGCGAGGGACTCGAGTCAATCCTTGTGCTCGCGGCGCTCATCGTCGGTCTCAATGGCAAGAACTATGGATACCAGCGCCCGATCCAAGCTGGCGCCGGACTGGGCTTCGGAGCTGGCGTCGTGACCTGGTTCGTCGCAATCTCGGTCGTGGGCGACCTGATGGTCAACTACGGCGCGCTCGCGGTCCAGGCGGCCATAGGCCTGTTCGCCGTCATCGTGCTCCTCATCGTCATGAACTGGTTCTTCCACGGCGTCTACTGGTCGGGTTGGATTAACATGCAGACCCGCGCGAAGCGGTCGCTCATCGCGGAGGCCGGTCAACTGGGCAAGAACACCCGCCGCCTGCTTCTCGGCCTAGTTGTACTGGGCTTCGCCTCCGTGTACCGCGAGTCGGTGGAGGTCGTCCTCTTCCTCCAGAGCTACTATCTCGAGATGGGGCCTACCGTCGTCTACTACGGCGCGGCCGCCGGCTTGGTGCTGACGGTGGCCACGGGTTACTTGACGTTCCTCGGGCACCGCCGCCTCCCCTACAAGCGGATGCTCGTGGCGACGGGTGTCCTCCTCACCGGCGTCCTCTTCGTCATGGTCGGAGAGGAGGTCAACGAGATGCAACTCGCGGGCTGGATTGGGACCACGAACATCCCCGGGCTCCAGGGCATCCCGGCTTGGGCGGGGCTATGGTTCTCCGTCTTTCCCAATGTCCAGACCTTTGTGGGACAGGCGCTCGCGCTCCTACTCGTGGCGGGAACCTACTTCTTCGCCAGACACAAGATGTGGAAGCTGGTTCACCCTCAAACACCGCGCGCGAGGGTCACTCCTTCATCGCGCAAAGTAGAGGACGCAGATATGCCCTTGACGTAAAGCTACCTGCACCCACGTGAAGTCATGCTTTCATGAATCGCGGGACCTGCCGATTTCCGACGGTCTCATGCAAAAAGTGTGTGGGGGATGCAATTTGAACTTGAAGTTCAAATCCCGTCGTCCCCGCCTCTCAGAAGAGGTGGAGCCTGCTCGAAGGATTCCCCGACTTCACCAACTCTCGCTCCTCCCGAATGCTATGCGAAAGCCCCCACAACGATGCCGACCAGGTATCCGACCACGACTGCGAGCATCCCGAGGACCAGGAACTCGGTTGCGCTCAGGTACCATCTTCCACCTGCGACTCTTGTCTTTAGCGCCCCCGCGGCGAAGAGTGTGATTGAAGCAAGCAGTATCGAGCCGTAGGCTGCAGAGTTCAGGCTCGTGAGCAAGAGATACGGAAGCAGCGTTATGGTCGCGCCTAGGAGGTGCGAAAGGCCGAGCGTCAACGATTCTCTTGCGGGGTTCGCGGTCTTTCCCGGGATGAACTCAAGGACGTGGGTGACGTGCGCCTTTAGCCATCGATCTTTATCAAGTGAGAGACGATTCACGAAGGAGTCCGCCTCCTCCCCACTGAAGCCCTCATCGATGTAGTATTGACGCATCTCCAACTTCTCGACTTCTGGGTGCTCCGCGAACTCCCTCTTCTCCTCCTCAATCATGTACTGGTAGATCTGTTTCTGCGTCCTGGCGGAGAGGAACTCCAGTGTCACCAGAGCGGCGAGCCCCGTGAGCATCCCGATTACCCCGGCGATGGCGACTGTCCTTGTGCTTCCCGTCGCAGATGCAACCCCTATCGAAAGGCCGAGGATCGATATCAGGCCGTGTCCAAGGCCGAATACCAGCTGCCGGACCAGGTCGGCAATTCTCTTCTCAGAAGCGTGCGAGTGGGCGTACTCGGGCATGATGAACTGCTCGTCCGGGCCTGTAAAGAAGTTGCTTGGAAGAATTTCGGTTCTGCCTCTGCGCAGCTACGGTCAATGCGTTCGATGCGCACTGCAATTCAGGTTCAACTCCCAAAGGCTTCTGCGAACTTCTGACCATCTCATGTGAAAGGTGTGCGGGGGGTGGGATTCGAACCCACGAACCCCTAAGGGATGGGGTCCTAAGCCCCACGCCGTTGACCAGGCTTGGCGACCCCCGCGCAACCGTGGCGCTCCAACCGCCGCGAGTGGGCTTAACAGTTTTGCGTCATCCTAGTCCCCGCGAAGGGATTATAACAAATGGAGGAAGGAGGGTTCCGAAGTGAGGGTAGGAGAGAGCGTTCTCGACGCGATTGGCAACACGCCTCTCGTGAGGCTGAAGAGAATCTCCCGAGGGGTGAAGCCCCGGATCTACGCGAAGCTTGAGTTCATGAACCCAGGGGGCTCGGTCAAGGACCGGATCGCCGCCTACCTAGTCGCCGACGCGGAAAAGAATGGCACCCTGAAGAAGGGAGGGACAATCATCGAGCCCACTTCGGGCAACACCGGCGTCGGGCTGGCCATGCTCGCGGCGGTTCGGGGATACAAGGCGATATTCACGATGCCCGACAAGGTCAGCGAGGAGAAGCGGGCGCTTCTCAGGGCCTACGGCGCCAAGGTGGTCGTCGCTCCCACGGAGCTTCCTCCCACGTCTCCAGCGCACTACGTCAACGTCGCGCGGAGGATGCAGAAGGAGACGCCCAACTCGTTCATGCCCAACCAGTACCAGAACCCCGCCAACCCCAAGGCCCACTACGACACCACCGGGCCGGAGATATGGCACCAGACGGACGGCGAGATCGACGCATTCGTGGCGGGGGTCGGGACGGGCGGGACGATCTCGGGCGCCGGGAAGTACCTGAAGCAGAGGAAGAAGTCCCTGATGGTAGTGGGGGTCGAGCCGGAGGGGTCGATCTACGGGAACCTCAAGCACGGGACGAAGGACCCGCTCCATCCGTATCTCGTCGAAGGAATCGGGGAGGACTTTGTCCCTGGCTCCTACAACCCCCGCGTGGTCGACGAAATCATCAGGGTCACCGACGCCCAGAGCATCGCCATGGCCCATCGCCTAGCGGCAGAAGAGGGGATCCTCGCGGGTGGGTCGTCAGGCAGCGCCGTGGCCGGGGCCCTAGAACTGGCCAAGCGGAAGCCCAGCCTGAAGCTGATCGTCGTCATCCTCCCGGACTCGGGGAGGAACTACCTGAGCAAGGTCTACAACCCGGCCTGGCTGAAGAAACACCGCCTCTCGCAAGATTAAATTCACGCGGATTGGCGCGGCCACCCATGCGCTTCGACACGCGTGCCGTCCACGTGGGAAACGAACCTGACGAGCTCACCGGCGCCGTGACCCCGCCCATCTACACGTCATCGACGTTCGCGCAAGCCAAGATAGGGAAGACCAAGGGGTACGAATACTCGAGGTCGGGGAACCCAACGAGGGAGAGGCTCGAGCGGGCCGTCGCCGACCTCGAGGGAGGCAGGTTTGGCCTCGCGTTCGCGTCGGGGCTAGCCGCGGAGACGGCGGTGGCAGGCCTCCTCAAGAAGGGAGACCACGTCATCATCTGCAACGACGTCTACGGGGGGACGTTCAGGCTCTTCAACCAGGTGTTCAGGAACTTCGGAGTCTCCTTCGACAGGGTCGACGCGAGGGACACTGGAATCCTGGAGCGCGCGGTCAAGCCCAACACGAAGATGGTCTGGATGGAGTCGCCGACCAACCCCTTGATGCTCGTCCTCGACATTAGGGGAATCGCAAACGTCGCGAAGGCCAACGGCCTGACGCTGACAGTCGACAACACCTTCGCATCGCCTTGCCTGCAGAACCCACTCAAGCTCGGGGCCACCGTCGTCGTCCACAGCACGACCAAGTACATCGGCGGCCACAGCGACCTCGTCGGCGGGGCGGTCGTCACCTCGAGCCAAGCGATCTACGAGAAGGTGAAGTTCCTGCAGAACGCGACGGGCTCCGTCCCAGGTCCGTTCGACTGCTACCTCGCCCTGAGGGGCCTCAGGACGATCAGCCTGAGGATGCAGAGGCACTCCAAGAACGGCGCAGCGGTGGCGGAGGCCCTCTCCAGAGACGCGGGGCGGGTCCGAGAGGTGTACTACCCCTACCTGAGGCAGTCGGCTTCGTACAAGCTCGCGAAGCGCCAGATGTCCGCGGGAGGGGGCATGGTCGCGTTCAGGATCAAGGGCGGCTACAGGGCGGCATCCAAGTTCCTGGAGTCTCTGAAGATCTTCACGCTCGGCGAGAGCCTAGGGGGGGTCGAGTCCCTCGCGGAGCACCCCTCCAGGATGACACACGCCTCGCTCCCCCAAGATGAGCGGCGGAAGCTTGGGATAACCGACGACCTGATCCGCCTTTCCGTCGGAATCGAGGACACCGGCGACCTGGTGGATGACGTGAAGGGCGCCCTGAGAGCCGCCCTGCCACATTAGAAGCGGGAATATCCCGCCTCCGGCCTCCGGGTTACTACAAGAGACGATTCCTACCCCGTACGACTGTAGACAATCGTCGTATCTCCTGAGCAACCCTTATAAGACGATTGTCGAAGGCCTGCGAAACTAAGGTAATATGGTTGGCACGATTCTTAGCGTTCGTGGACATCTTCGTAGAGTCGTCCTTGATGGACGACGTTGTGCAGTCTCTGATCAAGCTCGAGAACCTCGAGGAGCTGTACGAGGTCACCGGTGAGTTCGACATCGTGACCCTCCTCTCGGCAACCGACATCGAGGAGTTCAGGGACGTGCTGAAGAACAGGATCATGAAGATCAAGGGCGTCAAGAGCACCGTGAGCTCCGTAGTGCTCAAGGCCTACAAGGGCCCCAGGTGCATCGAAGAGCAGCAAAAGGTCAACGAGCCGCAAAAAGCCAAGCCATCGCGTCAGTAGGCGGGACCGGGGGAGGTTCCGCCGTAAGGGAGGAAAAGCGTGAAGTGATTGATAGACCTACAACAACTAGTCTCGGTATTCCTTATTCTCGGAGGCACCATGGCCGTAGCGTGGCTGATTGCCCCCTTCATCACAGGGATCTACACCAAGGCCCCCAGTCGACTGGACCGGCTGCTTGACCCGATAGAGAACGCGATCTTCAGGCTCACGGGGGTTGACACCTCCGAAGGGATGGGGTGGAAAGGGTACTTCTTCGCCGCCCTGCTCGTCAACGTGCTCCAGATGGCCATCGCTTTCGCCATCCTCATGCTCCAAGGAGAGCTCCCACTGAACCCGATGGGCTTCAAGGGGCTGAACTGGGACCTCGCCGTCAACACGGTCATCTCCTTCGCGACCAACACCAACCTCCAGCACTACAACGGGGAGACCACGCTCTCCTATCTCAGCCAGATGGGGGCGATCCAGTTCCTCCAGTTCACGTCCGCTGCCACGGGCATCTGCATGGGCGTCGCTATGGTCCGAGGCCTCGTCGTGGGTTCAAAGCACATGGGAAACTTCTACGTCGACTTCGTCAGGTCTCTGACGAGGCTCCTGGTCCCGTTCTGCTTCGTGGCCGCCCTCATCCTCGTCTGGATGGGCGTGCCCCAGACGATTGGAGGGTACGTCCCGATAAAGACGGTGGAAGGCGCGACTGGCTCTGTACTCGTGGGGCCGGTGGCGTCGCTAGTTTCGATAATGCAGCTGGGCACTAACGGCGGCGGCTACTACGGGGCGAATTCGGCCTACCCTTTCATGAACCCTAGCCCGTCGTCGGACGTCCTTGAAATCTGCCTCATGCTCCTCCTGCCCACCGCGCTGGTCTTCGTCTTCGGCCAGCTCCTCGGAAAGAAGCGGGAATCTATGCCCGTGCTCATCGGCGCCTACCTCCTCTTCATAATCGACCTTGCAATCGCGTTCATCCCCACGATGCCCCAAGTCGGTCCCGGGATAGAGACGAGGATTGGCGGCTTCATGTCCGCCTTCTGGACCGTGGTGACGACGGCGGTCACGACGGGGTCGGTCAACTCAGCACTCGCCGGGATGCACCCGCTCGTAATCCTGGGGGGCTTCATGGGTATGCTGATTCAGTCGACTCCGGGCGGAAAGGGAGTAGGGTTGGCCTACATGATCATGTATATCATCATCACAGTCTTCATAGTGGGGCTGATGTCCGGCAGGACGCCGGAATACCTGGGCATCAAGATAACCTCTCGCGACGTAAAGATCGTCCTCATCGCTTTCCTCATCCACCCCATCATAATACTCGTCCCGACCATTCTGGCGTACGCCTCGGGAGCCGCCGCGGCCATAGGGCTGACCGGTAACTCCATCGGATTCACGCAGGTTCTCTACGAGTTCACCACCGCGGCCGCAAACAACGGCTCCGACTTCTTGGGCGCCTCGGGGAACACCCTGTTCTTCAACCTCTCGACGGCCGCAGTGATCTTCATTGGACGATTCGCCCCAATAGGCCTGATGCTTGCGCTCGCAGGGTCGGTGATAGGGAGGAAGCGAAGCGTCACGGCCGGCGGACTGAGGACCGACAGCATCACTTTCTCGCTCGTCCTAGTGGGCAGCATACTAATCTTGGTCGTTCTTACATTCTTGCCCTTCCTGTCGCTCGGCCCGATACTTTCCTACTTCCAGGGGAACGTGAATGGAATCGGGTAGCGAGAGCGCGGGCGGCGCGCCTGAGGCCGTAAGGCGAGGCCGGGGCGTGTCCGTCATCACTGGGAAGGTGCTTCTTGACTCGTTGGTCAGACTCAGCCCCGTAAGGCTCCTCTCGAACCCGGTGATGCTCATAGTGGAGCTGACGTTCTTCATCGTCGCGGCGATGGCGGCCTACCCGCAGGGCTTCATCCCGGTCGCCAGCGTGGGAGAGAGGCTGTTCTACGTCGAGATAGCCATCATCCTCCTGATCACCGTGTGGTTCAGCACCCTCTCAGACTCGCTCGCGGAACAGCAGGCGAAGAACACGGCGAGCAGCCTGCGGAAGCTCGAGCGCGAGGTGCCTAGCAAGAAGGTTGTGAGAGAAGGGTGGTCCCAGAGCATAGTCCAGACGTCGTCCAAGGGCCTTCGGAAGGGAGACCTAGTCCTGATCGAGAAGGGCGACATGGTCCCGCTTGACGCCGACGTCCTAGAGGGAATCGCCATGGTCGACGAGTCGCTCCTCACCGGCGAGTCCGCCCCCGTAAAGAAGGCGCCGGGCGACGCCCTCATCGGAGGCTCGCGCGTCGTCAGCGACACCTTGACCGCCAAGGTCACTGCCAATCCAGGTGAGACCTTCGTCGACCAGATGATCAAGATGGTCGAGTCGTCGAAGAGACCCAAGACCCCGAACGAGCAGGCCGTCACCGTCGTACTAATCGGCCTCACAGCGATCTTCACGATAATCGTCGGATCGCTGCTCGGGCTCTCCATAACGCTCAATCTCGGAGGCGACCTCTCAGTCCTCATCGCGCTCTACGTCTGCCTCCTCCCTACGACGATCGGCGCCCTGCTGCCAGCCATAGGCCTCTCGGGGATATCCCGGCTCTACGCAAGGAAGATCGTCGCGAAGTCGGGCAAGGCGATTGAAACGGCCGGAGACGCAGACGTCATACTCCTGGACAAGACGGGCACAATCACGGTGGGGAATAGGCGGGCGATCGAGTTCGTCCCGCTGCAAGGGCACACCGAGAGGGAGGTCGGGGAGGCGGCCTTCCTCTCGTCGTGGGCAGATGACACGCCTGAGGGGCGCAGCATAATCCACTTGGCCCATGAGCGGGGCTTTGTTCCCCGTGAACTCAACGCTCTTGCGCTCTCCGAGTTCCACGAGTTCTCGGCGAGCACCCGCACGAGCGGCGTGACGATAAAGCGAGGGATGGGATTTGTGCCTGCGAAGGCTGAGAAGTCAGGTGAGCCGAGGATGAGATTCAGCAGGAAGTACGCTAGCGGAAGCGAGGAGAGGAATGGTTCGGGCGAACTCGTCATCACGAAAGGCGCTCCAGACTCCGCGAGGGATCTGGTAGCCTCCGTCCCCATTGACTTCGAGCCCACGGTGACTGGCGTAGCTACGGCGGGCGAGACGCCGATGGCGGTGGTGCGCAACGGCGAGGCCATTGGAATCATCAGGCTGAAGGACGTGATGAAGGAGGGGATCAAGGAGAAGATACAGGCTGTGAAGACCCTGGGCATACGCCCGGTGATGATCACCGGAGACCAACCCCTCACCGCGAAGTCGATCGCGGGAGAGGTCGGCATCACGGAGTATGTGCCGCGAGCCAGGCCTGAGGACAAGTTCGAGATCGTGAAGAAGGAGCAGGCGCAGTCCCGGATCGTCGCCATGATAGGGGACGGGACCAACGACGCCCCCGCGCTCTCTGTCGCAGACGTGGGGCTCGCCATGAACTCGGGGACCGAGGCCGCGAAGGAGGCCGCGAACATGGTGGACCTGGAGTCGAACCCAGCGAAGATAATCGACGTAGTCATGCTAGGTAAGCAGCTCCTAATGACCAGGGGCGCCGTGACCGCCTTCAGCATCGCGAACGACGTGGCAAAGTACTTCGCCATCATACCCGTCCTCTTCGCAAGCAGCATCCCGCAGCTCCAATCTATGAACGTCCTCGGGCTCGGCTTGCACACGGCCGTCCTCTCCGCGTTGATCTTCAACGCCATCATCATACCGTTGCTCATCCCTCTCGCGATGAGGGGCGTCGCTTTCAGGCCCGCCGACACCATGACGATCTTCTTGAGGAACGTCATGATTTACGGGATAGGCGGAGTAGTCGTCCCGTTCGTGGGCATCAAACTGATCGACTTGCTGATTTCCGCACTATAGGTGAACAAGATTGGAAGACTCGAACACAAGTCATGGCAAGAAGTCGAAGCACATCCGGCCGATCATAGGGGTGGCTGTCGTCTCGCTCCTCGTATGCGGCTTGTTCTTTCCCCTAGTGGTGACCGGGGTCGCGCAGCTCGTCTTCCCATACCAGGCGAACGGCGAGCTCCAGACCGTCAACGGTCGCACTGTTGGTTCAGTCATCGCCGTCAACTCGACCGACTACTCTCTGCCCGTCTTCTTCCACCTCAGGAACGACACGGCCTCGGGCTTCGACCCGGACATAACCCTCCAGGACGCGCAGTCGCAGGTCCCGGGCATCAGCAACGCCACCGGCATACCTGCCTCGACCCTGCAGGCGATTGTAAGTCAGAACGTTGAGGGGGTGTGGTGGGTGTTCGGGAGCCCGTACGTGAACGTCCAGAAGGTGAACCTGCTCCTAGTGGACCAGTTCCCTTCGGTGTATGCGAACTACACTGGCTAGTGCTGCGCCTTCGCCTTCCGCTTCCTCTTCTCTTCTTCGGCCTTGAGCTTCTTGGCCTTCTGCTCGGCCCTCTTCTTGTCGTAGGCCCCGATTGGGGCGTCGCTCTCCACAAAGCCGTGTGCTATGGTGATGATGTTCCTGACGAGCTGCTTCGTCGCGGAGTCGTTCTTTGACAGGACGACCATGATGTTCCTCCTGTCGAGGACCGTGAACTGAGGCGCCTTTTCCATCTTCTTGATCTCGTCGACCGCCCGCTCCAGCGCGTACTCGTTTCCAAACAGTCCTCTGACCTCCCAGTCTCCTGCGGACATGGCCCATGCGCCCTAACGACGAAATAAAAGGATTAGAGGAGAGCACGTGCCAAGGGGAGCATTCGCGCGGCTCATGCGTTAAATACTCCCGCCCGGAGTCGAGTTTTTCGCATGACGGGCGGCGAAAAATCATTCGATTTTGCCGTTGACAGGCTCGAGACCTACAAGGGCAGGGCGGACTTCTACAACCTTCGGAAGGTCTCTGAGAGGGGGCACGACCTAAGCCGTCTCCCCTTCTCCATCAAGATCCTCCTCGAGAACGCCATACGCCACTCCAAGTCGGTGGGGGGCGCGACCGAGGCGGCAAATCGCCTTCTCGAGTGGCCGAGGACCATCGGCTCCGAGTTCCCGTTCGTGCCCTACAGGGTCCTGCTCCAAGATTACACCGGCGTCCCGCTGATCGTGGACCTGGCCGCGATGCGCGACGCGATGTCAAGGCGCGGAAAGGACCCGGGGAAGATCAACTCCATCGCGCCCATCGACCTTGTCATCGACCACTCCGTGCAGGTGGACAGGTGGGGGAGCAGCCTCGCGTTCGAATACAACATCGAGAAGGAGTACGAGCGGAACTCCGAGAGGTACGCCCTGCTCAAGTGGGCGCAAGACTCCTTCGCGAACATGAGGGTCTTCCCTCCGGGGAAGGGGATATGCCACCAGGTCAACCTGGAGTACCTCTCGACCGTCGTGGCGGTGGGGGAGAAGGACGGGAGGAGGTTCGTCTGCCCCGACACCGTGGTCGGGACGGACTCCCACACGCCGATGGTCAACGGCCTGGGGGTGTTGGGGTGGGGGGTCGGAGGCATGGAGGCGGAGGCCGCGATGCTAGGCGAGCCGTGCCACATCCCGATCCCGAGGGTGGTGGGGGTGAAGCTCAAGGGCGAGCTGCAGGAGGGCGCGACGACAACCGACCTGGTGCTCGCGGTCACCGAGCTCCTTAGAAGGAAGAACGTCGTCGACGCTTTCGTAGAGTACTTCGGCGACGGGTATTGGCGGCTCTCGGTCCCCGACCGAGCCACCCTGGGGAACATGTCGCCGGAATACGGTGCGACCGTAGGCCTTTCACCAGCGGACAGCGTTACCATGCGATACCTCTTCGACACCGGAAGGGACGAAGCACAAATCAAGATGGCGGAGGAGTACCTTAAGCTCCAGGGGCTCTTCTTCACGCCGGAGTCGCCTGACCCGCGCTACTCGGAGGTCCTCGAGGTAGACATGTCGAAGATCGAGCCGTCTGTCGCGGGCCCTAGGAACCCAGAGGAGAGGCGCGCCTTGAGAGACGTCCCATCGCTGGCGAGGTCCCTTGCTGCGGACCAGGCGCGGGCTCGCAAGGGGGGCTCTCGGACACCTGAGAAAGGCTCCGCTGAGGGGGTCGCCTTGGAGCTCGGGCGCCAGCTCGCCCTGCAGGAGAGCGGGCCCGGTCAGAGTGCTGAGGGCCTCGCCGACGGCTCCGTCATAATAGCCGCGATAACCAGCTGCACCAACACCTCGAACCCGACCGTGATGATCGGGGCGGCCCTCCTTGCGCGAAACGCGGTCCGGAAAGGCCTCTCCCCGAAGCCGTTCGTGAAGTGCAGCCTCGCTCCAGGCTCCACCGTGGTCGAAGACTACCTCGAGGGGTCGGGCCTCCTGACCTATCTCGACCAGCTCGGGTTCTACCTCGTAGGATACGGCTGCACCACGTGCATCGGCAACAGCGGCCCGCTCTCTCCCGCTGTGGAGAGCGCGATAAACAGGGGGGACCTTTACGTCGTCGCGGCGCTGAGCGGCAACAGGAACTTCGACGGGCGGATCAACCCGCTCGCCAAGGGGGCATTTCTGATGTCGCCGATGCTCGTCGTCGCGTACGCCCTCGTCGGCAACATCGACTTTGACTTCTTCAGCCAGCCGCTGGGCATAGGGAAGGACGACGGCAAGCCGGTCTTCCTGAAAGACCTCTGGCCGAGCCTGAAGGAGATCAAGGAGGTGGCGGAAAGGTCGCTGAGCCGAGACCTCTACAAGAGGCGATACGCGGACGCGCTGGTCGGGGACGAGAAGTGGGAGGGGCTTTCATCGAAGTCAAGCGCCACATTCCCGTGGGACGAGTCGTCCACGTACGTGAAGAACCCTCCGTGGTTCGCATCCTCGAGGCGAGCGCAGCCCGGGAAGGGCGCGCACGATGACATTGACGGGGCGAGGGTTCTGGCGGTCTTCGAGGACAAGATAACGACGGACCACATCTCGCCTGCGGGGATGATACCCGCCGACAGCCCGGCGGGCAAGTACCTCATGGAGCAGGGCGTCGACATCGTCCGCTTCAGCACTTACGGGAGCAGGCGCGGAAACCACGAAGTGATGGTAAGGGGGGGCTTCAGCAACCCGCGCCTCAAGAACCTGCTAGCGGACGGGAAGATCGGCGGCTTTACGAAACACTTCCCCAGCGGAGACCTTCTGACCGTATTCGACGCCTCGGCCAGGTATTTGGAGCAGAGAGTGCCCCTTCTCATCATCGCGGGAAAGCAGTACGGCGGGGGGAGCTCTCGAGACTGGGCGGCGAAGGCGCCGAAGCTCCTTGGCGTGAGGGTGGTCGTGGCCGAGAGCTTCGAACGGATTCACCGAAGCAACCTCGTCGCGATGGGAATCCTGCCCTTGGAGTTCGTTCCGGGTGAGGGGGCGAAGGCGCTCGGCCTGAAAGGTGACGAGGTCTACACCATCGCGGGAATGAGAGGGCTCAAGCCCGGCGCCATCCTCGAGGCGACTGCAAAGGCGGGGGCGAGGGAGGTGAAGTTCAAGCTCAGGGCGAGGATTGACAACGCAGCCGAGATGGGCTACTTCGAGAGCGGAGGAGTGCTCCCCTACGTCCTAGGCCGGCTCGCTGGCTAGGGCTCGGGTCCTTCCAGCTTTTCTCTATCTCTGTTTGGTGCCGTTGATGACCCAGAGCACGCCGAAAGCCGCCAAGCCCAGCATCCCGATGATTCCCAAGGCTTCGATCACCCCGATGGAACCCACGATGGTCCCGGAAGGGGTAGCAAGCGTCTGGATCGCGGTCATGCTTAGAGCCGCCACTAGGAAGACGAGCGCGACTCCTCCAGCCGCCACCATCCCTTTCTCTGTCGAGTTCATGCTTTCACGGCGCGACTCTGAGGTGCCACCGGGTGGGGGATAAAAATCTCACACTTGCACGGATGGCTCAAGCGCTCTCTCCGCGACAGTTCCGGGACCCCCCCGTCGACGGGTCCAAACGCCCAACGGGCCCCCTCAGACCCCTCGAAAAATCTTAAATAACTCCGGCAAGCACGCTTTTTTTGGGTCCTTTAGAGTGTATTCTAGACCTATCTTAGGGTCAAATATGGATATGGTTGGAGGCGCAGCCTTCTAATGCCGACGAAGGCCAAGACGACTAGGGCAAAGAAGAAGGAAGAGGAACTTCCTTTCAAGATAACCGACCACCTGCTCGTGCCGAAGCACGAGCTCATGCCGCCAGAGGAGGCAGCGGCCATTCTCAAAAAGTACAACGCCTCTCCGCACGAGTTCCCGTTCGTCCTCTCGACCGACCCGGCAGCAAAGTCGATCGGCGCGAAGGCCGGCGACTTCCTGAAGGTCACGAGGGCGAGCGAGACCGCGGGGACGACGATCTACTACAGGTACGTGGTGGAGGCTTAGAATTTGGCGACTACAACAAGGCAGCTTGACTCATGGGCAGTTCTGCGCGACATCCTCCAAAAGGAGGGAGTAGCAAGGCAGCACCTCAACAGCTACAACGAGTTCATAGCGAAGGGGCTCCAGTCGATCATCGACGAGATAGGTGAGACCGAGATCGAGACGGTCAGCACGCCCTACAAGGTGAAGTTCGGGAGGGTGGAGCTCGGAAGGCCGAGGATCGTCGAGATCGACGGCTCCGTCAGCAACATCTTCCCGATGGAGGCGCGCCTGAGGAACCTCTCGTACTCATCGCCCATCTACCTCGATATGACTATCGAGGAGGAAGGGATGTCCCGCGAGGCCACCCGCCAGCACGTAGGCGACCTGCCGGTCATGGTCAAGTCCGACCTGTGCCAGCTCTCAAAGATGACGAAGGAACAGCTGGTGATGTCCGGAGAAGACCCGAACGACCCAGGAGGGTACTTCATCATCAACGGCTCAGAGAGGGTGATCGTCGGGCTGGAGGACCTCTCCCCCAACAAGATCCTCGTCGACCTCGAGAAGGTCGGCGCGGTAGCCACCTACAAGGCCAGGGTCTACTCTTCTGTGGTGGGCTACAGGTCTAAGCTAGAGGCGACCCTCAAGCAGGACGGCTCCATCAACGTGAAGGTGCCAAGCTGCCCGATCGACATCCCGTTCGTGATAGTCATGCGCGCGCTCGGCTTCAAGTCCGACAAGGACATCGCCAACGCGGTCTCACCCAAGCCTGAGATACAGGACCTCCTCGAGGTCTCCTTCGACAAGGCCAACGAGGCCCCCACCGAGAAGGACGCGCTCGTCTACATCGGGAACAGGGTCGCCCACGGCATGCTCGAAGAGTACAGGATCAAGCGCGCCCTTTCCATGCTGGACTGGGGGTTCCTCCCGCACCTCGGCAAGTCCGACGACAAGAGGTACGACAAGGCCATGTTCCTCGGCGAGGCGGTCTGCAAGCTGCTAGAGCTGAGGCTGGGCTGGATAGAGGCAGACGACAAGGACCACTACGGCAACAAGGTAATCAAGTTCGCTGGGCAGATGCTCGCGGACCTCTTCCGCACCTCCTTCAGGAACCTCGTGCGCGACATGAAGTACCAGCTCGAAAGGGCCGGCCAGAAGAGGGGCGGGAACGTGGTCGGGGCCGCCATCAGGACCGGCATCATCACGGACAAGCTGAACAACGCCATCGCGACGGGCAACTGGGGACGAGGGAAGGTCGGAGTGACGCAGCTCCTCGACCGGACCAACTACCTGAGCACCCTCTCGCACCTCAGAAGGATCCAGTCTCCGCTCAGCAGGTCGCAGCCCAACTTCGAGGCCAGAGACCTCCACGCGACGCACTTCGGACGGGTCTGCCCGTCCGAGACGCCTGAGGGCGTGAACTGCGGTCTAGTCAAGAACCTGGCGCTCTCCGCCACCATCTCGGTCAGCGTCCCGCCGGCAGAGGTGGAGGAGCGATTGTGGGAGCTCGGGGCCAAGTCAATCCGGGACATCCCGGAGAAGCTCGCGCTCGACGGCTGCAAGATATTCATGGACGGGAGGTTCATCGGCTACGTAGACGACGGGGAGAGGCTCGCCAAGGCCTTCAGGAAGCTCCGAAGAGAGGGCCAGATCCACCCCAGCGCCAGCGTGATGTACTACGAGGCCACCAACAAGAAGGGCTACTCCCGCCTCTACATCAGCCTCAGCGCAGGAAGGGTCATCCGCCCGCTCATCGTCGTCGAGAACGCAAGGCCACTCCTGACGCAGGAGATGGTCGGCAAGATCGCTGCGAACGAGCTGACGTGGAGAGACGTCGTCGAGAGGGGCATCATCGAGATGCTCGACGCGAACGAGGAGGAGAACTGCCTCGTGGCGATGTCACCGGAGGAGGCCACCACAAAGCACACGCACCTCGAGCTCTACCCGGGAGCCATGTTCGGCATCGCGGCATCGATCATCCCGTACCCAGAGCACAACCAGTCGCCCAGGAACACCTACGAGTCGGCAATGGCGAAGCAGAGCCTGGGGTTCTCGACTCCGACCTTCCCGCTCTCGACCTTCGTGAGGCAGCACCTACTGGTGAACCCGCAGTCCCCGATGGTCCGCACGAAGAGCACCGAGCTGCTCAACATCGACGAGAGGCCGTTCGGCACCAACGCGGTGGTCGCAGTCCTATCGTTCGAGGGCTACAACATAGAGGACGCCATCGTCATGAACAAGTCCAGCATCGAGCGCGGATTCGCACGCTCCTTCTTCTACAGGCTCTATGAGGCGGAGTCCAAGCAATACCTGGGCGGGATGAGGGACACCTTCGAGGTCCCCTCGGCAGAGTCCAACATCAGGGGCTACAGGGGCGAGAAGTTCTACCGCCTCCTCGAAGCCGACGGCGTCGTGATGCACGAGGCCACAGTCACCGGCGGCGACGCCGTGATCGGAAGGACGAGCCCACCGCGCTTCATGGAGGAGTACAAGGAGTTCGAGATCAAGGGGCCCTACAGGCGAGACACTTCCGTCGCCGTGAGGCCGACCGAGACCGGGACCGTCGACTCTGTGTTCATGACCGAGAACGTAGAGGGCGGGAAGATGTTCAAGGTCAGGGTCCGCGACATGAGGACTCCTGAGATCGGCGACAAGTTCGCGTCACGCCACGGGCAGAAGGGAGTGTGCGGGCTGGTCGTCCCACAGGAGGACATGCCTTATACTGCGGACGGGGTAGTGCCCGACGTCATCATCAACCCACACGCGTTCCCTTCGAGAATGACCGTAGGCCAGTTCATCGAGTCCATCTCCGGCAAGGCAGCGTCGCTGAGGGGCTTCTCGGCGGACGGCACCGCCTTCGCGGGAGAGACCCCGGAGGAGATGAGCAAGATCCTCGTCGAGAGAGGGTTCGAGTCCACGGGGAGGGAGATCATGTACGACGGAAAGACCGGCAGGAAGTTCGCCGTCGACATCTTCATCGGCGTCGTCTACTACCAGAAGCTGCACCACATGGTGGCCGACAAGATCCACGCAAGAGCGAGGGGACAGGTCCAGATGCTTACCAAGCAGCCCACCGAGGGCAGGGCTCGCGGAGGCGGTCTGAGGTTCGGCGAGATGGAGAGGGACTGCCTGATCGCGTACGGAGCGTCGATGGTCCTCAAGGACAGGCTCCTCGACGAGGCCGACAAGACCGAGATCAACATCTGCGAAAAGTGCGGCCTCATCGCATACTACGACGCGAAGCAGCGCAAGTACGCCTGCAAGATCGACGGTGACCAGGCCAAGATATCGACCGTGGTCGTGGCGTACGCGTTCAAGCTCCTGCTCCAGGAGATGATGAGCCTGAACATCGCGCCCCGCCTGAGGCTGAAGGACGCGGTGTAGAGCGGGTTTTTGGTGAAATAAGATGGCCATGCAAGAAGCTCTAAGAACGATTCGCGCAATCGACTTCGCCCTGCTCTCGCCGACCGAGATACGCAAGTACTCAGTCGCGGAGATCACGCAACCCGAGACCTACGACGAGGACGGCATGCCGGTACAGGGCGGCCTCATGGACTCTAGGCTCGGTACCCTCGAGCCCGGACAAAAGTGCGGGACTTGCGGGAACACCGCCTCGAGGTGCCCCGGTCACTTCGGGCACATCGAGCTCGCAGAGTCGGTCCTCCACATGGCGTTCGTTGGGGACATCAACAAGATGATCCAGGCCACCTGCAGGACCTGCGGCAGGATCCTCCTCGCCCAGCAGGAGCTAGACGCTTACAGGGTGCGCCTCCAGAACATCACCGAGTTCACCCCCACCATGAAGGAGGAGATAGCGAAGGAGATCCTCACAAAGGCGAAGAAGGTCAAGCTGTGTCCGCACTGCGGGAAGCAGCAGTACCAGATCGAGCTAACAAAGCCGACCATCTTCCACGAGATCACCGAGGAAGGCGGAGCCACGAGGCTCCTACCGGGCGCGATAAGGGAGCGCCTCGAGAGGATAACGAACGAGGACATCGAGCTGCTGGGCTACAACCCCAGGGTGGCGCGGCCAGAGTGGTTCGTGCTGCAAGTGCTCCCAGTCCCTCCGCTCACCGTCAGGCCATCAATCACGCTAGAATCCGGCATCAGGTCAGAGGACGACCTCACGCACAAGATAGTGGACATCCTCCGTGTCAACCAGAGGGTCAGGGAGGCGAAGGAGTCGGGGACGCCGCACCTCATCGTCCAAGACCTGGTCGACCTTCTCCACTACCACGTCACCACCTACTTCGACAACGAGGTATCTGGCATCCCGCAGGCTCACCACCGCTCAGGAAGGCCACTGAAGACCCTCAGCCAGAGGCTGAAGGGGAAGGAGGGCAGGTTCAGGGGCTCGCTCTCGGGCAAGAGGGTCGACTTCTCGAGCAGGACGGTCATCAGCCCCGACCCCAGCCTGGACATCGCCGAGGTGGGGATACCATTCGAGGTAGCGAAGAAGCTCACCATCCCAGAGAAGGTCTCGGGCTGGAACATGGAGTCGCTCAAGAAGCTGGTCGTCACGGGGCCGTTCGATCACCCTGGCGCCAACTACGTGATCCGCCCCGACGGCGTCAAGATCAGGCTTGACTTTGCAAGCGACAGGAAGGCGCTCGCCGACTCCCTCGCCGCGGGATACATCGTCGAGAGGCACCTGATGGACGGAGACATCGTCCTCTTCAACAGGCAGCCGTCGCTCCACAGGATGTCGGTCATGGCGCACACGGTGCGCGTACTCCCATACAGGACCTTCAGGCTCCACCCGTCCGTCTGTCCTCCCTACAACGCGGACTTCGACGGCGACGAGATGAACCTCCACGTCCCCCAGAGCGAGGAGTCACGATCTGAGGCCCTCATGCTCATGCGGGTCCAGGACCAGATCCTCTCGCCAAGGTACGGCGGTCCGATCATCGGCGCGATCAGGGACTTCCTCACGGGGGCGTACCTCCTCACCAGAGAGGAGACGATGCTCACACCGGACCAGTTCTCCAACCTCGCGCTCCAGGGAGGATTCACAGGCGACCTCCCCGAGCCGAAGACCAAGGGCGCCAACCCGCTCTACACGGGCAAGCAGCTCTTCTCGCTCTTCCTCCCCAAGGACATGAACCTCGTCCTCACGTCGAAGTGGGGCAAGGCCAAGACCGGGCAGGGGAACGACGTCGTCATCAAGGACGGGGAGCTCATATCGGGAGTCATCGACAAGGCCGCCATCGGGGCAGAGGAGCCAGACAGCCTTCTCCACCGGGTCCTGAAGGACTATGGGAACGACGAGGCGAGGCGCTTCCTCAACTCCATCCTCTCCGTCCTCAAGGAGTACATCACTAGGCGCGGCTTCAGCTACGGGTACGACGAGCTCAAGCTATCTGAGGACGCGATGGGGAAGATCGCAGAGACCCTCAAGGAGGCCTACGACAACTGCACCGACCTCATCAAGAAGTACAAGAATGGAACTCTTCCGCTGACCAGAGGCCTCTCGCCGGAGGGCTCGCTCGAGTTCTACGTCGTGAACGAGCTGTCAAAGGCCAGAGACCGGGCGGGCAGGATAGCAGACCGGTCGTTCTCAACCGAGAACTCAGGGGTCATCATGGCACGCACAGGGGCGAGGGGCTCGAGCCTCAACCTCGGGCAGATGACCGCGGCCCTAGGACAGCAGTCAGTCAGAGGGAAGAGGATCGAGAAGGGCCTCCGCGGGAGGTCGCTCAGCCACTTCCCCGTCGGCGACCTGGCGCCAGAGGCGAAGGGCTTCGTCAAGAGGAACTACCGCGACGGGCTGACCCCGACCGAATTCTTCTTTCACGCGATGGGAGGCAGAGAGGGGCTCGTCGACACGGCCGTCAGGACGCAG
This sequence comes from uncultured Nitrososphaerota archaeon, assembly GCA_963838925.1. GTDB lineage: Archaea > Thermoproteota > Nitrososphaeria > Nitrososphaerales > Gagatemarchaeaceae > Gagatemarchaeum. Next base: position 313,520 of record CAWISW010000002.1, read on the forward strand.
CAGAGCGGCTACATGCAGAGGAGGCTCGTCAACGCGATGGAGCACCTCCGCGTCGAATACGACTTTACAGTTCGGGACCCGACCGGCAACGTCATCCAGTTCCTCTACGGAGAGGACGGCATCGACCCCGCCAAGTCCGACCACGGCAGGCCCGTCAACCTCGACAGGGTCATCGGCTCTGCCGAGCTGACCGACCACTCGCGCGCCAAGTTCGGCGAGAAGGAGGCTGTAGCGATCCTCGCAAAGTACGAGAGCAAGCTCAACGGCCGCCTCTTCAAGGAGCTGGGCCAGAGGCTCGCCGACTCCAACCTCACCGAGGACGGCGTGAAGAACGTCATCGACAGGGTCATGGAGTCGATAGAATACGCGACCGTGGAGCCTGGAGAGGCCTCTGGCATAGTGGCCGCCCAATCCATCGGGGAGCCGGGCACTCAGATGACTCTCAGGACCTTCCACTTCGCAGGCGTGAAGGAGCGCGACGTGACACTGGGCCTCCCGAGGCTCATGGAGCTCGTCGACGCGCGCAAGATACCGGCGAAGCCTTCGATGGACGTGTACCTCGACGAGGGATACAAGAACTCGAAGGAGAAGGCCGTCAAGGTCGCCAACGACATCCTCTTCACGAGGATCGGGAACGTCGTCGACTACAGCGAGGTGGACCCGACCGAGGGCATCAAGCTGCACCTGAACGAGGCGATGCTCGCGGAGAGGGACGTGAAGGCGGAGGACGTCGCCGAGGCCATGGAGACGGGCAAGAGGAACGCCCAACTTGAGCGCGGAGGGAAGGTCATCAGGGTCAACGTCGAGAACGCCGACCTGTCGACGCTCTTCACGCTGAGGAACAAGCTGATGAACATGAAGCTGAAGGGCATCCCCGGCATCACCAGAGTCACGGTCGTCCAGGAGAACGACGAGTGGGTCATCCAGACCGCCGGCTCGAACCTGGCGAAGGTGATCGCCGTGCCGGGCGTGGACACCAAGAGGATCACCACCAACAACATCCACGAGGTCGCGCAGGTCCTCGGCATCGAGGCGGCTCGCGCCACCCTCATCAGGGAGGTCATGGGCACCCTCGACGAGCAGGGCCTCGAGGTCGACGTCAGGCACATCTTCCTGGTCGCCGACCTTATGACGTCGAAGGGCTACCTCCAGCAGATAGGCAGGCACGGCATCGCCGGCACCAAGACCTCCGTCCTGGCAAGGGCGGCCTTCGAGATCACGGTCCCGACGCTAGCCGAGGCGGCCATCTACGGCGAGACGGAGGAGCTAAAAGGGGTCACGGAGAACGTCATCGTCGGTCTGCCGATACCCGTAGGCACGGGCATCGTCGACCTCTACATGGGCTAGAAAATCGAGTTGGTTTGAGATGGTCACAAAAGCTAAAGCGACTGCAGCAGCGACCGACCAGCAGGTCCTAGCCCGGGTCATCAAGGAGGCCCTGAAGACGGGCAAGTTCACCATCGGCACGAAAGAGGTGATATCAGAGCTCAAGAGCTCGAAGATGGTCATCGCGGCAAGCACAATCTCCGCACTGGGCACCCCAGAGGGCGGCCTCCTCAAGGAAGCCGAGAAGAGCAAGGTCCCCGTCGTCAAGATCGACAAGTCGTCCGCGCAGCTAGGCAGGCTGATGGGCAAGCCCTTCAGGGTCTCCGCGATATCGCTGCGCGTGGTGGCGGAGGGAGACTTTAGGCAGCTTGTGGGCACGCCCTCGCAACCCGCAAAGGCAGCAGAGTGATCGATTGCCAGAAGATCAAGCTCTCGTCCGACCAGCTCGGGCTGATCTCCATCTTCCAGAACATGAGCGGCGCCACGGTGAGGGACTGCATCGTCGACGACAAGGGAGGCCGCCTGATATTCATCATAAACCGTGGGCAGATGGGGCTCGCAATCGGGAAGAAGGGAGCCACCATCCAGAACATCGAGAGGGTCGTGAAGAAGCCCGTCGAGGTCGTGGAGTGGTCGGACGACCCAGCGGAGATGATACGGAACGCGCTCGACCCCAGGGCTGTCCAAGAGGTCAGGCTGACCGACAAGCTCGATGGCACGAAGAGCATGTCGGTGATAGTCGACCCTCACAGGAAGGGGGCGGTGCTCGGGAGGGAGGGGAAGAACGCGGAGAAGGTCCGCCTCATCGCGAAGAAATACTTCAACATCTCCACCGTGCAGATAATTACGGCGTTCTGAGCGCCGAACCCTTTTATACACAACGAGGAGCACGACGCTGAACCAATGCCCAGAGGAGAATTCGCGGGTCGTCAGGTGAAGCTCAAGAGGCAGAGGTTCCGCTGGAGCAACAAGTACTACAAGAGGAAGATCCTCAGGCTCGACGTGAAGGCTGACCCGCTAGAGGGCTCCCCCCAGTCGAGGGGCATCGTGCTGGAGAAGGTCGGCATCGAGTCGAAGCAGCCCAATTCCGCTATCAGAAAATGCGTCCGCGTCCAGATCGTAAAGAACGGGAAGCAGGTCACCGCCTTCCTCCCCGGCGACGGCGCGCTCAACTTCGTCGACGAGCACGACGAGGTGACCCTCGAGGGCATCGGGGGCTCCATGAAGCGCGCCATGGGAGACATCCCAGGAGTGAGATGGCAGGTCTCCAAGGTCAACGGCGTGTCGCTCAACGAGATGGTCTACGGCAGGAAGGAGAAGCCTCGGAGATAGGTCGTCATGAGCACCAAGCTGGACTATCCTAACCTCCTCCTCTGGAACAAGTGGGACATGACCCACGTCAAGGTCGAGGACCAAGGCCTTGCGAGCGTGATCGACCTCAGGCCGATGCTCATCCCGCACTCCGGCGGCAGGCACGAGCACCAGAAGTTCTCGAAGACCAAGGTCAACGTCGTGGAGCGCCTCGTGAACCAGCTCATGCACTTTGGGAAGAAGCACGCCAAGAACACGGGAAGGATGGGCGGGAAGAAGCAAAAGGCGATGAGCATCGTCCGGACGGCTTTCGAGATAATACAGATCAAGACTGGCGGCAACCCAGTCCAGTATCTCGTCAAGGCGATCGAGAACTCGTCTCCCAACGAGGACACCACTCGCATGAGCTACGGAGGGGTCGTCTACCACATCTCAGTGGACATATCTCCGACGCGAAGGATCGACCTGGCGCTGAGGTCCATATCAGAGGGCGTGCGGGAAGCGTCCTTCGGGACGTCGCGCTCGGTGGAGGAGGTCCTCGCAGACGAGATAATCGCGGCGGCAAGCGGCGACTCGAACAGCTTCGCCGTCAAGCGCAAGAACGAGCAAGAAAGAATCGCGATGGCCTCCAGGTAGGCGGCCGTCTGCTGTCTCTGAAAGCAGTCTAGGACTTCTCCGTCTCTTTCTTCATGGCCATGCCCCTGAGCTCCTTCTCAAGCTCGGGCGGCTCGGCCGTGGAAGCGGACGGAGACAAGAGAAACCCTCGGAATAGCTTGAGCAGCTCGTCCCTCCTCGACGCCAGGAGGCGGTGAGCGAATGTGAAGTCGTGCCTCGGGTCCTTTGCGACCGGAGGGAGCACCTCGAGCCTCGACGTCCTTATCGCGTCCCTGAGGAGGTAGCCCGCCTTCAGCTGGGTCACGAGGTCGTCCTCCGCCCAGATCACGAGGCTGGGCTTTCTGACCTTCGAGAGCCTCGAGAGCTGGCCTTTGTCGTAGGTGCTCGCGACGAGGAGGAGGCTCTCTATCGTATCAGGCCACTCTATCGCAACCTCGAGCGCGACCTGCCCGCCCCACGAATACCCCGCGAGCGCCGCCTTGCCTATCTTCATGGCGTCGAGGAGCTCGTGGACTATCCTCGCCTGCTCCACGTAGCCCGGCGTCTCGCTGGGGTGCGACGACTTGCCGTACCCTACGAGGTCGGGTATCACGAGCCTGTACTTGTCCGCGAGGCCGACGAAGCCCTCCCAGTCCCTCCAGCTCGGCTGCCTCTCCTCTCCGTGGAGCATGACCACCACCGGCCCGGCGCCAGCCGTGGCCACGTTGACCTTGTACTCTCCGAGCTCAACTACCTTCTCTTCGACCGCGCCTGCGGCCCCCTGCTTCCCTGCGCTCATCGTTCCCCTCCAATTTTCTCTTGGTATTATCTCATTCTACTGTGAAAACGCCCCGCCCACGCTGGAAATTTGACTTTCATACCGTTAATATACCGCCTCGACGCTTTTCCCACAGGAATCATGCCCCAGGAACCCATGAGCTACTTCGGATGGCTTATGAACTGCTGCGTGAGCGACGAGCGGTCCTCCGCGGGCGAGAGGCTCACGGCTGCGCTCGTCTTCGCCTCGGGGATGGCGGCGAGCGGGCTCACACTGTACCTGGCAGGCCTCCTCCACATTATCTAGCGACGCGGACTTTCGTCTAAGGAATTCGACCTGTGTGTCGAGAAATACTATTCTCGCCCCATTTACCAACTCTCCGTCGTATCATGTTTAGGTATCCAATAATGGGACGAAAAATCGTACTGTTCGGATTTTGGTTGGTCGGGTACGCTCTGGGCTTCTTCGCTTGGCTCGTGAGGGCACCGGTCATCACCTGGGTCATGACCCTCGGTATCAGCGCGGACGTGGCAGGCGCGATGATCACGGGGTTCGCGAGCTCAATCGTGATGCTGGTCGGCGTGATGCTCTGGAGCTTCCTCTCTAGGCAGTAGTTCCGCCTTCTTCACCCTCTGAAGGAGAAGAGGTCGGGCTACCCGCCGCATCTTTTTGTTCCTGCTGCGGTTGTCCCTGGTCCCAGACTCCCGGTATCGCACCGGCGTCTTGCGCGGATTCTGCGGCCTCCCGCGCCTGAATCTCTGGCGCTGACCTCCTCGCCCTCTTCCAGAAGACGAGCGCCCCCGCGAACACGACCGCGAAGGGAATCCACGTCAGGAGCGCATAGACCGGCCCATCTGGCGACGAGCCTGCTATCTGGATCTCGCTGACCTCGAAGACCGCCGCGACGCCGAGGACCCCGGCGATCAATATGATGTTGACGACCAGGAACCTCGTCTCCCTGACGAACCTCGCCCAGCCGACCTTGAACCCGATGTACACCGCATAGATCAGGTAGAGCCCCTCGGCTGCCGCGATCGCGTAGGCGGGGAGCTCCAGCCACGTGCTCGGCAGGAAGAAGAGATTGCCAAGCGCCAGCCCGACGCTCACTCCCTTTATGACGGCTATCGCCTCGACTATCCTCGCGGTCTCGTAGAGGGACAGACCGAAGATCAACAGCCCAAAGGCAGGGATGAGCTCGACGATGGACACCCTGAAGTTGTTGGCGAATATCCCCCCGACCTGACCGACCGCCGACTGGTTCAGCACCGCGGAGGTGCTGTTGTACTGCTTCTCGTAGGTCGTCAGCTCCGAGGGGAAGAAGGCGGAGTTCGATACCGCCACTATGACCGCGAGCTCGATTACGAAGAGGGCGGCTATCAGCGGCCAGCGCTTCCCGACGATTATCTTCAGGATGTCGAGGGTGGAAGTCAAGTCCTTCGCTTTTCACCAGACCGAGGCGACCCGTCTTGAGGGCGAGCGAGAACCCGCGAGACACACAGCCGCGAGGCACACGAACTGACTCAAGATGACGCGCCTGTCGCCTCACGCCCGAGCGCTTGGGTATAAGGTTACGCAGCGAGAGCTACGAGTTGTGAGCGCGTGGAACTTCGCCAGTCTCGCGCGGGACAAACCGCTCGTGCGCCTTCGAGAGGCCGGTCGGCGGCTCTTGGCCCCATGCGACCCAGAGTAAGATTGGAGGCAGAAGAGCACCTCAAATCCTCACGAAGGGGCGATTCAATGGGCAAACGGCATTCTGAGGGTCAGTTCTTCCCCTCCTTGGTTTTCAAAAGCGGTTTCCGACGGCTAAACCTTAAATAATATCTCGAGGGGGTCTTTTCGTATACCGAGTTAATGCGTAATGGCAGACAAACCACACCTAAACCTGATTGTTACTGGTCACGTAGACCACGGAAAGAGCACGAGCATGGGTCACTTCCTCTTCGACCTAGGAGCAGTAGACGATAGGACGATCGAGGAATACGCGAAGGAGAGCGAAAAGACCGGAGCTGGCGACTCGTTCAAGTACGCCTGGGTACTCGACCAGCTGAAGGACGAGAGGGAGAGAGGAGTCACAATCGACCTCGCCTTCCAGAAGTTCGAGACTCAGAAGTACTTCTACACGCTCATCGACGCTCCGGGGCACCGCGACTTCATCAAGAACATGATCACAGGCGCCTCTGAGGCCGACGCCGCGGTCCTGGTCGTGTCCGCAAAGACAGGAGAGAAGGACACCGCGCTTGGCCCAGGCGGCCAGGCGAGGGAGCACGCGTTCCTTCTGAAGACCCTCGGAGTAAACCAGGTCGTCGTCTGCATCAACAAGATGGACGACCAGACCGTGAAGTACAGCGAGAAGATGTTCAACGACGCAAAGCAGGACGTCGAGAATCTCCTGAAGGCGTCGGGCTACAACATCACCAAGATCCGCTTCATCCCGGTCTCTGGCTGGACAGGCGAGAACTTGGCCAAGCCGAGCACCAACATGCCCTGGTACAAGGGGCCGATCCTCCTGCAGGCGCTCGACGAGTTCACCGAGCCGCCGAAGCCGATCGACAAGCCTCTTCGCGTCCCGATCCAGGACGTCTACACGATCACAGGCGTGGGCACCGTCCCCGTGGGACGGGTCGAGACCGGCCACATGAAGGTCGGCGACCCGGTCATCATCATGCCCGAGGGCCTGCCAGCTGAAATCAAGTCCATCGAGACCCACCACACTCCGATGCAAGAGGCGTTCGCAGGCGACAACATCGGGTTCAACCTCAGGGGCGTATCGAAGACCGACTTCCACAGAGGCTCGGTCCTTGGCCCTCCAAGCAGCCCCCCCACCATCGCGAAGGAGTTCCTGGCACAGATCATCGTGGTATTCCATCCGACTGCAATAGCGGCTGGCTACACCCCGGTCCTCCACGCGCACACGGCGCAGGTGGCAGCGACCATCACTGAGCTGGTAGCGAAGATCGACCCGAGGACAGGTCAGGCGACCGAGGAGAAGCCAAAGACCATCAAGACCGGCGACTCGGCAATCGTCAAGATCACGCCTCTCAGGCCGCTCGTGCTCGAGACCTTCAAGGACTTCCCTGAGCTCGGAAGATTCGCTTTACGCGATATGGGTAGCACGGTCGCTGCTGGTATCGTGAAGGAAGTCACAGTCAAGGGCACGATAGAGAAGGCAGTCGCGAAGCAGTAGACTGCCCCTCATCCCTCATTTCTTCTCGGAGGTTCTCTCTTGCTCTCGCGCGGCGCGAGAGGGCCTGGTCCACGAAGGCGAAGACGTATTACTCGGCAGATCTCCGGGCGCCTGAACGAATTTGTCAGCCTCCCCGGCGATTGTCTACGACGGATTTGAGTTCCAGGAGAAGGCGACGCTAGCGCAGTACGTCTCCCTGAAGAGGAGGTTCGGCGTGACGACGTTCGTTGCCATGGCAACGCTCGCTCCGGCCCTCGTCCTGCTGCTCGTGTCGTACGTCTCGCCTTCCACCGCGTCTCCGTATCTCTACCTGGTCTTCCTCGCGGTCTCGATACCCTTCTCGGTCCTCAGCTTCAGGGCCAACTCGAGAATCACCGAGATAATCAACTCGAACGAAGTCAGGCACGTCGGATTCGCCTAGACCGAACAGTCGCACCCGGCCGTCGCCGGGAGCTTTTGGAGGAGAGCTATCCTCGCGGTTTGGGTGACCGAGCGTCCTACGGACCTTCGAAGCCGCAGTTGACGCACTTGTATCTTCGAGAGAACTTCCTGCAGAGCTCGTCGCGCCAGATAAGCACCTGGTGGCAGTTGGGGCAGTTGAACCTGACCGCCTTGGTGCCCGGCAGGATCGGCCGGTTGCAGGAGGTGCAGTGCGATAGCGAGAACCCTTCGGTCATCCTTGTCGTCAGGCCGACTTCGCTGATTTATTAAACTAGAGCCTCGCCGAGCGCCTAGGCTCCGCGGACAAGGCATTTCCAGTCGCCCGTCGCCGCGCCCTCGCTCGCCCCGCCAAGCCTCGCGGGTTAGACGCTTGCACCATAACCCATTAAGTATGCTCGCCGCGAAGAGACGAACATCCGAGCCAAGCATGAGATACGAACAGAGCGCGCCTCGACGCTGCTGCGGTAACCGTCTTGACCGACAAGGGATTCCTCCTCACAAACCTTTAATGGGTCACGAAGGGAGTTAGAGTGGGATAATTGCGATTTTTTGCCCGAAGGACGTTATTCCCAGTCCCCGCGTTTGCCATCTTGCTCCTGCTCCTCCTGCCTTCCTTCCTGGTCATCGGCGAAAACAGGGCATCGGCGGCGACATCGCCCGTTGGCACCTCTGTCCCTCAGGTGGCAGTCCCCTCCACTCCGAGCCCCCTCTCGACCTACAAGAGCGCCGGCGCCGCGGACCCCGGCATGTCGGTGCTCGTCTCCGTGGTCATACCGCTCCGGAACCTGCCCCTCCTTAGCGCGTACGTCAAGCAGACCTCCGACCCAAGCTCGCCCAGCTTCAGGCAGTTCCTCAACAGCAGCGAGGTGAGCCAGACGTTCCTGCCGACACAGTCGCAGTACCAGTCGGTCGTCGACTACCTCACAGCAGGCGGGTTCACGCTGGTGTCCTCCTCCCTCAACTCGATGATAGTGGTTCGCGGAACCGCCGCCCAGGTGAGCCAGTACCTCGGGCAGAAGGTCCAGCTCTACACGAACGGAACGTACTCCTACTACCAGACGACCGGCACGAGCACGCTCTCGGGAGCGTACTCGTACGGGTCCAACTCCAGCGGCCTCTTCATGCGCCCCAACTTCATAAAGTCGGGAGGCTCGGCTTCGGGAGCCCTCCCCAGCCAGAACGTGACCTTCACAGAGGGCGGGCAGCCGACGAAGGTGCTGCAGACCGTGTACAACTCGACAGGCCTCCTCGCCAATGGCGACAACGGCAAGGGGTACACGGTGGGCCTGCTGGACTTTTACGGTTACTCGCTGGTGAAGAGCGACCTGGCGCTCTACGACCAGACCTACGGTTTCCCAGCCCCCCCGAGCTTCACCGTCAGCCCCATTGGCCCGTACAATCCGAACCTCGGCACGCCTCTGGGCTGGGACGGTGAGATAGACCTCGACGTCCAGGTCTCCCACGCGATGGCTCCCGGGGCGAACATCGTCCTCTACGCCGCCAACGGCGAGCTTCCGCTCTCCACGGCGATCGCAGCGATAGTCCAAGACGGGAAGGCGAACGTCGTGTCGCAGAGCTTCGGCATCCCAGAGTGGGAGTACTACGAGATAGGGCCGCTCTCATACCTCTTCAACATGGTCTTCGCCGACGACTACTACATGCTGGGCTCCGCCATGGGCATGAGCTTCCTCTCCTCTTCAGGCGACGCCGGGGGCAGCGGCTACAGCGTGGGGCCCGAGGGAGGCGCGGAGTACCCCGGAGCGTCTCCATACGTGACCACCCTCGGCGGGACAGCCACCTACGTCTCCACGACGACGAGCGGCGCGTTGAGCTTCAACCAGACCGCGTGGTCGAACATCGGCTTCGTCCCCTACCTCGTGAACGAGGGCGGCAGCGGAGGGGGGGTGAGCATCCTCGAGCCCACCCCGTGGTACCAGTCATCCCTGCCGGTGCCTCCCTCCTTCCCTGACGGTCGCATGATCCCCGACCTCTCGCTCGACTCCAGCGGCACGCCAGGCACCTTCGTAATCTACCAGGGCGCTCCCACCCCGTTCGGCGGAACGAGCGAGGCGAGCCCGCTCTTCGCGGGCCTGCTCACATTGCTGATGGGGGCAGAGAAGGGGAGCCTAGGGCTCGTCAACCCGGCGCTCTACCAGCTGGCGGAGGGCGCTCAGACCTATCAGAAGGCCTACACTCCGATAACGTTCGGCTACACGACCCCGTGGGTCTCGAAGTTCGGGTACAACCTCGCAACGGGCTGGGGGGCCCCCAACATCGGTGAGATCGCGAGACTCTACGGCACGGTGGGCTCGTCCGGCTCGGCCTTGAAGGTCGGCGTGGGCATCGGGAACCCGGGGAAGTACAACTTCACCGACTTCGCCCCCGGTCAGAAGATCGACGTGGTCGCCGGAGTCACCACCTCCACCGGCCTCCTGGTCACCACAGGCGCCTTCACCGCGAGCCTCCAGACCCTGGCGGGCAGCACGTCCCCCGTGACCTTGTCGTACAACGCCACCCAGAAGGCCTGGTCAGGGACGATCGTCGTGGGGAGCGAGGCAGGCGTGGCAAACATCAACGTGGCGGGGAACGCGGGCACCCAGAGCGGGCAGGGGTTCGCCACGACCTTCGTGGGCTACCTCTCGGCCTTCGTCCAGCCGGTCTCCCCATACCCGTGGACATTCGCCCCCGGGTTGGAGGTCGCGGTCTCCATCAGCGACCTCTTCGGGAACGCCCCTCCGTTCGCGACCGCCCCCATCAAGTTCCAGTCGTACTCGATACTGACGAACACCTACAAGGACGTGGGGTTCTCCAACCTGAACTACTCCAGCATCAGCGGCTACTACATCGGGAACCTGCAGGCGAACTTCCCCAGCGGCCCAATGACCATCGTGACCACGGGGTCTGTGGCGGGGATCCTTCCCTTCGTGAGCGGAATAAGCCTCCTGGGGTCCACCGTCTATCCGCAGGTGGTCGCCGAGCCGGGCTCGGTGGCCCCGGGGCAGTCGCTCACAATCGTCGCTTCCCTCACCGCGCCTGAGAACGTCTACCTGACGACCTCGCTCTCCACCGGCACCACGCTGGGAGCTACGATAGCCGAGGGCTCCAACGTGACCGCCACGCTGGTCAGCCCGTCCGGGTTCAAGCTCGAGACGGTGTCCCTCCCCGAGCAGCCCTGCGCGCAGGCGCTGAGAGTGTGCGGGGCGACCCTGACGCTGATCAACGGCTACATGACAATCCCCGCCAACGCGACGCCCGGCCTCTACACCGTCCTCCTGAACGCGGGATACAACGACGAGACGACCGGCTACGACTACACCGGCTCCTACTTCGGGCAGATCTACGTCGCAGCGGGCGCCTCCACCCCGGCGGTCTCAGTCAGCCCCTCCACGCTCTTCGAGGGGGAGAACGCGACGATTAAGGCGAGCATCACCTATCCCAGCGGGAAGGAGGTGACGCAGGGCCTGTACACCGCGATGGTCTATCCAGCGACCGCCCAGTACGGCTATTCCGTGCTGGAGCACCAGAGCTACGAGGCATTCGGGCTCATACAGCTCACGTTCGACGCCAAGATCAACATGTGGACCGCCAACGCCACCATGCCCTCGCCCTACGACTCGTCGCTCGTCTCCTCGACGAACGCCAACTCGGAGTACTACGGTGGCCCCTATGACGTGTACGTCTCTGGACTCTCATTCGACGGCGTCCCGACCACCTCGGTCCTCTCAGCCCAGCAGGGCTTCTTCGTCCAGCCCTACGTCTATACCGCCAACACCGTGATGAGCGGAGGCATCCAGCAGACCTCGCGCTTGGCGCTCTCGAACGTCACGATCAACGCCGGGTCCTCGCCGCTCACGCTCGCCAACGACTACTTCGTCGGGAACAACACCGTCACGGGCTCAGCCGTGACGATAACCGCATCCACCATCAGCGGCACGCTGAACGTCGCGAACGGTCAGACCACGCTCAACGGCGTCACGGGAGGCAACGTAGTTGCGGAGAACACCAACGTGGTCGTGCAGCACAGCGCCCTCTCGTCCCTACAGCTGGGCGCTGGTGCGACCGCCTCGATCGACCCCGCCTCTTCGTCCCAGAAGATCACCCCTGCACTGCCGGTCCTCACGATCTCCTCTCCCACCGCCAACACGACCTACATCGGGACGCTAACCGCCCAAGTCGCCGTAAAGGGGAGCGGGGTCGCGGTCCTCTCGTTCTTCCTTGACGGGAAGCAGCTGCCTTCGCTCGCCGAGGGAGCTCCGCCGGGCGAGGTCGTGACCTACCCGATAGACACGGCCTCGATCGCCGACGGGACTCACACGCTTACGGTGGTCGCCGTCCAGTCCGACCTTCTGACCTCCACCGCCAGCGTCTCTTTCGCAACGGCCAACCAGCTGGCGGCCACCGACAGCAGCCTCGCCTCCGCGAACAGCACCATCAGCACCCTCAGCGGGAGCCTCGCAGCGGCGAACGGGAACATCGCCTCGCTCCAGAGCAACCTGACGACCGCGAACGACAACATCAGCCAGCTGACCGACCTGTTCTACGTTGCGATTGCCGTGGCAGTGCTCGGGATCATCCTGGCCGCCTACTCCATGCGCGGCGGAAGCGCCCCCTGGAAGTACTGAGAGCTAGAGCCCAAGGCGCGGCGTTCGCGCGCCCGTCAGCCCGTGACGGTGACCTGCCCCTTCATGAAGGCGTGGATGGTGCAGTAGTACTCCACCACGCCCGGTGCGCCGAAGGCGTAAGTCCAAGAGTCGAACCGGGTCATTATCGGGGAGGTGGCGTTCGCGCCTGAGAGGAAGGAGACGTCGTGGTTTCCGGGGTCGCAGCAGCCGATGGTCGTGTCAAGGTCGATCCAGGTCACCGAGGTCCCGGCCGAGACCGTAAGGTTCTGGGGATGGAACGCGAGGTCCTGCATAACGACGAGCGCTTGTACCACCTGGACGGTGAAGGTCTGGTTCCGGGCCGCCGCGCCCTGAGAGGACGTCTCGACCGTGACCTCGTACTTCCCGGGCGCCAAGCCGGGGTCGGCTTTCACGGTGACGGGGATTGTCTGGGGGAGGCTAGCGAGACCGACCGAAGTCTTGTTGAGGACGAAAGACAGACCATCGGGCGCGAACGCCGTCACCGCAAGCGTCCCCGTCAGCGCCGCTCCGCCGCCGCTGGTGACCTCGACGGCGGAGTAGTTCTGGGTCTGGCCTGGCGCGATGAGGGGAGTCCCCGGGCTAATGGCGACGTCGACCGCAGGAGCGGCGACGCTAGTCGCTGAGCTGGTGGACCTTGAGGAGTTGGAGCTGGCTGGCGTCAGAGCGACGTAGGCTGCAATCCCTGCGACCGCGACCACCGCCACAAGGGCGACGACCGGCGCGACCCGCGCGATGCCGAGCCGGCCCTTGTCCTTCGAGGCTAACCCTCCTCTGTGGTCTCTTGGCTGGTCTGCGGCGAGTCGAGTCTCAGCGAGGAGATCATCTCGGATATCGCCTTGGTGGCGGCCTCGCGCTCCTTCGTGAGCTGCACCCTGTCCTTCCTGTCCTCTTGGAGCGAAATGAGGCGGTTCCGCGCGTCCTCGAGCCGCCGCTCCGCTTCGGGGTAGGCGGCCTCGCCCTTCCCCTCGTCCGTCGCGCCTAGCACCGACCTGGCCTTGCGCGACCTCTCTATCTCCTCGCCCAGCTTGTTCAGCTTCGCCTCGAGCGACTCCACCGTCTTCTCGGACTGCTCTGTCGAGGGGCCTGACCTCACAAGGCGAGAGAAGAACTGGCGGGACTGCTTGGCCGCTCTCAGCTCCTCGAGCTTCTCCTTCTCCACCTTGAGGTCCTTCGCGCAGGCGTCGCGCTCTTCCCTTAGGGAGGCGAGCCTCTCCGCGGCCTTCCTCTCCAGCTCCTCGAGCGCAGCCCTCGCCGATGACTCCTCCTGCGTCGCCTTTGAAATCTCCTCGTCGGTGGCGGCGTCGGCGGGCGGCGAAGTCAACGACGCAACCGCGGCCTGTCTCTTGGCACGAAACTCCTCGGTGACATGGCCCTCGCCCACCTTCTCTTGGAAGTCGTCCAGCAACGAGTCGAGGCTCCTCAGCCAGTCCTGAAGGCCGTACCCGCCTTCTGACGAGAGGACCTGGTGCCCAAGGCGGTCGAGCGCGATGATCGTCCTCGCCCTCACCTCCTCGGGATTGAGCTGCCCCTCCTCCTGGAAATGACCCCTGCGACGTATGTGGTAATCCTGCTTCTTTCGCTTCAGCTTCTTCTGCTTGCTCGAGAACCCCTTCGTCCCCGCCCGCGTCCTCCCGGTCTCGCTCCCGAAGCTCAAGTCGACCTACGCCCTGCCACCACAGGCGGCTCGTTTAAAGTTGAATCGAGGAGGCCTCGCCAGGCGCCTCCGAGCAAAATAGAAATAGCCCTTCGGGAAACTCCCGCCCTGTGATGATGGAGCAGAAGCTCTCCCCGGTCCTAAAGCCCCTCTTCAAGATCTTCAAGGTCTCGAACGTCGAGGACCTGCTGAAGAGGCTGCTGAAGGTCGTCTTCACCGTCGTCCTGCTGATACCGCTGATACTCCTGCCGCTCTACTTCTTCTTCTTCACACTGCTTCACGCCTAGCTTGCTCGTCAGGCGAGCTTCGCGATCCTGTCCCTTATCGCCTCGGCGACCTTGGCCATCTCGGCGTCGCTCAGCTTCAGCCTGTTGAACTTGCCCTTGTCCTCGAGCTTGTTCGGGATCACGTGGACGTGGATGTGGGCGACCGCCTGGTTCGCTGCCTCCCCGTTGTTCTGCATTATCCTGAAGCCGTCCGCGTCCATCGCGGCGACCACGCCCATCGAGACCTTCGAGGCGACCATGAAGACCTCGGCTATCTCGCGCTCGTCCATGTCCCACAGGGTCTCCCCGTGCCGCTTGGGGCAGACCAGCGTATGACCGCTGGAGAACGGGTTGATGTCTAGGAAGGCCACGTGCTTGTCGTCCTCGTAGACCCGGTATGACGGGAGCTTCCCCGCCACTATCTTGCAGAAGACGCACTGCTCCTGAGGGACGCTTGCCGAGTTGTAGATGCGCTTCGGTGGGCTCTTCAAAGGCGGTTCTCATCGCCCGCGCTCATTTTTCTAAACCTTTCTCCGAGAGTGGGGGAACGGATATATCTGGAACAAGGCCGGGATGAGATTCAAGATGGCCTCGTCGCCGCCTCCTCCGACGCCAACGACAGACCGAAAGAGCGTGAGGAGCATGCTCATTCTCTTCGCGGTCATCGCCATCGTGGGCGTCTTCACTATGGCGTTCTCGGTAGTCCTCGGGATAGTTCTCCTTCTGGTGGCGGAGGCGTTCTTCGCCGTCGCGTACCGAAGGTTCTCTAGGTCGTCGAAGTCGGCGAAGTGACGGTCCGCAGTCGGAGCCCTGTCTAGCCCTTTCCAGTCCATCTGTTGGCCGCAGGGTGGCCGTGCCCCACGGCGACAAACGTGCCTCGGAGCTTGGCGGTGACATCCCCGCCTGCGGTGAGTCTGGACTCCACGACCACCTTCCTCCCCGTCATCTCCGTCGTCCTCGCCTCGATGAAGACTTCGCCCATGGGGGTGGGCTTCAGGAACTCGACGAGGATCGACGAGGTGACGGTCGCGGGCGGCGTGCCTGTCCCTCCTCTCATCATCATCGAGTACGCGCCTGTCCAGTTGCTGTGGCAGTCGAGGACGGTAGAGATGACCCCGCCGTTGAGGAAACTGCCGAAGGCGTGGTGGAAAGGCCTCGGCGTCCATCGCGCGACGACCGACGCGCCCTCCACGAAGCTCCGCACCTTCAGGCCCTCATCGTTCGCCGGCCCGCACCCGTAGCAGACGCTTGAAGGCGCGAACCTCTCTTGCAAGCTCTCGGGCTCCATGGTCTCCGTCGCCCGTCCTCGCCCTCTTTATCCTATCTGCGATACGGCCCCCTTCCCGGACATGGCCGCTTAAATCGCGCTTGCCAATCTCGCCCGAGGGAGAACAGATTGCGCGGCTTCTGCTTCAAGTGCAGGAGGGAGGTAGGCGGGCTCTTCAGGCCTGCCGCGTGGAGCTGCCCGACCTGCCGGCACCTCTACTGCGAGAGTTGCGCGAAGGGCAGGGTCGGGATCCTGTTCAAGAAGCCTGTCTGCCCTGAGTGCAAGATCGAGCTCCGAGGCGGCTGACCTGAGCGGCAGCTCGGGCCTAGGGATTGAGCTCGACCGACGCGAGCCAGGTGGTGGTCTGGGACAGCGTATCGGTGACCTTGACCGTGTAGGTGCAGACCCACCCCGCGTGCTGCCCGGCCGGAGAGAGCACGGCGGAGTACGACCCGCTTGACGCCGTGTAGTTGAACGGGATGTAGGTGTACGTGGTGGACTCGCCTGAGGTTGAGCCCGGCCCGAAGCAGAGTCGCGAGCCGGAGACCGCGGAGGGCTGCGTCGAGAACGCGACCGTGAAGTCCGCGGTGATGGCGCTCTCGTTCGCGCTGACCTTCGCGAGGTGGCCGCTATGCAGAGCGACCCCCTGGCTCGGCGTCCCCCAGTACACCGGGCCGATGACAGGGCTGGACTGCGCGCTCTGGCCGGGCGTGAAGCTCGAGAGCAGGAGGACCACCGCGATGAGCGCGGCGAACTGGGCTGCGACGATGGCGATCTCTCCTCGCTCCAATTGATCCGGGACCTGATTCTCCCTCCCCGGTGCAGCGAATATACGTTGCTGTGGACGCGCCTAAGCTGAGACCTGACGAAGCGCGGACATGAAGCGGTCGTTCACGGTCGCCGTGCTGATCGTGAGGCGGAGGCAGTCGCCTATCCCGCTGGGCTTGGAGTAGCTCCGGAGCACGAACCCTCTCCTCATCAGCGCGGCCTGAAGCCTCCCCGCGAGCACCGCGCCTCCTTCCACCCTGAAGAGGATGAAGTTCGTCTCGCTGGGGAAGGGAGTGACGGTGGGAATCCCCTTCAGGGCCTTGAAGACCCTCTCCCTCTCGCCGACTATCCTCCTGACGTTTCGGCGCATCTCGGACAGGTTGCGGAGCGCCGCCTCCGCCAGCATTATCGAGATCACGCTCAGGCTGTTCGGGGGCCTTACCAAGTTCAGCTGCTCCACCGTCCCCCGCATGGCTACGAGATACCCGACCCTCACGCCAGCCATGGAGAACGCCTTCGAGAACGTCCTGCAGACCACGAGGTTGTCGTACCTCGCTGTGAGCCCAAGGGCCGTCTTGCCCCAGAACTCGTAGTAAGCCTCGTCGACCGCCACGGCGGCCTTGGCCTCCCTGGCTATCCTCTCGACCTCCGGGAGCGGCATGGGGTTGCCCGTCGGGCTGTTGGGGTTGCAGAGGAAGATGAGCTTGGTCTTGGGAGTGACCGCGCCTAGCACCGCGTCCGCGCCAATCGAGAAGTCCTCGGGGTCCCTCCTGACGTACCTCATTCGCGCTCCCATGACCTGCGAGACGATCCTGAACATCGAATAGGTGGGGACTGGCACCAACACGTCGTCCCCGTTGTCCAGGAGGACCTTGCTGACGATGTCCAAGCCCTCGTCGGCCCCGTTGGTGACCACGAAGCGGTCTACGTCGACCCCGCAGTAGGCCGCCAATCCTTCCCTTATCCCCAAGTAGGTGGTGTCCGGGTACTGGTTGACCTCCAGCCTCAGCGCCTCCTTCGAGAGCTGCTTGAGCTCAGCGAGCGGTGGAAACGGCGAGGTGTTGGTGTCGAGCCTGACTACCTCCTCCTCCTTCAGCCCCACCTTGTGCGCTATCTCGTGCGTCGGGGTCTCCCAACCGTAGGCGTCGAAGCTGTCGAAGGCCCGCCTGATTCTCAAGGACTAGCCCACCCGGGCCTTAGATGATTAAAGCTGTTCGATGCGTCAATACCTGTTGTAGAACCTTGCCATCAGGTTGCGGTTCCACAGGCGCGCGGCGATGGCTCCAGCGATCCCCCCGCTGATGACCCCGAAGAGGAGGATGGTTACGTCGGTGACAGGGTCGTGCGGGACCCCCACGAATGCGCTGGGGAAGGCCACCACGCTCACGTAGAACGCGGACAACCCGACAACGCCGGTGCTGACCATCATGCAGGCCATCAGCCTCAGGGTCTTCGCCTTCCCATCTTCCTGGGCACGGAACGAGGTCGCCAGGGCGTCGACGAGCACCCCAAACATCGTAGCGAAGACGAGGTCGACCGGAAAGAACCCGAGCTTCACCGTGGTTATGAGCGCACCGCTCACCACCCCGACGTAGGTCGCGCCTCCTCTCCCTACCACGAGGTAGCTCAGCGCGAGAAAGAGCGACTGGAATATGATGAGAAAGTCAGAGGTCGGCGCGGGGATGAAGCCGTTCACCACGAGTATCATCACCCCGAAGAGCGCCCCCAGAGCGATCCTCCTTGTGCTGACAGCCAAACGGCATCGCGTCTGGGATACCTGATTTAAGTGTAACGAACGCTCGTTAGACAGGGCGGTCAGCGCCGTCGCGAGGCTGCGGACGCCCCGCTTCCATCACGCCACTCTGCACAACCGTTAATAACGTTCCAGTCCTCGTAAGCAAGAGCGCATCATGCAAGTGCAGAAGAGCAAGACCGGGCCCAGCGAGATACTGGAGGTCGCCGCGCGGCTCTTCGCCGAGAGGGGCTACTCCAACGTCTCGATCCGCGACGTCTGCAAGGAGGCCAAGACGAGCGCCCCAATGATCTATTACTACTTCAAGGACAAGAAGGGCCTCTTCAGGGCCGCCGTCAACGACAAGCTGAGCCTCCGACAGTTCATCTCGCGCCTCAGGGAGACTTCGTCGACAAAGGACATCCCGAGAGCGGTGGACTCGTTCGTGAAGATCTACCTCACGGCCTTCCCGGATGCCGCCTTCGACCCCGGCCTCTACCTAAGGGAGACGGCGAAGCTCGACAACAAGAGCGCCGAGGTGGTGAGCAGGCAGCTCGACGAGGTCCAGACGATCGCCACCTCGCTCGTCCAGAAGGGGATGAATACCGGGGACTTTAGGCAGGTCAAGGCGGAGGACGCAGCAGACTGCCTGATCGGGATGCTCAACCACGTCATCTTCCAGAAGATACACTTCTCAAAGTCGCTTGACATCGAGAAGAAGGGCGACATCATCGCCTCCTTCTTCCTGAACGCGATGAGGCCGTAGCCTACCAGAACGGCCGCGTCTCGATGAACTTCAGCTTGGCTTCGAGGAGCTCCTTGTAGAACCTCTCGTCGTCCTCGTGCATCTTCGCAAGGATCCTCGCCGCGGTCTGCGGCCCTATCCCGTAGACAGCCTGCGCTATCACCGCCCGCCTCCCGTAGGAGAGGACGAGGTCGGCGCCCCTCCTCGCCTTCGCCAGCTCCGACCTCTCGTCCTCGGTTAGGCTGCCCTCGCCGGGCGCCAGCTTCTTCCGCAGCAGCTCCGCGACCTTCGACGAGCCATGGAAGTTGGGCGCCATGAGCCCCGAGCCGCACTTCTTGCACGCGGGCTCGTCGGCGAGCTCGCCTATCGTCGTGTAGCCCTGCGCATCGCCGCACTTCATGCAGAGCAGGTCCACCGACGTGCCGTAGATGCTGAGCCTCATCTTCTCCACCGTGGACTTGGCCAGCGAGTCCGGGGCGACCAGCTCCGGGACCTCGAGGTACTTGTAGAGGATGTTGTACGCTATCGGGGTCGGCCTCTCCTTCGAGAGGAAGGTCTCGACCTTGACCGCGCCGCTCGCCACGCTCAGGAGCATCTCCTTGGCCCGACGCATGTCGATCATGTCCCTCCCCGTCTCTTGGACCGCCTCCTCGAAGATCGGCGTGTTCTCGAACCTGGTGGGGAGCGAGCAGAGGTTGGGGTGCGCGATGAACTGCCCCCTGCGGAGGGCGCCGAACCGCTCCGCCACCTGCTTGACCCTCGTGGGGAAGGGGAAGTTCCTCTGGGCAGCGACCGCGTAGGTGTCCTCGAACTCCTTCGGGGACATCCCGAAGAGGTCCTTCGAGAGCTGTTCCAGGTCGAGCCCCGCCGCGTCTGTCGTGAGCTCGATCAGTATCCTGTAGCCGTCCATGTACCAGAGCCGGATGAGTCCCCTCCTCGAGAGAACCTCCTCGAACGTGTACGCCAGGAGCCTGTTCACCTTCTCCCCGAAGCAAGAGTGCACCACGAGGTACTTCTGCCACCCCTCGAGCAGGACGAGGTCGTCCGAAGGCAGCGGGGCCCCGGTCTTCACGTGCTCGTCTATCTCGTCCGCCACCTTCCTCATCGCCGACTCGGTCACCGGCAGCTCCTCGCTGAGGGACCGCGCGGCCGCCTCTGGGGTGGACCCTTCCAGGAGCCTGCCGACCCTCTTCCTCAGCTCTCCGCTCCGCTGGGCGAGCCCGAAGGGCACCGGGAGCATCTCCCCGTCCCATCCGGGGACGGCAGCCAGAGGGTCCTCTACCGACGTGACGTAGATCTTCCTGTCGTCGGCTATCTTCTCCATCTGCCATATCTTGCCTTTCAGGATGAAGTGGAGCCCGACCTTGGCCTGCAGCATCACGAACTCCTCCCCGAGGATCCCGACGGTCTGGTTGTTCGCCACGTCGATGACGAAGTACCTCGTCTCGTCAGGGATGGTCGAGAGGTTCTGGTAGTAGTACTCCCGCGTCCCCCTCGTCCTCGCGAGCTTCCCCCCGTCCCTCCTCAGCTTCCTGAGCTCCGCGAGATAGGACACCACCCTCTCCATCGTCTGCTCGTCGAGCTCCCTGTAGGGATGGCACGACCTGAACTCCGCTAGGAGCTTCTCAGTCTCGACCGCCTCGTAGTCCATCAGGTATCCGGCGATCTGGTGCGCGAGCACGTCGAGGCTCTTCTCGTAGGGCTTCGTCTCCTCCATCCTCCCCTTGAGCGCCTCCGATACCGCCGCCGTGGATTCCAGGATGTCGTCCGCCCCAACTGTGAGGAGGACGCCCTTCGAGGTGCGCTTGAGGCTGTGCCCCGACCTCCCGACCCTCTGGATGAGGGAGGTCACCTGCCTGGGGGACATGTACTGCACCACGAGGTCGACCGCCCCGATGTCGATCCCCAGCTCCAGCGTCGACGTGCAGACCAGCGCCTTTATGCCTCCGGTCCTGAAGGAGGTCTCGACCCTCTCCCGCTCCTCGCGTGGCAGGGACCCGTGGTGGACGCCGACATCCCCCCTAAGCCTGTTGAGCTTCTCGCCCAGCATCTCGGCGGTCGTCCTGCTGTTGACGAAGACGAGCGTCGACTTGTGGGACTCGATGAGGTCGCCCAGCCGCGCTAGCCTCGCCGCGAGGTCGATGGTCGTGAAGACCTCCCGCGACAGGGCGCTGTCCTCGGGCTTTGGCGTCGGGTACTCGACGAAGTACCCCACCTGCTTCGGGGCCGGAGCCCTCACGATCGAGTGCGGCGCACTTCCGAAGATGAAGGCGGCCGCGGTCTCCGGGCTGCCTATCGTAGCTGAGAGGGCGACGATCTGAAAGTCGCCTGCGACCCTCCTGAGGCGCTGGAGGCCGACCGTGAGCTGTACCCCCCTCTTGCTCTCGACGAGGTTGTGCAGCTCGTCGACCACCACGGCCTTGACGTCCGCGAGGCTCTCTCGGAGGCTCCTCCCCGGAAGCATCGCCTGGAGGGTCTCAGGCGTCGTAACGAGGACGTCAGGCGGGTTCCTCGACTGCCTCTGCCTCTGGGCCTGGGGGGTGTCCCCGTGCCGGACGTCCAGAGTGAGCGAAAGCTTCCCGCACCAGAACTCCAGCCTTCGGAGCATGTCCCTGTTCAGCGCCCGGAGCGGGGTGATGTACAGGAGGGAGATCCCGTGCCTGGGGCCGCGGCGCACGAGGTTGCTCAGCAGCGGAAGGATTGCAGCCTCGGTCTTCCCCGACCCGGTCGGCGCGACGATGAGGACGTTCGCTCCGGTCGTGACGAGGGGGATCGCCTCTATCTGCGGAGGCGTCGGGGATGTTATCCCGCTCTCCTCGAGGAGGGCCCTGACGGGCTCGGCTAGCGAGTCGAAGACCTCAATCCCGCCCAAACGGACGACCTCCCAACTACATCACCGTTCTCGTATTGATCCGCCCTTGCCTCGCCGCGCACGCGTCGCACTCGCACATGTCCAGGAGGTACTGGTAAGGATAGATTCCCGTGCTGTGCCCGTCAGACCAAGCGAACGCGATGGCGTATCTTCCCACCATCGTGTAAGCTGTGGCCGCTATCCCCGCGGGAGCTGCCGGGATGAGCGGGATCACGCGACTGACGCCGATTGCCGGCGGCTCACCAGCGCACATGGCGCAGGGGCAGGCCTCGCGCAGCCTTCCGTTCGAGCTGAGCCACAGGTGGCCGTCGCTCCACTCGATGGACACGCTCTTCTCGCCCAGTGAAACCTTCCGAGGGACCGGCAAAACCAGGTGCTCGGAAGCCCGTCCCCCACTCATAAGGCTTGGCGTCGAACCAACGACGCTCGACGGTGTTCGTCCGGCCCGTCTCCCTCAGGGAAACGGTTATCTCTCCCTCGCGGGGCCTGACCTCCGCTCTTGGCGAAACTTTCAGACAAGGCGAAGAGGCTGCTGACGGGGAAGAACTTTGCCTTCGTCGCGACCCTCAACAAGGACGGGAGCACCCAGCTCACGCCCACGTGGGTCGATACCGACGGGGAGAACGTCCTTGTCAACACCGCCTTGGGGAGGATGAAGACAATCAACGTGACGAGGGACCCGAGGATCACCGTCGGGGTCTTTGACCAGGCGAACCCCTACGAATACGTGTCCATCCGAGGCAAGGTCGCAAAGCAGGTGAAGGGAAAGGAGGCGGACGACCACATAGACAAGCTCGCGCTCAAGTACACGGGAGCCACGAAGTACAAGAGGTCTGCGCCAGGCGAGAAGAGAGTCCTCCTCGTGATACACCCCTCCAAGGTAATCTGAGGGAGCGCAAGACCATGCCTACGTGCATTTGCAACGTCTGCAAACACCTCAACACCGTGTCATGCGCCCGCTGCACTTGCTGCTCGTACAGGAAGTTCGCCTGCATGCAGATCGAGAACCGCTGACGCTTACCCCTCAGAACCCAGCGGGCGCACCGTCGCCCCTGACGTCGCACACGGCCTTCTTGCCTGCGGGCGTGAGCTCGATGCCCTGTGCCACCCCTTGCCTGTAGGGATAGTCGACGACTCGCACTCCTGGGACCTCTCCTTCGACCCTGTACCCCCTCTCGACCAGTGTCTCCTCCCCGTCCCACACGAACCTGGGGTAACTCAACGCTTCCTCCACTCCCATCGAGTAGTCGACAACGTTGGAGACGAAGAGGGCGTGCAGCTGGGGGCGATGCTCGCCTCCGCTCGTCCCCATCGCGACGTAGGGCCTCTCGTCCTTCGCCCTCGACAGCAGCAGGGCGGACAAGGTGTGGACCGGCCTCTTCCTCGGGGCAAGGCTGTTGGGACCCTCCAGCTTGAACGCAGACGCCCTGTTGTTCAAGAAGAAGCCCGAGTCCTTGAGGTAGACCCTCGAGCCGAATGGGTGAAAGAGGCTCTGAATGCATGAGAGCAGGTTCCCCTCCTCGTCGGCGACCGCGAAGTAGGTCGTGTCCCCGTCGGGCACCCCTGAGGCGCGCCGGCCCGGCCTCGAGCCAAGGAACCCCTGGAGGTCGAAGCCCACGAACCTGGGGTCGCCGATGAGCTCGTCCTTCGCCGCGAGGGCCACCATGGTCGCCTCTGTGGTGCGCGTCACCCGCTCCAACGAGTCCGCCGGAGGCGGCTTGGACTCCTCGAGCTGCTTGAGGATCAGGAGCGCCGCGGCCCCCATGCTGTTGGGCGGGACCTCGTAGACCCTCTGCCCTCGGTACTCCATGCTGATCGGCTCCACCCACTCTGGGGCGAACGACAGGTCGTCCCGGTCGACCTCGACACCCTCCGCGCCTAGCGTCTCCACGATCTCGTCTGCCGCCGCGCCTCGATAGAACGCCTCGGCACCGCCCTCTCCTATCTCCCGTATGCGCTCGGCCAGCCCTCTCTGGCGCAGCAACTCCCCCGGCTCGGGCCCTAGGCCGTCCGCTCCGAGAGCGCGGAGCGCGTCTCGGGGGAGGTCGCCCCGATACCTTCCCAGGGCCCTCGACAACCCAGGCGAGATTGGAAACCCGTCCTCTGCGAGCTCGATGGCCCTCTCGAGGAGGCGGGAGAACTCGACCCGCCCGAACCTGCTGTGGAGCTCCTCGACGCCGCCCACCATCCCCGGGACGACCACGCTGCCGGCACCGAACAGGGGGACCTTGGCGAGCCCTTGGGAGCGGACGGACTCGACCGTCGCCCCTGACGGCGCCCAGCCGCTCCCGTTCAGGCAGCGGACCGCGCCGCTCCTCCTGTCGAAGAACAGGGCGAAGAAGTCGCCCCCCAGGCCGTTCATGTGGGGAAGCACGACCGAGAGGGCGAAGCTCGCAGCGACCGCCGCGTCGAAGGCGTTCCCGCCTGCTCGCATGACTTCCGACCCTGCCAAAGATGCGAGGGGGTGCTCCGTCGCGACCGAGCAGTCCTTGGAGACGAGCACCTTGGCAGACAATGCCGACGACAACGGCGGCGGACGCCGGGTGATAAAAGTCCGCGGCGGCATCAAGATATATCGCAGGGACGGCGCCGGTCGCATCATGGCGAAGAACCTCAGGATCGGCTTCATCGGGCTCGGGATAATGGGCAGGCCAATGGCTCAGAACCTGCTCAAAGCGGGCTTCGAGCTCACCGTGTACAACAGGAGCAAGCCCCCCGTCGAGCTCCTCGTCTCCTCCGGCGCCGTCTCCGCCCCGTCCCCCAAGGAAGTCGCCGAGCGCAGCGACGTCGTAGTAACGATGGTGACGGACTCCGAAGCGGTGAAGGAAGTCGTCCTCGGACAGGGCGGCGTCATCGAAGGCGCGCACCCGGGCCTGGTCCTGGTGGACATGAGCACGATCTCCCCCAGCGTCACTCGGAACGTCTCGGCATCCTTGGCTGCCAAGGGGACGGCCATGCTCGACGCGCCAGTCAGCGGAGGGGACACGGGCGCGAGGGAGGGGACGCTGACCATAATGGTGGGAGGTCCTGCCCCCGCCTTCGAGGCCTGCCTCCCCGTCCTCCAAGCGATGGGAAGGAAGGTCGTTCACATGGGAGACACCGGCGCGGGCCAGCTGACCAAGCTGGCCAACCAGATCCTGGTGGCCTGCAACATGGTCGGAGTAAGCGAGTGCCTAAACTTCGCCAAGAAGGCGGGCCTCGACGTCGGGAAGGTGATCGACTCCCTCTCGGCCGGGGCCGCCTCATCATGGAGCCTCGTCAATCTGGGGCCGAGGATAGTCAAGCGCGACTTTTCCCCGGGCTTCAAGATCAAACTCCTCCAGAAGGACCTGCGGTACGTCCTAGCCGCTGCTGACGACATCAACGCGCCCCTGCCCGCCACCGCGCTCGTCCACAAGCTGTACGGGCAGCTCGAGGAGAAAGGCCTCGGCGACGTCGGGACCCAGGCACTCATCACCGCCATCGAGCAGATGTCGAGCCAAGGCTGACCCCGCGAAATCCGTAAATAGAGCGCGCAGACGTGAACGCCGACATGTGCGACTGCGAAGAGCTCGAATTCGAGGACTTTGAGGTCATGCTGACCGCGATGTCCAAGAAGACATCCTCTCCCGAAGCAGAGGCACCGCTCCAGGCTCTCGTCCCGCAGATAGTGGCGGTCAAGCGGCGGAAGTAGCCCCTGAGCCGGCGGCCCGTGCCGCTCTTCACGCTCGCTCGTTGAGAGATTAATGAGCATAGGAATATCCAAACCCGAATAACTTATAAGATATGAATATCGCGCAGGCTTGCTTGGCGAAGCTTTTACCCTCTGCCTCAGGGTGCGCGTGGAGTTGACAGAGTACCGCGTTTCACTGACGGGTCTTCACGCAAGGAACGAGAAGACCATCCAGGCCACCCAGGACTGGGAGAGGAGCAGGATAAACGAGGCTGCGTTGAAAGCCTGCTTCGACAAGGACTGCGACTCCCTGGTCGAGCTACAGAAGCGGGTGGGTGCCGAATACATCACCGACGGGCAGATCACGCTTGCGTGGCAGGACCTCTTCAGGCCGATCAGCTCGGGGTTCGAAGGGCTCGAGCCAGGTCCCATGGTGAGGTGGTTCAACACGAACACCTTCTTCTACGCGCCTATAGTGAAGGGAGCGATCTCGAGCGACGGCAAGGTACTCTCGAGGGCCATCGAGAAGAGGTTCGTCAACCACGGCTCCGCACTGAAGATAGTGCTGCCTGACCCGCTCACATTCGCGGAGCTGGCCGAGGACAGATTCTACGGCAGCAAGGAGAAGCTCCTCTTCGCTTACACGGACGCCATAAGGGGGGAGCTGCGGACCCTGTCAAAGGTAGGTGTGAAGTACGTCCAGTTCTCCGCCCCGAGCCTCGTCTACAGGCTGAAGCAGAAGCCCTTCTCGCGCGCAGGGCTCAGGCAGCTGGGCGAGGCGGTAAGGAACGCGCTCAAGGGGGTCTCTCTGAGGAGCGGCTTCTACCCGCTCTTTGGGGACGCGTCTCCCTACCTGCCAGAGCTCCTCGACGTCATTCCCACGGACGACATCGGCATCGACCTGACGCAGACGGACGACTCCTCGCTGTCAGCGACGAGCAAGGGGATCATCGCCGGGATAGTCGACTCCCGGACCACCTACCTCGAGGACGTGGCGTCGCTCGCCTCTCGCGTCGAGAGGGTCGCCGACAGGACCGCCGCCAGCACGCTCACGCTCGCCCCTTCCGCCGACCTCAGGTACATCCCCCGGGTCAGCGCGGACGAGAAGCTCGAGCTCCTCGGCAGACTGAGGTCTCGGGTAAAGAGGGGACGCGAGACGCCCAGCGCGCCGAAACCAGCGAGGAGGGGAGCGAAGTGAAGGCCTTCCCCACCCAGGAGATAGGGAGCCTCCCGAAGTTCTCGTGGAGGACCAAGCCGTTCAGGCAGATGGCGCTCACGGACGACGACCTCGAGTCCGCGAGAGTGTGGGGAGACCGCCTCAAGGTCGACGGACGGAACGACCTCCACCGGCTGCTCTCCAAGCGCTATGCCTTCACCGACGAGGAGAAGAAGCGCATAGTCGACTTCTCACTCCTGTACGCGATCAGGATGTGCGAGACAGCCGGGCACGGCCTCGCCAAGGAACCGGGGCTCGACCTGGTTTGGAGCGGCGAGCAGGCGAGGACCGAGATGTACGAGACGCCCGTCTCCAACATCGCGGGCTTCGAGTTCGTGGGGAGGGTGAGGAGCTTCGACAACAAGTACTGGAGGATGGCCTCAATCCGGTCCGCTCCAAAGTACAAGGAGAACTACCACCTCGACGAGCTCCTGTTCACCGAGGAGAACGCCGAGCGCAAGGTCAAAGTCCCCGTCACCGACGCCATCACGATAATGGCGTGGTCGGACAACAACTACTACACGGGCAAGTGGGCGGACAAGTCCGGGCTCTCGCCTTCGAAGAGGAGCTTCAGCGCCAGGCGCGAGTTCACCCTCGAGCTGGCCAAGATAATCCGGAGGGTCATCAGGGAGCTGATCGAGAAGGGGGTCGAGGAGGTGCAGATCGACATACCCGCCGCGACACAGTACCAGTCCGACGACGACATCAAGCTCGTCGCCGAGTCGTTCAACGAGACGACGAAGGGGCTGGACGCCACTTTCAGCGTCCACAGCTGCTTCCCACCCAGCATCGGCTATGGCATCCTCTTCCCCCACCTCCTCGAGATGAAGAAGTGCGAGCGCTTCTCCCTCGAGTACGGCAACCGTGACACCTTCGAGAAGGGTCTGGACGCCAAGTCCAGGACCGGCTTCGAGGACCTCAAGCTCTTCAAGGAGTACGGCTACAAGAGGCAGCTGGGCGTCGGGGTCATCCACATACACACCGACACCCTGCCAAGCGTCGAGGTGGTGCGAGACCGCATCCTCTACTCTGCGAAGGTCACGGACCTCCCGCCGGAGAACCTCTACGTCAACCCGGACTGCGGCCTTCGCACGAGGCGCCCAGAGATAGCCCAGAAGATGCTCGACCTGGTGGTCGGCGGCGCCGAGCTCGCGAGGGGCAAGTCCGGATGATCCCACGGGTCACGACCATAGGGAGCTACCCGACGTTCCCACGGGCGGAGGACGTCGAGTACTACTACACCATCTCGAGGCACGGCCTCGGCGGGGAGGTTGTCGACCCCTACCTCTGGTCGATGGAGGAGGCGCTCAAGGACTTCACGTCCGCGGGCGTGGACGTGCCGTCGACGGGCCAGTCCAGGGGCGACCTTTACTCGCTCTTCTTGGAGCCGAAGTTCGTCAAGGGGATAACGTGGCAGGGAGCCGACGCCTACGTCAACGGGAAGATCGAGCGGACCGGCTCGATCCGCCTGGCGGACGTCCGCCACGCGAGGAGCGTCCTCCCCCCCCACTACGAGCTGAAGGAGCCGATAACAGACGCCTACACTCTCGCCAGGTTCGCCAAGATCAACACCAGCAGCTACGCTGACACCAGGGAGCTCGCGCGAGAGATAAACAAGAAGATCATCATACCGGAGATCGAGGACCTCCAGGCGAGCGGGGCGGTCTCCTGGCTCCAGCTCGACTCGCCCACCATCGCCGCCGAGTCCTCCACCCCTGACTACATCCAAGGGCTCTACGAGGAGGTCGCGGCCGCCGCGAAGGTCCCCGTAGTCGTGCACGCTTGCGGGGACGCGGTGAGGATCTTCTCCTCCCTGCTCACGAAGCTGAAGGTCGACACGATCTCGCTCGACTTTTACCACTACCCCAAGCTCTTCGAGGAGGCGGGCAAGAAGAGCTACGACCAGAAGATAGGGCTGGGCTGCACCGACAGCCAGAGCATGAGGGTCGAGACCGTGGACGAGACCAGGCGGCTGATAGCCTTCGCGGAGGCGCGCCTCGGCAAGGACCGGATCCAGTTCGTCCACCCTCACTGCGGCCAGAGGAACCTGAACCGCGAGATAGCCTACGAGAAGAACGTGGTGCTCGCGTTGGCGCGGGACGACGCGTGCTTCGGGGAGGCGGAGGAGGCCTCGGCCTCCCACCTCACCTCCAAGGAGTACGACCCGGGCGGCTACTTCCTCGTCTCGGTGAGCAGGGAGACGAAGGAGATAGTGGTCGCCTACTACACCTACGACCACACGGCGAAGAAGAGGTACCGCTCCAAGTCAGCGGAGCGCCTCTTCCAGACCCTCAACGACGAGGCCGACACCCTCGGCCTGAGCCGCAGGCACCTCTCGTACCTCACGCTGGAGCTCGGACGCGCGGAGGCGTCGATCGCCTCTGGGACCCAGTCCTACCGCCAGAAAGTGATAGAGTGATTGAGGCTAGCGGAGCGCCTTAAGAGGGGCATCTTCACCACCGTCGTCGAGATCTTCCCGCCCAACTTCAGCGCCGAGACGGCCAAGGAGCCGCTCCTGGGCCTGAGGCAGAAGACGCAGGACGTCGTCTCGAGGGTGAGGAAGGTCGAGAACCTCGTGGACTGCTTCGTCGTCGCTGACATGAAGGACCTCGGGAGGCTGAAGCTGTCCAGCATCTACACCGCGGCCATGCTGAAGCATGAGCTCGACACGGAAGTAATCCCCGTCATAGCTGTGAGGGACGCCAACCGGTCTGGGGTAAGGACCCTCTTCCTCACCGCCCTCTCGTACGGGCTCGACTCCGTGATGCTGGTCTGGGGGGACAAGTACAACGAGGGAGAGGGCTCCGCCAACGTCTACGACTACCCTTCGCTCTCTGATGCGATCAAGGAGATGAGGGCGCTCGCGGACAGGGCGAACGTCGAAGCCACCATCCTCGCCCCGGTCAACGTGGCCGCGCTGGAGACGAAGAGGGGCGCCGCGATAGCGTCGTCCCGCCTCGAGAGCGGGGCGGACTGCCTTCTCGCCCAGCCGCCAACGTCCGACATCTCGGTCACGCTGCCGGAGCACCTCCGCCTCCTCGACGGGAAGGGCATGAGGCCGAACGTCCTGCTCAACGTCTTCCCGTTCAGGGACAAGGAGGACATCGACTCCTGCAGGGCCCGGTTCGGCTGGAAGATACCCGACGTGGCGGACAGGATCGCCCAAGAAGGCGGGGAGGCCGGCCTGATCAGGGAATCCAAGATGGTCGTGGAGAAGATGCGGGAGAGCGGGCTCCCCGGGGTATACGTATCGACGAGGGGCAGGCCGGAGCTCGCGCGGTTCATCCTCGACTAGGGGCCCCAGGCCTTGAAGACCTAAATATCGTTACGGGGCCGGACCCACGAGTCCCACCTTGAAGGCCCTCATTCTCGCGGGCGGGCAGGGTCTGAGGCTGAGACCGCTCACCGACGACAGGCCCAAGCCCCTCGTCGCGGTCGCGGGGAAGCCGATAGCGGAGTGGCAGCTCGACTGGATGATCAAGAACGTCGACCTCCGAGATGCGACCTTCCTCTGCGGCTACAAGTGGACGCGCCTGAAGGAGCACTTCGGCAGCGAGTACCGCGGCGTGCGGATCGAATACAGCGTGGAAGAGACGCCGCTCGGGACCGGCGGGGCGTTCCGAAAGGCCATCGAGGGCGCGAAGATCGGCGACGAGGACGTACTGATGATGAACGGCGACATCGTCACCGACCTCCCGCTGGGCGATATGGTCGCCGCGCACACCTCGGCGAAGAGCCGCCCGACGATAACGCTCCTCCTAGTGCCCTACAGGTCGAGGTTCGGGATCGTCCACATCGACAAACAGAACGTCGTGAAGGGCTTCGAGGAGAAGCCCGAGTTCAAGGACGTCTGGATCAACGGGGGAATCTACGTCGCCAACGCGAAGAGGCTCGTGGGCAGCCTTCCGGCGAAGGGGGACGTCGAGAGGGAGACGTTCCCGAGGCTCGTCCGCACCGGCGAGATACTCGCGTATCCATACCGCGGTTTCTGGTCGCTCATCGACTCCGTCAAGGACATCCAGGAGGTCGAGAAGGAGCTCAAGGCCCGCGCAGCGGCGACCTCCTGACCGCCGATCGCCCGACTCCTCGCTTCAGCTTCGAAATGCTTATTATGTGAAGGTGGAGTGCGTGCTTTGGTAAGGGTCGATAGATTCCTTGCCACAAAGTTTTGTCACCAAACTGAAGGACGCATCTCAAGCTTACACCTTCCGCGACTTTATCCTGCTCCCAGGGAGGAGCGAAGTCGAGCCCAGGGACATCGACCTCTCCTCGAACCTCACGAAGCACATCAAGCTCAGCCTCCCCTTCGTCTCCTCGCCCATGGACACGGTCACCGAGTGGAGGATGGCAGTCGAGCTCGCGAGGATTGGCGCCGCGGGCGCTATCCACAGGAACATGAGCACCGAGAGCCAGGTCGAGCAGGTGAAGAAGGCGAAGGCGGCCAAGGTCCAGGCGAAGTCCGTCGACGAGAAGGGCAGGCCGCTGGTGGGGGCCTCGGTCTCGCCTCTCGACACGAAGCGCTGCGAGGCGCTGGACAGGGTCGCCGACTTCCTGGTCTCAGACGTCGCCCACTTCCACAACTCAAACCTGCTGAAGGTGACCGCGAGGCTCCTTCCCAACCTGAGCAAGGACTTCATCGCGGGCAACATCGGCACGAAACGGGCGGTCCGCGACATCATCACGGAGCTGCCGCGCGTAGACGGGTTCAGGGTGGGCATAGGCTCGGGCTCCGTCTGCATCACCTCGGAGGTGACGAGGGTGGGGGCGCCGACCCTCTTCGCGGTCTCGGAGGTGGCGACGGCCGTCAGCGAACTCAACGCCGACGTCCCGATAATCGCGGACGGCGGGATCCGCGGCGCGGGCGACGCGTCCCTCGCGCTGGCTGCGGGGGCATCCACCGTGATGCTCGGCTCGATGCTCGCCGGCTGCGACGAGTCGCCCACGAAGGTGATCGTAAAGAACGGCAAGAAGATGAAGGTCCACAGGGGGATGGCCAGCGCCGCGGCCCGGAACGTGCGCTTCGCCCTCGACAGGTACAGCGTTCCCGCCAAGGGGCTCGAGGAGGGCGTGGAGGCCTACGTCGCGTACTCTGGCAAGACCGCGGACGTCATCGCGAAGGTCGAGAACGGGCTGAAGGCGTCGTTCGGGTACTCCGGCGCGAAGAGCGTGAGCGACCTCTGGAGCGTCGCCTCCTTCGGCTACGTCTCTCCCCAGGGCACCTCCGAGCTCGGAGTCCACTCTCTTACCCTGAAGTGAGAGTGCTTGCGCGCTTCGAGCATGACCGAGACAAAGACAAGAAACCCCGCGAGCACGCCCGGAAAGGCGAAAGGTGAGGGTGCCAGGAGGGACCTGCAGCTCCTCCGCGGAGGCGTCGCAGTCCTCGACTTTGGGGGCCAGTACTCACACCTCATCGCCAGGAGGATAAGGGGCCTGGGGGTGTACGCGGCCCTCCTTCCCTTCGACACCTCGGCGAGCTCGCTGAAGGAGATGGGAGTGAAGGGCGTCGTCCTATCGGGAGGCCCCTCGAGCGTCTACGGTCCCGGGGCCCCGCATCCGGACAAGGCGATATTCTCGGGGGACGTCCCGTTGCTCGGCATCTGCTACGGCTACCAACTCCTCGTCCAGGCGCACGGCGGCGAGGTGAAACGGGTGCCGAAGAGGGAATACGGCAAGGCCAAGGTGAAGATAACAGACCGCGGGAGCATCTTCAACGGGATAAGCAGTGACAGCATCACCTGCTGGATGAGCCACGGCGACTCCGCGACCAAGCTCCCGCCCGGACTCGCAGCGATGGCCACAAGCGACAACTCGCCATATGCCGCGATCCGAACCGCCGACGGCCGGCAGTTCGGAGTCCAGTTCCACCCCGAGGTGGTCCACACGGAGCACGGCGGCGAGATCCTCTCGAACTTCGTGTTCGGCGTCTGCCGCGCGGAGCGCAGGTGGAGCATGGAGGGGTTCCTAGGGGAGACTCTCCGCGAGCTGCGGCAGACACCAGAGGGCAGGGTGCTGTGCGCAGTCTCGGGCGGGGTGGACTCCTCGGTCGCCTCCGTCCTCCTCAACAAGGCGCTCCACGAGAGGCTGCAGTGCGTCTTCATCGACACGGGCCTGCTGAGGGAGGGGGAGGGAGCCGAAGTCTCCAAGTTCCTCAAGCACGACCTCGGGGTCCCTCTCGAGTTCATCGACGCGTCGACGAGGTTCCTGAGCGCGCTGAAGGGGGTCTCCGACCCCGAGAAGAAGAGGAAGATCATCGGGAGGGTATTCGCTGAGGAGTTCGAGGAGTACGCGAGGAAGAAGGGGCCGTTCAGGTACCTGGCCCAGGGCACGCTCTATCCAGACGTGATCGAGAGCGGCCAGACCAACGCCCCCGCCTCCGTCATAAAGACCCACCACAACGTCGGCGGTCTCCCCAAGGACCTGAGGATGGAGCTCATCGAGCCGCTGCGAGAGCTCTACAAGGACGAGGTGAGGGCGCTGGGCTCGCTCCTCGGGCTGCCACCGGAGGTCCTGAAGCGCCACCCCTTCCCCGGCCCGGGGCTCGCCGTCAGGATAATCGGGGAGGTCACCCCGGAGAAGGTGCGCATGTGCAGGGGCGCCAACCTCATCGTCGAGGAGGTCATGCGCGAGGAGGGGCTCTACGACAAGGTCTGGCAGGCGTTCGCCTACCTGGGGGACGACCACGTCACCGGGGTGCTGGGGGACGAGCGCAGGGTCGGCGCACAGGTCACCGTGCGTGCCGTCGAGTCGGTCGACGCCATGACCGCAGACTGGTACCGCATGCCCTACGACGTCATGGAGAGGATCTCGAGCAGGATAACAAACGAGGTTGACGGGGTCGTGAGCGTGGCCTACTCCATCTCCTCGAAGCCTCCGGCCACGATCGAGCCCCAGTGAGCGCTGATCGAAGATGCCCGTGTTCCTAGGCCCGCAGACAGCCCTCGCGGAGCTCCACGTCCACCTGGGGAGCTCGGTCGACCCGGCCGTGATGTGGGAGATAGCCCACGCCCAGGGCATCCGACTTCCGACGAAGGACTACTGGCGGTTCGTGGACATGATCACGGTCAACCCCAGGAAGGTGAAGTCGTTCGAGGACTACCTCGCGCTCTTCCACTGGACCGAGCTCATCCAGTCCAGCCCCCTCGCGATCGAGAACTCGGTCTATCACACCATAGCCGGGGCCTACCGCAAGAACAACATCACCCTCATAGAGCTGAGGTTCAACCCGATGAAGAGGAACCGCGGAGGGGAGAGGGACCTCGACCAGATCATGATGGCCGCGGGGCGGGGGCTCGACAGGGCGTCTGCGGAGTACCCCGTCAAGAGCGGCATAATCATCTGCCTGGACAGGACCTTCGACCAGCACCTGAACGAGATCCTCCTCGAGAAGGCCCTGAAGTACAAGAACAGGGGCGTGGTCGGCATCGACATCGCCGGGTCGGCCAGGAAGGGCTTCCGCTACTCGGACTGCAAGGGCCTCTACAGGAGGGCGCGCAAGGAGGGGCTGGGCCTGACGGTCCACGCAGGGGAGGACGAGGGCCACAACTCCGTGCGAGACGTCCTGGCGCACCTGGAGCCCCAGAGGATAGGCCACGGGGTGAGGGCCACGGAGGACGCCGAGACACTGGAGATGCTGCGCGAGAGGGGTGTCACCCTCGAGCTCTGCCCCTCGTCCAACCTCAACACGCGCGTCCTGAAGGGCGTGGGGGACATGAAGCGGGTCTTCAGGGAGCTGAACAGGAGCAAGGTGAAGTACACGATCAACACCGACGGCCCCGAGATGCTCCTGACCAACCTGAGGAACGAGATAGACTTCCTACTCAGGAACGGCATCCTCAAGGAGAGCGACGTGCTCCGCGCCAACAGGAACGCTTTCGCGGCTTCCTTCATCCAGTAGCTCCCTCAAGACCCGAACGCCTAAATGCCGTTGCCTTCCCCGGCGAGAATCCATGGCGCGCACCGGAGCTTCCCGCCAGGCGAAGAAGGACGAGAAGGGGGGAGCGGGGGAGGGGACCACGGATGAGATAGACGACAGCGTCCTCGAGGAAGGCTCCTACTACCTCTCCAAGCTCGACCTCGACCTCGACGCCATCGCTGAGCGCTTCGAGATCCCGCCCGCGCAGGTGCTCAGGCACAAGACCCGCTACGAGAAGAAGCTGAGGGACGGGGACGCCGTCGAGGTCGCCACAGACCTCGCCTTCTGGCGGAACGTCAAGGAGGAGGCGGAGGGGAACGTCAAGGTGACCTTCGTCAGCGACAAGGGCTTCCACCACGCTTGGAGGTCTGACCTCGAGAAGCTCGACGGCCCCACGCTCCTCGCGATCTTCGAGTCCTGCAAGCGATTCCTCAACCTCGACCCTAACTCGAGGTTCTTGGAGTACTCGCCGCCCAAGAACTACGACCCGTTGGCGATGCAGCGCGAGATCACCAAGGCCGTGACCGTGATCAACTCCATCCTCGAGAGCAAGTGGAAGTCCGCCGGACACGGGAAGAAGCCCTAGGGCTGCGGAGGGCGTCCCTCCCTTCGCCAAGCTTATCTCGAAGGGGAGTCTCAGGAAGGTCGGCGCTTGAACAAGATCCCCCGGTCATCAAGGGACTCGGAGGACCTCCTCCGCTCCCTCCTGCCCGCGACAAAGGAGGTCGCTGTCAAGCCAGTGTTCGGGAACCTGTCAGCGTTCGTGCACGGGAACATGTTCGCCGGCGTCTACGGGGATGACTTCCTCGTGCGCCTCTCCGAGCCCGACCGGAAGGAGCTGCTCCTGAACGACGGGGCTGCGGTCTTCGAGCCGATGAAGGGGAGGCAGATGAAGGAATACGTCGTCGTCCCCAGGTCGTGGACGAAGGACCCCTCGAAGATCAAGCCATGGGTCGAGAGGTCCCTCGAGTGGTCGAGCAAGCTCCCTCCCAAGGAGCACAGGCGCTAGGTTTTTTACGAACGCCGGAGGGCTTTCCTCCCGGTCCTCGCATGCGCTACATGACCGACGCACACCTAAGCGGCCTCGCCGGAGAGCTCAGGGCCGTCGGGGTGGACTGCCAGACGGTCCACAAGCTGATGCTCGGCCACGAAGACTCGAGGGTCAAGATTTCCGACCCCGAGATCGTCAAGTTCCTAGAGTCCCAAAGGGGGTCGGTGACCCTGATCACCATGGACAGCGAGCTCTCGGAGTACTGCTCGAAGTTCGCCATCCCGGTCATCAGGGTCCAGGACGTCATCTCCCGGCACATACAGGGCTCCAAGTGACGACGGCTCCGAGCAAAGGCTTTAACCGGGCGCAGCCGTGCTTTCCTCATGGCAAAGACATACACGCTTCCGCCGTTACCATACGGCTACAACGCTCTCGAGCCGCACATCTCGGAGCAGATCATGAAGTTGCACCACGACAAACACCACCAGGCTTACGTGAACGGTGCGAACGCGGCCCTCGACAAGCTCGAAAAGGCCCGCTCAGGGGCGATGCAGATCGACCTCAAGGGGACCCTCAGGGACCTCAGCTTCAACATCGACGGCCACAAGCTCCACTCGATATTCTGGCCCAACATGGCACCCGCGGGCAAGGGAGGCGGCGACCCCGGCGGGAAGCTCGCCGACAAGATCACAGCGGACTTTGGAGGGGTGGACAAGTTCAAGGCCCAGTTCAGCGACGCCGCCAAGGCCGTCGAGGGGTCGGGGTGGGCGCTCCTCTGTTACGACAAGGAGATCGACTCGCTGGTTATGACCCAGGTAGAGAAGCAGAACTTCATGGAGCTGGCGGAGCTGCCCATACTCCTGGGGCTTGACGTCTGGGAGCACGCGTACTACCTCCAGTACTGGAACGACCGCGCCAAGTACGTCGAGGCATGGTGGAACGTCGTCAACTGGTCAGACGTGGACGGCAGGCTCTCAAAGGTCGTAAAGTAGCCGAACGGTGCGAGAGCCCCGCGCCTTCCAGGCGCGCCTCCTTTCTCTTTTAATCCAGCGAGCGCGGCGGCCCGCGCGGATGGAGTCCCCGCGTTGGAGTTCAAGCTGAACCTGTCTACCATCCCCTTCGACCTCGGGCACACGCTCGACAGCGGGCAGGCCTTCAGGTGGGAGCTGAGGGGGGAGTGGTGGTGCGG
The DNA here is from genome assembly GCA_963838925.1 of uncultured Nitrososphaerota archaeon. Classification (GTDB taxonomy): domain Archaea; phylum Thermoproteota; class Nitrososphaeria; order Nitrososphaerales; family Gagatemarchaeaceae; genus Gagatemarchaeum. The sequence goes on from CAWISW010000002.1 coordinate 350,061, forward strand.
GGTCCTTGCGGGCGGCGCCATCAAGGTGAAGCAGGAGGAGTCCTCCCTGGTGTGCGTCACCAGCAGCGAGCACCTCCTGCCGCGGGCGGTGCACGAGTATTTCCGCCTGGACGACAGCCTCGAGCGGATATACTCCAAGATAATGAAGGACGACCACATCACGCAGGCGATCCAGCGATACTACGGCCTTCGCCTCGTCAACCAGGACGCTTGGGAGTGCCTCGTCTCCTTCGTCATCGCGACGAACACCAACATCCCGCGGATCAAGCTGATGATCTCGAGGCTCTGCGAGAAGTTCGGGGAGAAGGCGACCTTCGACGGCAACGAGTACTCCCAGTTCCCCACGGCAGAGGCGCTTGCCCAGGCCACCCTCGAGGAGCTGGTCGAGTGCGGCCTCGGCTACCGGGCGCGCTTCGTGAGGGCGGTCGCTCAGCGGGTCAGCTCGGGCAGCGTGAGCCTCGACGAGCTCAAGCTCCTCGAGTACGAGCGAGCAAGAGAGCTGCTGACGCAGAGGATACTGGGCGAGAAGACCCTCCTCGGCATAGGGCGGAAAGCGGCGGACTGCATCCTCCTCTTCTCGTGCGGCAAGGACTCGTCCTTCCCCATCGACGTCTGGATGGCGCGCGTCCTGTCGAAATACTACCCGGCGCTCTTCGACAAGGCCATTGCGAGGCAGCTGGACTCCCATGTCTCGAAGGTTACGAGGCTCTCAGGAGCAGCCTACGAGTCCATCTCCGCCTCGATGAGGGAGTACTTCGGCGAATACGCGGGCTACGCGCAGCAGTATCTCTTCCACGACGCCCGGAAGAGCAAGCTCGCCTAGGGACGGCGCACTACTTCTTCTTGCCCGCCACGACGGCGACGGGCTTCTCCATCGGCTCTCGAGGCGCCGCAGGCGCGGGGCTCTTGAACCAGCGCTTCAGCATCTCGACGTTCGCCTCGACGACGCTCCTGCGCCTGATGTCTAGGGAGAGGTCTCCTCGCCTCGCACCGTTCACGGGGACTCCCGCCGATTCGAGCTCGCCGAAGGAGAACCCCCTAGCGGCCCTTTCGTATGGAGAACCAGAATCTGTGTCCCTCACTGCGACCGTCGCATGGGGCGGCGGCCCGAGCTTCACACGCTCGACCTTGACTGCCGCCTTGGTAGGAGCTTCCTTCTTCTCCTCCGCCTTCTTAACCCTTGAGGCGGCCTTCTTTGGCTTCTCCTCTTCTGCGGGTGCCTCCTTGGCGACCTTCTTCGTCTTAGTCACTTTGGCCTTTGCCTTCTTAGTGGAAGACGCGGCCTTTTTCTTGGTAGATGCGCTCATGGTTACTGCTTCCTGATCCTGCTGCCCCTGTAGACTAGTATCGCGCCCAGCACGGCTAGCACGACCCCGCCCCCGATGACCAGGGTGCTGTTCACGACGATGAACCCGGGCACCGCAAGTGCGGACACGCCGAGCACGATGAGGGCTATCCCGAAGGCGAACTCCCCGCCGCTGCTCATCCAGACGGGGCTGTACGTCCTGCCGGACTTCACGGTCTCCCCGACGGGCGCCGTGGTCCTGCGTCCAGGCAGGCCGCCCTTCAGTATCCCTATGGGGATGAACATGACGCCGAAGATGAGTAGGATTCCCGCGGTCCCTTGCATCGCGTTGTTCTCAGGACTGGGGATGATGCAGTAGCACGAGTCCCCTGCCGGGGTCTTCGCCCCGTTGAAGAGGACTATCCCGGACAGACCGATCAGCGTGAGGACGAAGGCGAGGATGATGTACTCTGAATCCAAACTTGCCCGAGCACACGTGCTCGATACGTTTCTTAAGCGTTTCGTGACCGGGGGCGCGAATCCGTCATTCCCCCAATCGGCGGGCCAGCTCTCGAAGAGGTTATATCCCCCGCACAGTTTTTCGGCGCTCGGTCCCGCGGTAGCTCAGCCTGGTAGATCCCAAAAAGGAACCAAAAGCTTCCGGCTGTAGTGGTCGGCCTTGGTCGACCCGTCCAGCCTATTCAGGCCACAGAAACCGGAGTGTCGTCGGCTCAAAAGCGCGATTGCGCTGGAATTCCGACCCGCGGGACCTTCACGCTCATTCCCTCAAGGAGATTCTTAATAACGGGAGGCGGCGCGACGCGGCAGGATGTCTGCTAAGGGTCCTTCCCTAGCCAGGTTGCTCGTTGTGATCCTGGTCCTTGCCGTGGCTGAGACGGGCTGGGCATACTACTGCGCTGAGGCGGGAGTCAACCTCCTCCTCTTCTACGTCGTCCTGGTTGCTGCGTCGGCGGTGTTCTGGATTCCGGGGGTCGCCGAGAAGCGCGGCGCCTAGTGGGACCGAGGGGCCGCAGCTACAAAGTCAAGGGAGGCCGCGCATGAAAGAGCCACACGCGCCGAGGTCCTCCTTCACCGGAAAGGCCGCGTTGGTGTCGATGGCCCTCGGGACGTCAGTCGCCGTCTTCAACATGTTCTACTGGGATCGCGACCAGTACTACTTCGCTCTCCCGGGGAGCTCCCCCGACTCTATCCTTTCCTTCTTCCTCGCCCAGTCCATCTCCATATTCCTCCTGCTGCTGGGCTTCTATCTGGCCTATCGGTACCTGACGCTGTCCGCGGCGTCGCCCGTCGTCTCCCTCCTGGGGATAATCGGCAGCGCCATCTCTGATCGGAAGCTCGCTCGTGTCGCCGTCGCCACGACGGTCCTCTACGGCCTGCTCTACGCCCTCGCGTCCAGCATCGTCGTCTTCCAGCCCGGGGTCGACTTCGCCTCGGCGTACGGCGTGACCACCCCGACCTCGTGGAGCTCGGTCCCTTGCTGCGGCGACGTCGGCACCCTCCCCAAGCTCATCCTGTACCTCTCCCCCGCCCACCTCGCGGTCCAGCTGGTCCCGCTGAGCGTCCTGCTCCTTTTCATCGTCCCGCCGCTCGTGGGGCTCAACCTCTCCATCGCGCTTTTCTCGGTCCGGAGGACGGTCGCCAAGGTCACAGGGAGGTGGATGGTGGCGTGCGGGGCGGCGGTCGGGCTCTTCACGGCCTGCCCCACATGCGCGGGCTTCTTCCTCGCAGAGTCCATAGGGGGAATCGGGGCGACCACGCTCGCGGTCGCCCTGGCTCCCTACCAGGCTCTCTTCATAGCGGTCAGCATCCCGCTGCTCTTGGCGATGCCTTTCATCTTCGCGAGCCGCGTCCGGAGGTCCACGATGACCGTCGCCCCCAACCCCACGTCGTCCGGGGCGACCCGAGATTCGGCCGTCTCGGCCGGAAACCGTTAAATGGCGAGAGAAAGGCGCGCCGAAAGGAGGATTTTCCTTAGTTGAGCATGAGGGACTACGTGGCCCTGACGAAGCCGAAGATCGTCTGGCTCCTCCTGCTCGTCGCCCTCGCCTCGGCTGTAATCGCTGCGCGCGGGCTCCCCTCGCTGGTCGTCCTAGGCGGCCTCTTCCTCGCCGGGAGCTTCTCGTCCCTCGGCTCGCTCGCTCTCAACAGCTACCTCGAGATGGACATCGACGCCAAGATGAAGAGGACCCGGAACAGGCCCCTCCCGGGGCAGCGCATCGTCCAGCCCAAGAGGGCGCTCGCCTTCGGGCTTTCGCTCATCGCCCTCGGATTGGTGATTTCCTACATCACGTTGACACCCCTGGCGACCCTCTTCATCGGGTTGGGTGCCCTGGTGTACGTCCAAGTCTACACCGTCTGGCTGAAGCCGAGGACGAGCTGGAACATCGTCCTAGGGGGATTCGCGGGCAGCTGCTGCGCGCTCGCGGGGTGGTACGCCGTCACCACAGCCGACCCCTTGATCGCCTGGGTGCTCGCGGCTCTGGTATTCGTCTGGACACCCAGCCACTTCTGGAGCCTCGCGGTGATAACAGAGGAGGACTATTCTGCGGCGGGGATTCCAATGCTCCCCTCTGTGGTCGGGGAGAAGAAGGCCGCCAAGTTCATCGTGGTGAACACGCTCCTCCTGATCCCGATAAGCCTCCTCTTCTTCCTCTACCTCACGGGGACCGGAGAGATCGTCTACCTCGTCGGGGCGATCGTCTTCGACCTGCTCTTGCTGGCGACCAACATCAAGCTGCTCATCGAGCCCAACAAGAGCAACGCTCTCCTTGCGTTCAAGGCGTCGAGCCCTTTCCTCGCCGTGATCTTCGTGCTGGCGTGCGTCAGCGTCGTGCTCTGACGCCATCATCCAACGGCCTCTCCAGAAACTCTTAACTAAGTTACACTGCGCGCCCTCGGTCCTTGAGCGCCGGAAGGTACCTCGTCTACGCGACCATCGTCACGACCTTCGTGCTGATAGTGTGGGGAGGCTATCTGACCGCGGGCAACTACGGCGGCGATTGCGGCACTCCGAGCAACAACGCCATCAGCTCCGACTGGCCGTACTGCAACGGCTCGCTCAACATCCCGAACCCTTACAACTCGGCAAGCTACGGCGCCTTCGTCGAGTACGTCCACAGGACCCTCAGCGTCCTCGTCGCTGTAGTCCTGCTGGCGACGGTTGCGGCCGTCTCGAGGATGAAGCCCAGGCCGGCAGGGGCCTACAGGGCACTCCTCATATCTCGGGGTCCTGCTCCTCATCCAAATCGGGCTGGGCAACATCGTCGTCAACTCCAACCTGAACGCCGTGTACTTGGCGGTCCATCTGGCGAACGCGACCGCCCTCTTCGGAGTGATGATAGTCGCTGGCATCCGCATTCGTTCTGAAGAGCGCCCCGGCGGCTACTACTAGCGCCTGCCGAGGGCAGAAAGCTAAGTGCGCGCGGGTCGCACGTCTGGGAAGAAGCCCACCGTGAAGCGCCCTCCAAGGTTCGTCGCCGATGCCATGCTGGGGAGCCTGGCGAGGAAGCTCCGCATCTTCGGCTTCGACACACTCTACTTCAAGGCTGGGGCGGACGCAGAGCTTGAGGCCCTCGCTAAGCGAGAGGCGCGGACCCTCCTCACCTCCGACAAGCCACTTTTCGTCCACGCGCGGAGCAAGGGGATACGGTCGTTCCTCGTCGAGGGCGGCTCCGACAAGGAAAGGCTCGTTTCCGTCTTGCAACAGGCTGGACCAGAAATGGAGCTGGGCCTGGGAGGAAGACGGGCGAGCAGGTGCGCAGTTTGCAACGGAGAGCTCGAGGTCATCTCCAAGAAGGAGGCGGCCGACGCCAAGGTCCCGCCGAAGGTGCTCTCGAGGCACCGGCTCTTCTACCGATGCACCGACTGTTCGAGGTGCTTCTGGCACGGCGGGCACTGGGAGAGGCTGAGGCGGCTCGCCTACTCCCTCGAAAGAAAGGATTTAACCTGAACGCGGCTCGCGGGCAATCACATCGCTGGAGCGGCCCTTGAAAGTGTACCTCGCGGCCTTCGGTTCTGGGATGGGTCACGCCTCGAGGATGGCGGCCCTCGCCGACGAGCTCGTGGCTTCCGGCGACGAGGTGATGTTCTCGAGCTCAGGGGAGGTGACTCGCTGGCTGAGGGGAAGAGGGTTCGTCTGCAACGACCTCCCCCTCGTCGACGTGGAGTTCACCGAAGCCGGCTCCTTCTCCGCCAGAAAGACCCTGAAGTTCTACCCGAGGCTGATGGCCCGGCTCTGCAAGCAGGTGCAGCGCGAAGTGGGGAACATGCAGAGGTTCGCGCCCGCGGTCGTGCTGAGCGACTCTGTGGCCTCGACCGTCATCGCCTCGCGGCTCCTCGGGATAAGGTCGGTCGTCGTACTGAACCAGCTCAGGCTCATCTCCTCGCCCAGGACCCCCCCGGCCATCGCCAAGATGCTGTCCGCGGCGAGCATCACGGTCGGCAGCCTCTTCTGGGGGTTCTGCGACGAGATCCTGATCCCCGACCTCCCACCTCCCTACACGATAAGCGAGCGGAACCTATTGAACGCGGGCGGCGCCTCGGCGAGGGCGAGGTTCATCGGGCTGCTCACCCCCAGGTCGGCAGCGGTCCCTGCGGGGGACGAGACCCTAGAGGCCTGGCGTGGAGAGACGAGCAGGCGGAGGGTCTTCTGGCAGATCTCAGGCCCTCCCGCGACAAGGGGGCGCTTCCTGGCGAAGGCCCTCGAGACCGCCGAGGCGCTGCGGGAAGACCATCTCTTCGTCATCACCGCGGGCAACCCTGGAGGGAGCAGAGACCCTCTCCCCGTCCCGGGAGGGTATCTCTACCAGTGGTGCGGCTTCTCAAGCGCGTTCGTCGACTCGTGCGACGCCGTCGTCTCGCGCGCAGGCCACGTCAGCATTTCAGACTACATACAGCGCGCCAAACCTTCGATCCTCGTTCCCATACAGGCCCAGACGGAGCAGATGGGAAACGCGAACAAGGCGCAGACGCTCGGCATCGCGATCGCGATGGACGAGCGGGACCTCGGCCCTGGTAAGATTAGGGGTGCCCTCGACGCGCTGCGCGGCGGAAGCTACGCAAGCAGGGCGCAGGAGATGAAGAGGGTCGCCGAGGGCTACGACGCCGTCGGCTCCATCCTGGGAGTGTTGGAAGGCGCTAGCCGCGCCGCTTCATCGCGTCGATGACCGCGTTCGAGTCGGCCTCGACCCCGCCGAACCTCCTCTCAGTGTACGGGCTCCCGGCCCGGAGGGCCTTTGACGTGAAGCCGCCTCTCATGCCGCCCTTCGACGCCCGCCCCAAGCCCAGAGAGCGATAGGTCGTGGCGACCTCGTCGTCCCGGACGAGCACGAGCGGGAGCGCGAGGCTGGGGAAGCGCTTCGCGAGCCCGGCCTGAGACCCCGAGGGACCGGGCCGCATGCCTGCGAACACCTCGCCCCTCTGGCCCTCGAGCCATCTTCCTATCCTGCCCGCCGCATCCCCTCCTCCCCCCAAGACGAGCAGCTCCAGGCAGCGGGGGTCCATCCTGTGGGAGAGCTCAGAGTAGAGCCTCGCCACGTGACGGAGCGCGACCTCGTCGGTCGTCGAGTGGACGAGCCTCAGAGAGAACCCCGAGAGCGCCGCCATCCAGGCCATGGACGAGCTCCGCTCCCCTCCGGAGACGAGGCACGAGACCCAGTCGCCCCCGGACGGAGCACCGCCAGGGCCGCTCCTGACCTCGGCGCCGCAGGCCCCCCTCGCCCCTTCAAGGCACACGCGGAACCTGACCCTGGGCTTCCTCTCGTCCACCCTGACGCCGGGTATCAAGGACAGCAGCTCCGAATTCCCGGCGAGGACCGCGTCGCCAGCGGTCTGCTTCGACCGGGTCACCTTCGCAGAGATCTTGAACGTCTTCCCCTTCGAGAGGTAGCGCTTCGCGAGCCGTCCGAGGTTCTCGAGGTACCCCTGGCCACCTCTGAAACGGAACCCCACCGCAATCCATCCTACCCCCGGAAGAAGCGCGAGCCTCCTCGCGACCTCCACGGGGTCTTCCGAGGCGACGAGCAGAGTGTCGTCGATGCGGTCGACTTCACCGGCCCTCGCGGAGAGCTTCCCTACGACCGTCCTCTCGAGGTCCTCGAGCCTGCCCGACCCGCTCCAGCCGACCATCGCGACAGCCTTCAACAGCCGACGAGCAATGCCCGAGGTTTTTAAGCGGAAGGGGGCGGCCGCATCTTCGGGGCCCCGAGCGCACCGTCAAGTCTTAAAGGCAGGAATCGCCCAACCGATGCTCCATCAGCATAATGACAGAGAAGCCCATCGAGGAGGCAATTGCCGACGGCTCAGCACCGTGGCTCTCAATCAAGGAGGTCATGTCGAGGCGGTCCGTCCCCAGGGCCGGCCTGCGCGGGTGGGTCGCAGGAAAGGCGGGGATAGGCGGCATAGTGTTCATCGTCCTAAGGGACGGCACCGGGTATCTCCAGGTGTCGGCAAAGAAGGGGGTCGCCCCCACGTCGGTGGTCGAGACGATGCGCGGGGTGCCGAGGGAATCCGTGGTGGCCGTGAAGGGCACCGCGCGCGAGGACAGGAGGGCCCCGGGAGGGGTGGAGCTCGCCGCCGAGGAGTTCGAGGTGGTCTCGAAGGCCGAGCCCTGGCCGATCACGAAGACCGCCGTGAAGTCCGCGTCATTCCTCTACGACATGCGCCACCTCAGCATCAGGGGCAGGAAGTCCATCGCGACGATGAAGATCAGGGCGGACGTGATGGGCGCGTGCTCCGACTTCTTCAGGGAGCGAGGGTTCACCCTGATTAGCGCCCCGACGTTCGTGCAGGCCGCGGTCGAGGGAGGCTCCACTCTGTTCGAGGTCGAGTACTTTGGGAAGAAGGCGTACCTGAGCCAGAGCGCCCAGTTCTACGAGGAGGCCGCCCTAGCGGGGCTCGAAAAGGTCTGGATCTGTCAGCCCGCCTTCAGGGCGGAGAAGTCCAGGACCGCGAAGCACCTCACGGAGTTCTGGATGATAGAGGCGGAGCGCGCGTTCGCCGATCAGGCAGAGAACATGAGGCTCCAAGAGTCCCTCGTCGCATTCGTGGTCGAAAGGATCCTCGAGAGGAGGGCCGACGAGCTGGCGACCCTTGGGAGGAAGCTCATCAAGCCCGAGCTGCCCCTTGAGCGCATCTCGTACGACGAGCTCAGGGAGACCTCGAGCGCCGGCGGGAACCCGTTCGAGTGGGGTGAGGACGTCCCGACCGAGGCTGAGAGGCAGTTCTCCCTCCTGAAGAACGCCCCGTTCTTCGTCACAGACTTCCCGCTCTCGGCCCGCTCGTTCTACCACATGACCTACGAGGACCGGCCGCACGTCACCAAGTCGGCAGACCTCATAGCCCCGGAGGGCTTCGGCGAGCTGGCGACGGGAGGGCAGAGGATCTCGGAGTACTATCCTCTCCTCCAGAGGATAAAGAGCCAGGACCTCCCTCCCGAGGCGTTCTCGTGGTACCTCGACCTGCGGAAGTTCGGGATGCCCTACCACTCGGGCTTCGGCATGGGCGTCGAGAGGCTGACCAGGTGGATAGCGGGCCTCAAGAACATCAGGTCAGCGAGCCTCTTCCCGCGGACGACGACCAGAATCTCGCCCTGATGCCCTTAGAAGTAATACTTTCACTCTCCCCCACGCTAACGCTTTTAAGCCCGCGGAAGGTCGTTCGAAATCATCTTGGTTGAAGCAGAGACGGAAGAGGTAGAGGAAGAGAACGAGGAGATGATAGTAACCGCCCTCGCCGGGGTGGGGCCGGCTACGAAGACGAAGCTGAACGACGCGGGGATTTTCACGATTCTAGACCTTGCGACGGCGGGGCCTGCAGACATCGCCGAGGCGATCGACGTCGACATCACAAAGGCCGTCGACCTGAACAACAAGGCGAGGAAGAAGCTCGTCGAGATGGGGAGACTGGAGCCTGACTTTATCTGCGCCTCGGAGCTCCTCACCAAGCGCAAGAACATCAGCCGCCTCTCCACTGGCTCCGCCGAACCTGGACGAGCTCCTCGCTGGGGGCATCGAGACGTGGGCGATGACCGAGTTCTACGGAGAGTTCGGCTCGGGGAAGACCCAGATATGCCACACGCTCTGCGCCATGGTGCAGCTCCCCCTGGACCAGGGAGGCCTCGACGGGGGCGCGATATACATCGACACCGAGGGGACCTTCAGGCCGGAGAGGCTTGCCCAGATCGCCGAGGCGAGGGGCATGGACCCCGAGGCCGTCCTCTCCAAGGTGATGGTCGCCAGGGCGTACAACAGCGCCCACCAGGAGCTGATCGCCAAGGACCTTGGGAGGATAATCGAGAAGAACAACATCAAGCTCGTAATCGTCGACAGCGCCGTAGCGCACTACAGGGCCGAGTTCCTGGGCAGGGGGACGCTCGCCGAGAGGCAGCAGAGGCTCAACCGGTTCATGCACCAGCTCCTGAGGACGGCCGAGATTTACAACATCGCGATAATACTCACGAACCAGGTGCAGTCTGCCCCTGACAGCTTCTTCGGCGACCCCACCAGGGCGACGGGAGGGCACGTCGTGGCGCACACCAGCACCTACCGCATCTACCTGCGCAAAGCGGGGAAGAACCGCATCGCGAGGATGATCGACAGCCCGTACCACCCCGAGAGGGACGCGGTCTTCATGCTCGACGAGAAGGGGGTTGACGACCCGCCCGAGGAAGGCACGAAGAGAAGATAGGCCCCGGGCAACTGTTTTAATATCTTAGACTGTGGGCTTGGAGAGTCTTCATGAAGTCACGGTCATTACTAGTCTTCATACTGATTCTCTCGCTGGCGGTAGTCCCCAGCATGCAGCTGGCCCTAGCGGCGTCCAGCACGTCCTCGACCACCTCGTCCTCGACCACGACGTCGACTACGAGCACGGCCGCGTCGGCGCCGACGGGCTCGTACTCCCAGAGGGTCGACGTCTACCTCGCGGGGACCAACGACTACTGGCGGGTCACCCTGACGGACGTCAACGCCACCAAGCCGTCTGTGGTTGCAGCGGAGGCGGTGCCGGGCGCGACCGCCTACGAGCTCACCGCCGTCAAGACGACCTCTTCGGTCGCGAGCTCTCAGCTCTTCTGGGCGGGGGGCTACAAGGTGCTCGACCTTCCGTTCATGCCTGACTCGGGCGTCTTCCTCAACGTGACAGCGACGAGCCAGTCCGCCGCGCAATCGGTCGCCTCCGACATGGGGACCTACGTCGGCGCGAACTTCCAGCAGGTTGGCTCGGGCGGCGGCAACTACACCTTCTTCAGCCCGGGTGACTTCACCGTCGCTGGAGAGATCTTGTACACCTCCACGGTCCCGACCGCCGAGAAGGGGCTGGCAGACATCACGTCGGCGTTCAGCCTTGCCACTGACCCAAACCCGACCGCGACCCTAACGGGCGTGCTCTCCGGCTCCTCGTATTCCCACACCTTCAGCTTCGGCTCGACCGCCACCAACGTGGTCGCTTCTAACGGGAGCCTGACCCTCGGTAAGGCGCTCAGCGTGGGCAACGACTCCTTCACCTCGGCGCTGAACGCGACCTCCACGAAGGTGGTCATCCACTCCTTAGACGGGCTGATAAGCAGCAGCGACGCAGCGACCATCGTCAACCACCAATCGAACTTCAGCGCCAGCTACACCTACAGCGTCCCGAACAACACGAAGTTCAGGCCGAACATCACCATGCTCTCCGACCCGCCCGTCCTCAGCGCGACGCGGCTGGTGGGAACCGGCTCGCAGATCTCGGGCGGCTTCATCACCGTCACCCTGCTCTTTAGGAACACGGCCGCCGCCGGAACAATCGACAACATCGCCTTGAACGACAACTGGTATGCTTCTTACCCGTCGCTCTTCTCCCTCTCCGCAGGAAACTCGAGCTTCACCGTCCCGACCCTCGCCGCCGGCCAGAACTTCTCGCAAGTCTACGTCCTGAAGGTGATTTCGTCTGCAAGCCAGGACTTGGTGGTGCCGGCCGTTCACGTCACGTACTCCTACTCGACGGGTGGCGTGACCGTCAACGCGGGCACAGAGACGAACCAGCTCGAGATCCGCACGAACGACCCCGGTCCAGCCCTGCAGATAACAGCGGGCGCCGACATCTCGTCGGGCTCGCCCATCGGAATGGCGGGGCACTATGTCGTGACCGTCACCAACACAGGGAACGACGCAGCCCTCAGCCTGAAGGTCGGGAACTTCACGGACGAGAGCCTTGTGCAGGGTGGCGGAGTGTGGAAGTTCAACACGACCCTCCCGCTCAACAGCATCCTCGACCGCAACCTCACCCAGATGTTCACGCTCCAGTGGACGGCCCCCGACGGGACCCAGGGCACGCTGCAGTCGAACCCCGACGACCTCGTCCTGTCCCACTCAGGGATCCTGCTCCCCCTCATGCAGTTCAACGTAGCCGCGACCCTCTCGCCCGGGATTCTCGCCTCCGGAAGGGCCAACGCGACCTACACCCTGACCAACGTCGGCAACGCAGCCCCAGCGAGCGTGACTGTCAACCAGGCGTTTGCGAACGGAATGGAGTGCAACAGCGTGCTGAAGGGCAACGCGACCTGCACGGCCAACGGCCTCTCATTCTCGGCCTCTGCCTTGGCTCCGGGCTCCAACGTCGGAGGTACCCTCGACATGGCCTTCTCGACCGACAACTACATCAGCGAGCCAGCGACCATCACGACGACCTACGCGGGCATCACACTCTACACCGGAGGCGCGGGGTTCGTCGTCCCGGCAGGCGTAATCGTGACCCGGGTCGACACGCCCAACCCCGTCTTCCAAGGGCAGAACGACACGGTGGTGATCAACGTGGCGAACCACGGTTCGCTGCCTGTCTACAACGTCACCCTCCTCACCCAGCCTGACGTCTTCGACGTGGGAATCTCGGGAGCGCTTCACGCCGAGTACACGAACATAGCGGCCGACACCACGGAGTCGTTCAACTACACGGTGGGAATCGTCACCCCAGGAAACCACACGACCTCCTCGATAACTCTCTCCTACGGGTTCGGGGGCTTCGCGGCCTCCTACACGGTGTTCCCCGGGACGGTCTTGGTGTACCACTCTGTGCAGGCCACCACGACGACGAAGCCGTCCACCCCGACCGAGGGGTCTGACTTCAAACTGATGGTCAACGTGCAGAACCCGTCGACGGCGAACGTGACCAACGTCGCCCTCGCCATCCATATTCCGCAGGGCCTGACGATAGTGAACGCGTCATCGGGACTCAGGGTGATCGGAAGAACCGTGACCATGGGTCTTTCTTCGCTCGGCGCGGGCTCGACCACGACGGGCACGCTGACGGTGGTGGCGGGCGCTGACGGCAGCATAAGCCTCGGGACAGGGACGCTCACCTTCGACTACGCCGGGTCGACAGTGACGGGCATCGTGAACACCCCTGCGATAGTTGTGGGCGTAGACCTGCTGGTGCGCTACGAGCTGCCCATCGGAGTCGCCGTCCTCCTGAGCCTCGTGGTCGCCGTCTACATGCACAGGAAGCTCACCGTGCCCCAAGTCAAGTGACCACCTAGTGGCTGACGCAAGACCTAGTCGCCGTCAGCCGTCATCGCCCTCTCCAGGCTCCAGACCAGGCTTGGAGGAGAGGTCTGCAGGAGCGGTCGTCTTCCGGCGCGACTCAGGGTCGCCGCGTTACCTGCTCCTGAAGTATCCGGCGGGGCACTGGGACCTCCCGAAGGGGAACATCGAGAAGGGCGAGGAGCCCCTGCAGACGATGGCCAGGGAGGTCAGGGAGGAGACGGGGATAGTCGACCTCGTGGTCATCCCGGGCTTTGAGAGGAAGATCGAGTACTTCTACAGGCGCGAAGGCAGGAAGGTCCACAAGACCGTTGTCTTCTTCCTGGCCGAGACCCAGTCTGAGAAGGTGACCATCTCATTCGAGCACCAAGCGTACGGCTGGTACGGCTTCGAGGAGGCGCTGAAGGCTGTGACCTATCCGAACGCTAAGAGGCTGATCAGGGAGGCCGAGTCGCTCGTCGGCGAGGGAAGGGCTGCCTCGACTAGGCGGGCCGACGGACCCACTCGCTGACCCTCTCCATCGCGACCTCGTCGGTCAGAGAAACGGGCGGGTGCTTCATCAGCCAAGCGCTCGCCTCGATGAGGGGGCCTCCCACATTCTTGTCCATCGCGATCTTGCAGTACCTTATCGCGTCGACCACGACTCCCGCGGAGTTCGCCTTGTCGTCAACCTCGAGCCGGAGCTCCATGTTGAACGGGACGCCGGGGAACATCGTCCCCTCGATCCTGATGAACGCAAGCTTCGTGTTCCCGAGGTACGGGATGAAGTCGCTCGGCCCCACGTAGATCCTCTCGCTGGGCAAGCGCTCCCTCAGCTGGCTCTGGACGGCCTCCGTCTTGGAGATCCTCTTCGACTCGAGGCGCTGCTGCTCCTTCATGTTGAGGAAGTCGGTGTTGCCTCCCACGTTGATCTGGTACGTCCTGTCCACCCTGACCGACCTGTCCGAGCAGAGCCTCGCGAGCGTCCTGTGGACTATGGTCGCCCCCACGACGCCCTTCACGTCGTCCCCGACGATCGGGAGGCGGCTCTTCGAGAACCTCTTCGCCCAGCCGGCGTTCGAAGCGATGAAGACGGGGATGCAGTTGACGAACCCCACGCCCGCCTGCAGGGCGACGTCCGCCCAGAACTTCGTCGCCTTCTGGCTGCCCACTGGCAGGTAGTTGACCAGCAGCTGGGTCTTCGACTCTTTCAGCTCGTCAAGCACCTCGTCCCTGATGGCGGAGACCGCCCTCCCGCTCTTGAGCGGCTTGATCTTCTCCCCCACGTATATCCCAACCCCGTCCAGGACCGGGGACTCGCCCACTATCGCGTCGCAGCCTGAGACGCTGTCGGTCCACCTCACCATGTTCGGCCCGAGGTATATCGCCTTCGAGAGGGGCTTCCCGACCTTGTTCGCCCCCACGTCGTAGGCGGCCACGAAGTCGATGTCCTCTATGCGGTAGGCCCCTATCTTGGTGTTGCCTAGGGCCTTCGCGTCCTTGTCCCCCCTCTTGCAGAGCTCTATTCCCTGGATTATTCCGGAGGCGCAGTTTCCCACCCCCACGATTCCCGCGCGTATCTTGGACAAGCGGATTACTGCAGCCCGACCTGAGACGTGATTATAAACTGCTTTCTTCTTGAGCGAAGAGTCCGGCAGGCGCCCCTAGGCGTCGAGCTCGCGGTTGAGCGCCTCGACCTTCCTCACCGGGTCCTTCGAGTCGACGATCGAGCGGCCGACTATGAGGTAGTCCGCCCCTGCTGCCAGCGCCTTCTTCGCGTCGCCGCCCTGGAATCCTACGCCCGGGCTGAGGATCACCTGGTCCTTGCTTAGGGTCGACCTCACCTGGCGGATGATCGAGGGGGACTTGGACGAGACGACCGCCCCGTCAGCCCCCCACTCCTTGGTCTTGCGAGCGAACCTGAGGTACAGCGGCTCCTTCCCGACCTTCAGGCCGTAGCCCTCCTTCGCGCCGGTGTGGCTCATGTAGACCAGCAGTATGATGCCCTTTCGCATCTCCCTGCTCTTGGCGATGAGGTCCTCGATGCCGTCCTTGTATCCCACGAAGGGGTTCGCGATGAGCGCGTCGAACCCGTTCGAGAACAGGGTCTCGGCCGCCTCGACGTTGGTGGATCCTATGTCGTTCAGCTTCATGTCCGCGATGAGGGGGAGCGCCCCGTCCTCGCAGCGCTCGGTGAGCTCTCTCAGCCCGAGCGCGCCGTACGGGAGCAAGAGGTGCCAGTTGACCTTGACCGCGACGATGCGCTCCCTCATCCCCGAGACGAGGGACACCGCCCTGTCGAGCCTCGTCTCGAACGGGCCACCCACGTCGGCGGCGAGGATGATTCTGCTGCCTGACTTGCGCGAGTTTGATTCTAGCCAATCCCTGAGGAGTTTCACTTGAACTCCACCAAGGGGTGCTTCTCCTTCAGCTTTACCACCTTCACGTAGATCGAGCCGTGCTCGTCTATCCTCTTGCTGAAGCCCGTGTCGACGAGCCTCGAGGCAGAATACCTCACGAATCCCGAGGTGGGCTCCTTGTCCAGGCGGGCGTAGAAGAAGAGCGAGGCCTCCTCGAAGTCGTCGAGCCTCGCGAAGCAGCCGGTTATCCAGCTCGTCCCGTTCTTGAACGTGTAGAGAGGCAGCGGGGGCTCCTCGTAGAGCATCTTGTAGGAGGCGATCTTCATGAGGTTGGCCAGGTCGGACACCTGCGCGGCGAGGAACCTCGCCTTGAAGCCCGACCGCCTCTCGAGGACCCGCGGCAGCTTGAGGATGTGGACTATGGGCGCGTACATGTACGAGGGGTTGAGCGCGGCCTCGACCAGCTGTGCGTCCTCGGTCTCTCCCGAGCTCTTGTAGGCAAGGAACTCCCCTCCCTTCTCGACCTCGATGTGGTAGAAGATCGGGATGCCCATGAAGAGGTCGGTCTGGACGGCGAGCCTGAACTTGCTGCCCTCCTTCGACATGAATATCGGGAACGGCGCCCTCTCGAACGCGCACGCCAGCCGAGCTAGATCTGTGAGACTCTCGAGCTCGACGAAGCAGGCTCCGACTATCCGCTTCTGTCCAGCGTCGGTCCTGGCTTTTGTCGACAAACTCTGCGCTCGCAATTCCTGCTCTTTAATAATGTTCGCAATTTCGTAGCCCTCGGTCTTCTGTTTTGGCCCCTCCGCGCGTCGAAAGAGGTGGGAAGATGGAGCCGGTCGACGTGGAGAGGTACAGTGCGGAGGCTGGAGCGCTCGAGTCTAAGCTGGCCGGCGCGCTCTCCCAGTCTCAGTCCGGCCCCGACGAGCAGGCCGTGTGGGAGGCTTACGCGGGGACCGAGAAGCTCATAGCCGTGATGAAGATGAGGCTGGACTACGAGACACCCGGCGTCTTCACCAAGCTCCCGGAAGCGAGCGACCCGGCCAAGCTGCTCGCGGATGCCCGCGAGCTGCTCTCGAGGGCGGCGGGGGAGATCTCCGCTGACAGGGGCACCAAGGCGATAGAGACGCTGCGGATGGCGAGAAACGACCTCCGGAGCTACCTGACCGACAAGAGAAAGTCAGCCACGAAGCGGGCGCGCAGCCGGCCGGCTCAGCACTGAGTGCCTAGGCTGGGACGGGCTTTTCATTGGCGGGGGCTTCGGCCGCTGCCGGGGCCTTCTCCTTCTCCTCGGCCTTCTCGGCGGGTTTCTCCTCCTTCTTCTCCTTGCTCTTCTTCACTTCCTTCTCCTCCTCTTCCTCCTTCGTGCCCTCGAGCTCGACCAGCCTCAGCTCGCCCTCCTCCACCAGGACCCTGTAATCGTCACGGACCTTCTCGATGCTGAGGAACCTCTTGATGTACGTCTTCACGTGCCTTGAGCGGATTCCCTTCTTCAGCGACTTGTCTTCGATGTCCAGCTCGTCGCCGCTCACTTCAGGCTTCGCGCCTATACGAGGCTCGAGAAACTTTGCGAGCTCGTCCCCCTTGTCCTTCAGGGTGCCCAGGAGTATCTTCATTCTTGTTCAGCGAACCTCCTTCTGGGTGTCATTATAACGATTATCGTCCCAGCCTCCTCTGCCTCCGCTGGTAGGTCCTTATCGCCCTGAGGAGGTCTATCTTGCGGAAGGCGGGCCAGTACACGTCGAGGAAGACGAGCTCGCTGTATGCGCCCTGCCAGAGGAGGAAGCCGCTCATCCTCTCCTCGCCCGACGTCCTGATGATTAGGTCTGGCTCGGGGTTGGGAAGGTGCGAGGTGTACAGCCGCCTCGATATGGTATCCTCCGTGATGTCCTCGGGGGAGAGTGTCCCCTTCCTCACCTCCATCGCGATGTCCTTGACCGAGTCGGTGATCTCCGCCCTCCCTCCGTACGCCACGGCGATGTTGAGGAAGTGCCCGTCGAATTCGGCGGTCTTCTTCTCAACCTCGTCAAGTATGTCCCTCATCTCCTGCGGTAGGAGGTCGAACTTCCCTATCCCCTTCACCCTCACCTTGTACCTGTAGATCCTCTCGTCGGTGAGCAGCCTCCTCAGCCTCTCCTCGATGAGCCTGAAGAGCTCTGCGACCTCCTCCGAGGTCCTCTGGAGGTTCTCGGTCGAGAGGACGTAGAGCGTTATCGACTTTATCCCTATCTCGTGGCACCAGTCGAGGAGCCTCTCCACGACGTCGGCGCCCTGCGTGTGGCCGAGGTCGACTGTGAGCCTGTGGTTCTGCGCCCACCTCCTGTTGCCGTCGAGGATGATGCCGATGTGCCCGGGTATCGGACCGCCCTCTATCTCGGAGTTGAGCCTGCTCTCGTAGAGCCGGTATACTCCTATGGACTGGAGGATCTCGTCAAGCACAGCCGTCAGTCCTGGTGGTCTTCGCTCGGTTCGTGGTCCTCGTCATGGGCCGTGGGGGGCTCGCTGGAGGGCAGCGAGGGCCCGGGGGTCGCCGTCGTATGCACGGACGGCCTCCCCCTGAGGCGGGTGTACAGCGTGATTACCACGCCGAAGACGGCCGCGAGGCCAACGAGCACGTAGGTGATCAGGAGCACCGATGAGCCCGTCCCGCCCGTGATCAGGTACGTGCTGAACTGGTCCACTGGGAGGTACAGCAGGGCGAGGACGACGATGCCCGTGACGCTCCTCCACGTCCTGTGGCTGCCTCGGAGGAACTGGGTGAGGAGGGTCCCCGCCAGGTAGATGCCTATCGCCGTCCATATGAGGAGGAGGGATCCTTGTATGTAGTAGCCTACCAGGGTCCCGCCGTACTGGAAGAAGTGGGAGGGCGAGGCGGTCACGTCGGTCATGAGGGCTGCCGCGTTGTCCGCCATGTTGGAGTATCCGCTCGAGAGCCCGACGATCAGTATGAGGATGCTCGTCGGGATGGTGAAGAGCCTGATGTACCCGAACGGCTTCTGGCTAAGCATCCCCGCCACGAACCTGTCGATGTTGAAGCCCCGCACGAGGAACGCGCCTCCGATGATGATCAGCACTGCGAAGGTCGCCAGGGTGGCCTCACCGGCAAGCACCAATACGCCCGCGAACAGCAAGATGATGCCCGGGACCCCTATGGCCCACTTCGAGTACCTCGGCTCGAAGACCAGCATCCTGAGGTACCGCCCCAGGACCATGTAGTTCTCCTCGACCGACCTGCTGTGCTTGACGACGACGCGCCTCACTGAGACTATCGGCTTGAGGGTCTGTAAGATCGGAACGACGAGCTCGTCCTCGGCACCGTCGCTGATGAGCACTATCCCGGAGTACTGCTGCTTCGCGAGGAGCGCCTCGACCTCGCGGCGAATCTTCTTGTCCGCGGTGTAGTCGCTCTCCTCTAGGCCGCAGACTGCCCCCACGTCGCACTGCACCTCCTGCGCCCTGAGCTCGTCGTACTCCTTCACGGCCGCGAAGAGCGCGTTGGCGTCAGCCTCCTCGGGGTCGGCCACGGCTAGGCTCGTCGCCGCAGCCATCACCGCCTCCCTCCCGAAGACCGGGGAGCGCGTCCCTGTCTTTCGCTCCAGGTCGCCGTCCCTGTCGACCGAGAGTACCAGGACGCGCTCTTGCGGTGCGGACATGCTCGCTTTCGCCCTAAACTACGCCCCTCGCTACTTAAGGGCTACTCCGGCGCTCGGCTCCGCCCCTCGCGGAAAGACAAAATAGCCGCCCCGCTAGCTGCAAGACGTCTTGCTGGTCGAGCGCCCCTGGAGGAAGGCTTGGGCCAAGCACGTGATAGAGAGCAGCGCCGCGCCGCCGGAGCCGAAGCCTCTCTTCGAGCTCCTCTCCGCGACCGCCGCCCGCGACCCGGGGAAGGTCTGTCTGAGGTTCCAGGGAGCGAGCCTCACCTACGCCCAGGCCGACGACGTCTCCTCGAGGTTCGCCAGCGCGCTCATCTCCCTCGGGGTGAAGAAGGGCGACAGGGTCGCCATATTCATGCCTAACATGCCGCAGTTCGTCTTCGCCTACTTCGGCATCCTCAAGGCGGGAGGGATCGTCGTGCCGTGCTCCCCCCTCTACAAGGCGAAGGAGCTCGAGTTCCAGCTCAGGGACTCGGGCGCATCCGTCGTCGTCGCGGCGAACGACGTCGTGAAGGGTAGCGACCTCTTCGCGAGCCTGGAGGCCTGCAGAAAAGACCTGTCTATCAAGATAGTCACGGCCAGCCTCACGGACTACCTCCCTCCCGCGAAGCGCGCCCTCGCAGGGCTCGCAGGTGTCAAGAACGTGAAGAGGGAGGGGACCGCGGGCGCGTTCAGAGACCTCGTCTCAAAGAGCCAGCCCCTCACGAAGTTCGGAGACGTCGCGCCAAAGACCGACGTCGCGGTCCTCCAGTACACGGGAGGGA
Source organism: uncultured Nitrososphaerota archaeon (assembly GCA_963838925.1). Classification (GTDB taxonomy): domain Archaea; phylum Thermoproteota; class Nitrososphaeria; order Nitrososphaerales; family Gagatemarchaeaceae; genus Gagatemarchaeum. The sequence goes on from CAWISW010000002.1 coordinate 369,639, forward strand.
CGACGGGCGTCGCGAAGGGCGCGATGCTGACCCACGCAAACCTGTACCTCAACGCGGCGGTGATAGCTGCTTGGTTCCCGCTCGCCAAGGACGACATCGCCCTAGGCGTGCTCCCGTTCTTCCACATCTACGGGATGACGGCCGCGATGAACGCCCCGCTCTACGCCGGCGGATCCATCGTCCTCCTGCCAAGGTTCGACGTCGAGGCCGTGATGGAGACCATACAGAAGGAGAAGGTCACGTCGTTCTGCGGGGTGCCCACGATGTACATCGCGGTCATCCACCATCCCGACGTCAAGAAGTTCAGCCTCAGGACCGTCCGAGGCTGCATCTCTGGGGGGGCTGCCCTCCCCATCTCGGTCATCAAGGCCTTCGGCGAGCTGACAGGCGGGACGCTGGTCGAGGGGTACGGCCTTAGCGAGGCAAGCCCCGTCACGCACTGCAACCCGCTTGGAGAGGGCGCCTCGCTCCGTGAGGGCTCGATAGGGATCCCGATCCCGTTCACAGACGCGGCGGTCGTCGACATGGACGACCCCTCGAAGGTCCTCGGCGTCGGCGAGTCTGGAGAGCTCGCGGTCAAAGGCCCGCAGGTGATGCTGGGCTACTGGAACAACGAGGCGGAGACAGAGAACGTGCTCACCAAGGACGGCTGGCTGCTCACCGGCGACGTCGCGAGGATGGACGCGGACGGATACTTCTACATCGTCGACAGAAAGAAGGACATGATCGACGTCTCCGGGCTCAAGGTCTACCCGCGCGAGGTCGAAGAGCTCCTCTTCACCCACCCCGGGGTGAAGGAGGCCGCGGTGGTGGGGATGCCCGACGACTATCGGGGCGAAGCCGTGAGCGCTTACGTCGTCCTCAAGCCGGAGAGCAAGGGGAAGGTGACCGCGGAGGACATCATCCAGTTCTGCAGGACCAACCTCGCGACCTACAAGGCTCCGAGGAAGGTCACGTTCGTGGACGAGCTGCCGAAGACTCTCATCGGCAAGGTCCTTCGGAGGAGGCTCAGGGAGTCAGGCGGCGGGGAGCCGACCCAGCCTGCTAGCGCCGCTCGATGATCATGGCCAAGGCGTTGCCCCCGCCCAGGCAGAGGGTGGCCATGCCCCGCTTCTTTCCCGCCCTCCTCATCTCGTAGATCAGCGTCGTGAGTATCCTTGCCCCGCTGCACCCGATGGGGTGCCCTAGCGCGACTGCGCCGCCGTTGACGTTGAACCTCTCCGCCGATATGCCGAGCTCGTCCCTCACCACTATCGACGAAGCCGAGTACGCTTCGTTGTACTCCACCAGGTCGATGTCGTCGACGGCGAGGCCAGTCCTTCTGAGCAGCGCTCTCACTGTCGGGATGGGAGCCTCCATCACGTCCTCGGGCTTCGCTCCCCCCGCGGCGTATGCCACTATCTCCGCGATCGGCTTGAGCTTCATCCTCCTCGCGGCCTCCTCGCTCGTCACCACGAGGGCGCTCGCCCCATCGCTCAGCTGAGAGGAATTGCCGGCGGTCAGGATGCCGTCCGGAGCGAACGCCGGCCTCAGCCTCGCCAGCTTGTCTGGCGTGGTGTCCGCCCTTATGCACTCGTCGAGCCTGAAGCTGGCACTCTTCCCTTCTCGCTCCACGGCCACGGGCACCACCTCGTCGTCGAACCTCCCGTCCTTCTGAGCCTTCGCCGCCCTCATGTGGCTCTCGTAGGCGTAGTCGTCTGCTTGCCTCCTCGTCACCTTGTACTTCCTGGCGATCCTCTCCCCTGTCACGCCCATGTGGTAGTGGTTGTAGACGTCCCAGAGGCCGTCGACGATCATCGCGTCCTCCAGCTTCGTGTCGCCGTACCTGTTCCCCCAGCGCATCTGCCTCACGAGGTACGGCGCGTCGCTCATGTTCTCCGTCCCGCCTGCCACGACCACCTCCTGGTCCTCGGCCTTGACCGCCTGCGCCGCGAGCATCACGGACTTCATCCCCGAGCCGCAGACCATGTTGGCGCTCATGGAGCCCACATGGACGGGGACGCCCGCGTAGATCGCAGCCTGCCTCGCGACGTTCTGCCCCAGCCCTGCGGAGATCACGTTCCCGATGATGACCTCGCCCACTTCCTTCGGCTTGAGCCCGGCCCTGGAGATGGCCTCCTTCACCACTGAGGCCCCGAGCCGCGACGCGTGGACGCCAACGAGGCTCTTCCCGAACTTGCCCACCGGCGTCCTGCAGGCAGATACGATGACCGGGTTCTTCACTGCTCTCCCATTGACCGGCTTCCTTTATAATGAAACTGCCGCGCGAGCGTTTGCTGGACGAAAATCCGGCGAAAACGAAGGGAACTAGGGCTCGCCCGCGAGGGCGCGCGACCTCCAGTGCTGCGACGCGTAGAAGATTATCAGGGGCGCGAGAATCGCGCCCGTCACGAGGTCGCTCAGCTCGTGCGCCATCATGAACGGCACCCCCAGCACCTCCGTGGTCAGGAGCTTCTGCACCGTCACCCCTGGCCAGAAGGCGACCAGCGCGCTCCCGGCGTTCGTCTCGATGTCCCACAGGAACGCGCAGAGCGCGAGCACAGCGCCGAGGTACAGGTTTCTGGGCGAAAGGCGTGCGCTCTGTCCTCTCCATATCCGCGACGCCCCCCACCCCGCGAGCGCGTAGACGACCTCCCCCGCCACCAGGAACGGGATGATGTATCCCCCGAAGCCGTACGGGCTCAGCAATCCCCAGATCACCTCTGACATGACCCCGACGTAGACCCCCATCTCGAGCCCGAAGACGAACGCCACGGAGAACACGATGGGGTCGACGAGCTTAACGTTGGGGATGTCGACCAGCGCAAAGTCCGAGGCGACGGCTAGCGCAGTGAATGCCCCGACCAGCGCCAGGCCTCTCGTGTTCATCCGGTCTCGATGGCTGGACAAACCAGCCAGCGCTTTAATCGTTTCCGCGGGGCGTCCGAGCGGCGGTCTTGAACCCAGCGAGGTCGAGGATTGAGCCCTTCCTCTGCCCGACGGGGACGAACGAGGGCATGACGGCCTCGCCCACATGCGGCGCTCTCCTGCCCTCGTGAAGTATCTTGTGCAACAACCCGCCCGCGACGCCCTGGAAAACCACGAACCCGAACGTGGACGGAGGCGTCGCCCCATGGGCGCCCGGACTCACCCTCGAGATCGCCACTATCATACCAGAGTGGAGTAGCTCGACGTCGGTCCTTGTGCGCGCGCCGCACTCAAGGCAGTACGCCCTCGGCGGGACCCTCAACTCGCCGCAGGTGGTGCACTTGCTGGCGATTATGCGCCCGTCCCTGAGCCCCCTGAGGAAGGCCTCGCCCGCGGTCCCCGCGGTGTACTCGTAGTGGAGCGGGATGCTGTCCTTCCACGCCATGATCCTTCCCGTCCCCTCCTCGACGACGACGCTCATCCCTGCCTCGTCCCTCCCCTGAACGGCCTGAAGTAGCGGATGTCCGTGATCGCGCCCTGCCTCTCGCCCTTTGGCTTCCATGCGGCCTTTACCTTCATCCCCACCGTCACCTTCTCCGGGGCGACCTCGCCCAGCAGGTGGAGCATCCCCATCATCGGCGACGCGCCGTCAATCTCGACCACAGCCACGAGTATGGGCTCCTCGCCTTCCCTCCTGCTCGCGTCCGCGTTGACGTAGCTGACCGAGTACGTGACGACCCTGCCCGTGTCGCCGAGCCTGACCCACTCGTCGGTGGGGCGGAAGCACGCCTCGCAGTACATGCGGGGCGGGACCATCGTCCTCCCGCAGCCGCCGCACCTCCTCCCCCACAGCTCGCCCTCCCTCATCCCGGCCAAGAACCTCGACGTCGCACTCCCGGTGCTCCAAGAGTACCTCAGCTCGGTCTCGTATCGCGTGACGAGGTATCTCCCCGCCCTAGCCTCGTCCGAGGATATCTCCGTCCCGGGGTAGCGCCTGAACCTGCTGCTCATCCGGACGCCCCCGTCTTCGTCCGATAGTCTACGAAGAACTTGATCGAGTCGGGGTTCTTCAGCGAGCCTTCGCTGAGCGCCTCGCCAGGGTCAGCGCCCATCAGGATGCGCTTGATTGGTACCTCGACCTTCTTCCCGTTTATCGTCCTGGGGACCTCCTCTATCTGGACTACGTCGTCCGGGACCAGCTTGGGCGACAGGTCCTCGCCCAACTTCTGCCTGATCCTCTGGCGCAGAGCCTCGTCCAGCACAACGCCGCGCCTGAGGACGACGAAGAGTGGCATGAACGCCCTCCCGCCCGGGAACTCCAGGTCGACCACGAGCGAGTCCCCCACCTCGGGCACCGACTCCACGACCCTGTAGACCTCGCTCGTCCCAGCCCTCACCCCGCGCCTCTTGATCGTCGCGTCGGACCTTCCTTGGATCACGCAAGTCCCGTCTGCGTCGATGCGTATCCAGTCCCCGTGCGTCCAGGCGCCCTTGAATAAGGAGAAGTAGCTCTCCGCGTACTTGGAGCCGTCCCTGTCGCCCCAGAAGAAGAGGGGCATCGACGGCATCGGCTCTCTCACGACCAGCTCGCCCACCTGTCCCAATACCGGGTTTCCCGACTCGTCGTAGGCGGCGACCGACGCGCCGAGGTACCTGCACTGGATCTTGCCCGACAACACGGGCAGCGTCGGGTTCCCGCCCACGAACGCGGTGCAGACGTCGGTGCCCCCGCTTATCGACGCCACCCAGAGGTCGTCCTTCACCTTCGAGTAGAGCCACTCGAAGCTCTCAGGAGAGAGGGGCGAGCCGGTCGACCCGAAGCCCCGGAGATTCCGAAGGAAGTGCCCCCTGGGGTCGAACCCGCTCTTCGCAACCGCGTCGAAATAAGACGCGCCAGCGCCGAAGAAGGTCGTCCTCGTCCTCTGGGCTAGGTCCCAAAGCGCTCCCGGGCCGGGGTGGAGCGGGTCACCGTCGTAGAGCACCACCTTGCTCCCCAGCAACAGCGCGCCGAGGAGGTAGTTCCACATCATCCAGCCCGCTGAGGTGTACCAGAACATAGTGTCGCCCCTCCTCACGTCGTTGTGGAGCGAGAGCGCCTTCAGCTGCTCGAGAAGAATCCCTCCGTGCCCGTGGACTATGGCCTTCGGCAGGCCGGTCGTCCCCGACGTGTACAGCACCCAGAGCGGGTGGTCGAAGGGAACCTTCGCGAACTCGAGCCTCTCGCTCCTGTCGGCGAGCTCGACCCAGTCCTCCGCCCCCGCGACGCCCTCCTTCTCCCGCGTGTCGGTGACTATCGTCGTGGTTATGCTCGGGATCGAGTCCCTCACGGCCTCGATCACTCCCTGCTTCTCGAACCACTTCCCGCCGTAGCCGTAGCCCTCGACCCCGATGAACACCTTGGGCGCTATCTGCTCGAACCTGTCGACGACGCTCTTCGCCCCAAAGTCCGGGGAGACGCAGGACCAGACCGCCCCCAAGCTCGCCGAGGCCAGGAAGCCCACGACCGCCTCCGGGCAGTTGGGGAGGTAGCCCGCCACCCTGTCGCCCGGGACCACGCCCTCCTCCCTCAGGAACGCGGCGAGAGAGGCGGTCTCCGCCCTCAGCTCGCCCCACGTGACGTCAGAGTCTTCCTCGTCCTCGCCTGCGGCTATCAGCGCGACATCGTCGTCGTACCTGTTCCTGAAGATGTGCTCCGCGTAGTTGAGCCGCGCCCCGTCGAACCACTTCGCGCCCGGCATCTTCCTCTCGGGCAGCACCGCGCGGTAGGGCGTCGTCGACCAGATCTCGAAGTGCTCCCAGATGCTCTCCCAGAACGCCTCGATGTCCTCGGTCGACCAGCGCCAGAGCGAATTGTAGTCGGGGAAAGACCTTCCGGTCCTCTTCTCAAGCCAGCGCGTGTACTTTGTGATGTTTGCGCCATCGACCTGCTCCCTGCTCGGCTTCCAGAGCACTTTGCCCTCCATCTCCATCATCGCTGGAGGGTCCTGCGGGGGGGTTGCCTAGTCCGGACCGGTGGCAGATTACCCAACAGCGCTCTACTAGACTGGCAAAAGGAATAGGCGGTTATATTCTCTTCAGAGATTTTCCGTTCTGCCATGCGGAGCACGCTGTCGCCTACCTCCGCATCGTGATGACGGTACCTACTTGTAGCAGATCTCCCCAAGCTTGTGCCAGTCCGCGGTTTACCTCCTTCTTCACTTGCCTCTTCCCGGCCTCGCCTCTGAGCTGCCAGAAGACCTCGCACACCTTCATTAGGCCTGCGGCGGCGATCGGGTTTCCCACACCCAGCAGCCCGCCCGAAGGATTGACTGGAAAGTCCCCGTCTCTCTGAGTGACGCCATCCTTCGTGAGCTTGGGCGCTCCGCCCTTGTCCGCGAGCATGAGCCCCTCCATGTGGTGGAGCTCCTTGTAGTCGAAGGGGTCGTAGACCTCGGCAAAGTCCAGGTCCTTCCTGGGGTCCTCGATTTTCGCCATCTTGTATGCCATCCTCGCGGCGCGCTCGAGGTACTCCGGGTAGCAGAGGTCCCTGTTCGTCCAATATTGAGTGTCGACGTTCCAGCCCACACCGTCAATCCAGATGGGGTCGTCGGTGTACTTTCTCGCTACGTCCTCGGACGCAAGGACCACCGCGGCCGCACCGTCCGATGGCGGGGAAACATCGAGGCGCTTTACCGGAGACACAATCCTTTCACTTCTCATCACGTCGTCCACGGTGATCTTAGCACCGAGCTGCGCGCAGGGGTGGTCGAGCGCGTTGAGCTTGTTCTTGACCGCGACCAGCGCGATGTCCTCCTCCTTTATCCCGTAGACGTGCATGTACCGCCTCATCTCGAGGGCGAATATCCAGAGGAGCGTCACGCCCAGCGGCCTCTCGAGCGTGTGGTCGAATATGCTCCAGAACGCGTACTGGGGATGCGGGTGGAGCGGCGACATCTTCTCCTCCGCGACGACCATGCACGTGTCGAAGAGCCCGGAAGCGACGTGCCACCACCCGCCGATGGGCGAGAAGACGCCCGTCCCTCCGCCGACGTAGACCCTGCTCGTTGGCAACCCCACGCCTCCCGCCCCCTCGAGGAGGTATTCGCCCTTCATGTGGATCCCGTCGAACGCGTCCGGGGCCGTGCCGATCACCACGGACTCGATGTCCTTCCGTTCCATCCCTGCCGCTTCGAGCGCCATCCTGCTCGCCTCGTAGGAGAGCTCCCTTCCAGTCTCGAGGAGCCTCCTCCTGAACAGCGTCATCCCTGCGCCGATGATGGCGACCCTTTGCTTCGTCATGAGCCCACCGAGAGTATCGCCACGCCGCCGGTCGCTGTGGGGACGCCCCTCCACGACTGGACCAGCGCGCTCTTCGCGCCCTTCACCTGCCTTGCCCCGCCCTCGCCCCTGAGCTGGAGCACCGCCTCATAGACGCGATGGAGCGCCGACGCCTCGAGCAGGTTGCCAACCGCAAGCGAGCCGCCGGAGGGGTTCAGCGCCGGACCCCGCCCGCCCAGGATGGCAGAAGCCCGCTTCGCGTCCCCCGCGAGAGACACGAGGTGCTGAAGCAGCTTGAACGAGTACGTGTCGTCTATCTCGATGAGGTCGAGCGCCCCGAGGCCTCCATCCAGCTCGGCCTGCCTACCAGCGCGCTCGAACGAAGCGCGCGCGTAGCCAGCGTATCCCGCGTCGCCTCCGTCGAACCAGGGGAGCGAGGAGTTCCACGCGACGCCGTCGATGCTGACAGCCTCCTTCTTGCGCCTCCTCGCCCACTTTGTGGAGGCCAGCACGACGACCACTGCTGCGTCAGCGTAGGGCGCCTTGTCCGCCACCCTTAGTGGCGAGGAGATCACGCCGGACCGCGGAGAAGCTCCTCCTCGCCGCTTCTTCGAGCCGTAGCTCGCGAGCGGGTTCGCAGCGCCCCTCCTCCTGGAGTTCTCTATCGCCAAATCGCACTCCTCAATCCCAAAGCCAGCACGGTCTAGGAACGCCCCCATCTCTAGGGCCGCAAGCGTATCAGCGCCCATCCCCAGCGGGCGCATCAAAGAAGGCTCCTGCGCGAGGTCCTCGACCGCCTCCTTGTCCAGGACGTCCGAGGCCTTGCTGTGCGCTTCGAGGACCACGACCTGAGCAACGCCCGACTCGATTTGCATCACAGCGTTCCCGAGGCCGGTGACGCCGTCCCCGGGGATCGTGCAGACCGGCCGCCCCGCGCCCCCGAGCTGGTCCGGGACCATCTCGTCGGTGATGCTCCAGCCCTCCCAGAGGTCCTCGCTGGTCGTGATGAACGAGTCCACCTCCGTCCTCGGGTCGATGCCCGCGTCCCTGTAGGCGAGGGCAGCGGCCTCGAACATGAGTTCGCGGGTCGAGATGTCTGGCAACGCAGCCTTGAAGCCCGCCGCGCCGACCCCGATTATTCCGACCTCAGGTCGCCTCATTCGAAAGCAAGAATCCCTTCGTCGCTACATAAGTTTGGCTACCCCGAGAGCAACTCATTTACCACCCGGTCCCGTGCACACCGCCCATGGAGGAGGTCGAAAGCGAGCTTCGCGACAAGTTCGGGCTCAACTCCTACGAGTCCCGCGCCTACCTCGTGCTGGTCTCCTCGCCCATGAAGACGAAGGACATCGCGGCCGCCGCGAACATCCCCATGCCGAGGATATACGACACCCTCCGCGCCCTCGAGATGAAGGGGTTCGTCCACCAGAGCGGCGAGAGCTACGCGGCGGAGTCCCCAAGCGTCGCGCTCAAGACCTACCTCCTCGGACACCAGAGGTCCTTCGAGAAGGCCAGGGAGTCGAAGGAAGCCTCGATGAAGCGCATCGTGGAGCTCCTCCAGCCGGTCATGGCCTCCAAGGACGAGCTCTCCCAGGAGCCCGTCCTGCTCAGGGGGATAGACGCCATCGCAGGCAGGTTCTTCGAGATACTCAGCACATCCAAGGACATCACGCTCATGGTAAGGAAGGCGCTGAAGGTCAAGGGAGTCTTCAGAGAGTACCTGGAGGCCCTCCCGCTCTCGGGAAAGCGCATCCGCCTTCTGCTCCCGTCGAAACCGCCCATCAACGAGCGCGATGCCAGGCTCCTCTCGCGCCTCAGGATCGAGGCGAGGTATTACGACCACCCCGTCCTGGACATGATGGTCGCGGACGAGCTTGACGTCGTCCTCGGCGTCCCGGAGAGGACAAACGACGAGCCCTTCAGCGCTGTCGCGCTATGGGTGAGGAACCCTTCGTTCGCCAGGTCGACCAGGGCCGCCATCGACGAGATATGGGACGAGAGCTCCAAGCGAAAGGGGAGGGCCTAGGGATGGCGAAGGCCAGGCCACAGCACCCCTCACTCGCCGACAAGCGCTCCTTCAAGGCAGGATACGCTCACGTGAGGAAGCAAGACATCAAGCTCAGGCCAACGTTGGACGCCCTCGGAGTCATCGAGTTCCATCCGGAGGGCGAGCCCTTCGAGTCCCTCGTCGAGTCCATCCTGTCGCAGCAGCTCGCAGGCTCCGCTGCCTCCGCGATCATCAAGAAGGTGAGGGCGCTCTTCCCCGGAGGAGTGCTCGAGGCGAAGCGGATGCACCGAATCGACGGCGCGAAGCTCCGGGGCGCGGGCGTCTCGCCCCAGAAGCTGACCTACCTCAAGGACCTCGCAACGCGCGTCGTGGACGGGAGGCTCGACCTCGACACCCTCAGATCCATGTCGGACGAAGAGATAATCGAGGTCCTCGACGAGGTGAAGGGGGTCGGGCCGTGGACGGTCCACATGTTCCTCATCTTCACGCTGGGAAGGCCCAACGTCCTCCCCGTGGACGACTACGGGATCAGGACGAGCGTCCAGCGCATCTACGGCTTCAACGAGCTCCCCAAGAAGGCGGACATCGAGAAGCTCGCCGAGAAGTGGCGCCCTTACTCCACGGTCGCCTCGTTGTACCTTTGGCACGCGAAAGACAACGAAAGCTAAAATGAGCGCTCAGAGGGTGCAGTCGTCTTGAAGCTCTTCGGCCCCGAGCACGAGCACCTCCTTCTCTCGCTCTACGAGGCGGAAGGGGCCGAGACCTACGCAAGCCTTCTCCGCAGCCTCTCGGCCGTCCTCGAGGAAAAGGTGCTCCCTCTCTCGCTTTCGCTCGACCAGGGCAGGGGCGACATCAAGAAGACCAGGGGCGTCCTCTTCGACCAAGGCGTCTGCAAGCTCTCTCACCAGGGAGGCTACGGGGGAATGGGCCTTCCCTTCGGCGTGTACGCCCTCGCCATGGAGCTCGCCGGCGCGGCGGACGCGAGCACAGCGATGAGCCTCGGGATACACAACACGGTAGCCGACGCCATAGCACAGTTTGGGTCGGGGGAGCAGAAACGACGATACCTCCCTTCCCTCTTGTCAGGCGAGAAGCTCGCCGCCTTCGCGCTCACCGAGCCGTCCTCCGGCTCCGACGCGCGCTCAATGCGGACGAAGGCCTCGAAGGAGGGCAAGCACTACGTCATCGAGGGGTCGAAGATGTACATCACCAACGCGGGCGAGGCAGACATCTACCTGGTGTTCGCCTCGACGGGCAGCGGGCACGGCGCGTTCATCGTGGAGGCGACCAACCCTGGCCTTATCTTCGGCTCCCAACTGGATGAGAAACTTGGGATGAGGGGGTCTCGCACCGCGGAAGTCAAGCTCGCAAAGTGTCGCGTGGACGCCGAGGACTCCCTGATTGGGAGCGACGGCCTCGGGTTCGAGCACGCCAAAGTCCTCCTAGACTCCAGCCGCATCATCATGGGAATAATCTGCGTTGGAATCGCACGGACTGCCTACGGCAAGGCGCTCGCGTACGCTAAGGAAAGGGAGCTTTTCGGCAAGAAGCTCTCCGACATGCAGCTCACCAGGGAGAAGCTAGCGAACGCCGCGATCGAGATAAACGCCGCCCGCCTCCTCTGCGTGCACGCCTCGAGGCTCAAGGAACTGGGGCTGCAGTTCACGTCCGAGGCCGCCCAAGCCAAGGTCCTCGCGACGGAGATGGCCGTAAGGACGTGCGACTCGGCGGTCCAGCTCCTGGGGGGCTACGGCTACACCAGCGACGACGCCCACCGCCACCTGAGGGACGCGAGGCTCCTCACGATAGGCGAGGGCGCCTCCGAAGTCCTGCGGATGCTCATCGCCTCCCAAGAGCTGGAGCGCGAGATTTGAACATCGTAGTGCTTGTGAAGAGCGCTGTCAACGAGGCGGAGTTGCGGGCCGACCAGGCGGGGCACCCAGTCCTCAAGGGCGCGGCCACCAAGATGAGCAACTTCGACATGAACGGGGTCGAAGAGGCGGTAAAGCTAAAGGAGAAGAACGGCGGGACCGTGATTGTCGTCACGCTCGGGGACACCGACGCGAAGAAGGCGATCAGGGAGGCGATGGCGATGGGAGGGACGAGGGCCGTGCACGTGGTCTCCGATCCTTCGGGCGCCCCCGACTCGCTCGGCACGGCATACCTGCTCGCTAAGGCCGTCAAGCACTTGGGAGAGGTGGACATAGTCGTCTGCTCCGAGGGCGCCTCGGACACCTACCAAGGGCAGGTCGGCGCGATGGTGGCGGAGTTCCTGGGAATGCCTCTTCTCGCGTTCGCAAAGAAGGTCGAAGCCGGGGAGGGGAAGGTCAAGTGCGAGCAGAGCTCTGAGAGGGGAGTCGAGGTCATAGAGGCGAAGCTACCTGCTGTCGTCTCGGTTGTGAGCGAGGCGAACGTGCCCCGGTATCCCACGCTGCTGCAGGTCATGGTCGCGGGCAGGAAGGCAATCGAGGACATCCCCCTTGCGTCTCTGAAGGACGCGGGCTACCCGGAGACCGGTATGGAGGTGCTCGACGTCGCCTTGCAGCCAAACAACAGGAAGAAGGTGCTCCTCGAGGGGTCCCCCGAGGAGGCCGCGAAGAAGCTCGTCGATGCGCTGAAGCAGGAGGGCGTGATCTAGTGACGACCGTCATCTCGTACTCCGACAGCCCAGACCTCGCGGGAGAGGTCGCCGCGGCGGGCATCGGCGTGGCGAAGGAGCTAGGCGCGGAAGCGGTGACATTGGTGCTCGACGAGTTGAGCGCCCGCTTGCGGACGGGCGGGAAGATCGTGGTGGTCAAGGGAGAAAGGAGACTTGAGGACGACGCGGACGCCGCCGCCGTCGCAATCGTCGAAGTCGCAAAGGCGAAGAGCGCCCAGGTCGTCCTAGTGGGGGAGACGCGTTTCGGGACTGTGGTGGCCGGAAAAGTGGCCGCGCGCCTAAGGATGGGCTCATTGGGCATGGGGAAGAAACTGCGCGTCGATGGAGGCAGGCTCGTCCTCGAGAGGGACGTCTACGGGGGCAAGTTCGTAGCGACGGTCGCCGCCAAGATGCCTTGCGTGGCCATGGTCCAAGCTGGCTCCTACGCGGCTGTTGACGGGTCGACCGGGCCTTCCGAGACTGTCGCCGTGACTGCAGGGGTGCAGAGGGTGGCGCTGGTGGACACAAGGCAGAGCACGAGGGGGGCGAGCGACATAAAGTCGGCCCGCATCGTCGTATCCGCGGGAAGGGGATTCGCGAAGAAGGAAGACCTGGCGCTCGCTCAAGACCTGGCTGACACGACGGGGGCAGCCCTTGGATGCTCTCGCCCTCTCTCTTCAGACCTCGGATGGATGGGGGAAGAGGCGCACATCGGGCTGACGGGCGCGTATGTGCACCCGCAGCTCTATCTGGCGATCGGGATCTCCGGCCAGCTGCAGCACATCGCAGGGATCAAGGACTCCAAGATCATCGTCGCGATTAACAAGGACGCGCAGGCGCCGATATTCCAGGTCGCGGACTATGGCATCGTCGGCGACCTCTACGACGTCGTGCCGGCGCTCACCAAGATTCTGAAGCAGGGGTAGCGGCGCGGACTCTCACTTCACCTCGCGCAGGCGCCCCGTCTTGACGTCGTAGACGAACCCGCGGATCTTGCCCTTCCTGGAGATGAAGGGGCTCGCCTTGAGTCTCGCGATGCTCTGCCGCACGTCCTCGTCGAGGTCTGAGAACGCCTCCAGGGCGAACGGTGGCCTCATGCCGGTCTCAGCCTCTATCTTCTTCTTCTCGCCGTCGTCCGTGAACGTGAGTTGGCCGCAGTCTGTGTGATGGATGAGGACTATCTCCTCGGTCCCCATCCTGCGTTGGGAGATCATGATCGAGCGAATCGCGTCGTCTGTGGCGACACCTCCTGCGTTCCTGATCACGTGCGCGTCGCCGATGTCCAGCCCGAGCGCCCTGTGAACGTCAAGCCTCGAGTCCATGCAGGCGAGGACCACCAGTTTCCTCCTCGGCGAGAGGGGTAGGCCTCCGCTCTTGAAGCCCCTGGCGGCCGCCTCGTTGTTCTTCAGCAACGAGTCTATTCGGTCCAACCCCGCCCCGAACCCGCACACGCGATATAACGATGGCGAAAGGCGCGGCTCTTCCGCTCAGTTGCTAATCGCCGGCGCTTGCCTCACGTACTTCCGGTCGCGCAAGATCTGGAGGATGAAGTCGGCGATGTCCGCGCGCGAGATGAACGAGGCCACCTCTCCCCTGCCAAGATGGCCTGCCCTGACCTTCCCGGACTTTTCCTTGTTGTTCAGCGTCGTCATGCGAAGGATCGTCCAGTCGAGGTCGGACGCGCGGAGCGTCTCGGCTACGCTGACTATCTCTTCGTAGGCCGGGCGCATTGCGAGCTTGACGAGGAAGACCAGCGCCCTCGCCCTCAGCTCCGGCTTGTCGTCCTCGTCCTTGACGCTGAGCGTCGACGTGATGACTATCCTCTTGACCCCCAGCCTGTCCATGGCTGCCACGATGTTCTGCATCCCCTTTGTGAGCGGCTTGTCCTTCGAGCCGCCTCTGGGCCCCAACGTGCTGACAACCGCGTCCACCCCGCCCAGGGCCTCCTCGATCTTCTCTTGGTCGGCCAGCTCTCCCTGCACGACCTTCAAGCCCTCGTTGGTGATGCCGAGCTTCGACGGGTTGCGGACGTAGGCGACGACCTCGTCCCCTTCGGCGAGCGCCTGCGCCACAACCTCCTTCCCCGTGGGGCCCGTTGCTCCGAAGACCGCGATCTTCAATCGATGCTTCTCTCTGAGCGAAACATTCCATCACATAAGGCTCTTCCCGAGGCGCTCCGGCTAGGCGAGTTGGCACCGCGGGCTACGATGCGGGAGGCGCTGAGCCGCTCCGCCGCTTCATGGATTGAGTTTGTCTTCGAGAAAGGGCTTCATCACCAAGTCCCACGGGGTGGCGATGCAATCGTCGTCGACAACCAGGCATGCGCTTGGGTCGACCACGAGGCGCTCCCAGGCCTCGTGGACGCTGATTTCGCCGTTCACCCTGTTCAGGCGCTTCGCTCGGACTCCCAGCATCTCTCCGAGGATCGAATTCAGGAAGCCGCCCGCGTCTTGGGACAGGGACTGCATGCCCTCCGATGAGAAGAAGGCTTCTATGAACTCGCGCTCAGTAAGGCCGTAGAATTCCCCGTCTCTCTTGACGACGGTCCTCCGAATCCTGTTGAGCATCATGTAGCGCAGGGAGTCCGAGAGAGGCTGCTCTTCAGAGGTGACCTTCAGCCGTGACGCGACATCCCTCACCTTCAGGGGCACCGTCATGTTTCTGAGCACCAGGCAGGGGATGATCTGGCTCAGAGAGAGGACCGCGATGGGCTCTCCGTCATCGTCGGTGATGGTCACGTCTCCGTACCTGTTTGCTGCTATCTTCTTCAGGACCGACTGGAAATCGTCTCTGTGGCTCAGATACGAGATTTCAGACACGCCCAATCCTTCGATGACTTGCCCAATGGATTGACTCAGTCGGCTCAAGATCTCGGCGCTCGGCAAGTTCATGAGATGCGCCACCAGCTGATATCCGTAGAGCGCGCCGAGCACTTCGCTCCCGTCGGTGACGAAGACCGAGGAGACGTCCCACGACGACAACATGGTGCCCAGCTGCAGCACGCTGTCTTCCTTCGAGACAGCCACGGGCGGCCTGACCGTGGTGCCCTGGAGCAGCTCAGAGACGTTCATTCCAAGGCCTGTGCTCGAAATCGTGTTTGAACCGTCTAAAAGCCATATTGTGCGCTTTCCCAATATCTTCGAGAGACTTTTGGGGAACTACCGGGCCGCGAGGCGCAGGATGAGACGCGCTTGGCTTCGACCTTCGAGCAAGCAAAGTCGACCCGTGGCGACAGGCTCTGCGCGACAATCAAGGCTCCAAACAATGTAAATATCTGCGGCGGGCTTCCGGGGAGGACATGGAAGGAAAGTTCGAGCGCCATGGAGACACAATCTGACGACGCAACTTTGGTCGTGAGCAGGCGGATAAGGCCGGGGCAGGAGCAGGCCTACGAGGGCTGGCTCCGGCGAGTCATCCAAGCAGCGAGGGCGTTCCCAGGATACATGGGTGTGACGACCCTTTCGCCCGAAGGGGTGGATTCCGACCTCAGGTATCTCATCTGGCGGTTCGACAACGCCGCGACGCTCGAGGCCTGGGAGAAGTCTGACGTGAGGAACAAGCTAGTGCAGGAAGTCCAGAACTACTCGACCCAGCACTACGAGAAGGCGACGGGGATGGAGACCTGGTTCTTGCTCCCGAGCATGAAGAAGATCCAGGCGCCGCCCAAGTGGAAGATGTTCGCGGTGACCCTCCTCGCGGCGTACGTTGTCAGCTTCCTCGCCCGTTTCATCCTCGGCTCCTATCTGGGGTCTTGGCCGCTCTTCGCGAGCAACCTCGTCTTCTCCGGCATCCTTGTGGGGACCCTGACCTACTTCGCCATGCCGAGGCTCAGCTCTCTGCTCCGCAGCTGGCTCTACCCCAAGGACGGCTGAGGTCGGCACTATTTCGGAGGCAGCCTGTCCGCGACGATCTCGGCGATGTCGCGCACCTCGAGGCCTCCCTTCGGTCCTTTCGCCGCGTCCTCGAGCATCGTGATGCAAAAGGGGCACGCCACTGCGAGCGTCTTCGCGCCGGTCTTCACCGCCTCCTCCATGCGTATCGCGCTGATCTTCGTCTTCTCAGGAACCTGATACCAGACGTTCGCCCCGCCCCCGCCGCAGCAGAAGCTCTTCTCGCGGCTCCGCGGCATCTCGACAACCTCGAAGCCTTCCGCCGCCTTGATGACGTCCCTCGGCGCGTCGTAGACCCCGTTCACCCTCCCGAGGTTGCACGGGTCGTGGAATGTCACCGCCCCTTCGCGCTTCTCCATCTTGAGCCTCCCCTGCCCGACCAATTCGCCGATGAGCTGCGAGTGGTGGATGACCTGGAAGTCCGCACCGAACTCGGGGTACTCGTTGAGGAAGGTGTTGAAGCAGTGCGGGCAGTGGACGACCACCTTCTTCGCCCCCGAGCGCGCGATGCTCTCGATGTTCCTGAGCGCGAGCTCCTGGAAGCGCGCCTCCTCCCCCATCCTCCTGACCGGCTCTCCCGTGCACGCCTCCTCGTTCCCGAGCACTGCGTAGTTCACCTTCGCCGCGTCCAGGATCTTGACCACCGCCTGCGTGAGCCTCTTTCCCCTGGGGTCGTAGCTCCCCTGGCACCCGACCCAGTAGAGGTACTCCGGGTTGGGGTTCGTCTTGAGCGTCGGGGCCCCGGCCTCCACGAGCCAGTTCTGCCTCTCTTGCTGGGGGAGCCCGAAGGGATTGTTCGCGCGCGCGACGTTCTCGAGGAACGCGCGCTTCATCGGGTCGAGCCTGTTCTCTGCTACCAGCGTCCGCCGAAAGTCCACGATGTAGTCGACTTGGTTGATGAAGACCGGGCATGCCTCCACGCAGGCGCTGCAGGTCGTGCAAGCCCACAGCTCGCTCTCGCGTATCACGCCCCTCGCGAAGACGTCCTCCTTCGGGGCTGCCTTCGACTGCTTCCCGAGGTCCTGGATGACGTCCCGTGGCGATAGGTCCCTTCCCGCGGCATTCGCCGGGCAGACCTCCACGCATCTCCCGCAGTTGGTGCAAGCGTCGAGGGCAAGAAGCCTCAGGGGCGGGAAGTAGTCCGCAGTGCGAGCGTTGGGCGGCGCTTCCACCTCCCCCGTCTTGAGCATCGCCGCGAGGCTGAACGGGGTGCTCAGTTGCCCGCGGGGCTTCTCGGGCGCGAGGACGATGTTCGAGGCTGAGGTGAAGACGTGGATCAGCTTCGTGTACGGAGTCGCGGCAATCAGGGCCATGACCGAGAACATGTGCGCCCACCAGAAGCCCTGGTAGACGACCTGCGCCTGCGCGACCGAGAGCGACAGAGTCCCCCCGATGAGCGCCGAGAGCGCGTCCCCCACGGGCGAGAAGATCGCCCACTGTGATGGAACGGCGACGAACCTCAGCGCCTCGATGACGAACCCGGAGACGCCTATCCAGATGAGCATGCCCAGCACTACGCGGTCGTCCCAGCCCGTCCTCAGCTTGTCCAGCCGCTGGACGTAGCGCCGGTAGACCGCTATCGCGAGCCCGATTATGAAGAGGAGGCCGAGGGTATCCCCGAGGAACTCCAACGCTAGGTAAAAGTCCCCCTTGATGAAAATCCCCCCGCCGAAGATGGGCAGTATGTCGGACTGGACGAAGATCAGGAAGGTGTAGGCGAAGAGCATTAGGAACCCGTAGAAGACGGCCCCGTGCATCACACCGCCGGAACCACCCTCCAGGACCTTCCTCTGGCCCAGGGCGTACTTGCCGAACCTCCCGAGCTTCGTCTTGAGGTCCTCGGACGAGAGCGAGAGGAACTCCCCGAGGCCCATCCCGTAGCTCCTCAGGTGTCTGTAGAGGCCGAGGAGCATGATGAGGCCGGCGGCGAAGAAGGTGATGTAGACCAGTGCGGGCGCGTAAGAGGGGAGAAAGAGGTAGCTCTGGCGCACCGGCTCCGACATTAGATGGCTGCGTTCACCCTGATTTGGTTAATACAGCTTGCGACCCTCGGCGCCGCTAGAGCCTTCGGTGAAGACCAATCCCCTAGGTTTATCTATCGTCGCAGCGGTGGAACAGACTGAGACGGCGCAATCTCGGAGAGAAAGGCGAAGTGATGCACATGAAGCTTACAGCGTCGATGCCCTCGGCAGAGTGACCTCGGATGAGCAATCCAGACGACGAAATGAACCCGTATGAAACATTGGGACTTCCTCCAGATGCCACTTTGGAGCAGGTGAAATCAAGGTTCAGGCAAGTCAACGACGCATATCTCAAGATACTCCAGTCGTCAAAGACCGGCGTGAGGGCCGGTGCGCCCAGTCGACCTAGTCCAACAGAAGACAGCACTGTCCAACCCAAGCCACAGCCAGATGCAAGTCCAAAGCAGGGGGCCTCGCCTCCGCAACAGACTCACACGGAGCCGATAGCCAAGATCAAGGCAAGGCTCGCAAAAGGGGAAATAAAGAAAGCCCAATTTGAGAAGCTGGCAAGAGAGCGGTACAATTACCTCAAGAACAAGCCCTTCAGCGAGTTGACGGACTCTGAGTTTGAAGAGAGAACCAAGGGGTTTGAAGGATTGAAGTTTCTATGACCCAGTCGCACGACTAGGATAGGAGTCTACCAAGTCGAGTCCTTCGCCTGAGACAGACTCAGGCTGCCTTTCTGTCAACCCGCCTCCTGATTATCTTTCCACCACCCGCAGGGAGCATGCGCAGCACGTCATCCACGCCGATGCTGACGCGCGCGTCGGCATACGGCGTCAACTCATGGAGAACTCGCTTTGCCGTGTCGGACGGCTTCTCCCTGCTCGGAACAAGGGTGACGTGCCCCTTGGCCACCTTGATGATCGCCTCCTCGGGCCCTGAGATTATTCGTCCACCATCATCGATTCCCACTGCGACCTCCACCGTGTTCCTACTGACGAAGTTCTTTTTCCCATTTATCGCGAACGAGCCGTGGGCGAGGAACTCCCCGCTCGGCCCCGCCGTGCCCACCTGCTCCGGGTTCACCCAGTAAGCGTCCGCCGCTCCCAGCCCGGTCTTCCACGCGCTGCTGAACGTCGCGGTCGCCTTCGCCACCTCCCTGACCTCCTCCTCCGTCTGCTCCTTCCCCCCCTTGAGCACGAAGAACGGCGAGCCGAACAGGTCTGCGTGGTAGACCGTGTCGCCCTCCTGCAAGTGCCTCCGAATCAGGGTCGAGTTTGTCTGAGCGTCGCGCCCCCCGATGGCGAGCTTCCCCCCAGTCGTGAAGAACCACCTGAACTTCTCATACCACTCCTTCTTCGCCCTGGACAGGGGAATCGCCTTCACCCGGGCGGTCTCTTCCTTCCCGCTCTCCTTCTTGAGCTTGGGCTGGAGCTTCTTGATCGCGTCATCTATGTCCTGGATGTCGCGCTCAGTCCTCTTCGCCCGGTCGAAGATGGCCGAAGAGATGGACGCCTGCCCCTTCTCCGCTGATTTGTCGAGCGAGGATTGCAGGTCGCCGGGCAGGACCTTCGCGGCCTTCGCAATCTCCACGGCCTGCTCCGTGTCCGGAGCGGCCCTCACCAGCGGCGCCAGCTTCCTAAGCTCGGCGGAGAGCTTCGCGAGCCCGGTCTTCTTCTGCTCCAGGTCGGCGATGGTGGCCTGGAGCTCAAGGGCCCGTCGTTTGTGCGCCCCGCCTTTGGACTCCTCCTCTTCCGCGCGCGAGGCGCCCTCCTCCTCCGCCGTAAGCAGCCCTGAGAAGAGCAGCTTGTCGAGCAGCGGGCTCAGCGTGGGCGAGGCCTCGACGACCTGCCACCCCTTCGGATAGATGACCATGACCTCGACCGTCCCCTCGCCGGCACCCACCAGGCAAGGCCAAGGGTGGTTCTCGATGCCGTCCAGGATCTCCTTGACCGTCGCCATGATGTCGCCCACCTCCTTGTCGGGGATGTCCGTCGGGTCTTCCTGGACGTGGGAGAGGCGGGCCAGTATCTCGTCGACGTACCTCCTGGGGATGGATAGCCCCCTCCCGAGGGCTCGGCCGAGCGTGTTCTCCTTCGCCAGGGCCTTGGTCAGGTCCTCCCGCGTGACCGTGTCGAGCGAAGCCCGTGTCTGGGCGGGCGGGACGTAGGGAAGGCCCTTCGAGATCCTCCTCGACTCGCTCCGGACTTCGCGGAGGGCGAGGGTTATCTTGCCGTCAGGGCCGGTCAGCACGAGGTTGCCGGGAGGCATCAGCTCGAGGACGAGCTTGAAGCGGTCGTCCCCCTTCCCCTCGAACCCCAGCATGAGCACCCTGTCCAGGTCGAACTGCGTGACCGACTCGAGCTTGGCCCTGAGCAGGTGAGACCGCAGCGCCGTCGTGAACTCCGTCGTCTCCACACGGGCGGGCTTCTCGGTTATCCACGCGCCGAGCTTCGGGGAGAGAACAAGGGACACTTCGACAGACTCGCCGCCCTCGGCCCCTCCTGACTTTCTCATCCTGAGAAGCTGGCTCTCTCCAATCGAATAGATGTTCGAGACGTAGGTCCCCGCGAGCGCGGCGGAGATCTCCTTGGAGAGGACCCTGAACTCGAGCCCTGAAAGCGAACCCTTCGACTTGTCCGAGACCGACGACATCTCCTCTCAACTCGCGCCTTGGTGGCCGACTTCGTGCAAGTTTTATTAACCTACTGCGGGCTCGGGTGAATTTGCTGACCTTTCAGACACAAGTGATTATCATTGCCCTTTACTGACCTCGACAAGATCTTCTGGTTCAGGGCGGGTCTGGGGGTCGTCGGTGGGGTAGGGGCGGAGCTGCTCACAGGCTGCAAGGTAGTCATCCCGGCCGTCAAGGGTGGCGGGGCCTGCGTCGGGGGGCTTACTCCTGACTATTCGACGGGCTTGCTCCTGGGCATGTTCCTCTTCCTTCTCTCCTACTACTTCCTCAAGGTGACCATAGGCAAGAGGTTCCCGAAGGACGAGCAGAGGAAGATCTACACCACAGGAGTGGGAGCGTTCGCGCTTCTCTTTGTCTTCTGCTGGATTCTGCTCTTCACTCTGGGCGTTTCTGACTTGAATCTTTAACGCGTTTCGCCCACTTGCCGAGCGTCTGGAGATATCCCTTGTCCAGGTCGTCCATCATCTGTATCTTTGGCAGCCTCTCCACCGCGCGCAGAATCTTGTCGGCGTCCGCCATCTTGTCGGGCGTCCTGTTCTCCATCACGTTGACTATCCCGTTGAGCGCAAGTAAGGCTCCCCTGCCGTACTCCGATGAGACCTGGGGCGACATGTGCGTCAGCCTCTGCCTCGCGTCCTCTAGCTTGGTGTGAACGAGCGACTCGATAATCACATCGACCTCTTCTTTGATCATGCTGCTTGAAAGCATAAGACGCATACGCATCGCTAATGTTTGTTTAAATGCTTATGCCATGAGATTGGACCGATTTCCGGCCCTCGACGGGCCTGTCCGTCTACTCGAAACCTTTCTCGGTGAGCCTGAATTTCACGGGTTGTGCGGCATTCCGGGGCGACTCGACGTTGGCGTAGACGAAACTGCCCTGCCTTCTGAGCCGGATCGACTTGCTGACGAACCTCCCGAGGGTGAGGCCGCCCAGGTTGATGTCCTGGGTGACGCCGTTCCGGGTCACGGAGGCCACCCTGTTCGTGAGCAAGACGACCCTGCGGTGAAAGTAGGCGTCCAGCGCGATGCGGTTGAGGTACACGCCAAGAGCCCCCTGCCGCCTCCCCACCCTCTCCCTGTCGGGGAACTCGAGGGAGAAGTTCTTCGTGACCGTGTCTATGACGACAAGCTTCGCCGAGCTGACACGTGGGTCGTCGGCCATCCGCTTCAGGACGTGGGACTGCGCCTCGACGTCGCGGGCCCGAACGGAGAACACGCCCTCCAGCGTCGCCTTCGGCTCGAGCCCCCTCGCCTCCGCCATCTGGACGACCCTCTCCGGCCGGAAGGTCGACTCCGTGTCCACGTAGACCGACTTCCACCCGTTGGCCGCCGCGATGACCGTGGCCTGCATGGCGAGCTGGGTCTTGCCAGAGTTGCTCGGCCCGAAGACCTCGGTTATCTTTCCCTCCTCGTACCCGCCGCCTATCAGCCCGTCCATCCCGTCGGATCCGGTGCTCAGCTTCCCTAGAGAACGGGCGGCACCAAGCGCCTGGGCGAACGTTAGCGACCTCAGCTCGTTGCTGGGCGTCGGATCGGGCAAGGGGTCAGGCCTCTTCTCTCTCGACCGCGCGGACCATTTCTGTTATCGTCTTCGCTTCTGGGTCCATCCGTGTTAGCTTCATCACGTCGCCCGCATCGACCGAGCACTCCCGAAGCATCTTGAGGTAGAACCACGTGCGCAGCCGAACGGCCTTCAAACCCGGCACCTTTCGGAATCCGGCTCGTGAGTTACTAAGCATATCTGTATCCTCTTCGTAGAAGGACGAGGGCGCCAGGAACCTTGACGCTGAGAACAAAGAGCATCTACGAGCCGGCGCAGCCCAGGGATGGGCTGAGGGTGCTGATAACGCGATATTATCCGCGCGGCGTGAAGAAGGACCGTTTCGACCGGTGGGCAAAGGAGCTCTCGCCCAGCCGCGAGCTGCTTGCCGAGTACAGGGGCGGCCAGAAGGACTGGGACCAATTCAGAGCGTCGTTCATTGAAGAGCTGAGGGCGAGTCCAGAATCCCTCCAAGCCCTCCGGTCGCTCTTCTCCCTCAGCAACGACCACGACGTCACGCTCCTGTGCTACGAAAAGGAAGGGCAGCCCTGCCATCGGCTTGTCGTCCGAGACATCCTGGCCTCCCAAGAAAGCCTCTCCAAGTTTCTCGTAGCGGGTTCGCGCGGTCACAGGAGGGAATCGACGGGGCGTAGACCTTCTCCCAAAGGCGCAAAACATTCGTGAAGCAGCGAAGTTATTCGCGCAGGAATTTTCCCGTTCTTCAAGGCGGGCCGGCTCATAATACGGATATCTTTTTATTAGCGACGAAAGGTCGGTCGAAACAGCTCCAAAGTGAACTCTTCTCCCCCACAGATGCCGAAGAGGCCTCTTGCTGTCCTGCAGAAAGCGATAAACAAGAAAGCGACCATCCGCCTCAAGACCGACGTCGAATACAAGGGAAAGGTCTCAAACGTTGACGCGTTCATGAACGTGATACTCGTCGACGCGGAGGAGTTCGAGGGCGGAGTAAAGTCAGCGAACTACGGCAAGGTAATCGTGAGAGGCGACAACGTCCTCTACGTCAAGCTCGAAAGCAACCTCTGAGGCTATTGGCTTGGCAGACGCAATCCTAGGTGGCTCATAGGTGAACAGGTCAATCCACTCAGAGCAGCTCCCCGACTGCGTCTCCGACCTTCAGGTCGAGATCGTAGAGAGGAAGGGCATCGGGCACCCCGACAGCATAATCGACGGCGCCTGCGAAGCGGTCTCGATCGCGCTATCAAAGTACTACCTGGACAACTTTGACGTCATCTTCCACCACAACGTCGACAAGGGCCTCTTGGTCGGCGGCAAGTCGACCGCGGTGTGGGGAGGAGGGAAGGTCACCGACCCGATCTACATCTTGGTGGCGGGCAGGGCGACGGACTCCGTCCCCGTCGGAAACAAGATGGAGAAGGTTCCCGTGGAAGAGATCGCAAAGGAGGCCGTCGCCAACTACATCCGCGGGACCATGCGCTTCCTCGACCCCAAGAAGCACACGAAGGTAGAGACGATGATCAGGGCAGGCTCACGCGACCTCGTCGCGGTCTTCATGAGGAAGCAGGTGATGCCGGTCGCCAACGACACCTCGATAGGCGTGGGCTTCGCGCCGCTCTCCGAGACTGAGAGGGTCGTCTTCGAGATCGAGCAGCTGCTCAACTCTTCGAAGTTCAAGACGAAGTACCCGTCTGTGGGCGAGGACGTCAAGGTCATGGGAATGAGGGTGGGCAAGAAGCTCAACGTCACGGTCGCGGCCGCCATGGTCAGCGGGCAGCTCAAGAACGCCGGCGAGTACTCCAGCGTGATAAAGGACGTCAGGGAGGAGGTCGACGACTTCGTCGCCAAGTCCCCCCTCGACGTCCACGTCAGGCTCAACCAGGGGGACGACCCCAAGAGAGGCTCCTACTACCTCACTGTCACCGGCACGTCGGCGGAGCAGGGCGACGACGGGAACACCGGGAGGGGCAACAGGGTCAACGGCCTCATCTCGCCCATGCGCCAGTACTCGATGGAGGCGACGGCGGGGAAGAACCCGGTCAACCACACGGGCAAGCTCTACAACGCCGTGGCCGTGCACGCCGCGGAGCAGATCGCAGACGAGGTCAAGGGGGTGAGGGAGTGCTACGTCAGGATACTCAGCAGGATAGGCAGCCCAATCGACCAGCCGCAGATAGCCAGCGCGGCGGTCATCCTCGAGAAGGGGACGAAGATGAGCAGCGTGAGGGCGGAGGTCGAAGGGATACTCGACGACCAGCTGCGGGACATCCGCAACATCACGAACCTCATCCTAGAGAAGCGCGTCATTCTGTTCTGACGGCGGGGAAGAGGCTCCCGCCTGTCACATAGTCGACCAGGGCGTCGATGTCGGCCGAAAGCCCATAGCTCCTCTCGAAGAACTTCTCGACCGCCCCCACGTCCCGCTTCATCAGCTCCTTCGCGTTGGGGTGGTCCCTTCCCACCCACTGGGGCCAGTCGATCAGCCAAACTGACGCGCCGTCCGTCAGGATGTTGTACTCGCTGAGGTCCCCGTTGATCATGCCCGCCTTCACGTAGGCGTCGCGCACCGTATCCATTATCTGCCTGAAGACCTTCCTCGCGTCGACAAGCTCCGGGCGGTTGGTCAGCCTCACGCCGGGCAGCTCCTTGAGGAGCACCGTGTGCCTGTTCGTGGCCACCGCGACGGGGACGTTCTTGGTGAACTCCGAGAGCTTCTCGAGGGCGTTGAACTCCCTGCGAGCCGCCTGGTAGTTGACGTCGAGCCACGTGTTGAACTGGCGGGAGGACGCGTACCTCTTGCGGGTGACGTCGCGGAAGCTCGTCCTCCCCAGCCTGAACAGCTTGAGCGCGTAGAGCTCGCCTTTCTCGGAGAGCACCTCGTAGACGTCCGACTCCTTCCCCTTCGCTATGAGCTTCCCGAGGGCGTTCGCGTAGTCCTTGTCGGCATAGAACTTCAGCGCGAGGAGGTCGACGGCAGGGATGTAGAGCTCGTAGGTCCTCCCCGACCCGATGAGCTTCCTCTTGTTCAGCTCGTTCAGGCCGAAGTTCACGCGGTCCATAGGCTGCCCCGACACCTTCGCTATCGACTCCGCAGAGGTCGTCGCCTTACCCAGCGTGCACTTCTCCAGCGCGCGGAGGGCCTGCCACTCCTCGGGCCTGAGCTGCATGATGAGAGAGGCCGCGATGTCGGTTGCTGACGTGGTCGGTTCGCCTGTTCGAGGTCACGCCGCGTCTGCGCTTCTTGAACCTTTCAAGGGGAACGCAGCCGCGGCTTTCGCAAGGCTGATATAACGACGCGAAGCCTCGGCAACCAATGCCGCAGAAAAGGGGAGAGAAGGTGCTGAAGCCTGAAGCTAATCAGGTCATGCCTGACATCTACGAGAAGTGGTTGAACACCAGGGTCGAGGCTAGGACCGCGTCGCTGGGAGACCAGGAAGAGGACGACGTTGACAAGGCGGAGGACGTCCACGAGAAGGCCCACCTCCGCAAGAGAGGAAGGGGCACGGCAGCCAGCAGCTCCAAGTGAGCCTAACCCAGCCCTCTAGCAACCGCTTCAGAGTACGCCTTCCAGTAGCCGTCCTGTCCCGGCGTGTGAGGCTCTGCTTTCGAGCCTCCCGAGGCCACCCATAGGCCCTTCCGCTTCCCCTTCGGGCCGATCCGTCCGATCTCGTAGCTCGCTATCCCCTCCTCGCGGAGGGCCGCAACGGCGTCTTCGACGGCCCAGGGCCTGCAGGTGATTATCAAGGTCCCCTCGCTGAGCGTGGTGAGAGGGTCCAGCCCGAACGACTCGCAAACGGCCGCCGTCTCGTCCGAGACGTTCACCTTGTCGCGGTCCACTATCACGGAAAGCCCGCACGCGCTTGAGAGCTCGAAGAGGCCGCCTAGCACCCCGCCCTCCGTCGCGTCGTGCATCGACGTGACACTCTCGCGCAGCCCTACCGATGCCGCAGTGAGCGCGTCCTTCACGGTCGAGCAGTCGCGGAGGCGAGCCTTTGCCCTCCTTAGCAGCGCGGCTCCGGCTTTCTCCCTTACCGTCTCGGGGAAGCAGTGCGAAAGGACGGCGGTCGCCCCTATCGCGGCGCCCTTCGTGATGACAACGGCGTCTCCTGGCTTCGCCATCGCAGGGGTCACGTACGAGGCTCTGTCCGCCACGCTGAACATGGTGCCCCCGCCGACCACCGTGTAGCCAGAACCGGGGTACCTGCCCGTGTGCCCGCCCGCTATCGCGATCCCGAGCGCTCTGCACTCGTCGCCGACGGCCTTGAGATACGCCTCCACCACAGGCAGCTCCATCGCAGGCGGGAGGTTCAGGTCCAGCATCGCGAACTGCGGGCCCACGCCGCTCGTCGCCAGGTCGGAGGCGATCAGGTGGACACTGAGCCAGGCCGACTCCCTCATCCCTATGGCGGGGATGACCGAGAGCGGGTCGCTGGTGACGATGAGCACCTTCTTCCCTCCTAGCGCGATGACCGCGTTGTCCAGCCCGTGCCCCGGCTTCACGATGAGCTCGCTCCGCTTCGCGCCAAGGTTGGAGAAGACCGCGCTCTCGAGGAACTCTCGCGGGACCTTCCCCTGCTGCGTCATCTCGCCGCTCAACTTCTGTAGCCGAGTCGCCTGAACGTCGGGCCTGCGCCCGCGATTATCGCGAAAGCGATCGGGATGAAGGCGAGGTCAGCGAAGGTCGCGAGGTCGGGGAGCGCCAAGACCAGCCCGGAATAGAGGTCGGTGGGGCTCCCGTACCCGAAGAGGCCGTAGGTGTAAAAGAGCCAGTCTGGCACTAGGAACGCGAAGGTCTCGTAGACCGTCGCGACCACCATTGCGAACGCGAGCGTCCTCCTGCCCTTGTTGGCTGCCCACGCGATGATGAGCACCTCCGGAGCCCTCGCCCAGACCATCCCGAATGGGTAGATGGGGGAGCCGCCCGCCTTGGTCGTGATGTTGAAGAGCTCGCCCACGAACCCGCCGACGGCGGTCGCCGCGAAGGCGTCCCACTTGTCCGCCAGCGCCGCTAGCGCGAAGTAGATCGCCGGGGCGAGCGTGATCTCGAAGACCGGCGGCGGGAGGGGTATCGAGATGATCGTGCAGACGGCGATGAGGGCGGAGAAGACGGCGACCAGCGCCAGCCTCATGTTCGTCGTGGGCGTCGACTTGCCTGAAGTCGTCTCGTGGAACGCCGACTCCGCGTAGGTTCCCATTGGACTTGTTACGCCCTTTCTCAGGAATCTTATAAATCACCTCATAAGTGACTTATGCCATGCATCCCCCCTGTGAGATAATGGTCGACTCCTTCCTGCCCTCCATGCGAGCGCTGGTCGCCAAGAGGCTGAAGGAGGACGGGCTCTCCCAGGGCAAGATCGCGAGCCTCCTCGGGATGACGCAGGCCTCGGTGAGCTCCTACCTCTCCACCTCCTCGCAGAAGCCGACGAGCGCGCTCTCGAGCCTCGGGGTCACGTCAGAGGAGGCGGAGACCTACGCCGCGCTCCTCGCCGAGGACCTGAAGAACAACCCCACTTACGCCGTCGCCACCCTCTACTCGATTTGGAGCAGGCTCATCGGAGGCGGGGACGCTTGCGCGGTTCACAGGAGCGAGCATCCCTTCCTCGCGACATGCGACGTCTGCATGAAGGTGTTCGGCCCTGAGAGGGGGCACTCGGAGGGGGCGGTCGAGCACGTGGAGGGCGCCCTCCGGTCGATAGAGGGCTCTTCGCTCTTCGTGCGCGTCATGCCCGAGGTCTCAGTGAACGTGGCCTACGCCCCGGAAGGTGCCAAGTCAGCCGAGGACGTTGTCGCGATCCCGGGAAGGATCGTGAGGGTGAGGGGGCAGGCGCGCTCCTTCATGAGGCCCGAGTACGGGGCTTCCACCCACCTGGCCGCGATACTCCTGGAGGTGGAGCGAAAGCACCGCGCCCTCAGGGCCGCGATGAACCTCAGGTACGACGAGAGGATGGCTAAGGTCCTCGCCAAGCTCGGGGTCGAGACGCTCACCATCGGGCGCTCCTATCCGTCGGGGGGCCAGGACAAGGTCCTCGGCGCGCTCCACGCCCGCCTCTCCGCACCAGCCGGCGCAGAAGAGTTCGAGGCGGTCGTCGACGTAGGAGGCGAGGGCGTCGAGCCAAGCCTCTACCTCTTCGCCGAGGACGCGACCAGGGTCGTGAAGAGGGCGATAGAGATAGCCAGGGCCTACGCTTCAGGCTGAGCGCGCGGCGACCTGGACCTTCTTCCCCTTCGTCTCGTGGGCGACCATCGCGGCCTTGAGGAAGGCCAGGAACATCGGCTCGGGGTACTCTGGCCTGCTGCAGTACTCAGGGTGGTACTGGGTGCCCATGAAGAACGGGTGGTCCTTCAACTCTAGGATCTCGGCGCGCCTCCCCCCGTCGCTGAACGCTGAGAAGTGCATCCCCGCGTCCTCGAGCTTCTGCATGTAGGCCTGGTTGAGCTCGAACCTGTGCCTGTGCCTGCCTCTCACGCTCTTGCTCTGGTAGATGTCAAAGGCCTTGCTCGGCTTCTCCACCGAGATGTCGTGGCCTCCCAGCCTCATCGTCCCTCCCATGTTCGAGATGCCCTTCTGCTCTGGGAGCAGGTCGATGACAGGGTCTGGGGTGTTCTGGTTTATCTCGACGGAGTTGGCCTCCTTCAGGCCCAGCACGTTCCTAGCGAACGACACAATCGAGAGCTGGAACCCGAAGCACAGGCCGAGCAACGGCTTCTGCGTCCGTCTGGCGTAGTCGGCCGCCCACATCTTGCCCTCGGTCCCCCTCTTCCCATAGCCCTGGGGCAGGACGACTCCATCCGCCGCGTCGATTGTCTTGCGGGCCGCGTCCACGCGGCTCGTACCCTCGAAGTCCTCGGACTCTATCCACTTGATGTCCACGCCGACGCCGTTCGCCGCGGCCGCGTGCTTCAGGGCAAGGTTGACGCTCACGTAGCTGTCCATCAGCGTCACGTACTTCCCGACCATCGCGACGGTCACCGACCGCTTCTGCCGGACGAACCTCGAGGCGACCTCGTTCCAGTCGAGGAGGTCGGTCCTCCTAACCTTGAGGCGAAGGTGCCCCACCAGGGGCTTCATGACCCCTTCCTTGAACAGCGCTTCCGGTACCTGGTAGATGGTCTCGACGTCAGGGTTAGAGATGACGCTGTCCACCGGGACGCTCGTGAACAAGGCCAGCTTCTCCTTCGCATCAGCTGGGAGGGACCTCGTCCCCCTCACGACGATGAGGTCGGGCTGTATCCCTATGCGCCTTAGCTCCTGGACGCTGTGCTGTGTGGGCTTCGTCTTCATCTCCCCAACCGCTCCCATCTCGGGCGCGAGCGTGACGTGGACGAAGAGCGTGTTCTCCATCCCGTCCTCGAGCCGCATCTGCCTGAACGCCTCGAGGAATGGCAGGCTCTCGATGTCCCCCACCGTCCCCCCGCACTCTATCACCGCGACGCTCGAGCCGCTCTTGGTCGTCCGCTCCCTGATCCTTCGCTTGATCTCGTCGGTCACGTGCGGGATTATCTGGACGCACTTTCCGAGGTACTTGCCCTTCCGCTCGTCCTCGATCACCGCGTTGTACACCTGCCCGGTAGTGATGTTGTCCTCCTTGCTTAGGTCCTTGTTGAGGAACCTCTCGTAGTTCCCCAGGTCCATGTCGCACTCGCCGCCGTCGTCCGTGACGAAGACCTCGCCGTGGGCGATCGGGTTCATCGTCCCCGCGTCGAAGTTGATGTACGGGTCTACCTTCATGCAGGTCACCGTGAGACCGGAGCGTTGGAGGATTTTCGCGAGAGAAGAGGTCGTGATGCCCTTCCCGAGCCCGGACATCACCCCTCCAGTTACAAAGATGTACTTCGGCACATTGGACCTACTTCGAAGATGTATATTGGCTTTTTTGTTGTCGCGGGGGCTTGGGGCTCTTTGCGCCAGAGCTGTTCTCAAGACTGAGAAACATTGCTTAGGTTTATTAGACCAATCCGGTCTTCAAGGGATTAGAGGAAATTGACAGTGTCTGCAGAAGAAAGGAACATCGTCCTGACGGACAGGGTCTTCCAAAGGCTGCTGAGGGCCAAGGGAGAGGACGAGAGCATCTCCGACGTGATCATGCGCCTGACATCGACGAAGCTCTTCGGCCTCCAAAGGAGAGGGGAGGAGGAGATCCAGACTTCTGACGACGTGACGCTCTCGGTGAGCGTCGATCAGGACCTATGCATGGGCGCAGAGAGCTGCGTGTCGCTCGCCCCCGAGGTGTTCTCACTGGACGAGAGTCAGCTGGGTCGGAGGACCGGCACCGAGCCGCTGGGGATGATCGACGTCGAGCCGATGACAGTGGACAGCGAGAGGATCATCAGGGCAGCGAAGTCTTGCCCCTACAAGGCAATCCGCGTCCGCAACACAAAGTCAGGCGACCAGCTCGTCCCATAGCCGGCGAGGACGGGCCGCACCGCGCATATGGGAGTTGTCTGACGCATTCCAATCCGCGCCGACCGGGCTCATTTTCATTATTGAAAATCGCCTCCGCCCATTAAATACCACTCGAGCGCAATTCCAGAAGAAGTAGAGTTGCACTGGCACTGGCAGGTCTATCGGTGTGAGTGGCCCGATAGACTCTGACAGTGCAGAATTCAAAGAGTGGGCAGCGAAGAGGCTGGCAGAAATCCGCCTTCTTGAGGAAGACGAAAAGCGCGCGGTAGAATCGCCCCCGGATGAGCTGAAGGAGATATTTCGAGTCGTCGACTACGAGGTGGCGCCCATTCTGGACGCCGGAGGCGTCCCCATCACGAGGGAAGAGCTCGACGCGATGTTTGCCGAGTGGTTCGTCCGCAGAAGGGCCACGCAGGCACAGTCCACCCAAAACTCAGCGTCGACTGCCCAGCCAACGGAGGCCAGCGTGGCGAGCCAGGTCTCGGCCTTCTTCTCTGACCTGAGGGCGAGAAGGTTCGGGCGCCCCCTCAGGAGGGCCATGAGGTTCGTCGGCATCCTCGTCATGCTTGTCCCGCTCGTCTTCGTGCCTGTTTACTTCTTCCTGTCCGTTCAGATCCCCCCTCCAGTGGCGAGCGGAGCTGTGACCATCTCGCCTGCTAACCCGCTCATCGCGCCTGGCCAGACGCAGAACTACACGGTGCTTACTCTGAGCGAGCCTGCCTCCAAAGCCCCGGTCGCCGCGACGCTCTCGGCCTTCACGCCTCAGGGACTTTCGTTCGACATCTCACAGTCCTATGGCGCGCCGCAGGTGACGACGCTGGTCCCGGTGGTCATCCACGCTTCGCTTTCGCTCGCCGCCGGCCCCTACCAGGTGACCGTGAGAGTGCAGGAGGGGGCCGCGGTGAGGAACCAGACCTTCACGGTGACGGTCGTGCCGGCGCTGGTGGTGATGGAGCACCTCGCGTTCGTGCCCCAGTTCCTGAACGTCACGAAGGGGACGACCGTCTACTGGATGAACCTCGACTCTACAATCGGCTGCTGCGACCCAGGATACCACGACGTCGCGTTCCGCGCCGGGATGAACATGACGTCTCCGATACTAGAAAGGCTGGACACGTGGAGCTTTACGTTCGACACGCCTGGCCAGTTCTTCTATTACTGCACGATCCACCCGTTCATGGCCGCGGAAGTAAGCGTCACCGACTAGGGGCAGAATCCACGTTCGCACTTGTTAATATTCCGGCCTGCACGCGCTGACTTTTGAGCCCAGAACCGTCATTCTCAATCGTGAGAATCGTCTCCCCCCTATAAATGCCCCACGAAGGAAACTTCACGGTAATGTTCACGCTTGAAAGAAGTTCAAAGGCTGCAAGGATCGGGCAGCTAGCGCTTGGCGCGCTGCTCGGCATCTCGGCGCTGGCGCTGATGTCGCCATTCTCGCCAGTCTACGGTCAGACGCAGATCGTCACGGTCACGCCTGGATCGGTCAACTTGGGACTGACGACATCGATTGCGGTAGCCGGTCCCGCTGCGGGAAGCTACACTCTAGAGGTCGTCTCGCCTAGCGGTGTGACATACTCGCAGCCCGTAACCTTTTCAGCAGTAGGGCAGACGCAGACTCTCGTCTTCGGGAACGCCACTTCGGGCTTCAACGTCGCAGTGAAGGAGGTCGGGACATACAACGTGTTCCTGATGCAAGGCTCGACTGTGGTGGGCACGAGTTCCTTCTACTCGACCAACAAGCTCTTCATCACCATGGACATGGTGACCGGAGGAACCTGCTATTTCATCAACAACGAGCCGAGGGGATGGAAGTGGATCCCTAGGTTCTACGTGTACTATGCATCAAACCCCACTCTTCCCCTGGCAGCAATTCCGGTTGGCGCTCCGGCAGCTGGAGCAAAGGACCTCCGCACTCTCTTGATTCATGACGCGAACATCACCGTGACTTTCACGCAGCCTGACAACAAGACGGTCACGACTGCCTCTTGGGACTCCGGGGCGCTCCTATGGAGAGGGATAGTCAATCCGGCTTGGAACTACACCTACGTCGGGTCATGGAACCCTACCGTGACGGCCAAGGACGCCGCCGGTAACTCGGGCACCTACCAGTACACGGGGTACCCCTTCGACATCACCCCAGCCACGCTCACGGCGGGCATAACCCTGATTGACTCCAAGACGGCAGCGCCGGTCGCCTCGATCTACGCTGGAGAGTCCATCACCATCAGCGCCATTGTCAAGTATCCAACCAACCCTGAGCCGACGACAGGGTTCGTGACCGGCCTCGACTCAGTCAACCGCGGAGGCGTGGTGACTGCCATCGTGGGATGGGGCACATGGAACGCCACGACAAACACCTTCGGCGGTGGCGCCGCCAACCCTGGCGGAGTCTTGGGCACCGTAAAGCTGACAAACACTAACGGCATCAACGGCACATGGACTGGGCCGTTCACTGTAGCCTCCACACTACCAACACTTCCAACTGGCGTGAGCTTCGCCGTGGCCATACAATCATCTGACAAGGCCAATCCACCGAATACGGGTCTTCAAGTAATGAGCTTGGGACTTGCGCCTACACCCGCAGCAGGCGGAGGCACAGTCTCCACCACGACAGTCACAGCACCCGCCGCAACGACCACGGTCACAGGACCCGGAGCGACGACTACGGTGGTAGTATCGGGCTCCCAGACCCTCACTCAGGCAACTAGCACAACCACCGCAACGACAACCGTAACCGCGGCCGTCAGCACCGCTGTAAGCACTGCATTCAGCACAATGACATCGACCATCTCGCAAGTGACCCAGTCGATACCGACGATCGCATACGCCGGGATGATAGCCCTCCTAGTGGTCGGACTCGTCATCGGGCTAGTAGTGAAGATGCCAAGATCGAAGTAGGTGCTAGCATGGTCACAACCATGAGGCTAGCGCTGAGCATATCGCTCCTTGGCATTTGCTTCATCCTGCTGTCAGCGGGAACCGTCCATGCGGCGACAACATCGCCCTCCATCGCGATTTCGTCTTCCGCGGGGTACGTGGGGAGCAAGGTCACAGTCACGGGTGCGGGTTATCCCCCAAGCGCTACCCTCAACATCGAATGGAACTCGGCGAACGCAAACTGGAACGTCGGGAGCTCTCCTCCTCAGGTTACGGGCACCACGGTAACGCCCGACGAGAAGGTGCTCGGGTCGACGCAGACCAACTCCTCAGGCGGGTTCAGCGCCCAGATTACGCTGCCGCCTGACTTCGGCATGCAGCACTTCATACAGGCTTATGCGGCAAACGGCACCGCTTACGCCCCGAAGGCCACGTACACGCTCGAGCCCCAGTTCAGCTTCTCTCCCACGAGCGGACCGGCGGGGACCCCAATCACGGTGACCGGGACAGGAATGGGAGACGGGCTCTACTCCACTAACTACCATGTCTCTTGGGATAACAACTACGTTGGTTACGCCACCGCCATCACCACGGGGGGATCGACCACCTTCACCATCTACGCGTCCGGCGTGCCAGGCACGCACTATGTCGCCGTCTATCAGGGCTATCCAGGCCCGGGCTACCTGAACGCTGAGCAGATCCCGGTTGCGAGCCAGAGCCAGTCGTACTTCCCTCCGGGATGCGTCGTGCTAGTTTCATGCACGATGCCCTACTACGCGAACTTCACCGTGACGGCACCAGACCCTCCGACTGCAGGAAGCAGTAGTGGGATGGCCATCTCTGGCGCGATAGTCTCGGTCCCTCTTCTGATCACAGCGGCCGCCATTGCGGGGAGCGCCGTCTTCGTGTCCAGGCAGGACCCTGAGCGCCGAAGGGCTATCTCCAGAAGCATGGCGGCGATCGTGGTGATAGTAGTTCTGGCTGTGGCCGGAGTAGCGTTGTTCGCCACGGCCTCGCAGGGCGCTTCGACGGTCACCTCTACAGTGACTTCAACGGTTTCGGCTGCGCCCCCGACTACATCAAGCACGTCATCGTCCTCCTCGCAGATCAGCTTCACGCCGGTCGCCACGACCGACAGGCCGAACATAGTGGTGCCGGTCTACAGCAACGCCACGACGGGCCCTCGCATCAGCGTTACGCCCACGATTGTCTCGGTGGGCGGCACGATAACCGTGACCGGCGCAGGCTTCACCCCCAACACCCAGCTGCCCCTAACGTGGTCGACTAGACAGGGGAGCAACCTGCTTGGCTACAAGCTCGTTGCCCTGCCCCTGAAGAACGTGACCACGGACGGCAATGGGGCGTTCACCTTGACCCAGAAGGTGCACTCGGACGTCGGCGGGGTGCACTTCATTGCGGCAGGCAACCTGACCGAGAGGTCAAACGGGACAGTCTTCCTCCAGAGGTCGGGGTCCATCAGCGCGACCCAGGGTCCGGCCGGAACGAAGATAGTGATCTCGTTCGTGGGTGTGGGCTGGGACTACAACACCAACCTCATCAGCGTCGACTATGACAACTCGTATGTAGGATACGGGTGCGGGTTCAACACAGGTGGCAACACGACTATCACAATATTCGCGGCGGGCGCGCCGGGAGTGCACGACATCGACATCTACCCGTCGATCTGGTGGGGCGCTTCAGGTCCCACCGCCCAGCAGGTGACGATCTACAGGTACCCGCTCCTGACTCCGCAGGACCATCCAGAGTTGATGCCTTCGTTCCACTTCACGTTCCTTATAACGGGCGGGAGCGCGGCGAGCGGTTAGGGGACTGGTGACGTCTTTGACTCCAGAGAACGACAAGGACGAAAAGAAGGAGGCCGCCCAGCCGCAGGGGGCGTCTCCCAACGACCAGAGCATCACCCGCAGGAACCTGCTGAGGGCGGGGCTCACTTTGGGCCTGATCACCATGGTCGCAGGCATCGCCTCCGTGGCGAAGTCGCTCTTCTCCCCGGCAAACCCGCCCTCGCCGCTGGAGGCGCAGACCACCACTCCCACGGTCACCAAGACCAAGACGGTCACCTCCACGATCACACAGCAAGGAGGCAACCAGACCGGAACAGCCTCTGCGAGCGCTACCACATCAGAGGAGAGCACCTCGACGTCGACCACGTCGACCACCTCTTCTCCTTTCCCGCAGCTGATGATAGCCAACATCAGTGACCTCGTCGTGTCCACTCCGATATCGTTCAACTACCCTCTTGAGGAGACACCGAACATCCTGGTGAAGCTCGGGGTGAAGGCTGAAGGGGGCGTCGGGCCGGACGGAGACATCGTCGCGTACAGCGTGGTGTGTCAGCACCTGGGCTGCATCATGGGCTTCGTCGCGAAAGGAGATGCACCCGCTTGCGAGTCTGACTATACGGCAGCCGGACCGATAGGGTACTGCTGCTGCCACGGGAGCGTCTACGACCTCGTAAATGGCGCGAAGGTGACGGACGGGCCGGCGCCGAGGGCTGTGCCTCAGGTGACCCTCTCAATCGACGACTCTGGGGACATATACGCGGTGGGCATGGGCCCGCCCACGATCTTCGGGCACACCAGCGGCTCAAACAACGTCTTGCTTGACCTTCAAGGCGGCACGCTCGTGAGTGGACAATAGAATGACAGAGCAAGAAGCAGAGTCAAGTCAGCAGGAAGAAGAGAAGAAGAGCTCGAGTCGCTTCCATCCTTCCGAGGAGGCGGCCCCTCACGAACGTCTGCTCGCCAGGACAGTCCACTGGTTCGACGACAGGCTCGGGCTGTCGTACCAGATGTTCCGGCCCGCGCCGGCTTACTCTGTCAACCCTTTCTACTGGCTAGGCGCCTTGGCGGTGGTCGCCTTCGGAATCCAGGCCGTCACCGGGATGATGATGATGATCTACTACATCCCCACTCCCGCGCAGGCATACTCCTCCACCCTCTTCATCTTCGAGAACGTGAGCTACGGCAGGTTCCTCGAGACGGTCCACCTCTATACCGCTTACGCAATGATAATGCTCGCCTTCATGCACATGATGAGGGGCTACTTCGTCTCGGTCCACAAGAAGCCGCACGAGCTGATGTGGATAACCGGAATGATAATGGGATTCGTCACGCTGGGCTTCGGCTTCACCGGATACCTTCTCCCCTGGACGGTCGTCTCCAAGTCCGCCACGGACGTCGGGATCGGGATGATGGCCGCCCTTCCCCAGCCTCTATCGAACTTCATACAGTTCCTGATCGTAGGCGGGGGGACGGACTCCGGGACGATGCTGAGGTTCTTCGACCTGCATGTCGTGGTCCTCCCCGCCGTCCTCGTGATCCTTCTCGCCGGGAAGATGTACATGCTCGAGGCGCACGGCGTGTCCGAGCCCGTCACGGGGCCGGTCCCCGTACCTGAGAAGAAGAGGAGGCTAATCCCGATCTTCCCAGACCTGACGTTCTACCTGCTGGAGCTAGCTGCGCTGTTCGGAGTGGCGATCTTCCTCATCTCCGTCGCCTTCCCGCTCAACCTTCCGCCCCAATACACCCCGACACTTGCAGCCCAGTCTACGCCGCAGCCTGACTGGTACTTCCTGTGGGTCTACCAGGTGCTGAAGATCGCGATCTTCGAGGGCCCCGGGCTCACCGTAGCGCTCACCCTCATATCCCTGGTCTTCATCGGGCTCATCGTACTCCCCTTCGTGGACAGGGGCACCAACCGCAGGATAGCGTCGAGGAGGAACTTCGTCACGCTCGGGCTGATCTTCGTGGCTGAGGTCGCAGTCCTGACCCTCTGGGGATACGAGACCCCCGGGAAGATCATCCCCAACGAGCAGGCCGTGCTATACCTCGGCGGGACTGCCCTTCTGGTGGCCCTGGTCTCGGCGGGCATGTACAGAGTGATCTTCAGAGGGCTGCCAAAGGGGACGACCCAGGCTGGGGGCACGACGACGACCCCCACCGGCGCCCCGTACGCGACGAGAGCGTTCAACAGCGCCGCGCTGTGGACCGCCTCCAGCTTCGTGGTGCTTCTGACGCTCGGGACGTTCGGCATCGGCGGCGCGCTATCCTCGTCGGTGCAGCTGATAGTGCAGGGCGCCAGCTTCTCAATCCTCTCGTCACTAGCGGTGTCGCTCGCAGAGCTCTCGATAGCGGTCGCGGGGACTGTCTACCTTCTCTATCGGCTTGACCTGGGCACGGGATCGATCAGGCGCAGGGTGAAGGCGTTCGAGGTGGGGTGGAAGTCGTGACAGAATTGGACGAGCGGATAGGGGTCAGAATCGTGGGGCTGCTCCTCGTCGTCGCCGCTGCCGCGGTCGTCGGGCTGTGGACCCTCGACACATCGGTCGTGTCGGGCGAGTCCCTCTACGCGATCTACGTCTCGATAGACCTCATCTGCTTCTCCATGATTGCCTACATCTACAGGAAGACCAAGGTGGGCGACAGCTTCGGCCGCATCCCGATGCTCGCGGGGTGTTTCATGCTTGCCCTTCTTGTGGTCGCAGGCCTCGCAGTAATCTAGAATCGCTCGCTTAAATCGAGCTCGAGTCGTTGAATGAGCATGGGCATCCCGAGCCGACCTCTCGCAAGAGTAGGCGTACTGAACATCTCCTTGGTGGCGGCAGCGTCCTTAGCGTGCCTCCTCATGCTTGCAGCCTCGGCGAATGCCGCGAATGCCGCGACCGCCGCTCCCGCGATCACCGTCTCGCCTACGGCGGCGATCGTCGGGGCGAGCATCACCGTCAGCGGGACCGGCTTCACGCCCAGCACCAGCCTCACCCTTCAGTGGGCCTCGGTGAACGCCTCCTGGGTGGTCTCCGGAAACCCGCCTCAAGTCACGGGAATCAAGACCGTACCGATCCAAAGGATGCTGGGCTCCGCGCAGACCAACGCCACGGGCGCCTTCACGGCTCAGATAACCGTCCCCACCGACTACGGGGCCTCCCACTTCATAGAGGCCTTCCTCACCAACGGGACCGCGCTGCCGCCGAGGGCGACCTTCATAGTCGAGCCCTCGTTCACGTTCTCGCCCAAGAGCGGCCCCGCCGGGACGCCCATCAACGTTGTTGCGACCGGACTCGCAGACGGGCTGTATTCGACCAGCTACCACCTCTCTTGGGACAACACGTACGTGGGCTACATGACGGCGATGGACTCTTGGGGGGCGACCAACTTCACCTTCTACGCTTCGGGGACTCCAGGGACCCACTTCATAGACATCTACCAGGGTTACCCCGGGCCGGGTTACCTCAACCCGCAGCAGGGTCCGCCGTCCTCGGAGACGCAGTCTGTCTTCGGGAGTTACATCCCGTTCCATGCTAACTTCACGATAACGCCGCTTCAGGTCAACCCGATGTCGACCTCGCAGACGAATACATCCACCATGCGCTACAGCGCGCCCGGCTCCGCAGAGTCCGGGTCCCTCGCCCTTCTTGCGGTGCTCGCAGGAGGCGCGCTCTTCGTCTCGAGGAAGGACCGCGAGCAAAGAGAGGCCATCTCACGGGTGCTTGTAGCGGTCGTGATCATCGTGCTCGTGGCAGTCGCCGGCGCAGGGCTCTACCTGACCACGGGCTCCGGCTCGACAACTACTAACACCTCGACATCGTCTTCGACCTCGAGCAGCTCGACCTCGACCTCCGTTACCTCCACCATACCTCAGGTCGGCTTCGTTCCTGTCGCTACGGCTGTGAGGCCGCAGATCACGGTCCCGGCGCTGAACGTCGCCACCACAGGCCCGCGCATCACAATATCTCCCACGATAGCCAGCGTGGGGGACAACATCACCGTCAAGGGAGCTGGCTTCGCGCCGAACGCGTCGCTCCCTCTGACCTGGGCCACCAGGCAGGGCAGCAACCTTCTCGGTTATCAGCTCGTCAACAAGCCTCTGAGGACCGTCACCGCGAGCAGCGGCGGCTCGTTCTCGTTCACGATGAAGGTCCCGCCAGACCTGGGAGGGCTCCACTTCATCGCCGCGAGCAACCTCACAGAGCACTCCAACGGCACGCTCTTCATCCAGAGGAGCGCCACAATCAGTGCGACCCAAGGACCGCAGGGAACCACCATCCAAGTGATAATGCACGGGGTCGGCTGGGACTTTAACACGAACATCGTCGCCGTGGACTATGACAACTCGTACATCGGTTACGCGTGCGGATTCAACAGCGGAGGAAACGTCACAGTCTCGATAGTCGCCAGCGGAGCGCCGGGGATCCACACGATCGACGTCTATCCGTCGATATGGTGGGGGCCGTCCGTCTTCGCCAACCAGCAGGTCGTCGAGTACAGGTACCCGCTCCTGACTCCGCAGGACCATCCAGAGCTGATGCCGTCGTTCCACTTCACGTTCCTGATGACTCCCGGCTAGGCTCAACAGCGGTCTGCCGGTTGGGAGCCCTGCCAAGGCGGGGCGCCATGGGGCTGCTCTCCCCGGCCGAACGCGAGACTCAGTCCCTGTCTCGATTTGACTTGGGACCGGTCACTGCCAGAGCTGTAATCAGGCCGTGACGATTATCGTCGCGTTACCGGCTGACGTGTGAAGGGTGTCCATGTAGGTGTAGGTTCCTGGCGTGGTGAGTGTGATGCTCCAGATGCTGTAGGAGTTGATTGCGGGGGACGTCGTGCTAATTACCGAAGTGAACATTAAGGTCTTTGCCCCGCTGTCGTACACTCCGCACCAAGTGTGCGGAGGGTCAGCGTTGTAGAAGTACACGGTCGAGCCCGACTTCACGGTCAGACTGGTGGGGCTGAACTCGAAGCTCTGCAGGTACACGAGGTTCTGGACGACGCGGACCGGAAGGGGCACCGACGCCGAGAACGTT
This sequence comes from uncultured Nitrososphaerota archaeon, assembly GCA_963838925.1. Classification (GTDB taxonomy): domain Archaea; phylum Thermoproteota; class Nitrososphaeria; order Nitrososphaerales; family Gagatemarchaeaceae; genus Gagatemarchaeum. Next base: position 409,621 of record CAWISW010000002.1, read on the forward strand.
CCAGAGGTGGCCGCGACCGAGACCGTGAAGTTGCCGGGAGTCGCGGAGGCGCTCGCGAACACAGTGACCGCCTCTGCTGCAGGGAAGCCCGCCGAAAGCTTCACCGAGCTCGGGGAGATCTTCACAGTGAGGCCGTTGGACGCCGTGGCGTTGAATGTGACCGTTTCGCTCCCCGTCGCACTTGAGGACGGGTTGAGCGTGAGCGAGATGTAGCTTGCATTGTTGCCTGGCGAGACGACCACAGAGGGCGCGTTGGCGACCATGGAGAACACGAAGGCTGGCGCGGTCGCCGTCGAGGAGGCTGACGACGTGCTGCTCGAGGTGCTGGTCGAACTACTGCTCGAGCTGCTGCTCGAGGACGTCGTGGTCGTGGTCGACGAGGTCGTAGAAGTGCTGCTTGTCGTGCTAGACGTCGAGGAAGTCGCTGAGGTTGTGCTTGGACTAGTGCTCGTCGTCGTGCTAGTGGTCGTAGTGGAGCTCGAGCTGGGCGTGGTGGTGCTCGATGTCGACGTCGTCGTCTGGGTGGTCGACGGGCTCGTCGAGCTCGTGCTGGAGCTGGACGACAGAGCCAGGTAGGCTCCCGCCCCAACCACGATCACTATCACGACTACCGCAATTGCAATGACAGAAGTGCTGACGCCCCGTCTGGCCCTAAAATTCATCAAAAACATTCCATTTTCCTCCATCTTAAACGTTCTTCACTAAGGATTCTGTTAACTGATTTGCACGGTAAGGTTCGGAATTTCTTCAATGACTATTCTGACTATAAGGCCTTCAATCTCAGTCACCCAATCGATAAATATGAAGGTCACCAAACGATGCCTGTTGGTCGCGCCTTTCAGCAGGAGGGCTCAATGGTGGCCCCTGATTGTAATGGGGCTCTTTTCTCTGATACTCTATTGGGGTCAGTTTCGGACGTTTCTGGGTCTCAACGCGCCGACGCTGAGCGAATTGGCCAACCTTGCGAATTTGCTTATCGTAGGGTTGATTTTTGTGGAGGCTTGGCCTTTTTTAGGCATCCACGGCTCCATCTCCGTAAGAGACAACTAGAGTATCATCGTCATCCGATTATCTACAAGCTTCCATTCATGACTCAGGAAGCTTATGATAACCCCGTTCTAGAGATATTCGCGGAAGTTCTCAATTTCAGCGGGTTTCTGCCAATAGTGCGAGCCACCGACTGTCATGCACAAGTCATGTTCTTGGGGACGCAGAAGAACAAAGTCATAACCGCCCTTGACGACCGAATATGGGACAACGGGAAATCTTCGTTAACAATGCACACTGGCTTGCACCCAAGGTCAGTGAGGCTTTTCGCTTTGGACACCATGAGCCACATCATTGTCGAGAAGCGAGACGATGAAGATGGCGAGATTACTCCGGCGATCTTGCCAAACGGGGAATATCGGATGATTATTGTGCTTGATGCAGAGGACACTATGTCTACTGAGCAAGAGCTGGGAACCTTCAATTTTCCCGACTCGTTCCTTGCTGAGGCTCAAGCTGAGACTTCATCTTACGATGTGTGGAAAGGAAGAGTGAGTGACACTGGCTATGCCATCTTCATAGAGAGAACTAGGGAAGGAAAGAACATAGCAAACGTGGTTGGTAAAGTTCCGGACAAGCGGTTAGCCGAACTGAAGTCAAAGGAATTGAAGGGTTTCGAGGTTAGGACATTGTGGCCCGCGCCTCCGTCATCGTAATATCCATATGGATATAGACTTAAGTAGTGGCATATCCATAGGGATATGCGTCGAATCATGCCTTGCAAATACTGCCTCTCGCAATGCGTCAAGCCTAACGGCTCGATGAAGGGAAAGAAGACGCTAAAGTGCATGGATTGCGGTAAGAGATTCACGGAGAGCGAAAGCCTTCCGAAAATGAGGGTGAACAAGCACGCCATAGTCACGGCCCTCTCGATGTATTTCGAAGGCCTCTCTACGCGCAAGGTCTCTCGCCAGCTAGAGTCGATATTCGGAGAGAAGGTTTCGCAGGTCACGATTTGGAAATGGGTGAGGAAGTATTCGGTTCTAGTCAGCGCCTACACGAAGACGCTCTCGCCCCAAATCGGCGGAAGGTGGCACCACGACGAGACCGTGATACGATGCGAGGCTCAGAACCAATGGTTCTGGGAGATGCTAGACGAAGACACGCGCTTTATAGTCGCGTCGCACCTTTCAGAGACTAGGACGCTCAAGGACACAATCACCCAATTCAGGAAGGGGCTTGAGACGGCCAAACACAAGCCGACCGTCCTGTATGTCGATGGCTCGAACCAATACGACCAAGCCTTCAACACGGTCTTCTATTCGAGATACAAGGTAGCAAGGCCTGAACTAGTGAAGAACATCGGCATACGCTCCCGCGAGACAAACAACATCATAGAGCGACTGCATGAGACCGTGAAGGAGCGCACCCGACCGATGCGCGGGTTCAAGAACCAAGACTCGGCCCGAGCGATCTTGGAGGGATATGTGGTGAATTACAATTTCGCAAGGCCTCACCTGTCCTTGAAGGGGAAGACTCCCGCACAACAGGCGGGAATCGAGGTGAAGGGATGGAAGCAATTGGTAGAAAACGCCATAAAGAAGGAGGCCTTGAACCCACAAAGTCAGGAGGGAGAGCGAATCACAATCGCTCCTTTGCAGGTGGTATGAGCGACATGAGAAAGGCGCTGGTTGCACTACCGGAGGAAGTGTGGGCCATTATCGACCGAGACCTAGGCGACACTATGGGCCACGGCTACTCGGACACGATAAGGAGCATCGTTTTAGCATGGCTCTCGGAGAACGGATACCTAGTGAAAGGAGGAAAAGGCCACGGCAAAGAAAAGTAAGGACGAGGAAATCGACATACTCGACGATATGCTGACCTCCCTAGTTGACCTCTTGGAAGAGAAGGGCGTTATTACCCAAGAGGAATGGGAACAGCGCATCAAGAAGAAACTCAAAACATAGATTCATATAAGAAGCGCCTTGGAGAATCAACCGACTAGAATGTCCGGCTCCTTCGACAGCGTCGTTGAGCTGTTCGCCGCAGCGATAGCAGCGATTATTGGCCTCTATGTAATCTACATCTTGGTCAAGACACTTTTCTTCGGCGGATAGCATGAACCCATCCCTTGTCCTAGCAGGTGGAATCATGATGCTGATTGGCGTGTTCGAATTCTCGAACAATCAGCCATTGGAATTCCTGACTGTTTTGTTAGGAGGGTTTACCATGTATCAAGGGTCGAGAAGTGGTAGATAACGAAGGATGAGAAAACTGGAAGGCCAACCCCTTCTAAGTATGACCGCCTTTTCGGGATGTCATTTTTTCTCGTCGCGGGCTATCTGATTTACTACTTGGTCTCTCAGCAATCGAATCTGAGTGAAGCATCAGAGGGAGTTATAGGCGCGATAACTGTGGTCTGCCTTGTACTCGCCGGAATAGTGTTCACAGGTAGAGATTTTCCCGATATCAAGGTCTTATCGGCATAGATTTTAGCCGTGTGCAAATCAGTTAACAGAATCTTCACTAAGAGACGACAATCTGCGATTTTGAGGGGAAAATCGGGTGCTCAGGGAGCCGCGGGGAGTCCAGCGGTTTAATATGAGCAGTAGGGCCCTCGAACCCCTGGAAATGACAACTCCATTGATGGACTTGTACACGCTCGTCGGCATCGCAACCGTGGCCGTCGGGATACTGGTGGCAGAGGAGGCCCTGAGCTTCGTGGTTCGGAGGGCGGCAAGGAGGGCGAGGGCTGGCCCGACCGTCCTGCGAGACCTCGGGACTGGCATGAGGCTCATCGCGCTGGTGCTGATCCTCTCGGACGTCCTGAGCGCCTCCGGCCTCTCGTCCCTCTTCACGACCCTTACCATCTCAGGGATCCTGGCCGTCGCGGTCTCGCTCGCGCTTCAGACGACGCTCTCGAACGTGATCTCCGGGCTCCTCCTCTTCAGCGACGGGGTGCTGCGCCTGGGCGACACGGTAGAGTACAGCAGCGCGAAGGGCAAGGTGGTACGCGTCGGCCTGAGGAACACGTGGATCAAGACCGAGCACGGCCACCTGGTGGTGGTAAGCAACTCCTCGCTTTCGGGAGGCCCTCTCGTGAACCACACGGCGACAGAGCGGCTCTCGAAGAAGTACGCCTTCGAAGCGGATTGAATGAGGCGGCCTTCACTCGGGCCTGAACTGGTAGGTGGGCAGCGCGAGGTCCGATATGTCGACGAAGATGCTCGCCACCCTCTCCAGGAGCGCGAGGAGGTCGACCATCATTCCGGTGGACGTCCCCTTCATCCCGACCATCCCCTTCGAAAGCTCGCCGAGCTTCTCTCGCATCGCGGCCACCTCGGTGTGGGTGCGCCTCGGCTGTACGCGCCTCCTCGCCAGGAACGACGATATCGCGACGTCGCCCATCTTCTCCAGCGTGCCGAGGAACTGGACCAGCTGCGCGGCCACCTCCTTGCCCAAGTCCTCGCCGGCAGCGCGCTTTGAAAAGTCGGCGACTGCGTCCCCGAGGCTCTCTAGGTAGCTCGCGAGAACGCGGTAGTCGAGGCACTCGATGGGGGCAAGCTTGTACCTCTCCGCGACCTCAGGATCGATGGTCGCCGTCCGGATGGTCCTGACCAGGAGGAAGTAGAGCCTGTCCACCTCGTCGTCCCTCTCGCCCACCAGCGCCAGAAGGGCGCGGTCGTGCCTCGCGCCCTCCGCGGAGTCCCGAAGCATCCCGCTGATGAGGCTCGCCATCCTCCTCACTATCCTCTCCGGGTCGAGCACCGCCGGGTCGGGGAGGAACTGGAGGGTCATGCTCTTCGCGTCCTCGTCCACGATCTCGAGGCCCACCAGCCTCGTCACGGCGGCCTTGAGCCTCCCCCTGTCCTCCCTGGATATCACCGTCTTACCCTCGACCCGTATCGCGTTGCTCCCCATGAGGTAGGCGCCGGTGACGTCGTTTGTCACGTAGCTCAGGCTCTCCCTCGGGTACTCGATGACGACCTCTTGGTCCTCCTGCTTTACGCCCTTCTCGCCTATCGGCTTCACCATTAGCCTCCTCGCCGAGATCTCTTCCACGGCCACGCTCGAGCCACGCACGATGCCGTTCTTCTTTGCCCAGCTCTTCGGAAGGGAGATCAGGACGGTCCCCCCGCCCATCTCAAGGACCTTGCGGGTATCCATCAAAATCTATAGAGTTCTATAGATTATTTATAGATTATCTTGATAAATTGTGAGGCCCGCACGGGCTTCAAGCATGTTCTACGGGACCGTGCGGCCGACTGCCGCAGGCAAGGTCACTCTGATCGCCATGACGGCCGCCCTCTACGCCGTGGCCAAGGGGCTGACCGCTTTCATCCCGACGCCCTTCGGCGTGGGCCAGTTCCTCCTCTTCATTTTCGTCCCCGCGTTCTTCGCGATAGTCGGGGACACGCTCTCTGCCGCGGTGGGAGCAGCAATAGGGACGTTCCTCGGCGACGTGATCTTCCTCACGCCCTTGGGCCAGACCAACCCCGCGCTCTCGCTCGTCTCGGGAGTGCCCGCGAACTTCGTCGCATTCCTCCTCTTCGGCTACCTCGTGAAGAGGTACAAGTCGTGGCCGGCGTTCATCTCTAGCACCGTCCTATGCATCACCCTCGGGAACCTCATCGCCGGGGCGCTCGTCGTCGGTTTCGCCGCCCAGGTCTTCCTTCCCGCCTTCGCCAGCGTCACCGCAAAGTACGGCGTGGTCACCCTGGTGCTCGGGTACACGCTCTTCTGGACGGGGACGATGGTCCCCGCGGTGGTCATCGCCGTCCCGCTCCTGCTCAGGGCCCTCAGGCCGCTGGTGGGGCGCTCGAGCATCCTCGCCTACTATCCGGAGTGGTCAGACTACGAGGTGGGCCGCCTGCTTCCCGCCTCGCTGGCCTACGCCGTCGGGTTCATCGTGATTGGTGTCGGGTTCTTCGTGCTCCAGTTCAACGTCCTGCAGGGCTGGTCGGTGATAGGAAGCTGGATCCTGGTCGCCGGAGTCGTCCTTGCTATAGTCGGTCCGGCCGTGGGCCTGTTAGCCGGGACAAAGCGGTCGAGCTACTAGATGCAGCCCCGGACCGCACTCGCGTTCGCCCCGGCTGTCATCTCGAACTTCTTCGTGGTCCACAACGAGGGGCTCTCGCTGAACCCCCCAGACCTCTCCAAGGTGGGCGCGACGGGCGGGGGGTTCACGCTATCGAAGGGGGTGTACACCAACGCCTGGGTCGTCCCCAGCGCCTTTCGAGCGGTTTCAGTGGCCGTCAACGGCGACGCGAGCTACCCCGCAGAGACGACGACCAAGGCCGTCGAGCTCCTCCTCGAGAGCGTCAGACACCCGCCGGTGCTGGTGGAGCTCGTCCAGACCGTCGAGGTCCCCATAGGCGCCGGATTCGGGAGCAGCTCCGCCTCCGCGCTCTCCGCGGTCATGGCGGTCGCTGCTGCCCTCAAGCTCCCCCTAAGCAAGGAGCGGGTCGCGACCTTCGCGCACGAGGCCGACATCGTGCGGCACACCGGGCTGGGGACGGTCTCCTCAACGTACAACCACTCGGGCGCAGCAATCATAGTCCACCCCGGCGGGCCCGGGGTCGCGAGGCTGAAGGCCATCAAGGTCCCGACTGGTGTCAGGGTCGTGACCGCGTGCCTATCGAGGAAGCCGAAGGCCACCCTGCTCACGTCCACGAGAAAGCGCGACAAGATCAACAGGCTGGGCGAGGTGGCGCTGGCTCAGGCCTCCGACCTCAAGCTGGAGAGCCTCCTGGAGGCCGGACACGCCTTCGCCGAAGGGCTGGGCCTGATGACCCGGGCCGTGGAGCACCTGGTCGCGGCCGCGCTCGAGAGCGGCGCCATAGGGGCGAGCCAGAACATGGTGGGCAACTCGATGCACGCCGTCGTCCATGACGAGGACCTCGAGGCGGTTACCTTGGCCCTCCGCTCGGCCTCGAGGGCCGCCACGCTCGACTCCTTCCGGATCGGGGGAAGGATGGCAAGGATTCTGACGGAATAGTTTGCGCGACTTTGCGCATGCTTAGGCTTATATCGCCACTTCTCCACAGCTAAAGCTAGCCGGAGTTCACAGAATGGGGTATATTCGAAGGCTCGAAGTAAAGGGTTTCAAGTCCTTCGGCCCTCGCGCGCTCACCATCACGTTCGAACAGGGGCTGAACGTAGTCACCGGTCCCAACGGCAGCGGCAAGTCCAACATCGCAGACGCCATCCTCTTCGCCCTGGGCGAGAACTCGCCGAGGATCCTCAGGGCTGCGCAGGGGCGCCTGACCGGCCTGATCTACGACCCCAAGAGGGAGGCCATCGAGGCCCGACAGCAGGGGGCGGAAGGTGAGACCGCCGAGGCAGCGGCGGGGCGCGCGTTCCCAACCGAGGAGCGCCCCTCAAGCTGCAAGGTGAGCCTACAGATCGACAACACGGACAGGAAGATCCCGGTCGACGCCGACCTCGTCACTCTGACGAGGGAGCTCAAGAACAACGGCGAGAACTCATACTACCTCAACGGCAAAAAGTCCACCAAGAGCATGATCGCCGACTTCCTCGAGGTCTCGGGCCTCTCGCCCAGCGGGCTCAACGTGATCCCTCAGGGCGCCGCGACGAGGGTGGCCGACCTCACCCCCGACGAGAAGAGGAAGATGATAGAGGACGTCGTCGGCATCTCGAAGTTCGACGACAAGAAGGCCGAGGCCCAGAAGCAGCTGTCGCAGGCCGACACCAAGCTACAGATAGAGCTCGCGAGGACCGGGGAGATGAAGTCGCAGCTCGAGCGCCTCGAGGAGCAGAGGAACGACCTCGTTAGGTTCAACCAGCTCGAGGGGCAGCTGAGCTGGCTCAAGGCCGTCCAGACATCCAGGAGGGTGACCGAGCTCCGCGAGAAGCTGAGCTCCAACAAGCGGATGGAGGAGGAGCTCACGCTCAAGCTAGACGAGGTGCGCAAGAGGAAGGAGGAGTTCGAGTCTCGAGTAACCGGTCAGACCGCAGAGAAGGAGAAGTTCATCATCGAGATAGTCCAGGGAGGGGGCGAGGGCCCCACCAAGCTCCGCGACGAGCTCGAGTCGGTCAGGCTCCGCCGCGACCAGCTGACAGGAGAGGTCTCGAGGCGCGAGGAGAACATCAGGAGGCTCGAGATGGAGTCGATGCCCACCCTGCGCTCCATAGTCGCAGAGCGAAAGAAGCAGGTCACGGCTGTCAACTCGACCGTCGAGTCGCTACAGACCACGAACGAGAAGCTCGACGCAAAGAGGAAGGACCTGAGCGCGCAGCTCCAGGACATCCTCGACGCCGAGGAGACGCTCCGCGCGACCATAGAGCGCAACAGGAAGCAGGGCGACAGGATCAGGGCGAAGCTCGTCGACCTCTCCGAGGAGGTCTCCCCCATCGGGCTGGAGATCAACGCCGTGCAGGCCGGCCTGGGCGCCGAGAAGAAGCGGGCGGAGGAGCTGGAGGCGAGGGTCAAGAACTTCACGGAGCTCCTCGACAGGCTGGACAACAACTCGAAGCAGCTCCTGGAGCTACAGACAAAGGAGACGGAGCAGCTGGCCGAGATAGACCAGGAGCTTTCCGGGCTCGAGAAGGAGAGGAACCTCATCGAGCAGAGCATCGGCGCGGCGAGCAAGGTGCTCGACAAGGCCTCGGGCGAGGTCGCCACGCAGACGGCCAAGGCCGATTTCTCCGAGGAGCTCAACTCGGACCGCGTGGGGCACGGGAGGCTCAGGGAGCTTTGCGAGGGCGGCGGGATCCCCGGATACATCGGGATGGTGAACGAGCTCGTGACCTACCCAGCCCAGTACACCAGGGCGTGCTCCGCCGTCATGGACATGTGGAGCAGCGCGTTCGTCGTCTCCGACGTCAGGTCGATGACCGCGCTGATCAAGGCCGGCAAGAGGCTCAACATCAAGTCGTTCGCGATAATCCCGCTCTCCGAGGTGAGCGAAGTGAGGCCCGTCTCGGTCGGAAAGTCGGCGGGGGTGATAGGTCCTCTCTCGACCGTGCTGAAGGCCGACAAGCAGTACAGGGGCCTCATGAACTTCATCGCCGGGGACACAGTCCTCGTCGAGTCAGAAGGGATCGCGTACATCCTCGCCTCCGAGGGGTTCAAGACGGTGACCCCAGATGGGGAGATCTTCGAGCTGGGCGGGAGGGCCTTCGCGTACGGCCTCAGGGACGCGCTCTCGAAGGTGCTGGAGGCCCTCGAGGACATCGAGAACGTGGGCGAGGTCCAGGGGGCGGTCAAGGCACTCAGGGCCGCCATCGACAAGCGGAAGCAGCAGATGGGCTCTCTCGAGAGCGAGGACAAGTCGCTCACAAAGGACCGCGTCAAGAAGATAGCCTCTGTGGCGGCCCTCAGGGCTGAGGCCGAGACCGTCGTCAGGCTCTCCAAGCGCTACAGAGCGATGCACCGCTCCATCAACCAGGACTACGAGGCCCAGATGAGGTCGGTGGAGAGGCTCCAGAGGCGCGAGGCATCGCTCCAACTGAAGAGGGACGCCATAACCACCGAGATGAAGCTGCTCAAGGACGGCCTCTCGGAGCAAGAGTCCCTCGGGCTCGACGGGTTCATCGCGGAGATCGAGAACGCCAGGAATGACCTCAGCCTCCAGCTCAGCGAGCTGTCGTCCAAGATATCGGAGTTCCACCTGTCCTACACGCGTGAGAAGGCAAACCTGGAGCAGATGGTGGTGCCCAACCTCGAGCGCGTGAGGCAGGACCTCGAGGCGAGCGAGATGCAGTACGAGGCCGACAGGCAGTTCGTGATAGCCTCCAGGAAGGAGCTCACCGAGCTGAACCACAGGTTCGCCGACCTCGACTCCCAGCTCCTGAAGGTGCTCGACTCCTCCACAAACAGCAGGCCCGTCCTGGAGGAGTTCGACAACAAGATCCGCAGGCTAAGGGAGGAGGCCGCCGCAGCGGAGCGCTCGGCCTTCAACACGGAGAAGGAGATCTTCGCGCTCCAGCAGAGCGCGATCTCGCTCCAGGACAAGGTCGCCGAGCAACTCAGCAGCCTGAGGTTCTATGGCTACGACGAGGTCCTCGAGCTCTTCGAGGGGAGCGACCAGCTCCTCTCGCAGGTGGAGTTCGAGCACGAAGGCCTCGCGAGGACCGTCAACAAGAGCTCGGAGAGGGACTACGGCGTCGTCTACGACAGCTACAGGAACCTCTCCCAGAGGATCAACGAGCTCGAGCAGGAGAGGAACTCCATCGTGAGGTTCATAGAGAGCGTGGACTCTGAGAAGAGGAAGGTCTTCGCCACCGCCTTCGAGACAATCAACAAGGAGTTCGCCGTCACCTTCAAGACCCTGACGCAGGGCGAGGCGTGGCTCGAGCTGGAGAACAAGGAGGAGGTGTTCACCGGCGGGATCTACATGATGGCGAGCTTCAGGGGAAAGCCCGCCTGGGAGTCCTCGTCCATGTCGGGAGGGGAAAAGTCGGTGACAGCCGTCGCGCTCATACTCGCCATACAGAGGGTCAACCCGCACCCGTTCTACCTCTTCGACGAGATCGACCAGAACCTCGACCAGGCCAACTCGCAGAGCCTCGCCAGCTTCTTCAAGGAAAGGTCGCAGCAGTCCCAGATCATCGTGGTCTCCCTCAAGGACACCATGGTCGCGGGGAGCGGCGTCGCCTACGGGGTCTACAACGTCGCCGGCATCTCGAGGATAGTGCGCGCAAAGATGGAGGTCCAGGTCAAGAGTGGTTGAAGGCGGCATCCTGGCCAGGCCACCGCTGAACCTCCTCATCGACCCCAACGCAGCGAAGAGGAAGAGCCCGTGGGAGATCCACATCTCGGAGCTCCTGGACATGTTCCTCGACGCGATACTAAAGTCGGAGTTCCTCGACCTCAGGGCCGCTGGGACCGCGGCGCTTACCTCAGCCACAATATACCGGTTCAAGGTAGAGTCGCTCTTCCTGTTCGAGAAGCTCCAGCGCGAGAGGAGGGTCCTCGACTCAGTCGAGCCACCGCAGATCGTCGTCATGCCGTTCAGGTACGAGGTGTACTCCACCACCGTCGACGAGCTCTTCGACGCGCTCACGCGCATCCTCGAGGAGATAGTCCACAACGACAGAGAGGAGAGCACTGTCTCGCCCTCCCTCCTCGAAGAGGGCCCGCCGCCCAACCCAGAGGACTACCTCATCACCATACTCTCGAACCTCCAGGCCTTCCAGCGGGTCCTGAGAGAGCGGATAGGAGCGCTCGGGAGGATAAAGTTCTCCGACCTCATCGCCGGGATGCCCCTCATAGAGGCGGCACGCACGTTCATCCTCCTCCTCTTCGCCGCGAGCAACGGGACGGTCGTGCTGGACCAGGAAGGCGAGTACGACCTCCAAGTGATACTGGTGGGCTGACCGCGAGATGAGCGAGCCTCAGCAGCAGGAACAGACAGAAAGGGTCGAGCAAGCCGAACAGACTGCGCGCCCCAAGGTCAGCGACGAGGAGATCAGGGCTAGGATCGAGGCGGCCCTCTACTCCTCAGGGAGGGCGCTCGACGCCGAGCAGCTTGCGAAGGCCGCCGGGATCTCCTCCAAGAAGAGGGCGATGGACGAGGCCAAGGCGATCCAGCAGAGGATGAAGTCCATGGTCTCCGCGATCGAGGTGGTTGAGTACCCAGGCCAGAGATACGCCATGCAGCTCAAGGCCGAGTACACCAGCGTCGCGAGGAAGTTCGCGACCAAGCCTCTGCTGTCCAAGGCCGCGCTCCGTACCCTCTCGTTCATCGCATACTTCCAGCCCATCTCGAGCGCCGACCTAGCGCTCAGGAGGGGCTCACAGGCCTACGACCACGTGAAGGACCTCGAGGAGGTTGGGTTCCTCGCCTGGGAGAGGAAGGGAAGGTCGAAGCTCTACAGGACCACCACGGAGTTCTCAGAGTACTTCGGGCTGAGCGTCGACCCACAGACCCTGAAGCACCAGCTCGAGAGGCGCGCCCTCATACTCCGATAGCCGGATCCCCAAAAGGATCAAGAGAAAGTTCGGGCGCTCGCTTCGACGCGGAGGGCGACGGCATTTTGGGTGCCCCTTCGCGGGAAGACACTCCGACCACAAGGCGCAACTTTAGCAGAGGCTCCGTTGCCGCGCTGTCATTCGTCGTGCTGATGGAGTTCGGCTTTGGCTTCACTTTCAGGTACCTCGTCCCGAACCTCGCCGTCGCGACGCTCGACGAGCTGTATTTCCTCACCTTTGCAATCGCTACGGCTGGGACCTTGCTAATCTACCGATATCTTCCAGATTCGAAGAAGCCCGCGTTCGACCTCTCGTAGCTTGACGCGGTCTTCCGGAAGAAAGGCTTAACACCCTCCCTTGGCGGGAGTCGCCAGAACGCGACTTGGTAAAGGCAGTAGAGAACCTGAGGAAGAAGAAGCTCACCGGCGGGAAGAGGCGCCCGTTCCGTGGACGCAAGGCGTGCGAGGCAGACGACTACGCTTTCGAGACGGCGGTGGGCGAGCCTGTCAGCTCTCCCAAGCGCACGAGGGGAGGTAGCTGGAACTTCGGCCTGCGCTACGCTAACAAGGCCAACGTCTTCGACCCTTCCACAAGCAAGACCGTCAAGACCGACATCCTCAGGGTGACGGCGAACCCGGCCAACAGGGAATACGAGAGGAGAGGCGTCATCACGCGGGGGGCCACGATCGAGACCAAGCTCGGCAAGGCGAGGGTCACCTCGAAGCCCAGCGACGACGGCGTCGTCAACGGCGTCCTCATCAAGTAAGAAGGGGTTCCGCTAACTCTTCGGCTCAAGCCGTTGTCGAGTCAACTTGCTGGCATCGACTCGGAGGATTAGGGTAGTCGTCCCGTTCCACGTCACCGCTTCACTTGCCAGCCCTTTTTCCTTCTCAATCGGACTGCAGGAGGTAGTAGCTTGTTGCGAGCGACATTCACCCTGCGTCTCCGACCGGGAGAGAAGGGAACGGTCGAACCTCGACCGCCCCCTTGCGGACAGGTTCATGGCTGCGTGCACGTCCCTGTCTGTCCACCTGCTACACGCCTGACACCACAGCATCCTCGCATGCGCGACATCGTCCCTTGCGGGACTGCGGAGCTTCTCCCCACACGTCGAGCACCTCGACGAGGAACCAGAGGTGTCAGACCTCGTGAGCTGGATTGTGGTCACGCCCCTCCACGCGGCCTTGTATTCGAGCATCTTCTTGGCCTTCCAGTGGGGCCACGAGTTGAGCCTGAACCTATACTCCGCTCCCTTGCGGTTCCCCCTGTGATACAACTTACTGATGCCCGTCAGGTCCTCGATGGCGAGAGCGGCCCCGTCCTTCGCGGCGACGTCGACGACGTAGTTCGTGGCCGCGTGGATGAGCTGGTCGCCCCTGTGATTCGCCCTCTCCCAGTACTTGCGGGCGAGCCTCCTTCGCATCCTGACGTCGTTCCTCTTGAACGAGCCGACTATCTCCCTTGTAGTCTGCCTGACCCTGACCAGCTTTGACATCCCAACTACCGTGACCTTCTCTCTGTCCCCGAACGCTATGTTCTTCTCGTTCCTGTCCACGCCGTAGACCCTCCTGATCTGGGCAGGCTCGATGTCCTCGCTGTAGCAGAGTGAGAGCGAATCGCGCGTTAGGGTAAGGCTCCTCACCTCCCTGTCGGCGAGCTTCTTCAGCGTGTATGGTTCGAGTTGGATGTCGAAATATTTGTCGCGCCTCAGTGGGATGAAGAGCCGCCCCTTCATCGTGATGAAGAACCCGGAGATGATGCACACGACGGGTCTCAGAGGTCTTGCATGGCTGACCCTGACGCCTCGCCTCTCGCCCTTTTCACGGCTTCGGACGACGGCACAGGCCCGCGTCATCGATGCGAGCTTGTAACACGAAGGCAGTTTGATGTCCTTGAGCGTGCGGTAGAACCCCTTCATCCCTCTGCGGCTCTCGATCTTGTTTTCTTCGGCGTACTGGATGGCGTTGTATGTGAGGGTCAAACACTCGGAGAGCAGGTCGCCGAGCTGCAGGCTGGAATAAGATTGAGTGACGGACTTTGTGGCTCGCAACCATAAGCTACACTGGAATCGTATAAATGCGCACATGCGCCGAAGAGTTAACAGAGCCTAAGAAGGAAACTACTATAACACTCGCGACACGCGGCGGTCGCAGTCGAGCACGGGTTGAGCGCCTCTAGTTGAAGGAATACGAGCGTTTCGTCGTCTGGCTCGACTATATCGACTCAGAAAGGAAGCGGAGCGAGGGGCGCAGGGTCCCTCTGAACTCGTGCGTGCGAGCGCCGAACCTGGAGGAGATGGTCCAGGCGTGCAGGAAGCTCAACCTCGACGCCCAGCCCGAAAAGGCATTCTACCCCCGGGCCTCGCGCCGACAGTCAGGATACGTCTCGATAAAGAAACAGGGGCAAAAACAGCAGGTTATCATGGCAATTGCCCGAGAATTGTCAAGAATCAGGGGTTCGCAGCCAAAGAAAGTTTAAAGGCAACCTTTGGGCTTCTAAGGAAGCCATATGCAGGAAGTTGGCGAGGTCCTCCATCAGGCGAAGAGCGGAAGGCTGATCATACGTTTGTCAGGCAAAGTCTACGCTGGCCAGGTGCTCCTGGACTCGAAGGGGAGGAACGCCGCGAAGATCATAGAGCTCATCGGCCCCGTCTCGAGGCCTTACGCATCTGCGGCTCCAGCGTCCGACCGCGCGGCCACTGGGAAGGAAGGCCGGAAGCTCTTCGTGGGGTGACCGGGGCAAGTGTGGGACCCCAAGGCAGACAGCGAAGTCTATAGGACGGACTGCCCCAACTGCGGGAACAGGCTCTTCGGCGACTCTGAGAAGGGCGAGCAGGTCTGCCAGTCCTGCGGCTACGTCGCCCAGGCGGGCGCGGACGAGGGGCCCGAATGGAAGGCGATCGACCTCGAAGAGAAGACGAAGAGGGTCAGGGTCGGGTCCCCGACGACGCTAACTCTGCACGACCTGGGGCTCTCTACTGACATCGGAAGGGACATGCGCGACTCGCACGGGAAGTACCTCGACCCCACGATGCGCGCCACGGTCGAGAAGATGCGCAAGTGGCAGAGCCGCGTGAGGACGATCAACAGCCAGGAGAGGGGACTCGCCATCGTGCTAGCGAAGATAACCGAGGTGTGCGACAACCTGAACCTCCCTCGCAACGTCGCAGAGACGGCGGCGCACATATACCGCACATCGGTCAAGCTCAAGGTAGCGAAGTCAAAGTCGATAATGGGGATGACCGCGGCGACCGTCTACCTGGCGTGCAGAAAGTGCGGAGTGAGCAGGACCCTCAAGGAGGTCGCGAGGGCGGCCGGGATAGACAAGGGATCCGTCGCCAAATACTTCAGGCTGATACTCAAGGACGTCGAGAAGGAGTACGTCCCCCCCGCCTCTGTGGAGAAGCACATCTCGAAGCTCGTCAACCTCGCGAAGATCGACCCGCGCGTCGAGCACCTCGCGCTCCAGCTCTCGCGCCTGACCAACGACTCGAAGATCTCGAGCGGCAAGGCACCGGCGGGGCTCGCGGCGGCGTACGTCTACATGTCCTCCGTCATGAGGGGGGAGCACCTCCCACAGCGCGAGGTCGCCGAGTTCGCGGAGGTCACGGAGGTCACCGTGAGGAACAGATGCAGAGAGCTGCTCGACAATTACATTATAAGGCAGAAGATAGGGTCAACCGAATAGTTGGCAAAGGGCGCGAAGGGCAAGAGCGTAAAGGCCGCGAAGAAGGCACCGGCCAAGGCTAAGCCCGTCCAGAAGGAACCGGAGAAACCGGTAGAGAAGAAGCCCAAGCCTCTTCCTAGGACCGAGAAGACCGAGGAGGAGCTGGTCGACCTCACCTCCCGGGTGTACAAGCTCGTGGTCGAGAGGGGGAAGGACGGGGTCCTCCAGAGCGAGATCTGGAAGGAGCTGGGGCTCACCAGCAGGGACGGCTCACGTCTCGCCATCAGGCTCGAGAAGCGCGGCATGATACGGCGAGTGAAGGTCTTGGATGACGGCAGGTGGACCTACAAGCTCACGCCCCTGCGCCTCCCCGCTAACATTTCATCCATGGAGTCGGCGCCGTGCATCGTCTGCCCGGTCGAGTCGAAGTGCTCGGTGACGACGGACATCAACCCGCTGACCTGTCCGCTCATCGGCCCCTGGGTGATGAAGGAGTTCGCGGCCTCCAAGACGATGGAAGTCGCGCCACCGGTAGTCTAGTCCAAGATGAGACTCGAGGACGCGAAGCGAGACCAGTACAGGAAGCTCGCCAGGGAAGAGGGCTACAAGAGCAGGGCGGCCTACAAGCTCCTAGAGAACGTCAGGAAGTACCGCCTGATCAAGCCAGGCGACTACGTCCTCGACTTCGGCGCTGCACCAGGGGGCTGGCTGCAGGTAGCCTCCGCGGCCGCAGGAGAGACTGGGCTCGTCGTCGGAGTAGACCTCGAGCCGGTCGACCTCAATGAGCCCAACATGGTGACGATCCAGTCAGACATAAAGTCGCCCGAGCTCTCCGTGAAGCTCGAGAGGGCCCTCTCAAGGAAGGCCGACGTGGTGCTCTCTGACCTCTCGCCGCAGGTCATGGGGACGTGGGACCTCGACCACTACAGGCAGATCGAGCTAACCATGGCGGCCGCCTCCCTGATGGGCGGGTTCCTTCGCAAGGGCGGGAGCGCCATGTTCAAGGTCTTCGATGGCGAGAGGTTCGGGGAGATGAGGGCCCTCCTCTCGAAGCAGTTCGAGAAGGTCCAGATAACGAAACCAAAGGCGAGCCGCAAGGGGAGCGCCGAGCTCTACCTCGTGTGCTTCGGCTTTCGCTGAAGGCGAAGTGCGACCTTTCTTCCACATCCTTCTTAAGGGAAAAGCGCGCTCGGGCGTGCATGAAGAGGACACTGCCCCTAGCGGCCGCGTCTTTGGCGCTCCTCGTGCTGTCGCTAGCGAGCGGGATGGCCGCGGTCTCAGCCGCCGGAGCCGCGGTCAGCTTGTCCACGGTCGGCGTGGGGAACGCGCCCACCGCGCTCGCCTACGACCAGGGAAACGGCTACGTGTACGCCGCGAACTCCAACTCCTCCAGCGTCTCAGTGATCAACGGGACCTCGGTCGTCGCGACTGTCGCGGTGGGCTCTGACCCCACCGCGCTCGTGTACGACCCTGCAAACGGGTTCGTCTACGTTAGCAACACCAATTCGAGCACCGTCACGGTGATCTCAGGGACACTCGCCGTCGGCACGGTGAACGTCGGCGCGGGTCCGACGTCCCTGGTCTACGACCCGGTCAACGACTACGTCTACGTTTCTGACACCAATGTGAGGGGAGAGGGGAACCTGCGGGACAACGTGACGGTACTTGAAGGGACGGGCGTCGTGTCCACCATTGGCGTCGGCTCCCTCCCAGCGTCTCTCGTATTCGACCCCGACAACGAGTACGTCTACGTGGCAGTCAAGGGCTCGGGAACGGTCGTCGAGCTGTCGGGGACGACCGTCGCGGCGACCACGAAAGGGTTCTCCACGCCTAACGCGCTCCTCTACGACCCCGTGAACGGCGCGGTGTACGTGTCGAACCTCGGCTCAAGCGTCGTCTCGGAGGTCTTCGGGTCCGCGCTCACCGCCAACATAACGGTCGGGGTTGACCCCGTCGCGCTCGCCTTCGACCCGACCAACGACTACGTCTACGTCGCGAACTTCGACAGCTCGAGCCTCTCAGTCATCTCTGGATCTGCGGTCACCGCAAACGTAACTCTAGGGCTCTTCCCGTCGGCGCTCGTCTACGGCGCCTCTGACCACCGACTCTATGTCGCCAACGCGAACTTTGCCGCCACCGTTGGAACGGTCTGGGAGGTGGCTGGCACCGCCGTGGCCGGGAACCTCACGGCGGGCGTGGAGCCAAGGCCTCTGGGCCAGCAGCACATGATTTACGACCCCTCAAATGGCGACGTCTACGTCGCGAACGTCCTCTCAGGGAGCGTCTTGGCGATACAGACAGGCCCCGCCACCTCCTCGACCTCGACCACCACGACTGCGACTTCCAGCTCCTCATTGACGTCCACGGTGACCACTACAAGCGCGACCAGCAGCACCACAACGAGCACTCAGACGACGACATCGTCGACCTCGAAAGCCTCCTCATCCACCACGCTGACGAGCACATCTAGCGCTTCAAGCACGACAAGCACGAGCCCAACGACCAGCACGACTGCCTCAAGCTCCAGTGCCTCGGCTTCGGCGTCATCTAGCGCCTCGTCGTCGAGCAGCCCGTCATCCACGAGCATCACGACCACAACGACGACCACGAGCACTTCGTCTTCGATCCAGTCCACGGCAGCGAGCACGACGGTTCAAAATCCCACCACACCCGCGGCGCCCAACAACACCGGCTTCGTCATCGTCGGCGCGCTCGCAGTGGCTGGGCTCCTGCTAGTCGTAGGGGCGGTCGTCGTCCGCAGAGGCAAGTGACGCAGAAGGTCTAGCTGGACGAACCCTTGACCGCGGCGACGACCTCTTCGTACGAAGCGGTCGTCTTCAATCCTTGCGACCCGAAGGGCTGCCGTATCGCCGACCTGCCAGAGGCCTTCAACGCGTCCACCACCGTCTGGAACTTCACGGACGAGATCTTCTCCCTGGAAGTGATCCCTTCCATGGAATATCCGAACGGCGGGAACCCGTCGACCCCCTCCAGCGCGTTAAGAGCCTCCGCGGCGCCCCTCCATCCGAGGGCCGCGCAGTCCTTCGCGGCCTCCATCGCTAGGCGCTCGTCGACCAGCTTTCCCACCCACTGAGGCCCGATGGACTTCGCCTTCCCTCCGCACCTCGGGCAGACTGTGCTGTAGCTGGCCGTCATGGAGGCCTCGTGACAGGTCCCGCAAGCCGCGACGTAGCCCAGCTCCTTGAGGCACCGGTCGGACATCGCCGCACCCCTGGCGACCCTGAAGTAGACCCGCAAGTAGTGCAGGGTGCTGTGCGCGGCCAGAGGCTGTATCGCAGTGTCGACGATCCCGCCGATTCGTGCGCAGAACCCGAGGAGAACTCGTATGGCAGCCTCGTGCGCGAACTCGCTCTTGACGATCTGCGCGCCGTACCTCCTCAGGGCGGCTGTTGGGTACACCCCGCAGAGCGTGGCGGTGTCTGTCGCAGTCATCGAGACTATCGCACCGTCGTCGGCGGCGGTAAGCGCCCCCTGGACGTATGGCGCAGGCGTCCCGAAAGGGTCGACGTCGACCGCGTCGAACCTCTCAAGCCTCCCGAACCGGGAGTGGAGGTACGCGTTCGACTCCTCGTGGACAAACTCGCACCGCGCGCCGACACGGCTCTTCCTTGCGTTCTTCTTCGCTATCGCGAGCGAGGTCGCGTTGAACTCGACGAGGGTCACCTCCACGGTCTTCGAGGCCTCGTTCGCGACCCGGACTCCCCTCGCACCGACCCCTGCGAGGGCGTCGAGGAAGCTTGATGGCCCGGTGGCCCTCGCTATCGCGACCGAGACGTCGCGGTTGACCCTCGCGGCTGGGTTGAAGAACGCGGGGAAGGTCTTGGGCTCCTTCGCCTTCAGGCTCTCCGCCGGGACGTACAGGTCGGTCGAGCCCTCGCGCGAGAGGGCCAGCTTGGGGAGCAAGAACCTTGGCGCCGCCGACGAAGCATTTAAGCCGAGTCTGAAGGGTTCGGCTAGAACTTGTCGTCCCCGAAAACAAAGATCTGGCTCGTCACGGGCCCCCCGGGCATCGGCAAGTCCTCGCTGGTCTCAAAGGTCGTCTTCTCGGTGAGGTCCAGGGGACACGGGGTCGGCGGCTGCCTTACCAAGGAGGTAAGGAAGGGGAGAGAGCGCACCGGGTTCAGGATTATCGACCTCCTGAGCGGGAACGAGGCCGAGCTTGCGTCAGTGAGCGGGCTGGGCCCCCGGGTGGGCAAGTATCGCGTGAACATCACGAACCTCTCCTCTCTAGGGGCAGGCTCGCTGCTCCGCGCGGCCGAGGTCGCGGACTTCATCGTGATCGACGAGGTGGGCCCTATGGAGCTCACGAGCCCCGAGTTCAGGAGGGGCGTCAAGGCGTGCCTCGCCTCCGGGAAGCCGATGCTGATAGTGCTGCACGAGAGCATGAAGGACCCCCTCATGACCGAGATCTCGGAGCAGCCGAACAGTACCCTGGTCGAGCTGACCCTCCACAACAGGGAGGGGGTGGCGCAGCAGCTCCCCTCGGAGATTGCCTTAAGTCTGGGCTGAGGAGAGCAGACTGGCGTGCTAGTCGGCGGCTGTGACGAAGCCGGGCGTGGGTGTGTGTTGGGCCCGCTCGCAGTCGCCGGTGTCTCGGTAGACTCGAGAAGGCTCAATGAGTTGGCCGAGCTGGGGGTCAAGGACTCGAAGATGCTCACGGCGAACCAGCGCGACTCGCTCTACGTCGAGATCATGAGGGTCTGCAGCGGGGTCGGCGTGTCGCGGATACCGCCTAACGAGATAGACCGGTACGTGAGGAGGGGCAAGAAGCACCGGCGCCTAAACTACCTCGAGACGATCCACATGGCGAAGGTCATCGACGGGCTCGGGGTCGACGAGGTCTTCATCGACGCCCCAGACATCAACCCCGCGAGGTTCACCGCCGAGCTCGTCGAGCTGATGACCTCAAAGCCGAGGATAGTCGCTGAGCACAAGGCGGACGTAAACTACGCAATAGTCTCCGCGGCCTCGATAGTGGCGAAGGTCGAAAGGGACCGCGACATCGCGGACCTCAGGGCGCTCCACGGCGACTTTGGGTCGGGCTACCCCTCAGACCCGGACACCATCGCGTTCCTGAAATCGTGGGTGAAGCGGGAGAGCTCGCAGCCCGAGTTCGCGAGGAAGAGCTGGAAGACGTGGGACAGGATCGCCGTCTTCCCCACGCTGGACTAGAGCTGCCGCATCGTCGCCCAGATCAGCGCGTGGTCCTTGTCGTACGGGCGGAGGTCGATCACCCTCTCCACGGCGAAGCCGGCGTCCCTGAGCTTCTGCGCCTCCTCCTTGAAGACCAGCGAGGGCTCCTTGAGCTGGTCTATGCTCCTCGCCTTGACGATGAGCAGGAGCATACCGTCCTTCTTCAGGTGCGCCCTCGCGTTTGTAATCGCGATCTCAGTCTGGTCCCTCTGCGCGATGTCGCAGTAGACCACGTCCATCTTCCCGAACCCGCCGAACCTCTCGGTCTCCCTCGCGTCGGAGATGAACGGGATGACGTTGGGCCTCGCCTTCGCGACCTTCTCGAGGAACTCCCTCCCCACGCGCGCCGAGAGCTCCACGCCCACAAGGAGCCCCTCGCTCCCCACGATGTCAGAGACGTGGGAGGCAGTGGTCCCGGTCGATGCGCCGAGGTAGAGCACCTTGTCGCCGCTCCTTATGATGTCGGCTGGAAGCTCGCCCTTCAGGATCGCCCCGGCGAGCTTGCTCCTGTACGGGTCCCAGCTTCGGTATTCGCTGCCGTGTATCTTCAGGAGGTCCTCGTCATACACCCTGCTGCCCGGGACGAGGTTTCTTGTAAAAGCGCCTCTCCTTCCCTCCCGGCCGCCTTCCCGCCCCCGGCCTTCCATAACGAGGACGTTGCTGGTCATTTCGCCGGAACTCTCTTCGCTGTTCCGGACGCATCGGCGGTGGCTCCTTATACTTTATCTTGATCTCGGCGAGCCTCTTCTCAAAGAGCCCGGTCAGCTCGCCCGCCTTCTCGCCCCGGTAGTAGTCGATGCGGGCCGCGATCGCAATCTTGTTCGCCAGCGTCCTTGCGATCTTCCCCCTCTGCCACTTGGGCGCCATGTGCACCGCCTCGTGCTGGAAGAGTATGCCGTGCTTGGGGGGCCTCGACCCCGTCCTGATCGCCCTGAAGAGGGCCTTCTCAGCCCCCAGGACCTGTATCGTGCTCGCGGGAAGCCTAGCCATCCTCTCGAGCCCCCCCGCCCTCGCTATGAGCCGCGCCCCGATAGTCGCGCCCGCGACTGCCGTGATGTTGGGCGCGATCTTGTTCATCGTCGACTCCACCGTCTCGGCCATCTTCTCCCTCTCTGCGGCGGTCTTGACCGCCAGCTCGGCGAGGCCGATGATGCGGCGGATGTCCCTCTCCGAAATGGTGCCCCCCTTCGACTTCTCGGCGGCGAGGACTATCGCCTCCGCCTTCTTGTCGCCGAACCCCTGCTTCTCCAGGGACTCTACGTCGAAGGTCCCCCGCCTCCCTATCTCGATGATCAGCTTCGCAAGCGCGAGGTTGTCCTTGAGGATGTCCTGGAGCTCTGGGAAGTGGAGGCTGTACCACTCCATCGTCCTCTCGGTCATGATGTTGAGGAATCGGTCGAGCTCGTCGAGAGCCATTATAGCGTTGACGAGGTGGAGGTCCTCCTTCGAGGACGCCTCGCTGACCTCGTGCTCCGCGGCCGCGATGGCGCTCGCCCTCGCGCTCTCCAGCGCGGTCCCGGCGTCGCTCGCGAACCCGGCCTTGGCGATGAGCTTGAACTTCCTCGCGTCGAGGTCGTCGCGCTCGTCGTCTGTAGTTATCATCGTCTCGATGCCGAACTCCTCCATCTTCTCCTTAGCGGGGATGCTCGAGACCTTCAGGCGCGAGATGCCCTTCCTCTTGACCCCTTCCGCGACCCTCTTGAGCCTCTCGTCGCGCGCCTGCCCCTTCTCCGCCCTCTCTGAGACCAGGACGTCGTCACCTTGGACGACTATGAAACCAGCGTCTGTCTCGTAGAGAATCGGCTCCGGCAAGAAAAGTTCGCTTGCTGCGTCGGCGGGGCACGGATAAAGGTTACCGCGTCACTAGTTCGTCACGGTCATCGTCACGTTGTTGGAGCGGGCCGTGCTCCCGTCGGCGAAGGTCACCACCGCGTAGACCTGGTTGACGCCCACGTCCGAGGGGTCGGCGGGGCCGGAGTCGATGACGTACGTGTAGTGCGTTGAGGTCACGTTCCACGCGAGGTCTCCGTAGACGTGGTTCCTGAACACCTGGTGCAGGGAGACGGGGGCGGTAGAGTTGGGCACGGAGATGGAAAGCAGCAGCTCCTGTCCGAGCGCGTAGGTCGCGTTCGTGACCGGGTTCCCGCTCGGGTCGATCGCCCTCGCCACCACCTGGACTGAGGAGGCGGTCGACGTGGAATGGTCGGTCGCCTCGACATACATTCCCAGGACCATCGCGCCCCCGATGACGAGGATGAGGATGGCTGCCACCGAGGACTGTCCGATAGCGCCCCTTGAGTCGAAGAGTTTCAGACTGCCGCTCAACTCCGGCGTGCCTCCAGCCTGCCCAGCCTTAAATAGCCGCCCTGAGCCCCTCATCAATACAGGAGTGTAAGGGTACGCCAACACACGGTTGGCCTCGAGGCGATTAACCTCGGCAAAGCCGATGGGCGGCTAAATAGTCTGACTCCCTGAGCAGATGATGACTCTGAAGAACTGCAGAACTTGCGGTAAGGCTCTCCCCAAGCGCGACTCCCAATTCTGCGACAGAGCATGCTACTCCCAAGCCTACAGGAATGGGATTATCACGAACCGGGGCTGGTTCAGGAAAGGAATACCCTCTCTCAACAAGGGGAAGACGCTCGAGTCTTGGGTCGGCAAGGAGAGAGCCCGAGAAATTAGGCACAGGATGTCGGAGAACTCGAAGGGGAAGGCCGGTCAACTCAGGAGGTTGAACGAGGATCCGCGGGTCTTGGGCAAGAGAAGGCTTTCTCGCAGGTTCCACGAGGCAGTCGTGCAGACCCTCGTCAAGGAGTTTAGAACCTTGGGTTGGAGGTGCTACACTTTGTCAGAGTACGTCAAGGAAGAGAGGACACCGGACGCGATTTTGTTTGACGGAAGGGAGTTAGTAGCTTTGGAGGTCGAAGTGAAGAAGAAGTGGAAGCCCACCGAAGCTTCGATGACTCGGCGGCTAACTGATTTGAATGGTTCGTCAAGATTCTTCGATAGGACCAGCGTCGTATTTCCAGATGAGGGACTCGATATGGCCGAGCAGGTCCCCATGCTTGTTGGCGAGATATTGAATCGCAAAAGATTATATGAGGACTCCCCGAGCTAGAAATCGGAGGATTGAAAATACAACATGCCGACCCACGGGAGTCAGCAGCTAAGAGCAACTCTTACTGCCTCCAATCACTAAGGCCGGGAAAGTCCGATCGCAAACTCCGAAGATCGAGGGGAAGGTCCACAGAAGCAAGATCCCTAAGGTAAGGAACACCCGGACCTACATCAAGAGATTTACTCTAAAGAGAAAACCTGGACAGAATTGGAGACTTTAGACTCCGATTCTCAAGACGGCAGAGAGGCGGCGGCTATCTCCTCGATAGTCGTCTCCATTCTCTCTGGCCAGATTGCCTCACGCCACCAGCTCGAGCAGGCCAAGAAGGAGGCCGCCAAGCGTCACCGCCTCGACAAGTTCCTCACAAACTCTCAGATCTACCTCGCGCTCACACCGGAAGAGAGGAACGGGAGGAAGGAGATCTTCAGGGTCCACCCGCGAAGGAGCGCATCGGGCATAGTGATCGTCACGGTCTTCACCTCTCCCGCGAGCTGCCCGCACGGGACCTGCGTCTATTGCCCGGGAGGGCCCTCCATGGGCACGCCCCAGAGCTACGTCCCCGACGGCCCGAGCATGCGGGGTGCCAAGGCGGTGGGCTTCGACCCGTTCCTTCAGGCCCAGAAAATGCTGAAGAAGTACCTCGACAGGGGGCACGAGGCGTCCAAGGTCGAGTTGATGGTCGAGGGCGGGACGTTCCTCGCGATGCCCCGCGACTACCAGAAGTGGTTCATCAAGGGCGCCTTCGACGGGCTGAACTGCGCCCCCACCCCGACAGCCTCGCTGGAGCAGGCGCATGCCGCCAACGAGTCCGCCGAGTACAGGTCGGTCGGGCTGACGATCGAGACCAAGCCAGACTGGTGCCGCCCCGAGCACGTTGACATGCTTCTCTCGTACGGCGTCACAAAGGTGGAGATAGGCGTCCAGGCGCTGAGGGACGAGATACTCGCCAGGAGCAACCGGGGCCACACGGTGCAGGACACGGTCGACGCCTTCCAGGCCGCGCGGGACTCCGGCCTGAAGATAGCGGCCCACATGATGCCCGGGCTTCCGGGGTCTAACCCGGGGGACGACCTAGCCGACCTCCTAAGGCTCTTCGAGGACGAGTCGCTCAGGCCGGACATGATGAAGCTGTACCCGACGACGGTGGTCAGGGGGACCGCCCTGGCGAAGATGTGCGAGGCGGGCCTCTACAGGCCCTACGACCTCGAGACCGTCGTGAGACTCATCGCCGAGATGAAGGTCCACGTCCCGAGCTGGCACAGGATCATGAGAATCCAGCGCGAGATCCCAGAGGCGGACATCACCGCCGGGAGCAGGGCGGGAAACCTCCGGGAGCTGGTCCTGGCGAAGGTGAAGGAGGACGGGAACTCGTGCGGCTGCATACGGTGCCGGGAGGTGGCCATGGACTCGCCATCAGCGCTCGGGGAGAGCGAGCAGGGAGACCTGGTCATGCGAAAGCAAGACTACGGGGCCTCAGGGGGGACAGAGGTCTTCGGGACATACGAGTACGAGAAGACGGGGAAGCTCGCCGGGTTCGTCAGGATGAGGTCCCCATCCGACGTGGCGCACCGGCGTGAGCTGCAGGGCGGAGCGTGCATCGTCAGGGAGCTCAAGGTCTACGGGAGGGTGGTGTCCGTCGGCTCCCACGACGAACAGGCTTTCCAGCATCGCGGCCTTGGCCACTCCCTCTTGGAGGCGATGGAGCAGGAGGCGCGAGAGGCCTTCGACGCCCGCACCCTCCTCGTGATGAGCGCGGTCGGGACTAGGAACTATTACCGCAAGTTCGGGTACGAGCGGCTCGGCCCGTACATGGCGAAGCAGCTGCCAGCATAGAGGGGCTAAAAGCGGCGGGCCCCGACCTCGTGCGCCGTGATCATCGGGAACTGCGGCTTCGCCGACGACGCCCTCTACGACCTCGACTCAAACACTTGGGTCCGGCTCAAGGAAGGCGAGCCTGCCACCGTGGGAATCACCTCGATCTTTGCCTGGCTGGCGGGTTCCGTCACGTCGGTGTCGTTCAAGCCGCCTGGGACGGTGGTGGCGCGGGGCAACGGGCTCGGATCGGTCGAAGGCCCGAAGCGCTTCGACATCGTCCGGAGTCCCCTCACCTGCAGGGTGGTGAGCGTGAACGAGTCGTTGGTCGGGAGCCCGAGGCCGCTCAACCACGACCCGTACTCCGCAGGTTGGTTCGCCACGCTCGAGCCTCTCAAGCCGGACGAGCTCTCCCTGCTCGAGCCGCCCGGGGACGCCAAAGAGGCGCTCCAGAGGAAGATCGCCGAGCTCAGGGTCAGGTGCTTCGCCGAGTTCCCCGACGACGAGATGGTCGAGATCGGGACGGAGTGCTCCGCTGTCCTGGCGCGCCTCGACGAGCTGCTCTCGCGCTCGCCCAAGGGGTTAGTCGTCCACCTGGTCTCGGACGACCTCTCTTCGGAGGTTGAGATGATGGGGTGGAGCGAGAGGACCGGGAACCTCCTCCTAGAGAAGAGGAGAGAAGGGAACCTTATCCACTATATCGTGAAGAAGGCCTAGCTGCCTAAAGTGAGGGGCTCCCTACCTCTCGACCGGGGTGCCCACGGAGTTGCCCCACTCGGTCCAAGAGCCGTCGTAGTTCTTCACGTTGGGGAACCCTAGCAGGTACTTCAGGACGAACCACGAGTGCGAGGACCTCTCGCCTATCCTGCAGTAGGTGATCACCTCCTTGTCCGGGGTGACGCCCTTGGGCGCGTAGAGCGCCTCGATGTCCTTCCTCGACTTGAACGTCCCGTCCGCGTCGTTGACCGTCTGCGCCCACGGGATGTTCTTCGCTCCGGGGATGTGCCCGCCCCTTTGGGCGTGCTCCGTCGGATACTCGGGGGGAGCGAGGATCTCTCCGCTGAACTCCTTCGGTCCCCTCACGTCGACAAGAACCTTGTCCCCGAGTTGGAGCGCCTGGAGAACGTAGTCCCTGTAGACTCTCAGCGAAGGGTCCGGCTTTCCGGGCTTGTAGCTCGTCTTCCCGTATGCCGGGACGTCCTTCGTCACGGGCCTGTCTTCGAGGAGCCACTTCTTCCTTCCGCCGTTCAGTATCTTGACCTTCTCTACACCGTGGGACTTGAAGACCCAGAACGCGAACGCTGCGAACCAGTTGTTGAAGTCCCCGTAGAGGATGACCCAAGTGTCAGGGGTGATCCCTGCGTTGCTGAACAGGGCCTCCAGCTGCTCCCTGCTCAAGACGTCCCTCCTCAGGGGGTCGTTGATGTCCTTCTTCCAGTCGAATAGGACGGCCCCGGGGATGTGGCCTGTCCCATAGTTCGCCGCCGGGTCGTAGTCTACCTCTGCGATTCTAACGTCGGCATCCTTGTGGTGCTGCAGGACCCAGTTGGTGTCCACCAGCACGTCGGGGTGCGCGTATTCAGTGACGCTCATATTATCACATGCGTTATTATTCCCTATATCAAGGGCACTGCCCAAGATATTCTATTGCGAATCCCACGCTATGGAGCGCCCGTACGACCACGCTCAAGGCCTGGACGAAGAAGGAGATGGCGCGCATCTTCTCGAGCCTGGAAGGCTAGGCCCTTCATCGAACCCGCTCCTGAAGACCTCAAAGCTTTATGCGGTCTGAGGAGGAACCGGATGGCAGCGACATGCCAGGACTCTCGGGATACCGCGGCCCCTCCGCGAAGCTACTGGAAGGTGCTGGCGCCAACATAGGGGACGTCCTGGAGGTCAGCACGGGGGGCGAGAGAGTCAGGGGGACGCTCGTCCCGAGGTACGAGCACGACGACGAGAAGCACATCGTCATCAAGCTGAAGAACGGTTACAACGTCGGCATCTCCGTCGAGAAGATCTCCAAGGTCGAGCGGGTGGCGAAGGGCGAGGCACCGAAGTTCGTCGCCCCCGCGAAGCTCGCGAACAAGGGCCTACCAGTGGTCTCAATCCTGGGGACGGGCGGGACGATTGCTAGCCGCGTGGACTACCGGACCGGAGCGGTCGCACCCGCGACGACGGCCGGAGAGCTCTACTCCCTCTTTCCCGAGCTATCTGAGATAGCCAACATCGCTCCCGAGATCGTCCTGAGCGTGTACAGCGAGAACCTCGAACCGGGCCACTGGGAGACGATAGCCAAGAAAGCCTCCGAGGTCGTCTCGAAGGGCGTCTCAGGGATAATCCTCACGATGGGGACTGACACGATGGGCTACACGGCAGCCGCCCTGAGCTTCGCGCTAAAGGGCATCCCCGTCCCGCTCTTCATCGTGGGGTCGCAGCGCTCCTCCGACAGGCCTTCCTCCGACGCTTTCCTCAACCTGATCGGCGCGGCGACGATGGCGGTCCAGGCGGACTTCTCGGGGGTCTTCGTGGTCATGCACGCCGACTCTAGCGACGAAAGGCTCGCCGTCCACATGGGGACGCGCGTGAGGAAGAACCACACAAGCGCGAGGGACGCGTTCGAGTCGATGGGAGTCGAGCCTGTCGGATACTGGTCGCGCGACGGGACTCAGGTCACCGCGCGCGAGGCGCCCCCGCCCCGTGGAAAGACAGCCGGGTTCTCAGCGAAGCCGAAGTTCGACCCCCGAGCGGCCCTCGTGAAGTTCTTCCCGTCGATGTCTAGCGAGTACCTAGGAGCCCTGCTGGGCTCGGGGCTCCGCGGTCTGGTCTTCGAGGGGACGGGACTCGGGCACATAAACAGCAAGAACCTCGAGGTGGTGGAGAAGTTTATCGCAGGCGGAGGGGTCGTCTGCATGACGTCTCAGTGCCTGTGGGGGAGGGTGGACATGAACGTCTACGACACGGGGAGGGACCTTCTCAAGGCCGGCGTGGTCCCCCTCGAGGACATGCTCCCTGAGACGGCCATCGCGAAGCTCATGTGGGCGCTGGGCAACTTCAAGACCGCCGAGGAGGTCAAGGCCGTCATGCAGGAGAACCTCACCGGCGAGACGACAGGCAGGTCCACGCAGAGGAGGTAGGCGCCCTGGAGCGACGAGCCCCGGCCACGACCCTGCCCTTCGACCCCGAGTCCAGCCGGCTCAGGGTGGGCCTTGAGATCCACCAGCAGCTGGCCACCGACACCAAGCTCTTCTGCCCCTGCCCCATAGTGAAGTCTGAGGAGCTGCCGCTCTGCTTCGAGAGGAGGCTCCGCCCCACGCAGAGCGAGTTGGGTCAGATAGACCCGGCAGCGGTCTTCGAGTTCAACAAGGGGAGGGTCAACCTCTACAAGTGGAACCCCGAGTCCTCGTGCCTGGTCGAGGCGGACGAGGAGCCCCCACACCCTCCGAGCAGGGACGCCATCGAGACGGCCATCCTGGTCGGGGAGATGCTCGGCGCCAAGGCCGTGGACGAGGTCCACGTCATGCGCAAGATAGTGATAGACGGGTCGAACACCTCTGGCTTCCAGAGGACTGCCATCATCGCCCTGGGAGGGGCGCTGAGCGTCGACGGAACGAGCGTGGGGGTGCAGACGATTACCGTCGAGGAGGACTCCTCGAGGGTGCTCAAGGAGGGGGCGCAGGCGAGGGAGTATGCGCTCGACAGGCTGGGGGTGCCCCTCGTCGAGATCGCCCTCGACCACGTCTTGGGGGTGCCCGAGTACGTCGAAGCCGTGGCCCTCTCTCTGGGAAGGTCTCTCCGCTCCACTGGAAGGGTCGCGAGGGGCCAGGGCACCATCAGGCAGGACCTGAACGTGTCGATACTCGACGGGCAGGCCGTGGAGGTGAAGGGAGTCCAGAAGCTCAGCCTCATCTCGAAGGTCGTCCGTTACGAGGCGACGCGACAGATGGGGCTGGTGAAGATCGCGAGGGAGATCAAGAGGAGGGGCCTGGCTGACGTCTCCTGCGCCATGAAGGACGCGACGGGGACCATGAAGGCCACCGCGTCCCCGGTTCTCAAGCGCATCATCCAGAAGGGAGGAGCGGTGACGTGCGTGGCCGCAAACGGGTTCGCAGGGCTCTTCGGGCTCGAACCGTTCCCCGGGATCCGCCTGGGGAAGGAGCTCGCGGAGATCGCAAGGACGAACGGCCTGGGCGGGGTGATCCACTCCGATGAGTTCGCGAAGCAGGGTGTGACAGAGGGCGAGGCTGCCGCCCTCCGTGCTCTCACAGGCTCCGGTCCCAGCGCGGGGCTCGTCCTTGTCGCCGGCGACTCGCCAGAGAGGGTGGGGACGGTCGCAGCGCTCGTCGTAGAGCGCATCAAGAAAGCCCACGTCGGTGTCCTCGGAGAGACGCGAGCAGCCACCTTCGAGGGCGAGACCAGGTACCAGAGGCCGCGCCCGGGCGCAGCGAGGATGTATCCCGAGACCGACATCCCGGAGATAGTCGTCTCAGAGGACTGGAAGCTCAGCCTCAGGAGGCACCTCCCCGTCCCGTGGAAGGAGAAGGTCGCTGGGTTCTCCAGGAAGCACTCTCTGAGCGAGGAGGCCGCCCTCCAGCTCTACGACTCGGACAACTCGAAGCTCTTCGAAGAGCTCGCGGCCAAGCTGAAGCTCGAGCCTTCGGTGATCGCCTCAATCCTCGTGGAGATACCGGTGCGCCTCTCGAGGGAGGGCATCGACGAGTCGAAGATCACCGAAGAGACGCTCTCCGACGTCCTGGGGGCGGTCGACGCGGAACGGTTCGCGAAGGAGGCTGCGATAGAGGTGCTCCGCTCGATCGGCAAGGGGGAGACGCGCGACGTCGACGAAGCGGTCTCGAAGCTGGGCCTGACCGGGATGAGCGACGCGGAGCTCGACAAGATAATCAGCGGCGTAATGCAGCGCAACAAGGCCCTCACGGAAGAGAAGGGGGAGCGGGCCTTCAGCGTCCTCATGGGCGAGGTGATGAAGCTCGCGAGAGGGAGAGTCGACGGACAGAAGGTGAGCAGGCTCTTGAAGAAGGCGATGGAGAAGGGCGCCTAGGGCCTCCTTCCACTATTCAAGATTTTTGCGAAGGACGCTTATATAACAACACCCCACTGTCATGCTCGTCGATGCCAGAAGACAACATCAAAATCAGAGTGAGGGCGGGCGACAGCGAGGCGGAGATAGAGGCGCCCCTCTCGAGCATCAGAGAGGCAATCGAGCTCATTCCTGACGTCATCGCGAAGCTCCCGAAGGCGGGAGCAGGCGCCAAGCCCCAGCCTGCCGGGACCCAAGGCGAGGCCGCGACGGTCCGGGCCCCGGAAGCAGCTTCCATGTCGATCCAGGACGCATCTGCCGCCTCAACGATGCCGATGGTGACCGTCGAGAAGGGCGACTCTCTCAGCGACGTCATCTCCAAGTTCTTCTCCGACTCCTGGGGGAGGAGCCCGAGGAAGCTCATGGAGGTGAGGGACGCGCTCCAGTCGTACGGCCTGAACTACCCGAAGCAGTCCGTCGCAGTCGCCCTCTTGAGGCTGGCCAAGGGCTCCAAGCTCCGCAGGTTCAAGGGCGAGGGAGGCGAGTACGTCTACACCGCCTCCACTGGGGCGGCGCGCATCTCCGGGCCCACACAGCCAGCCGCGAGGCAGCTCATCGAGGAGGAGGCCGCGCCACCGCTCGAGACCGGGGAGGAGCAGGAAGAGCAACTCGACCTCGACGCGCCCGCGGCGAACTGAAATCCCTCTCGGTGAACAAATGTTTAATCGGGGAGAAATCTCTCCCGGAGTCCGCGTTTGTCCGTTACAACTGATAGGCAGCTAGCGGTGGTGGTCAGCTACGGCGAGGTGAAGGTCGAGTTCACGGGCTCTCCCGACGTCGTCTTCCGCTCGATCCACGAGTTCATATCGAAGGAGATCCCCAACATAGACCTCGCGAAGAGCATCTCGGTCAACTACTCGCTAAACGACCTGATACAGATGTTCAAGGACTACATCCGGTTCACCGAGGAGGGGCCGAGGGTCTGGGTGCAGGACAAGAAGCTGAGCGACAAGGACGTCATCGCGCTGCAGCTCGTCGCAGCCAAGGCGGCGATGCTCTCCGGCAAGGCGAGGAGCGACGACATGAACGTCCTCGAGCTCCAGGCCGCCACGAGCCTCCTCGCGAAGACGATAGGCTCGCGCCTATCTGAGCTGAACAAGTCGGGGGCGGTCGACAGGCTCGAGGGCGAGGGCACGGGGAGGTACCGGATCACGACGACCGGGGTGCACTGGCTCCACGGCCAGCTCACGAAGAAGTTTCCCAGGTCGCCTCAGGCGCCCGCGCCCTGAGGCTCGAGCGGTCGCTTCTGCACGTACCGGTAGTTCCTCATCGTCCCGTCCCTGAAGAGCGTCCCCTCCCTCACGAGGTCGACCAACGAGTGCGAGACCGCGGTGCGGTCGTAGTGGTATCCCCTCCTCGCGAGCTCCTCGTGCACCTCGCCCAGGTTCTTCTCGGTGGCGAACCACCCCTCCTTCCACATCCTCTCCAGGAGCCCCCTGCACGTGTCGAACCTCTTCCCCTCCTCCCCAGGAGCGGGCTGGTCGAGCGACGCTTCTATCGAGACCTGCTCTTTCGATACCATCCCTGCCAGCACGCTCTCGACGGCCTGCTGCACCTTGTCCGGCACGCATGTTATCTCGATCTCCCAGGTCCCTCGCTTGAGCTTCACGGTCACGCTGGGAGGAGGGGCATCACCCGACAACGGGGTCAACCTCATCGGTCATGGCAGGCGCCATCCGGTCGCCGCCCGGTCGATGTAAGAGTTCGGGAGTGCCGTGTATCTCGATGTTCGGGCGCCCGCGTGCGGTGCCCATGACGGACTCATCTTGCGCAATAGCATGTTGCGCAACACTTATTAATTAAGTTGCGGATAGGCATGTTGCGCAACATGAACAATCAATTGAGCGTCGCAACTGTCGTGAACATGGACACACTACAATCTCTCGCGAAGGAGTTCAAGCAACGCTTCGAGCTCTCTTCTGACCTGATACACGAGAAGCTGGCGGGCAAGGAGTTCATCTTCAACCACGACGGGAAGGACACGTATCCCTTCGCTGGCTGGAGCGAGGCTTGCGACGGCGAGCTGCGGCCGATAATCCCCGTGCAAGAGCAGGTTACGATAGCTTCGACAGACTCCTCGTGCATCCTGCTCGGCGAGTCATTCGAGGGGGCGGTCTACGCAGTTAGGGCGGCAGTGGCATTCAGCTGCGGAGGCCTCGTCAGGGGGTACTTCAGGGTCGGGCCGACGATCGTCTACCTTTCCGCGAAGGGAGCCTACGGCCTGCCCTCCGACCTCGAGCCGTTCGAGCTGCGGGTGGCGCTCACAGACCACCAGATCGCAGAGCGGATAATCAGGAACGCCGTCGAGCAAAAGATCGTCTCGACGTTGGTCTGCTCGCCGCAGATTTCCATCGTGATGGCCGACGGGTCACTCAAGCACCCATTCGAGCTTTACCCGGCAAAGACCAGCCAGTCCGAATCCGACGCATGTCTCGTCGGCTTCTCAAAGTCGAGCTCCTTGGTCGCGTCGAGCAGGCTCACTGGGACGGTCTCGAAGGCGATCGGCCCAGCCTACTGCGCCGCACAGGAAGGCGCAATCCAGACGATAGTCGCCAAGTTCAGCAACGACGGTCTGGTCTTCAGGCTGGACGTCGCCAGGCCCATCGCGCAGCTCCAGCGCGTCCTCGGACTCGTCATCCACAACGACGGGTTCTCGGTCGGCTACCCGGAGTCTCTCCGGGTCGCCCACCACCTATCGGTCTTCTCACGGTCTGAGGACTGCGCGCTCAAGGCCTATCTGAGCAAGCGGTACCTCCTCAAGCACCTGCCAGCATTCGGGCTCCGCAGGATGACGCTCGGCGGGCTGAGCAACTCAGGGTGACCTTGGCAAATGAGAATCCTGCGAAAGGAAGGCGCGAACATCCTGGTGGTGGCCTCCCCCAACGAGAACGTGAGGCTGGGGGACTATCTCATGGTCTCCGACAAGGACGAAAGGAGCCTGATCCTTCAGATCTACGACGAGAACTACCTCGACGTCAGCGGGATAGAGGAAGAGGTGGCCAGGGAGGAGGTGCTCTTCTCGTCAACGCAGGGGGTGACCGAGGACCCCGCGGACGTGGGGACGATCTCGAAGGAGATACGCGACATGAGGCTGCTCCAGTGCAAGGCGAGGGGCAGCATCGAGCACGGGCGCTACAGCTCCCGGAACGACTGGATACCCTCGCGCACCGCCTCGAAGATCACGAAGCTGAGCGTGAACGAGCTTCTCGACATGGTCGGGAGGCCGGGCGAGAGGTTCATCAAGATCGGCCGGACGGGGAGCAGGAACCACCAGTTCAGCATCCCCGCGGAGGCGCTCGACGGGCGGGTCACCATAATCACCGGTAGGAAGGAGTCGGGCAAGTCACACCTTGCCAAGATGATGGTCAGGGGCCTCGTCCAGCAGGGAGCCTACTGCATCGTCTTCGACCTCAACGACGAGTACGGCAGCATCGGGATGAAGGCGGACGGGAGCGGCACCGACGTCGCGAAGAAGGTCGAGGTCAAGAGGCCAGGGCGCAACCTGAAGTTCTCCCTCGCGGGCGCGGGGCTCCGCGCGATCACCTCCCTTCTACAGCACTCGCTTGACATGACGGGCACCTCCATCCGGGAGTTCATCCGGATATGGGAGGCCATGGAGGCGAAGCACGAGGTGGGCCTGACCTGCCTGGGGAACTACATCCAGCAGTGGCGGTGCAACGAGTTCGTCCGGGACGCCCTCTACTCCAGGTTCTACACCCTCTCGAACTCCGGCATCTTCTACGAGGGCAAGGCGGGCGACCCGGACTTCCGCGAGGAGGACGCCATCGAGAGCTTCTTCGCGGCGCACCCAGACGGCGGTGCGCTCGTAATCTCTCTCACCCGGACCTCCCCGCTCAACAGGAGGATGACGGTCGAGCTCATCCTCTCGAAGCTCGTCGAGCTGCTCGAGCACAGGAAGATCCCTCCGGTCTTCCTCCTCTCGGAGGAGGCGCACCTCTACCTGCGAGACACCTACTGGGAGGACCTCATCACGAGGATGAGGCACTTCGGGGTCTTCACCACCTTCGTGACGAACCAGCCCGACGCCATCAAGCAGGAGATCTACAGGCAGGCGGACAACATCTTCCTCTACAACTTCTCCAACGACTCGGACCTCTCGCTCGTCTCCCAGGCCTCCATGGTGGACACCGACACCGTGAGGTCGATAGTCCGCACCCTCCCGCCGAGGATGTGCCTCGCGCTTGGGCACGCGGTGAGCAACCTCCCCATCCTAGTGAACGTGGACGCCTTCGACTCCCCGCCCACCGGGCTCACGAGGCTCTTCTTCCAGAAGGAGGGGGACGCGGTCAGCGTCGCTGTCAGGGGGCGCAGGGGCCCCGAGCCATGACCCTGGTCGAGCCCGCGGTCTCCCCGGCGGAGCCCGCGGCCCAGTCCTCTGACAACAAGGCCGCGACGGCGTGCGCCTTCTGCAGGAGGAGGCTGGCCGAGGAGTTCTACTTCACCTGCAGGAGGTGCAACGCCTCCTACTGCTACATCCACATGTCGCGCCACCAGCCCGTCCCCTGCGCTAGGATGGAGGCGAGGCGCCGCCGAACCTCGAGAATGCCCGTCCCCGTCGCTGCGCCTCAAGCGGCGCGTGCTAGGCCGGGGGATCAATCCATCCTCCCCGGGGCTGAGTCGTTGGACCGCTGTTCGGCAAATGTTTAATAGACATTCACCCCCTTTGGACTTGCATGGAATCGTCCCGGCAGGAGTCGATAGCGAAGATTGCTGGCGAGGTTGTCGCCAGCGAGGAGCCGGGCAAGGCGCTAAAGTCCTGGCGCGAGAAGCTCGGGATACGCCAGATCAACCTGGCCAGGCAGCTGAAGCTGTCCCCGTCGGTCCTTAGCGATTACGAGAGCGGCAGGAGGCCGTCCCCGGGAGTCCTCTTCGTGAGGAAGTACGTCGAGGCCATGGTCACCCTCGACGAGTCGCAGGGGAGGGTCGCCTCGAGGCTGCTCTCGAGGGAGGACAGCTCCGCGATCCTCGCGATAAAGGAGTTCGTCGAGCCAATCAGCGCCACCGACCTCCTCCACAGGGTGAAGGGGAAGGTCCTCGCGGGAGACCCGAGCAAGCTGCACCTCTACGGCTACACGGTGGTCGACAGCATCAAGACGATCTACGCGCTCTCGGGATACGACTTTTACCGCATCTTCGGCGCCACGACGGAGAGGGCGATAATATTCACAAAGGTGGGCATGGGGAGGAGCCCGCTGGTGGCGATCAGGGTGTCCCAGCTCAAGCCCAGGGTGGTCGTCGTCCACGGCCCGGAGCACCTCGACCCGCTCGCGGTCGACCTGGCGAAGAAGGAGGGGCTAGTCCTCGCGCTCTCCCACAGCACCGACGAGGCCGACATCATCTCCTCGCTCGCCACTCTGGGGCGCGAGCGCGCCAAGCCCTGACGCGCGCTCCCTCGGGAAACCTTTTAGGTCGTAGTTCGGGCGCGTCGAAAAGCGGCTTTTCTTGCTTCAAGTCTCCCTACTCTCCGCCCTAGCCTACCTGGCCATCGTCGTCATCTTCGCCCTGGTCGCCATAGGGGCCAAGGCCATCGACAGTCGGGGGTTCCTGGCCAGCCTAGCGGTGGGCTACCCCATCCTCCTGGGCGGGGGGTGGCAGTGGTTCGTCATCGTCGCCACCTTCTTCGTCCTGGGCGTCGCCTTCACTTGGTACCGCTACGAGTACAAGAAGAGCATCGGGAGCGCCCAGGAGAAGGGAGGGACCCGGAACTGGCCGAACATCCTCGCCAACGGGGGCGTCGCCGCGCTCCTCGGCCTCGGCGAGTTCCTGGGAGGGGGCCTGGGGTTCGCGGTCCTCTACGTGGGCGCGGTGT
This sequence comes from uncultured Nitrososphaerota archaeon, assembly GCA_963838925.1. Lineage (GTDB taxonomy): Archaea > Thermoproteota > Nitrososphaeria > Nitrososphaerales > Gagatemarchaeaceae > Gagatemarchaeum. The sequence continues at coordinate 446,282 of CAWISW010000002.1, forward strand.
CGGCGGCGGCGAGCGACACGGTCGCGACGGAGCTCGGCCTGCTCAACCGCTCCCCTCCGAGGCTCGTCACCGACCTGAGGAAGACAGTCTCGCCGGGCACGTCGGGGGGCGTGAGCCCGATGGGCTTGGCTGGGACCGTCCTCGCATCCGCGCTGATAGGGGTGGTCGCTGCCCTATTAGGCGTCGCGAGCGGCCTCAAGGGGGCGGACGTCCTCGCTGTATCGGTCTTCGGCGGGGTCGTGGGCTCCCTGGCTGACAGCGTCGCGGGCGCCACGTTCCAGCGCAAGAGCTTCTGCGTCGTCTGCGGCAAGCCCTCGGAGAACCTCATGCACTGCGGCGAGCCGACGAGGTACTCCTCAGGGGTGAAGTTCGTGGACAACCACGTGGTCAACGTGCTCGCCACGCTCTTCGGGGCGCTGGGCGCGGTGGCGCTCTACCTGCTCGTTCGGTAGGTCTCTCAGCCTTGTCTCAGAGGTGGGCTTTCAGCCACTCGCCCAGCTTGTCCTTGCTTACCTTGTCCTGGGACCTGTCGTCCCTGTGCCTCACCGTCACCTCGCCCTTCTCCAGCGTGTCGTGGTCTATCGTCACGCAGAAGGGTATCCCCGCCTCGTCCGCCCTCGCGTACCTCCTGCCTATGGAGCCAGACTCGTCGTAGAAGAGGTCGTAGTCCACGCGCAGCGCGTTGTAGAGCCGCTCGGCCTCGACGTCGAGCCCGTCCTTGGACACCAGGGGGAATATCCCCGCCTGTATGGGGGCGATGTCCGGCCTCAGGGACAGGTACACCCTGTCCCCGCCCTTGCTGTCCTTCTCTGACCTGTACGCCTTCTCTAGGATGACGTAGAGGCTCCTGTCGACCCCCATCGAGAGCTCGAAGATGTGCGGGAGCACCTTCTTCCCGTCCTCCTGGATGGTGTAGTCCGTCCCGCTAACCTCGGAGTGCCTCTTGAGGTCGTAGTCCGACCTGTAGTTGCAGGCGACCAGCTCCAGCCACCCCACCGAGGTCCTAACCTCGAGGTCGAAGGCGACCTTGGAGTAGAAAGCCTTCTCCACGTCCGAGAGAGTCCTGAGCCTGATGTCCGCCTTCGGGAGGCCGATCGCCTCCTCGTAGAAGCTCTGGATGAGGTAGAGGTAGTAGCCGATGAGCTTGTTCGGGACGGTCCCGGCGGCGATGGCCTCGGAGACCTTCGTTGAGACCGGCTCGACGTCCCCCTTCGAGACGGAGAGCGCAAACTCGGAGGCCACGTCGAACTTGGGGAGCGACACGTTCTCCGGGTCGAAGCAGACCTCGATCTCGGCCTGGTAGATCTCCCTGACCCTCAAGACGCCCTGCCTCGGGGCTATCTCGTTCCTGAAGCTCTTCCCGAACTGCGCGAAGCCCTTCGGGAGCTTGATCCTCTGGGTCTTGAAGAGGTACGGTATGTCCGCGAATATGCCCTGGCAGGTCTCCGGCCTGAGGTACGCCTCGTCCCCCTGGGGTCCTATCCCGAGCCTGAACATCATGTTGAACCTCTTCGTCCCGGTGAGCTCGGCCTTGCACTTTGTGCACCTGATGCCGTTCTCCTTGAGGAGCTCGTCGTACACTTCGTCCGGCAGGTTCTCGGGGGTCGCCTGGCCCAGCTTCTCCTCGATCAGCTTGTCCGGCCTGTAGAGCGAGCGGCAGTTGCCGCAGACGACTATGGGGTCGGTGAAGTTTGAAAGGTGGCCCGAGGCGACGAAGACCGCCTTGGGCATTATCTGTACCGCGTCTATCTCAACCATCTCGTCGCGCTTGACGAGGTTCTTGCGCCAGAGCTCGACGTACCTGTTCTTGAGAGCCACCCCCAGCGGACCATAGTCCCAGAAGCCTGCGGGCGTGTTGGGGTACGCCTCGGCGGACTGCATGAGGTAGCCGCGCCTCGTGGCGACGTTCATCACGTCTTCGTAGTTCATCTGGTCTCTGTGCGCTCCGCTCGCCGAGACCGTATTTTAGGAGTTGGTGTGCCGCGGAAGAAGGCGCGCCTCAGATGGCCTTGATCTGCTTTACTACGCTCGGTCTGACCTTCCTGAAGACCCGGTAGCCGCAGATGCACTTCACCTCAGGAAGGGAGGAAAGCTCCTCCTGGGTAGTCCTCGTGCCGCACCGCACGCACTCGTACACCGCCCCTGGGAAGACCTTCACCGGCGGCGCTTCGCCGGCGGGAGCGGCGACCTTCGCTTCGCCTGATTCTGGCGATTGTGTTTCAGACATGTCGCTTTGACGCGCCAGGGGGGCATATTTCTACATTGCCCCGCGAATCGAGGCCTTTTCGATGAGAACGGTTAAATTTCGCTCCTGCGACCCTCCTCTTGCATGGCAAACGATAGGGCCCTTGGGGGAGCCATCCTTCTGGGGAGCATTGCGGGCATAATCATCTACGGAATTCTACTCTTCTACTGGCCGACGCTCATCCTCGAGATAACCGCGTTCCTCGCGGTCGTGGTCCTCCTCGGAATACTCGGCTGGATCGGTTGGACGATGGCTACCACGCCGCCCCCGGAGCCAATGCCCGAGATGACAGGGACTGCAGGACAGCCTCCCGCGGCTCCCGGCGCCCCCGCGGCCGGCGCGACCGACAAGAAGCCCTCCAGCTAGAGCCGGCTAGTACTTCCTGAACCTGATGCTCAGGACGCCGGCGAAGAACTCCCACATCTCGCCGCTCCCCATCTTGGAAGCGCCCTTCGCCCTCTCCTCAAACGTGAAAGGAACCTCGGTCATCCGGTAGCCGTTCTTCTTCAGGATGTACAGCGACTCTACCTGGAAGATGAACCCGACTGACCGCGGGGGGTGCTGGAGCAGGCACTCGACGGCGCTCCTCCTGAGCGCCTTGAACCCGGTTGTCGTGTCCTTCACCCCCAGCCCGAGCACAGTCCTCGAGAACCAGCTCGCGCCCTTGCTGATCGCCCTCCTCCTCCAGTTCAGCCCCTTGAAGCTCCCTCCCTTGACGTGGCGCGAGGCGATGGCCACGTCGGCATCTCCCGAAGCGACCTTCGAGACGAGGGTCTCGAGTATCTCGGGCGGATGCTGGAGGTCCGCGTCCATCTGCACAACCACGTCAGGGTCCTGGCTCTCGACGACCTTCCTGAACCCCTCGATGTACGCCGTCCCCAGCCCCTTCTTGCCCTCCCTCTCGAGGAGCCTGAACGCCGGGGTGTTCTCCATCAGGCTCCTGATCTCGGCCCCGGTCCCGTCGGGACTGTTGTCGTCCACAAATAGGACGGTCATCCTCCCCTGCATGGACTCTAGGACGGGCCCGAGCCTGCGCTTGAACTCCTGGATGTTCTCCCTCTCGTTGTAGGTGGGAACGACGACCGCGACCCGGGGCTGCCTCGTGGCGACCTTCGTTGGATCGGCTTGAGGAGGAGCGCTCTTCCCCAGGCTCAAGCCTTCACCGCCTTCGCGAACTCCTCGGCGACGAGCTCGACCTCCTCCTCTGTCACGCCCGGGTGGACGGGCAGCGAGAGCACGTGTCCCGCCGCGCTCGCCGACTTTGGGAGCTTCAGGTCCCCGTACCCCAGCTTCTTGTAGAGTGGCATCCTGTTCACGGGCGTCTCCCAGTACGCGGCCGCACCGACTCCCCGCGCCCTCAGCCTCTTGACGACCTCGTCCCTCCTCTTCGCCAGGAAGACGGTGTAGAGGTACCAGACGTGCTTCCTGTCGCCTGAGAGCTGCCTGAGCTCGACGCCCTTCAGCGACGATATCGTCTCCGTCAGCGCCTTCGCGTTCTTCCTCCGCGCCGCGATGTAGGAGTCGAGCCTGTCCATCTGGACAGAGGCGAGGGCCGCCGCCATCTCAGGCATCCTGTAGTTGAACCCGAGGACCTTCGTGTCGTAGCCCGCCTGCATGCCGTGGTTCCTCACAAGCCTGACCAGGTCGGCGAACTCGTCGTCGTCGGTCGTTATCGCGCCCCCCTCGCCCGAGGTGATCACCTTGGTCGCGTAGAGGCTGAAGCACCCAGAGTGGTCCGTCTTCCCGGTCGCCCTTCGGTGGTACGCAGCGCCCAGCGACTCGGCCGCGTCCTCGATCACCTTGGCCGAGGCCTTGTCCGCTATCTCCCTGACCTCGTCGAGGTCGGCCGGATAGCCGTAGACGTCAACTGGGATTATCGCCTTTGTCTTCTTGGAGACCTTCCTCCGCACGTCGCTCGGGTCGATGTTGTAGTCGTCCTTGATGTCAGCGAAGACGGGCTTTGCGCCGCACGCCAGGACGACGTTCGCGGTGGCCTCGAAAGTGAACGCTGGGACGATCACCTCGTCTCCGGGGCCCACGCCGTAGGCGACCAGCGAGGTGTGGAGCGCCGCGGTCCCAGAGTTCACGGCGATCGCGTGCTTCGTCCCTACCTTGGCCTTCAGCTTCGCCTCGAACTCCCTGACGAACTTGCCTCCCTCGTAGCTGGCGTTGGTGAGGAGCCCGCTGTCGAGGACCGCCATCACCGCGTCCTTCTCCTCCTTCCCCAGGATGGGGATGTTGATCGGGATGAACCTCATCTTACGGTCACCTGGCGGCGACGGGCTTTCCCTCGTCGCGAATGATCGCCATGGCCTCCTCCAGGACATTCGTCCCCCTGAAGTGCTCCCTCACTGGCGCCACAACCTCGTCGAGGCTCGCGGCGACCGCCTTCTTCAGGTCCGTCGGGTGGAGCTTCCCCGCCACGTAGTCCCTCTCGAGCTCGGCGTAGCTCCCGTAGCGGACGGTCCCCCCGTATTTCTCAGGCCTCACAATCTCGATTTGGCTCGTCTCGTGGAAGACTATATGCCGCGCGTATTCGAGGACGGGGTTGCCCTCGGACTGCTTCTCCGGGCACCAGGCCTTGACCATCTTCCTGGATATCTCCTCTGCGCCGTCGTGGACGAATATGGCCGAGTCCGGCTTGGACTTGCTCATCTTGCTGGAGATGACCTTGTCTGCCTCCGCGTCCTCGTCGAGACCGGCCGCCTCTGGCTTGAGGAGGCCCGCCAGAAGGTGGTGGTGGACGGCGACCGGGACCTTCCAGCCGAGGGACGGGAAGACCTCTCTGACGAGCACGTGGACCTTCCGCTGGTCCATCCCGCTGTGTGCGATGTCAAGTTCCATCGCCCTGATGTCCACCGCCTGCATCGGAGGGTAGATGTACTGGGCGACGTCCAGCTTGTCCCTCGTCGTCCTCCCCATTATCGTGAGGCACCTTGTGTCCCGCGCCAGGGTGATCTGCTTGGAGAACCGAAGGAGGTCCTTCCAGTATTGGTCGTTCCCTGCGTAGAGTTTGCTCCCGAGCTCGAACTCGACCCCGGGGCAGAAGAACCCAAAGGCCTCCTTGTAGTACCTCGAGACCCTCTCTATCTTCTCGATGTCCCCGCCCAGCTTGTTGTTGATGTAGCTGTGCCAGTCCGCGAGGAATACCTTGCAGCGGATGCCGGCCTTGAGAAAGTCGTTGATCTTGAAGCCCAGTATCACCAGCGAGCCGAGGTGGAGCAGCCCCGAGATCTCGAGCCCGATGTAGTGCTTGGGGTGCGCCTCCTTCCCGAGGAGCGCTACCAGCTCCGCCTCCGTCAGAACCTCTTCCGTGGGCGGCCTCCTAACGAGCGCAAGCCTCTCCTCTAGGTCCATGGATGCTCCTCGACGTCTTGTTCCCCTCGCCCGTCGCCATTTAAGGGATTCAAGGGAATCCGTCTGCAGGATCTCGGCGACAAACACTTTAAAGGAATGTCCGGGGTGATTTGCCCGAATGTCCATGGAGCAGATGGATGAGCTCCGCCGTCCGGACGCGAACACGCGCCTGATGTACAGGATCGTGTTCGGGGTGTCCGGGGTCGTGATCCTGGCGGCTTGGGCGTACGGTATCGGGACGGCGGCCATCGTCTCGAGCGGGAGCCTCCCGGTCATCGGGCAGAGCATGGTGAACGTCTCCTGGCCTCTTCCCTACTTGGCCCAGCCTGTGGACTACCTCTGCGTTGCCTCCGTGACCTTCTTCTACTCCGGGATCCGGCTCTGGCAGAACAAGGTCGCGCAGTGGTCGCACCTCGTGCTGGCCTCGCTCCAGCTCCTCGCCATCGTGGTCGCTTTCGCGACGGCATACGAGGTCATGTACAACTTCATGCTTTGGGGCTCGTACTTCAGCATCCAGGTGCTCAACAGCAACTTGGCCTCCAATCCGCTGCTGCTCTCTAGCCCTGGCCCGACCCCCTGGAACCTCGGGTTCGCGACCAAGATGTTCTCGGCGATCTTCTTGATAAGCGCCTACAGCGCGTACTTCCTGAGAAAGGTGCACCAGGTGCCGGGCGCGCCCGACAGCCTCTAGGCCTTCTTGGCGGTCTCTGAGGGACGGCCCATCGAGAGGGTCGCCATCTCGAGGTAGGCGCAGACTATCGCGAAGACCCCGAACACGCCGAGGCTCGTCAGCCCCACGCCGCCTAGGTTCGATCCGATGAGGGTCGAGGCCTCGTACGCCTGGTAGACGGTGAGGGTCAGCCCGAAGAGCGCGCTCGCTCCAGCAAGCGGCCTCCCCACCCAGCTCGACGGCGTCGCGAGCAGGAGTACCCCGCTCAGCAAGAACGCGAGAGCGGCCAGGACGAGCAGGGCTCCCCCGCCGGTCGCCACTATCCCGACCCAGAAGACTCCCACCACGAAGAACAGGATGGGCACAAGCAACTCCCTGAGCGACTTCGCCACGACTCCGACCGAAAAATGCAGAAGTTATAATCATTTGGGCTGCTGACAAATCTCGTGTGCGTACGCGTGCATTCGTGTCCCGGCGACCATCCTGACAGGATTGGGGATTCATCACCCTAAAATACAACATACGTCATGGAGTCCCCTCTAGGGTGGTCGATGGAAGATGGTATCACCAGAAGTCGCTCACGCGCTAAAGACGATGCAACCCGGTAGTCACACCATCCTGGTATACGACTCGCCTGAGCACAAGCACGACGTGCTCTTCACCCACCTGAAGTATGGCCAAAACGATTCAAAGCTGGCCTACGTCTGCTCGGAGGAAACGCCCAGCCAGATAAGAGAGGGCATGGATTCCGACGGGATGAATGTGAACACCCTCGAACACGACGGCCGACTGTCTGTGGCAAACTACGACGAGGTGCATATCAAGAACGGACACGTCGACATCCCCCGCGTGATAGACCACTTCTCTAGCCTTTCCTGGGACTGTCTGAAGCGGGGCATGAGGAGCTTGCGAGCCTCGGCCGAGATGTCGTGCTTCATTCAGCAAGAGAAGATGATTGAGCTGGAGGAGTACGAACACGCCCTTGGAAGAGAGATGCCCTTCCCCGCAATGGGAATATGCGCCTTCAACGTGGTGGAGATGCAGAGGGCGGGTTACGTGGACCGGCTCATGCCTCTCCTGATGGAACACGGGACTGTCATTCTTACAGGGCCGAAGGGGAGCTCGGTATTGAACAGTGACAGGGTCAAGGACACTCACGTCGAAAAGGTCTTCCACGTGAGGATCTCAGGAAGCTCATCCAGATAGCGCAGAAGAGACACCGACATTCTGAACGGTTCGAAACGGATAGGCCAAACGGAGCGCCGCGGAGGCTGATCGAGCCTAATTCGCCGTCAACCACGAAGATATGATTCCATGATGATCGCATCGTTGGCTCTCGCCCTGGCCGGCCTAGTTTGGGCGGGTCGCCGCGCTAGCAGCAGGAGCGGGCCGAAGACCAAGGGTATTTCTGAGGGCAGAAGACCGGCCGGGCTGAGAGCCGCGAGCGTTGAGCGTCACTTCCAAGGCTGACAGAGAGATCCCAGTCCAGGGGGGCGTGACGCCGCCCGCCATCCGCGGCGCGGCGGAGTACGTCAAGGCCCACTACCTCGACCCAAACATCGACTCCCTGACGGGCCGTGCCTACAGAGAGACCTGGTCGAAGGACGCAGGTAGCGTCGAGCTCGAGTGGGGGTTCTCGCCACCGGAGACCCCCGGACGCGTCGTAGAGCCCTTGCGAGGAAGGGAGGTCCGTCTGACGATAGCTCCCAGCTCGGTCTCCGTCGCCTTCCCGGGGCTAGACCCGGCCGACGGCCCGGGGGTGCGCGCATGCACGAAGGTGGCTGACGACCTCGAGGTGCTGGTGAACATGTTCCTGACCAAAGCGAAGACGACGAGCCTCTACTTCATCTTCTCGACGGGGAAAAGGGGGCCGTCCGCGACGTCCCCTCGCCATCCCCAATCGGGGGCGAGACCCTGAGGAGGCTGCTAAGCGGGAACATGATGAACCTCTACCTCGTGATAATGGCCCTCAGCTTCGGGCTCTTCCTCGTGCTCGGCGACCCCGCCATCTTCTTCGTGCTGGGGATCCAGCTCCTGGCGCTATTCTACTCCGACAGGCTCGCCCTCCTCGTCGGCAAGGTGCGACCCACATCCTCGAGGCCGAGGGTCACCATGGTCTGCGTCCCCGTCTCCATCGAGATGAAGGGAGAGGTCGCGAAGTTCGCCAAGACCATCATCTCGGACGTAAGCGACCGCCTCGAGGCAAGGCTCTCGCCCGACGCTCTCGAGGGGCCGGACGCGAGCAAGGCCGTCCAGGAGGTCCTCGCCTCCGCGGGCATCAAGTCCACCGCGAACGAGATCAAGATAGTGACGAGGAACGTCTACGACCTCGTCAAAGGCGTCGCCGACCGGTTCCGGCTCCCCGTGCCTAAGGTGACGATCGTGAACAGCGTCGCGGACAACGCCGCCGCCACGGGGGTCTCCCCAGGGAGGTCGGCCATCACGATAACGGCGGGCTCCCTCGAGGACCTCGGCGACGCGGAGCTCTCCTCGGTCGTGGGACACGAGCTCGGACACATCAGAGGTCGCGACTCGCTGATACTATTCTCCGCTACCTTCCTTCTCTACGTCGGGGGCCTCTATCTCTGGCTGCCGCTCCTTCTCTATCTGGGGCTGTTCTACTACATCATCATCTTCGCGGTCATCTTCTCGATAGGGAAGGTCCTCGAGACAAGGGCGGACACGGAGTCCGCGGCCAAGCTGGGCGAGCCGAAGGTCCTCGCCTCGGCGCTAACGAGCATCGGCTTCCGTCAGCTCTACATCGAGAGGTACTCCAGGGGAGCCAGGCTCCTGGACTGGCTCAGCTTCGACCCCCACCCGCCGATCTACTTCCGTGTGCAGCGCCTTTCGAAGCTCGCTGCGAGCGGCGGCAAGATAGGGAACACGCTCCTGCTGGCGCTAAGGGACTGCGTCACGGGGTTCCTCGACGCGCTGGTGTAGGCTGGTTTGGTCATTCGGAGTTCACACATACGCTAAAATATCGGAAGACTGATAGTTCCGCCAGTCGTCAGATTGACTGGCCAGGAGCTGCAGCTTCGTCTGATCGCCGGATTCATCGTGGTGATCTCGGCGACCCTCGTCCTCGACAAGGTCGGAGACTACCTCTTTCACAGGGGCATCGCCAAGCCCTTCTACCTGCTCGGCTACCGCCTCCATCACAGGAACTTCCTGCTGGCCATAGTCCCCGCAGCCTACGCGGCAGTGGGCAGCCTGGTCTACCTGCACTACTTCCGCGTGCTTTGGTCGTCGTTCTGGCCCAGCTTCGAGTTCACCCTCCTGCTCGCGGGCGCGTGCCTGCTCGTGGACTTCACCCTCGACGCCCTCTCGACCGTCGAGAAGAGGAGGGCGCTCCTCCACCACGAATGGGTGTATCTCGTCGTGCCCGCTTACGCGATGACCCACCTGATCGCCTTCGTGTGACCCGAAAACTGCGCCCGCCATTCAGAGCGCGAGCTTCCCTTCGTCGACTAGGAAGGCCGCGTGCCCTCTTCGGCCAAAGCGCTGCCGAGGTTCCGGGCCACGCTGACGAGGACGTCGGGCCTGGGTGCCGGGTCTGCGGCGAGAGGCTTTGACCTGCGCTGGAGGTGCCTCGCGAGGTTCATCGACCACAGCGTGAAGGCGCCGAAGGCCACGAGCGAGAGGGAAAGGAACCAGACGCCGCGGAGGAGCACGAGCACAGACAGCACTATCCCAGCGACCGCGAGCACTCCTTCGACTATGGCGTTCCTGTCGTTCGTGAGCGCGTGGAAGTACCTCGTCTTCGCGGCCCCTCCCGACCCGCCCTTCGGGGTCCTGTACAGGAAGAACCCCATCCTGTCGAAGACGCCGTAGAAGAAGCCCATCGAGCCCAGCGTGAGCATGCTCCCTGAGGCGTATCCCAGAGCTGGAATCAGGACGACGTTCCTCATCGTCATTAGGCCCTGGACGCGGAGCGCCCAAGCCCCGGACGCAAGCGAAAGCCCCATCGGCACCGCGGTCGCGACGACGTACACGGGGTTGCTGAACAGCGAGTGCGCGGGAGGGACCAGGTTGAAGATCACCGCGAAGGCCGACAGGAACGTGACGATTATCCAGGTCAGGCTTGTAAAGGGCGCCATGAGCATGAGCACGAGGCCGAGCTTCTTGCGGACGCTCACGTTCCTCGACGTGAGGATCGTGCGCCCGTACCTCGCTATGCACCTCCACCATCCCTGGGACGTCCTGGCCACCTGCTTCTTCCAGACCTCGAGAGTCGAGGGGTCCTCGGCCATTATCTTCACGCTGCTGAGGTAGATGCCCCTCTTCCCCGCGAGGTACATCTTGATCGAGATGTCTGCGTCGTCGGCTATCCGCTCGTTGGACCACCCTCCCACCTCCCTGAGGTCCTTCGTCCTCACCAGCGCCATCCCTCCCTGGAGGGAGAACGGTGCGTCGATGTGGTACGCCCCCATCTTGGAGAGCGTGTCGCCGATGTCCTGCGTGAGGGCGAACATCTGAGTGACCAGGTTGTAGTTCCTGTTGTAGTGCCCGTACCGGAACGACACGAAGGAGGCCCGCGGGTGCTTCTCCATCGTGTCGATCCCCTTCGTGACGGCGTCCGGGGTAATGATGGAGTCAGCGTCGAGCAGCAGGACGTAGTCTCCCGTGACCTTCTCCAGCCCCTTGTTGAGCGCGCCGCACTTGAAGTTCTCCCTCACCGGCCTCCTCGAGACCACCGCCTTGATGCCAGACGCGTTGAGGTCGCGGATCTTCTCGTCTATGAGCGCGACCGTCTGGTCGTTCGAGTCGTCCGCGACCACCACCTGTATCTTGTCCTTCGGATAGTCGAGGTTCTTCATCGCGTCGAGGGACCTCTCTATCACGTATCGCTCGTTGAACGTCGCGATGAGTATCGAAACCATCGGGTGGTCCTCCAGCGTCACCTCGCCGACGCCCAGGTCCCTGGGGTACCTCAGAGAGTTCCCCAGGAGAAAGACCCAGTAGTACTCCAGGGCGAAGACTGGGACGCTGAAGACTAGAGTGACTACCTCAATCAGGAACCATGTTTGTATCGCCATTCAACGTTCCCGGGAAAAACGAGGTAAACCCCTAGACCCGGTATGTAAGTTTTCGGATGTTTCGCGAATGCCTGGGCTCGGGCGGGGCGCCGGCGCGGCGCCCGGATAAATAGGCGCGCGCAGCACCCGCGAGAAAGACTTCGGCCGTGCGCAAGATCTACATCGCTGTCTTCGGCTCGGGCCTGGGCCACGCCACCCGGATGCTGGACATAGCCGAGCGCCTTGGGTCGGACGGAGACAGCATCCGCTACTCCTGCTCTGGGCAGGGCTTGCGCTACCTGAGGACGCGCGTGCCGCTGGCCGAGACGGTCGAGTGCCCGCCGTTCGACGTGGAGTGGACCGAGGAGGGGAGCTTCTCCTCGTGGGTTCGTGGTGCACTTCCCGCTCATGCTCCGCTCCTTCACGAACCAGGTCGCGTTCGAGGCGGATAGCATCGGAAGGTTCGACCCGAAGGTCACGGTCTCTGACTCCCGGCTCTCGGCGGTCCTCGCCGCCAGGTCGAGGTCGTGCCCGGTCATCACGATGCTGAACCAGTTCAAGGTGACGCTCCCGCCGAGGTACAGGGGGGACGCCCTCGGGAAGCTCTACGAGAGGATAGCGGGGGACGTCCTGGGCCTCATGTGGTCGCTGAGCGATGAAGTGTTGCTTACCGACCTCCCCCCTCCCTACACGATCGGGGAGGCGAACGTGGACGGGACAGACCTGACGAGGATAGTGAAGTACGTGGGGTTCACCACCCCCAGCCTCGAGGTGAGCGAAGAGAGGCTCCAAAAGGCGAGGGGCGTCCTGGAGTTCGACTCTCGGCCGCTCGTCTTCTTCCAGATAAGCGGACCTGATGCGACCAAGAAGAGGTTCATCGACATCGTCCTCAAGTCGGCGACCGCGCTCTCAGCAAGATACAAGATCGTTGTCTCCATGGGCTACCTGGGAGGCTCGGGGGAGCCGAGGAGGCTGGCCGACGGGACCCTGCTGTACGACTGGTGCCCGATCAAGGACGAGCTGTTCTTGCTCTCGCAGGTGCTGGTCGCCAGGGCGGGCCACAGGACGATCGGGCAGTGCATCGACTCCGGGAAGCCGGCCGTCCTCGTCCCGATCCACAACCACTCTGAGCAGCTCGGCAACGCCGAGAAGTTCCAGAGGCTCGGGCTGGGGATAGACATCCTGCCGCAGGACCTCGACCCCGAGGGCCTGACCGCGGCGGTGGACGCGTGCATGACGGACCCGAAGTACAGGAAGAACCTGGACGCCGTCGGGCAGGTCTCGAAGAGGTACAGGGGGATCGAGAAGTGCGCCGAGATGATAGACGCGTACTCCTAGGGTAAGACCCTCCTCGAAGCGCGGCGTCTCAGCGAGGCGGAGCCTCACCGCTGACGCGAGATGAAGCGCTCGAACTCTTTGAGCGATTCCGGGGTCCCTATCTCGTAGAACCTGTCCTTCACCGGGAACGCGAGGAGCTCGCCCCGCTTGATGAGCTCCCCGTAGAACTCCTCCTCGCCGCACTCCCTTCCCGCGCGGACGAAGGAAAGCGCGCTCCTCCTCAGGGCGGAGACACCGAAGTTCACCCAGTCCATGCCCGGCGCCTTTCCCGACTTTTGGTACCGCGCCACCATGCCGTCCCTCACGACGACGTCGCTCCTGCCATACCTGTCGTGGTTCTCGTAGACCGCCATGGCACCGAGCTTGCCCGACTTCTCGAGGGCGCTCATCAGGCGCCGATAGTCCGCCCTGAGGTAGGCGTCGCCGTACGTGACTAAGAAGCGCTCGTCGAGCAGGGGCTCGGCCTTCTTCAGCGCCCCGGCCGGCCCGAGGAGCTTGGGTCCGTCGTAGCTGTACCTGACCCTGACGCCCCACCTCCCGCCGTCCCCGAAATGAGACTCCACCTTCTCCCCGAGGTGGCCGACGCACAGCACGAAGTCGTCTATACCGCCCCCCTTCAGCAGTCCAATCTCGTGCTCGAGGAAGGGCTTCCCGGCCACGAGCACCATGGGCTTGGGCACCGACTTGGTCAGGCTTCCGAGCCTCGTCCCGAGGCCCCCCACGAGTATCGCGGCCTGCACCTCAAGACCTCCCCCGCGTAAGCGATCCGCCCCTAGACGTTGTAGATTACCTTGCTGCCTTCGAAGTCGAACCGGAACCTCATCTCGGTCAGCCCCTCTGCTGCGAGGGCTGCCCTGACCTTCTCCCGTCCATCCTGGCAGAAGACCATCAGGAAGCCCCCGCCTCCCGCCCCCACCAGCTTCCCCCCGAGGGCGCCGTTCTTCCTCGCGATGGAATACCACGAATCGACGCGGTCGGTGGTCATGCTGTCGGTGATGCCCCGCTTGACGAGCCAGTGCTCGTGGAGAAGCTCGCCGAACCTCCTGAGGTCCCCGGACTCGAGCGCCTTCTTGCTCTCGAGGCCTATGGCCTTAATCGAGTGCATCCTCTTGACTGCGTCTCCCTCCTTCTCCGAGACCTTGGCCTGCTGCTTCCCGAGGATCTCACCCGCGCTCCTCGTTATCCCCGTGTAGAACATCATTATCCCGTACTCGAGCTCGGAGAGAGTGCTCTCGGATATGTCGAGCTCCCTCGCGGTGACGTTCCCGCGGGTGTCTATCTCGTAGGACCTTATCCCCCCCAAGCTGGCACTGTACTCGTCCTGCTTTCCTGACGGCTCGTGCAGCCTGTTCATGGCGATGTCGCAGGCTATCTCCGCGACCTGCTCTGGCGTCTTGACCATCTTCTGGTGGGCGAAGAGGGCGTTGAGCAGACCCACGGTGAAGCTCCCAGACGAGCCGAGGCCGGTCGCAGCGGGGACGTCGGCGAGCGAGACTATCTCGAGCTTGTCCCTCAGCTCCAAGAGCTTGAGAGCCTCCCTCACGAGGGGGTGGCGTATCTGGTCGATGGAGCTCACGATCTCCGTCTGGCTGTAGCTCAGCCTGATGCCCGGCTCGAACCTGTTGTTGACGACGATGTGCATGTACTTGTCGACCGCCCCGGAGACGAAGAATCCGCCGAACTTCGTGTAGTAGGCGGGCAGGTCCGTCCCGCCCCCTCCGAGCGACAGCCTGAAAGGGGTCCTTGAGACGATCAAAGGAGGATGCGGGCGCTCCAAATCCGAGCCCCCTTTTCGAGTATTTAACCAGTCTCAGGGCGGCGAGAGGTTGGCGGGCTGCGCGGGCCTTCTGGCGAAGAGCTTGCCCGCCCTTGACGCGATAGGCTCCCAGTCTATCTTGTAGACGACGATGCCGAGCACCACGAAGACCGCGGACGCGATTATCGAAAGCTCCAGCTGGGTGAGCCCGAAGAGGCGGTGCGTGAGACGGGATATCTCCAAGAGCCCCGAGAGCTCGAGCAGTATCTCGAAGGCGCTCTTCGCGAGCTTGGCGATGAACGTCACCCCGAGCATGGGCGCCAGCTTGGCCCTGTTGGCGCCCGCCCCGATGTAGACGTAGTCGTCGAGGGGGAGGGCGGGGAGCAGGGCGGTGACGAAGAGCCCCAGGTAGAATCCGCTCTTTCCCAGCCACGTGCCGAGCAGCCTCACGTTCTTGTTCCTCTTGAGGCTGTTCTGGAGCCCGAGGGCGCTGAAGTAGATCACGATCTTCCCGATGGTCGCCCCGAGGGCGGTCACGAAGACGACCAGAGTGAAGCTCTCGAGGTTGATTCCGGTGGCGGCGAGCTCCGCCGTCGCTATGAAGGTGTACGAGGCTCCGAAGAACGCCGTCGCGTTTGAAACCACCGAGAAGAGGAAGAGAAGGAGAAGGCGCACCGCTGCAGAAATCATTCGTAACAGACGCTCTGGCGACGCTCCCCGCGGGCCCCTTATAGACGGTGCGCGGCCTCGGCCTCGTCGCCTCGAGGAGGCCCTCGCGGCAACAGCCTAAAATACGGAGTTGACCCGCTTCAGTGAGGAAACCTCACGGCGGTGGCATATCATTGAACAAGCTGGTCATCATCGGGCTCGACGCAGCCGACTTTCAGCTGACGAGGGGCTTCATGGAGAGCGGGGACATGCCGAGGCTCTCCGCCATCCGGGACCAGAGCTGCTTCTCGAGCCTAAAGTCCGGCATTCCGCCGCAAACCGCCCCCGCGTGGACGTCCATCACGACAGGAGTGAACCCGGGAAAGCACGGGATATACTACTTCTACAACTTCACTACCTTCCCGCTCACCATAACCAACTCCACGGACACCTCGACCCCGAGGATCTGGGACTACGTCCAGTCTCTCGGCGAGAGGTCCGTGATGGTCAACGTCCCGGTCACCTATCCCGTGCACGAGATCTCGGGGTCGATCGTCTCCGGGATACCCCCCTGGTTCATCGACGAGAGGTCGGTCTATCCCCAGGCCCTGCTGGCCCGGCTAAGGGCGGCTGGCTACGAGATAGACACCCCGCTGAGCAGGGGCCTCGAGAAGCAGCCCGACGTCATGGTCGGCAAGATGATAGCGACCGAGGAGAAGAGAGTCGAGCTCTTCCTTGACCTGTTGAAGGAGGAGGACTGGTCCTTCGGCATGATAGTGCTCACCGCCTTGGACCGCCTCCAGCACAAGGCTATGGGCAAGGGGGACGAGGAGAGCGAGGCTGTGAGGCGCGGCTACCGCGAGGTCGACAGGCTCGTGGGAAGGCTGATCGACTCGATCGGCGCGGGCGTCAACTTCCTAATCGTCTCAGACCACGGCTTCAACCCGAGACCCCTCGCGTTCTATCCAAACGCGTGGCTCCACGGCCAGGGGCTGCTGAAGAGGAAGTCCTCCTTGCCCAACCGCCTCACAAGGGCAGCCCACGACCTGCTCGACGGGCACCTGCTCTGGCTCCCACAGGGGCTGACCAAGAGGTACCAGGGCGCCACGACGGTCGTCCACACCATCGACGCCGTCGACCTGGAAAGGTCGCGAGCCTTCGTGCCCGGGACCGACGGCGTGATCGTCGTGAAGTCGAAAGAGGACGAGAAGGCGATAGTCTCGGGCCTCTCCGGGCTGAGGGACGACTCGGGCAAGGAGGTCTGCAAGGTCTACGCCCGAGACGAGGTCTACAAGGGCGACAGGCTGGAGTCCGCTCCCGAGCTGCTGATCGTACCGCGCGACGACGTCAACATCAAGACCGACCCTTACAGCCGAAGCGTCCTGTCAAGGTCAGGCGACTTTCCGAAAGCAAACCACGGCCCGAACGGCATATTCCTCGCCACCGGCCCCGGGATCAGAAGTTCGGGAGGCTTCGAGGTCTGCCTGGAGGACGTAGCCGCGACCTCGCTCGCGCTGATGGGTATATTACCGCCAGATTCCATGGATGGGCACGTGATTCAGGACATCTTGGCGGAGCCGCATCCTGCTCACCCTCTCAAGCCGACAGACGTAATAAGCGACGGCCGCGACTATGCGTTCTCGGAGGAGGACGAAAGACGGGTTATGGATAACCTGAAGCGCCTTGGCTACACCTGATTCTGAGCCGAGAAGGGACCAGGGCTGGTCTCCCCTCCGGGCGGCATCGACCGAGTTTGCTCCGCTGTCGGAGGTCGGTCAAATGGCGTCCTCAGAGAGGGCGAAGAAGATCGCCTCGGGCATAAGGTCTCTCACCGTCCAGAACCTGGTCAACAGCGTGGTCGGCTTTGTCTTCCTGACAATGCTGCTGCGACTCTTGACGCCTTCCGAGTACGGCCTCTATTCGTCGATCGTGCTGGTCACAGGGATCGGTTCGTCCGTCGCGTTCTTCGGCCTGCAGTCCGCCGCCACCAGGTTCGTCGCTTACATGGCGCACGACGAGGGGGAGTCTAGAGTCGTGTCGAGGTCGATAGTCGTCCTCTCCTTGATCTTCACCTCGGCGGCCACGGTCGTCTTTGTGATGCTCTCGCCTGCGCTCTCGATGTACTTCACGAAGAGCGCAAGCTCGGCTTGGATCTTCGCCGCGTCGGGCGCATGGCTCTTCTCGAGCACCATCTCGGGGATATTCCAGGGCCTCGTCCAGGGCATGAAGAAGTACGAGTCTCTGGCAAGGGTTCTGATAAGCGCGAACCTCGCGATGGTGTGCCTGACCGTGCTAGGCCTCTTCGAGTTCCACAGCGTAATCGTCCCCATCGTCGGCTGGGTCTTCTACGGACTCGTGATCAGCGTCTGGTCGCTCGCCATCACCCGAAAGCGGCTCCTTGTCGCAGCTCCCGCCAGGGCGCGCGGGCGCACCGTGAAACAGGTGCTGAGGTACTCGATACCCCTGGGGATCGCGGGGATAGTGACTGTAGCGACGGGCGCCGCAGACCCGTTGGTGGTGGGGGGCCTGCTCAACGAAGCTCAGATGGGCGCGTACTACGCTGCGATAGCCATCTCCGGGGGCATAGGCGTGATGCTCTTCACGCCGCTCAACACCGCGTTCTTCCCGGAGACGTCCTCGAACGCGAACGACCCTGGCAAGCTCACGTCAGGGTTGAGGCTCGCGTTCAGGTACACAATGCTAGCCCTGATCCCAGTGTCCTTCGCGCTCGTCGGCCTCTCCAAGCAGATGATCAGGCTGTTCTCAGGGGGCGCGGCGAGCTATCTCATCGCAAACCCATCGCTGCAGCTGATGTCGTTCTTCTTCCTCTTCGTCGCGATGCAGGGGATACTCACGTCCCTGCTCCTCTCGACCGGAAGGACGGTTCAGGTGATGTGGATAGGAGTGGTGACCGTGGTGCTGGACCTGGCGTTGTCGGTGCTGCTGGTCCCGAGCTTTGGGATCCTGGGGGCCGCGACGAGCAGGATAGTGGTGGACATCGCGGGCTTCCTGATGGCGGTCTATCTGACCAAGGCCTACCTTGCGGGGGTCGCGGACGTCGGGTTCCACGCCAAGGTGATCGCCTCCTCGCTCATCATGCTGGGGGTGCTCTTCTCGCTGTCAAAGTTCCTGTCGAACAGGACGCTGACGCTCGGCCCGTACGCGCTCATAGGCGCGGCGGTCTTCCTCCTCTGCGCGCGCGGCCTGCAGCTCCTGACCGAAGAGGACAAGAGGTACTTGGAGCACTTCATGCCCGCCAGCCTTGGCAGGCTGATGCGCATGCTCCTCTGACGCCGCCCCCCAAAGCGAAAAGCCGACAGACAGACTTAAAGCGATTATAGGGCGCAAGTTCGCCGACTTGGCCCGAACGCAGGAATACCTCGAGGAGGTCTCTCAGATCACGGCGAAGCTGGACAGGGGAGCCATCGACAAGGCGATAGGTGTCCTGTACGACGCATGGAAGAACGACAGCCAGGTCTTCGCCATAGGCAACGGAGGGTCTGCCTCCACCGCGACGCACTTCGCGTGCGACCTCAACAAGTGGGTCTCTGACGAGGCCGACAGGAAGTTCCGGGCTTTCTCCCTGGTGGACAACATCCCCCTCGTGAGCGCTCTCACGAACGACAACGGCTGGGGCGACATCTACTACGAGCAGCTCAGGAACTTCTTCAGGAAGGGGGACGTCCTGGTGGCGATCAGCGTACACGGAGGCTCGGGCAGCGACAAGGCCGGGCCTTGGTCGCAGAACCTTTTGAAGGCGGTGAAGTACGCGAAGGACAACGGCGGGAAGGTCGTCGGCCTCTCCGGGTTCGACGGCGGCGTGCTGAGGACTGCCTCCGACGCCTGCATCGTCGTCCCCGCGAACTCCACTCCGCACGTCGAGGGCATGCACCTCGTCCTGACGCACCTGATGTGCGAGCAGCTTAGAGGAATGATCTCGTCCAAGGCCGCAGGCGCGAAGCCCTCCAGATACTGACACTTCGCCCCCTAACTGCGGGCCCTTCTCGTCTTTGGTGCGGTCGAGTTGTCCAGGCTCCTCAGAAGGTCGGGCACGGCCTTGAGCGAGGGAAGGACGTAGTCGGGCTGGGCGCGCTCGCTCTCGATCATCTTGCCTAGGAAGGTCGTGACGTGGCCGAGCAGGACGGTCTTGCAGCCCGCGGCCCTCCCGGCCTTCACGTCGACGAGCGCGTCACCCACGAAGAACGACCTCCCGAGGTCGACTCCGTTCTCTCGGGCCGCTCGAAGCAGGAGGCCGGGCTTTGGCTTCCTGCAGTCGCAGTCCAGCCTGTACTTCTTTACCAATGCGTCCGGGTGGTGGAGGCAGTAGTACTCGCCGTCCAGCGAGCCCCCGCCCTTGGCCAGCTTTTCGCGGACCATCCCGTTCATCTTCTCGAACTCGGAGTACGAGAGCTGCCTCTTGGCGACCCCTGGTTGGTTCGAGACGAGTATCGCCAGGTACCCGAGCTCCTTAATCCTCTTCACCGACTCTCCCGCGCGGGGGGCTATCCTGAGCTGCCTCGCCGAGAGGGGGCTCCCTATGCTCCCCTCTTCGTGGTTGTACTCCAGGTCGTTCAGGACCCCGTCCCGGTCGAGGAAGACCGCCCTCTTTCGTCCCTTTACTCCCCCTCCGCGGCTTTGTCGAGTCGTCTTGGAGTCACCCGTCCGGACCGACTTTATGCCTTTCGCAATAACAGCAATTCTTATACGACAGGCCGGGTTAACCTCGGCCATAGGCGCATTGGCGTGGTCCAGTTCTTCCTAGATACCGCCTCTTTGAACGAAATAGAGGTCATTTCACGGCAGGGCGTGACCGAAGGAGTCACCACGAACCAAAAGATACTCCTCACCGAAGGGAAGGTGGACTTTAAGCGGCGGATCATGGAGATCTGCAGGCTCGTAAAGGGCCCCGTGAGCGTGGAGACGACAAAGAGCTCAGTGCAGGAGCTCCTCGCGCAGGGGAGGGAGTTCGCATCCTGGCACAAGAACATCGTGGTCAAAGTCGCGATGCACGGCGACGGGAGGGGCCTCGAGGTGGTGCACCAGCTCGCAAAGGAGCACATCAAGACCAACATGACCGTGATGATGACGTTCAACCAGCTCGTCCTGGCGTCCAAGGCGGGCGCGACCTATGTCTCGCTGTTCTACAACAGGGCGATCGAAGCCCGCGAGAACCCGTTGCAGATAATCAGGGATTACGCGGCCCTCGCGAAGGAGGACAGCACGATGGGGAGGCTTATCGTCGGGAGCATACGGAAGCCCGAGGACGTCGCCCTCGCGGTGGCGGCGGGCGCCCACATCATGACCGTGCCCTTCAAGATCCTAAAGCAGATGCCCTACAACAAGCGGACCGAGGAGACCATCGATGAGTTCGACAAGGCCTGGGAGGAATTCGAGGCCATGAAGAAGGAAGCCATCGTCCGGTGAATGGGGCAGGTAAGGGCGCCGTTCTCGTCACCAAGCAGGCATCTGTCAACCCGCAAAGTTCTTCGGATTGCGCGTAGCTCGGAATAAGGCAGAGCTAGATTGACCGAGTTGCTGCCTCCATCGGATGATTTATGCGAGGAGAGAGGAGGCCGGTTGAGGGAATGAAGAAGGCCCTGGTCACCGGCGGACTCGGCTTCATCGGCAGCCACCTCGTCGACCGCCTGCTCGACGACGGGTGGAGCGTGGTTGTCCTTGACAACCTCCTGACGGGCCGTCGCTCCAACGTGGCTCACCACAAGGGCAACCCCCGCCTGAAGGTGGTGGAGGGGGACATCAGGGACCTCGAAACCGTCTCAAAGTCCTCACAGGGTTGCGACGCGGTCTTCCACCTCGCCGCCCACGCGCTGATGCGGGTGAGCCTCCGCGACCACCGCGCAGACCTCGAGCACAACGTCGTCGGGACCCTCAACGTCCTCGAGAGCATGGTGGCGAACAAGGTCAAGGACTTCATCTTCGCTTCCACCTCGGCCCTCTATGGAGAGGCCGCGGTCACCCCGACCCCCGAGACCTACTCGGGCATCCAGACGTCGCTCTACGGGGCTGCAAAGCTCGCGGGCGAGGGGTACGCCTCGGCGTTTGCGGAGTTCAGCCCGATCAAGGTGTGGGCCTATAGGTTCGGGACGGTCCTCGGAGAGAGGTGCAGGAGGGGGGCAATCTGGGACTTCACCCACAAGCTGCTCGCGGACCCCTCCAAGCTTGAGATACTGGGCGACGGAAAGCAGAGCAAGGACTACCTGTCCGTGAAGGACTGCGTCGACGGCATCATGCTCGGCTACGCGAAGAGCTCGGGCCGCGTGAACATCTTCAACCTCGGCCTCCAGGAGCAGACCACGGTCAACGAGGTTGCCGACATCGTGATCGAGGAGATGGGGCTCACGAAGGTGAAGAAGAGCTACACGGGCGGCGCCCGCGGATGGGTGGGCGACAACCCGGTGGTCTACCTCTCCACGAAGAAGATCAAGGGGCTAGGATGGAAGCCCAAGACGTCCCCCGCCGACGCGCTCAGGCAGACCGCGCGATGGACGCTGCGAGAGGTCGGTAGGCAAGGGAAGTAGCGGAGCATGTCTCGAGTAGCGGTCACGGGAGGCGCCGGGTTCCTCGGCAGCCACATCGCAAGGAGGCTGATCGACGACGGCCGCCAGGTCTCAATCGTCGACGACCTCTCGGCTGGCTCGCTTCAGAACCTCGCTGACCTCGGCGTGAGGCGGAAGTGCGCCATTGGAGACCTGCGCGACTACAGGTTCGCGAAGGACTCTCTCCGGAGGGCCGACACGGTGTTCCACTTCGCGGCAGAGGTCGGAAGCGTGAGCTACCTGCACGGCTCGAATGCGGCGGAACTCGCCGCGATGCAGTCCAACCTGGTCATCGACGCCAACGTCTTCAGGGCCTGCCTCGAGAACGGCGTCAAGACGTTGATCTACGCGTCGAGCGTCTCGGTCTATCCGTTCGACGAGCAGCAAGGCTCCAATGCGCAGTTCCGTGAAGAGGATTCGGAACGAAAGGTGAACCCCGAGGGAGGATACGGCTGGGCGAAATACATCGCGGAGAAGCAGCTCGCCCTGATGTCCGGCGTCTCCTACGGAGCCGCCCGGATCTTCCACGCTTACGGCAAGAACATCTACCTAAAGCCCGACAGGAGCCAGGTGATCGCTTCCCTGATCAGGAAGGCCGTCAGGTACCCCGCAGAGGGCTTCGTGGTCTGGGGGGACGGGAGCCAGAGGCGGTGCTTCGTGTACATCGACGACGCGCTCGACGCGCTGATGCGCCTGGAGAAGCACGTCAGGGAGCGGGGGAGCCTCACGGTCAACATCGGGTCGACGGAAGAGACGACCGTGCGGGACCTGGCCAGGCAGATAATCCGCCTCTCGAAGAAGGACATCCCGCTGAGCTTCGACGACTCCAAGCTGACCGGCGCCCTCAACAGGATGCCGGACCTGAAGAGGGCGAAGGGATCCCTCGGCTGGAGCCCGACCACCTCGCTCTCGGACGGCCTGGCGAAGACGTTCGACTGGGCTGCGGCAAGGCTGGGAATACGGGGAAGCACGGCTTGAAGCCGCCCGGGTGAAGTGCTCGCTCGGCTGGCCCCGACGAGTGACCGTCGCGCCCTCGCTGATTGTCAGAGATGAGAAATGTGTCCGGCCGTTATATATGAAGAGGCGTTAGGAAACCTCCAATGAGCCTCGGCAAGGCAGGGGTTCTGCCCAAGTCACTCGTGGTGGTCGACGCCGAGGTCTGCAAGGGGTGCGACCTGTGCGTAGTGGCATGCCCGCAGAGGAACCTGAAGCTCTCCAGCGCGCTCAACCGGAACGGATACCATCCCGCGGTGTTCAACTATCACGGGGAGAGGGGCGACTGCACCGCGTGCGGGATCTGCTACTGGGTCTGCCCTGATTATGCGATAAAGCAGGTCATGAGGCTGAAGGAAGAATGAGCCAGAGGGAACTCATCAAGGGAAACGAGGCACTGGCGTACGGCGCCCTGAGGGCGGGGCTGAACGCGTACTTCGGGTACCCGATAACCCCCTCGAGCGAGGTCCCTGAGACCCTCGCGCAGGAGTTCGGGAGCCCAGAGTACCCAGGCTTCAAGGTCTTCCTCCAGTCGGCGAGCGAGCTCGAGGCGATCAACATGGTCATCGGGGCGGCCTCCACGGGCGCGAAGGTGATGACCGCGACCTCAGGCCCGGGGTTCAGCCTGAAGCAGGAGGGGATATCGTACGCGGCGGGGATGGAGCTCCCCATCCTCGTGGTGGACGTGAACAGGGCGGGCCCGGGGCTGGGAAACCTGGGGCCGGAGCAGAGCGACTACTTCCAGGCCACGAGGGGAGGCGGGCATGGTGGGTCCAGGAGCATCGTCCTGGCGCCCAACTCGGTGCAGGAGATGGGCTCGTTCCCGCAGCTGGGCTTCTCGCTGGCCTTCAAGTACAGGAACCCGGTCGTGATCCTCGCGGACGCGTTCATAGGACAGCTCAAGGAGGACATCCTCTTCCCGACCGCGACCTCGGAGGAGTTCGACGTCTCGTGGGCAGCCACTGGGGCTAGGGGCGAGAGCAGGCACCTCATCCTCTCGCTCCACCTTGACTTCAACGACCAGAGCGAGCACTCGGAGCAGCTCAGGAGGAAGTACGAGAGGATGGACGCCGCCGAGCCGAGGTCAGAGTCCTATCTCACTGACGATGCGAGCATCGTCCTCGTCGCGTACGGGGTGGTCTCTAGGCTCTGCAAGGAGGTCGTCGACGACTTGCGAGAGAAGGGCGTCAGCGCGGGCCTCTTCAGGCCGATAACGCTCTCCCCGTTCCCGAGCAGACCGCTCGCGGACCTCGCCTCGAGCGGCAGGAAAAAGTTCCTCGTGGTCGAGCTGAACATGGGCCAGATGCTCTACGACGTGAAGCTCGCTGTAGGCAGCTCCGCGCCCGTCGGCACTGTCCAGAAGCTCGGGGGCCTAGTGCCCACCGCCAAGGAAATCGCAAGAAGGGTGGAGATGGACCTTGCCGTCGCATAGCCAGGGAGATACCGAGGGCGAGTACGTCGTCAAGCTCGGCGAGCTCCCGACCCTCACGGGGAAGCCGACGCACTACTGCGCCGGCTGCGAGCACGGCACCCTCACCAAGCTGATCGCGAACGCTGTGAACGATCTCGGTATCAGGGAGAGGTCTGTCCTTGTGGACTCGGTGGGTTGCAGCGTCTTCGCGCACGACTACATCAACACGGACGCGGTCCAGGCGCCGCACGGCAGGGCCCCCGCGGTGATGGCCGGGATAAAGAGGGTGAGGCCTGACCTCGTCGTGTTCTCGGTCCAGGGCGACGGCGACGCCGTGTCGATAGGGCTCCTCGAGCTGATCTACGCGGCGAACCGCGGCGAGCCGGTCACGATCTTCCTGGTAAACAACGCAATCTACGGGATGACGGGAGGTCAGATGGCCCCCACGACCCCGGAGGGGATGGTGACCACGACGTCCCCTCGCGGGAGGGACACGAAGTACACCGGCCCTCCCATGGACGCCTCGCGACTGCTCGCGACACTCGAGGGGCCCGCGTACGTGAGGAGGGTGTCGCTCCCTCTCGAGCCGCTGAACTCGACAGACCTCTATAGCGCCCGGGGGACGATGGAGTGCTCCAGGGCGGTGGAGAACGCGTTCAGGGTGCAGCTCATGGGGGGCTTCTCGTTCGTCGAGGTCGTCAGCACCTGCAGCGTGAACTGGAAGATGTCCGTGCTCGAGTCGAAGCGGTACGCCGCCGACGTCCTCTCCAAGCTCTTCCCGCCGGGGCTCTACAAGGACAAGTTCGGGGTAGAGAAGAGATGAGGAGGCGGCTGATCTTGGCGGGCCACGGAGGGCAGGGCGTCCTCGAGCTCGCCAACTACATCTCCCTCTTCGAGATGCTCAGGGGGCAGCACGTCGCATGCACTCCCTCCTACGGCCCGGAGAGCAGGGGAGGGAAGGTGAAGTGCTACGTGGTCACATCGGAAGAGGAGATCGACTCACCGATAGTCGAAGAGGCGGACTTCCTCATCGCCATGAACATCCCCTCCATGGACTACCTGCCGCTCCTCAGGGAGGGAGGGACGCTCTTCATGAACTCCTCTCTGGTCCTCGCGACCCCGGACAGAAGCGACATACGAGTGATCAGGATCCCTGCGACCGTGATCTCGGCCGAGCTGAAGAGCCTGAAGCTGGAAGGAGTGCAAGACAGCAAGATAGCGGCAAACTCCGTGATGTTCGGGGCGTACCTCGCCGTCACGGGGGAGGCGCTGGACCTGGACCTCATGAACCGGGTATTCTCGGAGTTCTTCACGGGCCGCAAGGCTGCCTACATCCCCCTCAACTTGCAGGCCGTCCAACGCGGGTACGGCTTCGCGGCGAGCCTGTCGAAGGGTAAGGAAGCCGCGTTGTCAAAGGCCTTATGAGCGAATCGCGTCGAGAGCCGGCCAAGGCGGTCGACACCGATTTGAAGAGAGCGGGCACTACAAAGGCGCAAACCGCGGAGCTGGTGTTCGTGGTCGCGATGCTCGTGCTCGGAGCGTCGTACGTCCTCACCCTGCAGCCAAAGGCGGCCACGTCTACGACAACCACAGGGGCCTCGACGGAGACCTCCGCCAGTCGGACTCCGCCGCCCATCACGACGAGCTCCTCCACATCGACGACGGCAGCTCCGAAGGTGTCTCACGTCATCGTCATCCTGATGGAGAACGAGGAGTACGGCAGCGTGATAGGGAGCGCCTCCGCCCCGTACCAGAACAGCCTCGCCTCGAGCTACGCCCTCGCGGCCGACTACTACGGGGTCGCGCATCCCTCGCTCCCGAACTACCTCGCGCTGGTAGCGGGCAGCACCTTCGGGGTGACGAGCGACTGCCTGCCGGCGCAGTGCGGCCTCCCCGGCAACATCACCACGATAGCCACCCTGATCGACTCCCACTCGCTGTCGTGGAAGGAGTACGCAGAGTCGATGCCTGCGAACTGCTCGCAGGTCAACAGCCCCGACGGGTTGTACTTCCCGAAGCACAACCCCTTCGTCTACTTCGGCGCTGTAACGGGGAACAACGGGACAGGGAGCGCCTCGAGCTACTGCAACTCCCACGTGGTCTCGATGAACCAGTTCTACACGGACCTCCAGGCCGGCAACCTTCCCAACTATTCCTTCATCACGCCCAACATATGCGACGACGCGCACAGCTGCCCACTCCAGACGGGTGACCAGTGGCTCGCCACGTTAGTCCCGAAAATAGTCAACTCGAGCTCTTTCGCTACGACCGCCCTCTTCATCACCTATGACGAGGGGAACGCGAACGACACCACAGGTGGCGGGGGGCAGGTGCCCTGCATACTCGTCTCGCCTTTCGCGAAGGCGGGGTACGCCTCGCACGTGGAGTACTCGCACTACTCCCTTCTTGCGACGGTCGAAGACCTCCTCGGGGTGGGCACGCTCGGACGAAACGACTCTACCGCAGCCCCGATGTCTGACCTCTTTACGCCTCAGGTCCACCTGTCCGGGTAGGGACCCGCGCTCCCAAGGGGCTGATAAAGGGTACAACACCTTATCCAGCCCGGAGTGCAGCTCGAGTCTTGAAGATCGGCCTGTGGACCGCAATCGTCCTTGCGCTGATCCCAGTCGTCGCGCTTGAGCTGGTCTTCGCGCCAGTAGACGAGGTCCTTGCGTCTCCCCCCAACGTCCCTCTGACCACGTGCTCCACGGTCCAACTCGGGGGTTCGGCCGCCCCAGTGTGCACCTTCGCCGCCCGCTACTACGTCGGGGCGGGCTCCCTGACGTACTGCTTCCTGGGGGAGGGCGCGCTGTACCTGAGGGGCGTCTACTACCCGCTCACCCAACCGCAGGCGAGCCCTGCCCGGGTGATATCGAACGCCTACTGCCCGGCGATGCGCCGGTAGGCCGCAAAGTAAACGGCGCGGACTCGCCGCCAACCTGGGGACGCGCTTCCCGCCGTCCGCCAGGGTCCCCCGTCCGGTGGAGAATCGTTATATCACCCGCAGAGGCAGTGCGAAAAAGGAAGTTTTCAGGAAGCAAACGGTGTTAGTCTGATTGTTACAAAGCGTCGCGGAGGGGCAGGATCTCGCCAAGAAGCTCCAAGAGCTGACCACCCCTGTCACCGAGTTGGACGAAGGCCTCCTCGTCTCCGCCACCTACGACGGCGAGAAACGGAAGGCGGTGCTCAAGTTCTACGACTCCAAGAGGGGGAGGGTGTGGCTGTGGGTCGACAACACCGGGCACAGGCCGTATTGCTACACCAAGCTCACCCGCGCAGAGCTCGAGGCCGAGGGCGTCAGCGTGGGGAAGAACGGGGTCGCCTCGATCGACGACGACGACTCGAAGTACGACCTCCTGACCGATTCGAAGATCACAGTAAGAAAGATCACCGCAACCGACCCGCTGGCGATCGGAGGCGCCCCGGGAAGCCTCAGAGAGCGGATAACATGCTGGGAGGCGGACATCAAGTACTACGAAAACTACCTCTACGACAGGCACCTCAAGGTCGGAACCTACTACAAGATAACCCAAGGGGAGCTGGCGCCGGTCGAGAAGGAGGTCGAAGGCGAGGTCCAACGGTCCCTCGACTCCATCCTCACCAAGGCGACGGGAGACGCCGCGTCTCATATCCGTGAGTGGGCAGAGCTGCTCGGGCAGCCGCTCTCTGCGTTCAAGAGGATCGCCTGCGACATCGAGGTCGCCAACGAGGAGAACCGCCTCCCGGACCCCGAGACCGGGGACAGACCGGTCATCGCCGTCTCGTTCTGCAACGACAAGGAGTCCATCGTCTACATGGTAGACAGGACGGGGGAGGACAAGTCGCTGGATGGGGCGTTGACGGCCTACACGCACACCGTATTTCCCGACGAGGCCTCGCTGCTTCGAGCCACCTTCGCAAAGATGATGGAATACCCGTTCCTGATCACCTTCAACGGGGACGACTTCGACCTGAGGTATCTCAAGAACCGCGCCATGAGAAAGGAGATTGGAATACGGGAGGAAGAGATCCCCATCTCGCTTCAGCGGCAGGAAGCCTCGCTGAAGCACGGCGTCCACATCGACCTCTACCGGTTCTTCAACAACCGCTCCATCCAGGTCTATGTCTACAACAACAAGTACACCGAGCACACGCTCAACGGAATATCCGAGGCGCTCCTGGGGAAGGAGAAGATACCGTTCGAGGGGAACATCAGCGAGCTTCCGCTGCTGAAGCTAGCAGACTACAACTTCAACGACTCGGAAATAACCTACGAGCTGACCAGCGCGAACGACTCACTGCTGATGAAAATCCTGCTCGTCATCTCGAGGATCGCCAAGATGCCCATGAACGACGTCGCTCGTTTAGGCGTCTCCAACTGGATACGGAGCATGCTCTTCTACGAGCACAGAAAGGACCGCGCCCTCATCCCTCGCACGGACGAGCTCGCGAGGAAGGGCGGCGCCTCATCCGAGGCGATAATCAAGGGGAAGAAGTACAAGGGAGGCCTCGTAATCGAGCCGAAGCCAGGGGTGTTCTTCGGGGTCTCCGTGCTGGACTTCGCCAGCCTGTACCCCAGCATCATAAAGGTCCACAACCTCTCCTACGAGACCGTGAACTGCGGTCACGAGGAGTGTAGGTCGAACAAGGTCCCCGACACCGACCACTGGGTCTGCAGAAAGAGGGATGGGATAGAGAGCCTCGTCATAGGCTCCCTGAGGGACCTCCGGGTCGGACACTACAAGGCGCTCTCCAAGGACAAGACCATCCCGAAGGAGAGCAGGGACCTCTACGGCACGGTTACCCAGGGACTAAAAGTGATCCTGAACGCTTGCTTCACTGGCGACACGATGATAGTCACCCCGACCGGAATAAGGAATATCAAAGACGTGAAGGTCGGAGATCATGTCGTCAACGTTAATCCGGAGACGTTGTCAGTCGAAGTGGACAAAGTCGTAGAGGTTCAAGCGTTTCCCTTCGTCGGGAACTTGTACCACTTCGAGGACAACAGATTTGTGGACCTAACAGTCACCCCCAACCACCGATTCCTGACCCAAGATAGACGCAAATCAGCTAACAACGGGACGAAGTTCAGGTCGGCAGAAGAGATTGCAAGACTCGCGAACGTGACAATTCCCAAACTGAAGTCCGGCGTCCAGTCGGACCATGTTCCAACCCGCATTTCTTTGTTGGAAACCGCGAAGGACATGAACGCAAACGCGTACCTCTATCCGAAGACGGGAGCAAGGTTGATCGACTGGTTCCGTACGTTACCGCCGGAGCTCCAGCAAAAAATCCGCGCAAACGGCCGTGTGAGGAAACTCGGGATGGAAAGCCCTCGGGTCGAGTCCAATCGAAGACGACAATCGCACTACGTTCTGCCGTCAAGCGTCGTCAACGAGGACGATATCCATGCTATTGAGAGCGCACACGGGCAGGTCATGCTCGCTGAGACACGAGGACGCCAAGTGCCTGCGAACTACGATGGCAAAGACTTCGCGACACTCTGCGGATGGTTCGTCGCCGAGGGAACTCCCCATGCGACGTCGCGTAAAGAATATCCCAACGGCCGTGTTCGCGGGCGAACATCTGGGATAACGATCACTCAAGGGTTTGGCAAGGGGAACCAGATGGGCTTCCATTACAGGGAAGAAATCCGAATCCTTCTCGCGAGGTTAGGACTGCGAAGCAAAAGGGACGCGTCAGATAACAAGTACTACAAGATCAGCAGCTCAATATTCAATCGATGGATGGTCTTGCACTGCTATGACGATGCCGAGCCTGCTCATCATGCGACGTCGAAGAGGATTCCGAACTTCGTCTTCCACTCTGCCGAGACGATGAGAGCCTTTCTCGACTCTGCCTACAAAGGCGACGGCAACAGGCGAGGGGTGAGGTATTCGACAGTCAGTGTCCGGCTCGCAAGCGAGATGGTTGCCCTTACGGCGATGTTGGGGCACAGGGCAAAGATGACCTACGACAAAGACGAAAGAATCTACAGAGTGATCTTCAAGAACGTGAGTTCGAAGTTGACATATTCGGGAGCCGAGAAGGACAAGAGGATCACGATGACTCCTTTCGATGGCACGGTCTACTGCGTGACTACTGAAAGGAACCATACGGTCTTCGCCGGAAGGAATGGGAGGTTCGTCCCGGTGGGTCAATCCTACGGTGTGATGGGCTTCGAGACGTTCGCACTCTACTGCTTGCCGGTAGCCGAAGCGACGGCCGCACTAGGCAGGGACGCGATCACACGGACCATCGAAAAGTGCAAGCAGGAGAGCGTCTCTGTCATTTACAGCGATACTGATTCGCTCTTCATCGAAAACCCCGACAAGGACAAGGTCGCCGACGTTCTAAAGTGGGCGGACAGGGAATTAGGCGTAGAGCTCGAGGTAGACAAGACGTACCGGTATGTCGCTTTCAGCGAGCGCAAGAAGAACTACTTCGGAGTCCTCCAGGATGGCGCCGCGGACATCAAGGGGCTCACCGGCAAGAAGTCCCAGACGCCAAAGTTCCTGAAGGACGAGTTCTACCTGATGCTCGACATCCTAGGCAACGTCTACAGCGCTGACGACTTCGGGCAGGCGAAGTCGAAGATCAAGAAGCTGCTCAACGACATGGTGACCGCTCTCAAGGAGAGGAAGATACCGCTCGACGACCTCGCGTTCAACGTCATGATGGGCAAGTCCATAGACGGGTACAAGTCCACGAAGACGACGACAGAGCCCGCCGACAGGAAGGAGGCGATGAAGCAGCGCGAAGAGGGTGCGAAGAGGCAGCGAGAGCAGATGTCCCTCCACGAGGGAGTACAGGAGCGGCCGGAGGCGGCCCTCTCGGCCTCGATGAGCGGGCTGCCTCAGCACGTGAAGGCTGCGATACTCCTGAGGAACTCGAACAGGGAAGTCAAGGCGGGCGAGCTCATCTCCTTCGTGAAGACGAAGGGCAGGGAAGGGGTGAAGCCCACCATTCAAGCCAAGCCAGAGGACATCGACGTCGACAAGTACATAGAGTACGCGAGCTCTATGTTCGACCAGGTGCTCGGTGCGCTCGACCTGTCGTTCGACTCGGTCGTGCCGAGGACCAGTCTGGACGCCTTCTGGGCCTAGGTGTAGTTCAGTACCTTCTGTCTTGTCTCGGCGATGAACTCGTCGAGCTTCACGCCGTACCTCACGTCTCCCTCTCGGGCTCTCACGGCCACCGTGCCTGCATCCTCCTCTTTGGAGCCTATCACCAGCATGTAGGGGACCTTCTGGAGCTGCGCGTCCCTGATCTTCCCCCCAATCGTGCCGCTGGCGAAGTCCCTCTCGACCCTCAGGCCGCCATCGGCAAGGCCCTGTGCGACCTTCTCCGCGTATCCCTTGTTCTCGTCGGAGACCGGCAGGACCCTGACCTGCACCGGGGCGATCCAGACGGGGAACCTGCCCTGCACGTGCTCGGTATAGACCCCGATGAACCTCTCGAGCGAGCCCAGTATGGCGCGGTGAATCACCACCGGCACGTGGTCCTTCCCGTCCGAGCCGGCGTAGGTCAGCTTGAACCTCTGTGGGAGCTGGTAGTCGAGCTGGATCGTCGAGTTCTGCCACTCCCTCCCCATCGAGTCCTTGATGTCCACGTCTATCTTGGGGCCGTAGAACGCTCCGTCCTTGTCCTTCACCTTGTAGGTCAGCCCCTTCGCCTCCATCACCCGGGCTAGGGTCCCCTCCGCCTTCTCCCAGAACTCCCGTGTGCCCATGTGGTCGTCGGGCATCGTCGAGAGGTTGAGCTTGTACTCCAGGCGGAATATCTTGAAGACCCTGTCCAGGAGGTCTATCATCCCCTTCACCTCGCCCTCCACCTGCTCCTCCGTGGCGAAGATGTGGGCGTCGTCCTGCGAGAAGGACTTGACCCGGAAGAGCCCCGAGGCCACCCCGCTGAGCTCGTTCCTGTAGAGCGAGTCGAAGCACGAGACCCGGAGCGGGAGCTCCCTGAAGCTCCACCTCCTCGTCCTGTAGAACAGCATGGTCGGCGGGCAGTTCATCGGCTTGAGGCCGAACTCCTCGTCTCCCATCTGCGTGAGGAAGAGGTTCTGCTTGTAGTGGTCCCAGTGGCCGCTAACCCTCCAGAGGGCGTTGCTCACCAGCCCGGGGGTGCTGATCTCGATGTACCCGCCCTTTGCCAGCTCGCCGCGCATGAACTCGATCAGGAGGTTCCTGAGCTTCAGCCCCTTGTTGTGCCAGTAGACCATGCCCGGCGAGGGCTCCTGGAAGCTGAAGAGGTCCAGCCTCTCGCCTATGATCCGGTGGTCCGTCTCCGGGAGCCCCGCGAAGTCGCTCTTCCTTATGCGCGAGAACAGCTGCTCCTCGGTCATCTCCTGCTGCGGCCTCTTCTCGTGGGCCGGGGCGGCCTCGGCCTTCGCGCCTGCAGGCGCGGGCGCGACGTTGGAGTAGATCCTCGACTGCTCGGCTAGGGGATGGCCCTTCACCTTGATCTGGAAGGCCTTGTTCCAGCCGAAGGGGGCGCGATGGGTCTCGAGCCCTGCCTCCCTCGCCATCCTCTCCATCGTCCTCAGCTCCTCCAGCGCCTCCTTCGGCCGCGCCAGGTTCGGGCTGAGGTGCGCGTACGGGTATATGATTATCTTATTGACCTTGAGCTTCTCCAGGAAGGACCTTGTGCCCTCTACCGCCTTCTTCGCGACCTCCTCGTCGTCCCCGGGCTCGACGCTCACGAAGAGCGCCACTATCTCCTCGAACCGCTGCTTCTTCTTGTCCGGGATCTCCTCCGCGGAAGAGATCTCCTTGCCTATCGGCTCGTACTCGATGAAGTCAAGGTGCTGCTGGAGTATCCTCATCTATCTTCGCCGTCGTCTTCCCTAGCCCCATCTGGCCCTTTCCATGTCCCTGTCCTTCTTCGTCGCCTTCTTCCACACCTTGGAGTGCTCGCGGCAAAGGTAGACCCGCTTCCCCTCGCCGCCCGCTGTGAGCCCGCTCCCCTTGAGAGTGTCCCTCCCCACCGACCTCTCGCTGGGGTTCTTGCAGCCGGTCACAGAGCACGCGACGCCTTTCTCGACTTTGCCCATTCCGGATTCGGGCAGCCTAGTCCGTATTTATAGCATGTTCTGGTGCAGCTTATTACGAGCCGCGGCTCGACCGGCCAGCAGGGATACCTGCTTGCTCGACAGGCTGAGGGGGTCGCTGAAGGGTCTGCTGGAGTCGGCAGGCTCGGTGGCGGCGAAGATCATCCCGCGCCCAACGGCGTGGACGGTCATCGGCCTGTTCTTCGCGTTCCTGGCCTTCATCTACTACGGGGGAGGGGACCAGGTGGGAGGCGGGTTGCTCGTGATACTCGCCGGGCTGTTCGACGTGCTCGACGGGGCGGTGGCGCGCGCGACGGGCCGCGTCAGCGTCCGCGGGGCGTTCCTCGACTCGACGTTGGACAGGGTCTCGGAGGTGGTGGTCTTCCTCGGGATACTCTTGGGCGGGTTCGTGAGCCCGTTCTTCGTGCTGCTCGCACTGTCCTTCAGCCTGCTGGTCAGCTACACCCGCGCGAAGGGAGACGCCCTGGGGGTGAACCTCGCGGGGGTAGGGGTTGGCGAGAGGAGCGAGAGGCTGGTGGTGCTCATCGTGACCTCGCTTCTCTCGATAGTCGGGCTTGGGGTGCTCCTCATAGCGATCCTCGCGCTCATCACCTTCGTCCAGAGGACGGTGAAGGTCAACAGGGCGCTCGGGCGCGCCCAAAAGGCGGAAGCTCCCGCTCCCCAGCCTACAGCCCCCTGACGGGGCTGCGACTGGTGCGTCTCAGAACTTGTTGTGTCGCTCTGACTTTGCTCTGACGTTCACTATCCCGTAATGTACGGAACAGCTGATGCAGTAATAGCGAACGGTTATGGGAGCCGCAATGTAAGCGCCGGCCGCCCTGAGCTCCCGAGCGAGCAGGGGTTCGACCATGCTGAGCCGCGTCGTCACCTTCTTGGCCTTGTCCCTCGGGACGTGCGCGCCGCAGTTGCTGCATGAAATGAAGCCGGAGCTGCCCTTTCCGCCCTTCGATCTTCCCCGGCTCTTTCTCTTCTTTGTCATCCTGAATACCGAGAAAGGCGCCGCCAAGGCCTGTTTAAAAGCTTGGGGCGCGCCGACTGGGTCGTAAGACCCCAGCAAGTCTTAAGACGCTTCCAAAGTGGAGAGGGGGAACAGGGTTGAACGTCCTCGTCGCCGGCTTCATCACCATCGACAGGATCGAGCTCAACATGCGGCAGATCACCTCCATAGGCGGCCCTCCCTGCTACGCGGGCCTCCTGTGCTCCAGGTTCGGGTTCGACGTCACCCCTCTCACGAAGATAGGCCCGGACTTCCCCGACGAGCAGATAGTCTGGCTGGCGCGCAACGGGCTCCAGCTCCGCGCGATCGACAGGAGCAGCACGAAGAAGACCACCCGCTTCAAGCTGGTGAACAAGGGCGAGGAGAGGTCGCTCTACCTGGTCGAGAGGTGCGAGGACCTCAGCGTCGAGCAGGTCCCGGACAAGCAGTTCAACGCCTCCCTGATCAGCCCCCTCGCCCACGAGGTCTCCACCCAGGTGTTCGAGGAGGTGCGGAAGCGGTCCGACTTTTGCTTCCTCGACCCGCAGGGTTTCGTCAGGATGTTCGACGCCTCTGGCCGCGTAGTGATAGACAGCTGGAACGACGAGAGGGTCCTCGGCAACGTGGACGCGCTGAAGATGGACCTCGAGGAGGCGAACGCGCTCACGGGGACTTCCGACGGGAAGGCCGCCCTCACCAAGCTCTCGAAGAAGGTCCGCAAGGCGGTCGTGACCAGGGGCAGCGAGCCTGCGCTCGTCCTCGACGGGAACAAGATCTCCCAGGTCGAGGTCCCCAAGGTCAAGGTGGTGGACAGCACCGGCGCGGGGGACATCTTCGCGGGTGCGCTGATCAGCTGCTTCCTGCGCTCGAGGGACTTTCTGTGGTCTTGCTGCTTCGGGATAGCCGCGTCGTCGCTCTCCCTGACCTCCGTCGCCCTGACCAAGATCGAGCTCCCCCGGAGCGTGGACGCACAGGCGAGGAAGCTCTACGCGTCCGCGACCACGGTCCAGACCGTCTGAGCTCAGTACGCTTTCGCTAGGTACGCGAGCTCTATGCCCTTCGACCCGCACCAAGTGCAGGACTGGGCGTGCTTCTCCTCGACGTCGACCCTCCTCCCGCGGACCTCGTACCCTCCGGTCAGCGCCTTGATCTCACTGGCGCACTCGTCCCTCCCGCAGAACGTGAACCTGATGAACCCGCCCTCGCCCCCGGCCTTCGCCAGCAGCGCCTCCCTCGAGGGGGCGTCGTGGATGTTGGAGTTGAGCCATGCCCACGCCCTCCTTGAGAGCTCGGAGAGGATCTCCTGCTCGAGGGCGGCCAGCCTTGCCACGAGGGCGTCCTCCGGGACGCTCTCCCTCTTCCTGAGGTCCCTGCGCGTGACGGTGAGGACCTTGCTCTCGGCCTCCCTCGGGCCTATCTCGACCCTCACAGGAGTGCCGAGCATCTCCCAACGGTAGAACTTCTCGCCCGCGGTTTCCGAGCCGTCGTCGACCTCGACCCTGTAGCCCGCCTTCTCGAGCTTGCCCTCGAGGGCGCGCGCGTAGTCCACCAGTGACGGCTCGTTCCGGATTGGGATAACAACAACCTGCGTCATTGCCGCCTTGAAGGGCAGCACGAGCCCGTACTCGTCGCCGTGGACTGAGATGACCAGCGCCGCGATCCTCGAGACCCCCGGGCCGAAGCACGTGGACTCGGGCACGACCTTCTGCCCCTCGGCCGAGAGGAAGGAGACCCCGAAGGGGGCGGTGAACCTCTTCCCCAGCAGGTGCGTGGTCGCCGACTGGAGGACCTGCTTGTCCGGCAGGATCACGTCGTACGCCAGGCTCCGCTCAGCGCCGGGGAACCTGTCGAAGGGCTCCCTCTCGATGGGCAGGAACGGGAGGGCGAACTCCTCGAACGTCTTTCGGGTTATCTCCATGTCCTCCTTGAGCTGGGCCTCGGCCTCCTCCTTCTTCGCGAAGACGTCGTGCGACTCCACCCAGAGGAACTCCCTTCCCCTGAACAGGGGGCGCGTGGCCTTGGTCTCGTGGCGGTATACGGCGCAGGACTGGAAGGCCTTGAGCGGGAGGTCCCTGTAGCTCCTTATCCACAGGGCGTACATCGGGTATATCGCGGTCTCGGAGGTCGGCCTGATGAACAGCCTCTCCTCGAGCTCCTCGCCACCAGCCTTCTCGACGGAGAAGACCTGGTTCTCGAAGCCCTTGACGTGCTCCTTCTCCACGAGGAGGTTCTTGTAGGGTATCAAGAGCGGGAAGAGCATCGCCCTGTGCCCGCTCGCTATCAGGTGCCTCTCGAGCGTCTCGTAGATCTCCCTGATGACGTGCATGAGGTTTGGCCGAAAGACCACGAACCCCTTCACGCCGTAGCGCACGTCCGCCAGCTCTGCCTTCTCCGAGACGAGGTCGTACCACTCGCCGAACTGCTTGAGCTTGTCAGGGAGGGGTGCCTTCGCCAACGATTTCCGTGCGCCCGCGCCTCCTACGAGATTTAAGGCTTCGGCGCGCCGAGGGCCCCTCAAAGGCCGGCGAGGCTGGTGACGATGACCGTCGCCCCCAACACAGTGAACACGGCGATCGACAGGAACTTGATCCTCTTGGGAGAAAGGAGCCTCCCCAGCCTATTCCCGAGGGCGGTCTCCACCGCGACGGCCGCAATCAGCCCCACGACGGCCCCGAAGAATACGGCGAAGACGTCCTGGAACCTCGCGAGGAAGACGATCGTCAGGACCTCCGTGGCGTCCCCTGCCAGGTCCAGCGCGATGAGGGTGAGCACCGCAGGGACAAATATCGACCACGCGCTGGTCCCGCGCCTGCTGAGGAGCCTCTCCTCCCTCTCCTCAGCCCCGCGTTCCTCGTTGGCGAACCTGTAGTACTCCCAGGCTGCGTATGCGAGCATGATCGCGCCGCCCGCGAGCTTGACGGCGACCACGGGGACGAACGCGATGAGCACCGACCCCAACAGGACGATTATGGCCGTCGTTATCGTGAAGGCGACAGAGCCTGCCGCGAAGACGAGCGACGCCTTCGTCTTCGTCGCCAGGGCCAGCAGGAAGAGCGCGTCCTTGTCGGTCAGCTCGGCCACGAAGATGGTCCCCATCGTGGTGAGAAGCGCCGTGAGAAGCATGGCGTCCGCCAATCACTCCGCCCCCCCGGACGACGAGAGACCCAATCCGACCGACACCTCGCCCGGCCTTCGCGTAAAGGCTTTCCCGCCCGTACGCGAGGAAGAGTGATATCTGCCCCCTGCGGTGGCATGACGAGATACCCACGTGGGAAAGCTAACGATAGGCTTCCAGGGGGAGCACGGCGCCTACAGCGAGGAGGCGATCTTCAAGCAGTTCGGGAGGGACGTCAAGACCGTCCCGACCCCGAGCATCCACGAGGTCTTCAACCTGGTGGAGGCGGGGGCCGTGGACCTGGGGGTCGTCCCGGTCGAGAACTCCGTGGAGGGCAGCATCAACGAGACCTACGACATGCTCGTCTCGTCGAACCTGAGCGTCGTCGGCGAGGTCGTCCTTCGCGTCGTCCACTGCCTAATCGCCCTTCCCGCCGCAAAGCTCGGCGGAATCAAGGTGGTGTACTCTCATCCCCAGGCACTCGCCCAGTGCAGGAACTTCGTGACGTCGATGGGGGTCGACCCCATCGTGACATACGACACCGCGGGCAGCGTGAAGATGATCAAGGAGAAGCGCCTCGAGGGCGCCGCGGCCATCGCCGGGGAGAGGGCCGCGGAGATCTACGGGCTCAAGGTGCTCAAGAAGGGGATAGAGGACTACTCCACGAACTCCACAAGGTTCCTGATAGTCTCGAGGGACTCGACCGAGCGCGGCCGGGCGCGCGGTCCGGGTGCGCGCAGGGCGGGCATAAGCTCGGGAAGCAAGACCTCGCTCATCTTCGCCGTCCCGCACACCCCGGGGTCGCTCTACAACGCCCTGGAGGTGTTCGCCAGGGAGAAGATCAACCTCACCAAGATCGAGTCGAGGCCGACGAAGGAGCGCCCGTGGGAGTACTACTTCTTCCTGGACTTTCAGGGGCACAGGGAGGACCGCAAGGTCGTCAAGGTGCTCACGGAGCTGGCCGCGAAGACCGCCTTCATGAAGGTCCTTGGCTCGTACCCTCGGTCCAAGGCTGATGGCTCCTGATGTCCGCCGGCGCGACCCCCCTCGGCGACTCCCTCTCCCTGGTCTCGGAGGAGGTCAAAGTGTGCTCGAGGTGCCCCCTCCACTCCACGCGGACCAACGCGGTCCCCGGCGAGGGCCCGCAGGACGCCTCGGTCGTGATAATCGGGGAGGGGCCCGGACGGAACGAGGACGCCCAGGGGAGGCCTTTCGTCGGGGCGGCGGGGAAGCAGCTCGACGGCCTGCTCAAGGAGGCCGGGCTGAGCAGGGGCGACGTCTACATAACCAACGTCGTGAAGTGCCGACCTCCCGAGAACCGGCGCCCCACGGTCGCGGAGGCCGACGCGTGTCGCCCCTACCTCGAGAGGCAGCTCGAGCTGCTTAGCCCGAAGGTCGTCGTCCTCCTCGGGGACAGCGCCTTGAAGCGCTTCCTGCCAGAGGAGACGCTGGGGGCTTGCCACGGGCGCGTCTTCAGGAGGGAGCGCTACGCGGTCTTCCCGACCTACCATCCTGCCGCCATGATCTACAACAGGTCCCTTGAGACCGTGACAAGGGAGGACTTTCGGGAGCTCGGGAGGTTCTTGGCGTCGGCAAAAGCCGGAGCCGTGAAGGCGGACTAGTCCTTCTTGGGGCGAACCAGGATGTAGGCAGCGACTAAGAGGAGTGTCAGCCCGACTCCCAGCCCGGCGGCCGTGTTGTGCTTGCCCAGCTCGTACAGCGAGACCGGCGAGACTATCAGCAGCGCGATCACCAAGGCGTTCCTCAGGTTCGCGCCCTGCACCTTGAACGAGGGCAGTATCAGGAAGCTGAGGAAGACGAGGAGCGCTGGGAACACGAGGGGATATCTCCCGTCCAGCAGGTTGTAGACCATCGTGCTGGGGTTAAAGTCCGCGGAGTAGAGCGCCGCTATCACGGACAGAATCGTAGACGCCGCGGCTATCGCCTGCAGCCGGCCGCTTAGCTTGTTCAGGGCCGCCTTCCGGTCTTCTGGGGGTTCGGCGTTGAAGTCGAGCACAGCCGCAAACGCGACTGCGGCGAACCCTATCAGGAAGACCAGGGGGTTCTGGGAGACCTCGACGTACACCAGCTGGGGCAGGATGGCCGAGAACCCGGCCCCCGACCAGAGGTAGAGGGCGTAAACGAAGTTGAGTATGAACGGTGCCACGTAGAGGAGGAGAGCGACGTCCCCGTACTTCCCATACTCTGTCCTGCTCAAGGATATCCCCGCGCGCCCAAGGCCGGGTTAAAACTCTTCTCTTGCCGGCGAGTCGCCATCTAGCCCATCTTCCTCCCGAAGACCAGGTAAGCCGTGTGAGCCACCATGAACATCGAGGGCCTGGTCATGCCCGTCCTCGCCTCGATGTTGCGCGCGATCAGCTCCAAGGTCTCCGTCGCCACGAAGCCCTCGTCGTGGAGGGTCTGTACGAGCTTCTCGCACTGGTTCATCGTCGGGCAGATCGCGGCCAACATGGCAGAGGGGGCCAGCGCCTCCTTGACGGGCTTGACGAGCTCCCATGGGTCGCCCATGTCGATCAGCGCCGCGTCGAGGTCCCTCTCCTCGACCCCGAGCTTGGCGTCCTGGGTCTTCAGCGTGACGTTCTCGGCCAGCCCGAACCTCTCGAGGTTCCTCTTCGCCCCCGCCTGGAACTCCCCGTTGATGTCGTAGCTGAACACCCGCCCCCCGGGCGCCACGGAGTACGCCATGGCAGCGGTCGCGGCCCCGCTCCCTGTCCCCGCCTCGAAGACCCTGCTCCCGGAGTGTATCCCGCACTTTATGATTATCATGCCGATGTCCTTGGGGTAGATGACCTGCGTCCTCCTCGAGAACTTCATGACGATGTCCTCAAGGGTGGGCTTTAGTATCATCAGCTCGTCGTTCAGGGTCGTCATCACCTTGGTGCCGTAGTCCTGGCCCACCAGTGCCTTGAGGTCGAGGATGCCCAGGTGGGTGTGGAGCTTCGGCGTCTCGGATGCCCTGACCAGCCACTTCCTCCTCCTGTCCCTGTAGACGAGGATGAAGGAGTCGGCCGTGATCTTTTCCATGCTGACTGTCCGCGGCCCGTCGCCGAGC
Organism: uncultured Nitrososphaerota archaeon; assembly: GCA_963838925.1. GTDB lineage: Archaea > Thermoproteota > Nitrososphaeria > Nitrososphaerales > Gagatemarchaeaceae > Gagatemarchaeum. The sequence continues at coordinate 486,491 of CAWISW010000002.1, forward strand.
GTTTTTAGTCCTTTACTTTTTCCGTGCAGCTCTCACGGTGGCGCTCGAAGCTCACCTGTTGCGCCGCCAGCCGTGCTGGTTGCGCGCGCCCCAAGTCCTCTGCCCGTTGCCGCCGGGTCGCCTTCCTCCGCCGCCGTGGCTCGACGAGCCCGGCACGAACGTGTGCATCTTGTCCTCCGGCCTCATGGGAGCTATCGGCGCCTTTGTCATCTTGAGGATGCGCCCGAAGTCGCCCGACTCTTCCTGCGAGACGAACGAGAAGGCCTTGCCCTGTCTCCCGGCGCGGGCCGTCCTGCCCACCCTGTGGAAGTAGATGAGGGGGTCGACGGGGACGTCGTAGTTCACTACCATCGCGACCTGCGAGACGTCTATCCCCCTGCTGGCGATGTCCGTCGCGACGAGGATGTCGGCGTGTCCCTTCCTGAAGGCGTTCATGTAGTGGTCCCTCTGGTTCTGGCTGAGGTTGCCGTGCAGCGGCACGACCTCGTACCCCTTGTGCTGGAGGTCCATCGCGAGGCGGTCCGCCCCGCGCTTTGTCCTCCTGAAGACTATCGCGCTGGTAGGCCGCTCCCTGTCGAGAAGGTCGGTCAGGAAGGCGAGCTTCTGGTCGTGCTTGACTATCGCGAAGTACTGGTCGAGCGTGTCCACGGAGGGCTCGTCCGAGTCCACCATGATCCTCTCAGGGTCGTTCATGTACTTCCTGGAGAGCTCCGTTATCTTCTGGGGCATCGTCGCCGAGAAGATGCACACCTGCTTCTTCCCGGGGATGCGGCCGAGGATGTAGTCGACGTCGTCGATGAAGCCCATGTCCAGCATGGTGTCGGCCTCGTCGAGGACCACGAACTTGACCGAGCTCAGGTCGAGCGACCCTCGCTTGATGTGGTCGATCACCCTTCCAGTCGTCCCGATGACGACGTGGACTCCGTGTCTCAGCTCCGCCCGCTGGCCGCCAATCGCCTGGCCGCCGTAGAGGGTGACGCCCCGGATGCCGGTGAACGCGCCGATCTTCCCCATCTCCTCCGTTATCTGGACCGCGAGCTCCCTCGTCGGCGCGAGGACGAGCGCCTGGACCTTGAGGCTCTTCACGTCGACCGACTGCAAGAGGGGCAGGGAGAAGGCCACGGTCTTGCCGGAGCCCGTCTTGGCCTGCCCTATCACGTCCTTGCCCTTCAGCAGGGGGCCGATGGCCCGCACCTGAATGGGGGAGGGTGTCTTGAAACCCATCTTTTCGACGCCTTTCAGCAGCGAGGAGTCGAGCTGCATTTCTTGGAAACTACTCATTTTGTTTTTTCTTCTACAGGGATATCCTTGTAAGAAAATCAGAAACTAGAAAGCTCCGAATCGTCGAACCGAGAGATGCCTGCGAGAGAAGAACCTGCAGACCACGTATTTAACCCCTTGTGCTCGTAGGCTCATGCGACCTGGCTCGACGCGGGCCTAGAGATTGCAGGTGGCGTAGGCCCCGCGCGTTCTCCTGAGAGGAGCGAAAGGTTTCCGCGCTAACGTTTATATTGGTTCACGCCCCAAATTTGGACACTGGCATGAGCAGCGGCACTGAGGAAGGGGGCCAGGGCACGGGAGGAAACTCCCAGTCTCGGGCGCGGTTTCCAGGCCCGCTTTTCTCCAAGGAAAAGCCGGTGAAGGTCGGCGAGGAGCTAGACGTCTTGGTTTCCGAGGTGAGCAGGCGGGGCGACGGAGTGGCCAGGATCCAGGGGTTCGTCATCTTCATACCAAACACGAAGCAGGGGATGCAGGCGAAGATACGCATCAAGGAGATACGGCCGAGCTTCGCGACTGCAGAGCTCATCGAGAGCGGTCCCCCGGCCTAGGCGAAGGGCCTAAGCCCGCCACCAGTCGAACCCGAGGAAGTCTACCTTTCGAGACTCTTCGTTCACTACCGCGACAATGAACTGCTTTCTCACGGTGGTGGCAAGCCTCCCCGACCTCACCATCCCGGTCGCCGTGACCTGGGAGTCGTCCTTCTCCACCTGGACGAGGTAGGGGGCGTGGTCTATCCCCGGCCCGTGCTCGTAGACCGCGAAGTCCGAGCCGAACTTTATCCCCGGCCCCACCACGAACCCCGACTCGCGGAGGAGGCTGTAGACCAGGTACTGCTCCCTGAAGTTGGGGTACCCCGCCGCGCAGAGGGCCTCCACCTCCTTCGCTGAGAGGAGCTCCCCTGCCTCGCTCTCGACCTTGAGCTTCTTCTTCTGGACGAGGTAGTAGCTCTCCATCAGGTCGAGTATCAGGGGGGCGTCGAAGTCAAAGTCCTTGGGCTTCGGGATGCCCAGGGGCTTGCCGTAGTACGAGTCCTTGAACAGGCGGCGGGACGCCTCGATGTCCCAAACCACTATCCTGTTCTCGAAGAGCCTGCCGGTGGCGACCTTGGCAGTGTGGGGCATGCGAGTCATCGGGCCTCTCGAGGGTATATCTGCGTGTCCCAGGAGCTCCGTCGGCAGGCGCTAGACGCCCAGGGCGACGATGGTCGTCGCGTCCGCGGCCGTCAGGGCGGCGTCGGCGGTGTCCTCTATCGCCTGCGCAAAGTCCCTCATCGTGATGAGGTCCCTGTAGCCGTGGACCGACTTTATCAGCTCCGTGATGAGCTCGCGGTGCTTCGTGTCTATCTCGCTCTCGAGCTTCTGGACCTGGGCCGCCATCTCGATGGACTGGTCGGGGTTGATCGACAGGGCCCTTACGCAGTCGTTCTGCTTTGAGATGGCCTCGATCAGCGTGTTGAGGAGCTCGTTGTAGGGGTCCTTGTACTTCTTCAGCTTGATGACGCTCCTCCTGACCTGGGAGAGCTTGAAAGCGGTCCCGTTGAGGTGCCCCACGACGCTCTCGATGGCGAACGCCACCCTGAGCAGGTCCTCCTTGTTCATGAGGAGCGTCCCGACCTGCGAGAGCTCCCTGATGAGCGACCTTCGCAGCGTGACCACGTCCTCCTCCGCCTTTTTTATCCTCTCAAGGCAGGACTTTAGGGTGCCCTTGTCGTTCGAGAGGACTGCCTGGTACTCCTCCCTGAGCACACGGCCCGCGTCGGTAACCCTCCTGACTTCGTCTTCGAGGACCAAGAGGGTTCGTCTCCGGGCCTGAAGGTCTGCCTCTGAGCCTGACAGTATAAACTCCCCGCTCAGGCTATGAATGTTGAGAATATAAAAGAGGGGACTTTGCGCATCAGACGACTCCGCGCGGGCAGGAGCGCCTCGGACTCAGCCTTTTATCGTGGGACCGGGCTTTGAGCCTGTGAACAAGGATGCGCCAAGTCAGCGACAAGACGACTGCCCGGCGCACGCTGCTCGTCGCGCTCGCGCTGGGGGTGGGCTGCCTTCTCGTGGCCTCGTCTGCCTCCAAGGCGAGCGCCGCGCCCCCCCAGGGGACAACGATAGTCGTCGACTTTAGCGTCCCGGTCGACCCCGGCTCTTCGAGCCTGATGTCCTCTGCCCTTGCCCAGGCAAGGTCTTCCGGCGCACCAGCGATAGTGATTCAGATGAACACGCCCGGAGGCCTCCTGAGCGACATGACCGATATCATCTCGGCCATCGAGCAGGCCAACCAATCGGGGATTCCCACCTACACCTACGTTCCCCCTGACGCCCTGGCGGCCTCCGCCGGGAGCTACATCGCGATGGCGAGCAACGGGATACTGATGGGTCCCGGGTCAGAGATAGGCCCCTCGACGCCGATAGTCGAGGGGGGCACCGCGCTCGACCAGAACCACACTGAGGGAGCGATGCTCTCGCTCATGGCCAGCCTGGCGGAGAAGTGGGGGAGGAACGCCACGGCGGCCCAGGCGATGGTGCTCTCGGACGTCGCTTACTCTGCGGCGGACGCCTACAGGTTCCACCTGACCCAGGGGAACGCGACGACCCTCCAGGGAGCCCTCTCGCAGTTCGGGCTCGGCCCTGGCTACACGGTCGTCCAGGAGGGAGTCTACGACCACCTCCTCAGCGCCCTCAGCGACCCCAACCTCACCGGAATCCTGATCTTCCTCGGGGCCCTCGCCATCGTGCTCGATCTGTGGCACCCGACCTTTGTCCTCTCGATCGCCGGGGCGATAGCGCTTGTCGCGGGCTTGGTAGGCGCAGAAGTGGTAGGCTCCTCGGTCCTGGGTCTCGTCGTCATACTGACGGGCGTCGGTCTGATGCTCCTCGAGCTGAGGCTCGGGCACGGGTTCGCCATGATAGGGGGCGCCGTGGTCGGCGGGCTTGGCGTCTACCTCCTCTTCCAAGGGGTCCAGTACTCGTCCTCGACCCTGGCCGACTATACCCAAGTGGAGGCGGTCGTCGTGGGGGCCGTCGGAGTGCTGGGCGGCCTGTACATCCGGTGGATAGTGGGGCCGTTGAGAAACAGGCGCAACTTGACCGGTTCGGAGTCGCTCATAGGGAAGCGCGGGGTCGCGGTCTCGCCGTCGGAGGTCAGGGTCGAGGGCATAATCTGGCGCGCCAGGATCGACTCGGGCGAGCTCAAGAAGGGGGAACGAGTAGAGGTGAGGTCTGTCGAAGAATTGGTCCTCCGCGTCGCCAAAGTCGAAGAGAATCGCGCCCTCGACGCGCAGTAGCCTGCCCGACCCAGGCCACCGCCGAGAGAAGGCCTATATGGGGCGGCGGCCTATTCGCCCCTAGATGGTGTGATTTGGTGGACGTCGCTTCTCTAGCTGTCGAGGCACTCGCGGTCCTTATCGTCCTGGCGATTCTCCTGAGCGGGGTACGAGTGCTGCGCGAATGGGAGAGGGCGCCTATCCTTAGCCTCGGCAGGTACAAAGGCCTGAAGGGACCCGGAATAATATACGTAGTGCCGTTCATCAACAGGATTCCCTTCACGATCTCGACGCGTCTGCAGACTGTCTCTTTCAAGACCGAGCAGACCTTCACAAAGGACAACGTCCCCGTCGTGGTCGACTCGGTGATGTACTACCAGCCCGCGGACCTTCAAAAGGTCGTCCTCGGAGCGGAGAACTACATCATGGCGACCCAGCTCGCAGCCCAGACCACGCTCAGGGAGGTCATCGGGCAGGTGAGCTTCGACGACCTGCTCACCGAGCGCGAGAAGATAGGGGCCAAGGCAAGGGAGGTTATAGACAGCAAGACGGAGTCGTGGGGCATCAAGGTCACCGCCGTCGAGATCAGGGACGTCGGCATCCCCTCGGCGCTCCAGGACGCCATGTCCAGGAACGCGCAGGCGGAGAGGGAGAGGAGGGCGAGGGTGACGCTCGCGCTCGCGGAGTTCGAGGCGGCGCAGAAGATGGTCGACGCGGCGAACCTCTATGCGAACAACGACAGGGCGTTCCAGTTGAGGTGGATGAACATCATCTACGAGCTGGGGCTGCAGGGAAAGAACACAATACTGCTCATCCCTTCCAACATCCCGGTCGCGGGGACTGTCGCAGGCCAGACGTTCCCTCCCGTCGGCGTGATGGGCATCCAAGAGCTGGCGAAACGGGCCCAGGGCACTTCGACCGAAGAAAAGTGACGAAGGCTCCCCTCAGGCCTTCGACTGCACGCGCTTCTGCATAGAGTACATCTCGACAAGCTCCTTCACGGTGGTGGCGTCCTCAGGCCCCTTCTCGTCGCGCACCTTGCCCGTGAACTTGGGGAATCTCAGAGCCAGGCCGCTGCCCGGCCTCAGCTCGTTCATCGCCGCCGGGTGGATTGGGGAGAGCGTCAGCTCCGAGGCGATGGTCTCTATCACCACCTTCGGGCGGTACCAGATGTCGGGGACGAGGCCCGATTCCACGCCAGGAGGCTTCACGTGGCTCTCGTACTGGGACAAGAGCTTCGGGAACCTCTCGAGGTCGGCGTCGCTGAACCCGGTGCCTATCTTGGTCACGGTAGGGAAGGTCTTCCTCTTGCTGTCGTAGGCCGCGAGGAGGTATGCGCCATACACCCCAACCCTCCTCCCCCTCCCGTGGAACGCCCCCACTATCACGAGGTCTATGGTGTCGGTGAGCTCGCTGCTGTACTCGCGCTTTAGCTTGATCCACCCGAACTCCCTCGCGCCGGCGCGGTAGATGCCGTCGGGCTTCTTCGCCATTATCCCTTCGCAGCCCTCGGAGATGGCGAGCTCCATGAACTGCTCCATCTCCTCGGCGGTCTCGACCATCTTCGAGGGGACGGGGCGCGTGAACTCTGTCACCTCGACCACCCTCTCGAGCTGCGCGCGCCGCTTGAGGTAGGGCTGCCCGGTGATGTCCTTCCCGTCGACGTTGAGCGCGTCGAAGAAGTTCACCGCGACCGGGTACTGCTTCATCATCTCCTCGATGCCGTGCTTCCTCCGCCTGTGCATCAGCTCTTGGAACGGAAGGTACTCGCCCGTATCCGCGTTGATCGCCACCACCTCGCCCTCGAGGACCGCTCGCTTGGACTTCACGCAGCTCTTGACGTAGCGCACCACGTCTGGATAGTTCGAGGTGATCCTCTCGAGGCGCCTCGAGAAGAGCTCGACCTTATCGCCGTCCTTGTGCATCTGCAACCTCTCTCCGTCGAGCTTGTACTCCGCAGCGATGGGCTTCCCGATCTGGTCGAGGATGGCCTGGGCTGACTTCAACCGCTCGGCGAGCATGGGCCTTATCGGCTTCCCCACCTCGAGGTGGATCTTCTCGACGCCTGCGAGACCCTCCTCGGCCGCGACCCCGATCACGAAGCCGAGGTCGGAGGTCACGTTGTAGGCTCGCTCGAGCAGCTTCCGGTGGGCCTTGTCGCCGAGGAGGCCGACGGCCGCGCCGTCCAGGATGGTATAGTCAGCGACCCCCAGGCGGAGGACGCCCATGGCGGTCCTTAGGATGTACTTCGCCTCGACGGGCGTCGCATCGTTGAGCAGGCTCACAAGCTCCCTGAGCTTGGACTCTATCGACCCTCCCCCGCTCGTCTTGGCTATCGAGAGCAGCGAATCGTAGACGTGTCTGAGGGTCAGGGGCTCCGACACCAGCGAGCCCTGCCTCTCCCGTCCCGCCCCTCCCTTCAGGAGGGCCTGCGCGGCGCTCCCGATGTCGCCCGCCCTGATGTAGGCGTCCTTCACCTCTAGGGCGGTCCTCCCGGACGCGGTGGCCAGCGCCCTAAGCGCCAACTTCTCGGCTATCCCGAGCTCAACGCCCTCGTAGTCGGGACGGAGCTTGCCCTGCATGAGGTAAGCCAGGATGGGGAGGTCTGTCTTTGGCGTAGCCTTGAAGAGGGACGAGAGTATCTCGGTCATCTCGAGCCTTCCGCTCGTGGCCTCGAGCCTCTCGAAGTATTCGGCGACGAGGGAGTACTTCAAGCCGACCGTTTCGTCTTTGGAAACCTGCCGATATAACCTGTATCAGGTCACGCCGCAAGCAGCGCGTCCTTGAACGACGAGGGAGAGGGGATGCTCAGGCCCGCAGCTCGTAGCTGGCCTATGACGGAGTCGCCTGAGAGCTGGGCTGGATACGAGTATTCTCCCTCGACGCGACGCATGGTGGAGGCGTCCAGGCCCGACAGGGCTGCGTATGGTGCCGCGTACGACCCCCTGTCCCTCCTGAGCGCCTCCATCGCCGCGCCGTGCCTCCTCGAGAGCTTGGAGAGGAGCCGCTCGCCGAGGTGCGTCCCAGCCGCTGTCGCGCAGCACACGTGATCAGGAAGGTCCGAGTAGCGCATGACCCTCTTGGCTCCGCGCGACTCGAGCATCGTGGCATATGGCTCCCAAATCGAGCACACGTCTGCGGCCCCGGACATCAGCGCCCTCTCAATCTCCTCGGGGCTGCTGGCGTAGGTGAGCGACCCGATCTCGCGTATCGAGTGGTGGTTCTCGGCCGACCGCATCAGCACCTCCATCGTCGACATCTTGGTGCAGATCGCACTCGTCCCGTCTCGGCGTGTCGGCCTGCTCTTCGGGCTTTCGAGGACGCTGGAACCTCCGGCACCAGCCGGCCCGATTATCTTGAACGGCGCCTCGAGCGAGTGCAGCATGAAGAGGGTGACCAGAGGCGCTATGCCGACGTCTATGCGAAGGAGGGAGAGGTCCCGCGCGACGCTCACACCGTTGTCGTAGACCCTGAATTCTAGCTCAATCCCATCATCCCTGAGCATCCTCCTCAGGGGGACTAGGAAGGGGTACTCGGCTGCGCGGGTGAATCCGAGCCGCAGGGCGCTGCCATTTGGCCCCGCGCGGCCGGCGACGTAGGCCACCTTCAGGTTCCGCCCCTCCCTCGACCTCATGACCAGCTTCCTCCCCTCGAGGCTCGAGAGGACCTCCGACATCGTCGCACGAGAGAACCCCGTCGCCCTCATGAGCTCCGACTGGTACGCCTCCCCGTTCTCGCGGAGGATCCTGAGCGTCTCCGCTTCGGCGCGTCCCATGGCACGGTGTCACCTCCAAGATTTAATAAGATATCCGAACATGTGTTCGGTTGTGGACTGTCGTTCGCACCCCATCGTAGGCGCGCTGCCAGACAGCCTCTACAGGCTTTGACGTTAGTTTGGAGCAGCTAGGGATAGAGCACGTCGACGAGGAGAAGAGGCACGGCCGCCCCTTCAACGCCTTCACCTTGTGGTTCGGCGCGAACCTCACGATAGCCGACTTCGCCCTCGGCTCCTTGTTCTTCGGGCTCCCCTTCTCGAGCATAATCATTGCGATAGTCGTCGGGAACGTCCTGGGCGGCCTCCTGCTCGGGCTGATGGCCTCCATGGGCCCCAAGTTCGGGTATCCCCAGATGATGATCTCCCGGGCGGTGATGGGCCGGCTGGGCAACGTCCCTTTCGCCCTCGCGAACTGGGTGAGCACCGTGGGCTGGTTCACCGTCAACATCATACTCGGAGGGTACGCGCTCAACCTCGCGTTCGGGCTCCCGTTCTACGCAGCAGCGGGCGTGATGGTAGTCGTGGACGTGGTGCTCGCTACCTACGGGCACGACATCATCCACACCTTCGAGAAGGTCATGTCCGTCGTGCTCGCCGTGATGTTCGGAGGGATGACCGTCTTCGCCTACTTCAAGATGGGTGCGAACTTCTCAGCCTACCAGTCGACGGCCTCCTTCAACCTCTACTTCTGGGCGCTCGTGGTCGCCGTCGTCTTCTCGTACCTCATGAGCTGGTCGCCCTACGCCGCCGACTACTCGCGGTACCTCCCGAAATCCTCGTCCAAGTGGAAGGTCGTGGCCTTCACCATGGCAGGCGGGGCGATCGCGAGCGCGTGGGCCGAGGTCGCGGGCTTCTTCGTCTACGTCGCCGCGAACAACACCCACCTCAACATGATCTCGGCCCTCTCCTCAGTCTCAGGGAGCTACTCGGTGTTCACGCTCATGGCGATAGTCCTCGGCGCGATCGCGGCGGACGCGCTCAACCTCTACACGAACTCGCTCTCGGCGCTGGTGCTCTACAAGAAGGCGGGCAGGGTGCAGACCGTCTTCCTGGCGGGGGTGGTGGGCTTCGTCCTGGCTCTCCTTGGCTCCTCCAACTTCGGGACGTTCTACCAGAACTTCCTGCTCACGCTCGACTATTGGATCACGCCCTGGATTGGGGTGGTCCTCGGCGCGTTCTTCGTGAAGAAGGTGACGTCGGGTGTCGAGAGCGCGCCCCCGTTCCTCAAGACCGGCCTCGGCGCGTACCTCGTGGGCTTGGCGATATCGGTCCCCTTCATGAACCTAACCTCCTACGGCCTGAACTACGTCGGGCCGGTCGCGAACCTCATCGGCGGGGCGGACGTGAGCTACTTCGTGGCCGCGCTCGCCGCCTTCCTCGCCTACGCGCTCATCGCGCGGCGGCAGAAGACTTAATTCCCCCGGGCCGTCGCGAGGACTCCAGTGAACTGAGATGGGCGGCACAAAGAAGAAGTCCTTGGCATCGATGGAAAAGTCGCAAGACGATAACGCTAACTCCGCGGCGGGAGGAGGGGACCAGCCCGGAAAGAAGAAGACAGAGAAGACGAAAGTGGTCGGCGAGCGGAAGCGCGTCGACGTCCTGATGCCCAGGGCGAACGACCAAGAGCTGATGAAGACCTTGGGATCACTGAAGGCAATCACGATCTACGCGGCCGCGCGGTCCCTCTCGGTCAACGCGTCCGTAGCCAGGTCAGTCCTGGCGTCGCTCGAGCAGAAGGGCATGGTGAAGCGCGTGGGAGGCTACAGCGGCCACTACATCTGGGCGCCTGCTTCCTTGACCGTGGCGGCGTAGATCTGCATCACGTCTCCGGCTGCCACCTTCTGAAGCAGCTCGATTCCTTCTTCCACCTTCCCCACCGGGTTTAGGGGCCGCTGGCTCTTCGCGTTCGCCAGGAAGATGCAGATGGAGCCGTTCGCCGCGAGGAACGCAACGTCTCCTTTCGAGAACTCGAGCCTCTGTTTCTCCACTCCGATCTTGATCGGGGTCAGGAGCGTGATCATGGCGCCCGGGTAGGTCATCGCCCTGGCCGAGACCGGGAAGGAGTCGAGGAGCGCGGTCACGGTCACGGGAGCCAGGTGGCGGTAGAAGCCCAGCGTGAACTCGCCCTTGCCTCTAACGGAGGCCTTGCACTCGACCTTGGAGACCGACAACTTTCGTTCGAGCCTTGGTGGTCGGAGGTCAGTATTTATGCCATGATTGCCATCGGGCCGCCCGGCGCGAGAGAGGCCGACCTAGTGCCGGTCCCCTCGGGGGCGATGGAAAGGGGGAGAAAACGAGGCGCTAACGAACAAGCACAACACTTATACCGCCTCCCAAAAAGGCCTCTCACCTTCTGGGTTTTTTTTGGTAACAATCGCAGCTTCTAAAGACAAACGAAAAGCGAAACGAGCCGCAGAAGAGGGTTTCGTAATCACAATCGGCCCAGACAAGCTCACAAGGTTCGAGAAGGCAAGAATAATCGGAGCACGCTCGCTCCAGCTCGCGATGGGCGCGCCTTCCTTCGTCCCCATCGACGAGAGCATCAGGGACTCCATCGCCCTGGCGATGATGGAGCTAGCGAGCGACGCTCTCCCCATCTCGATCAGGCGCTCCCTGCCCGACGGCCACTCTCAAGACATCCCGATCAAGTACCTCCTCTAGGCCGGTGGGCCATCCGACTGCGGTCACAATAGAACCAATAGAACCTATACCAAATGACGAATTCTTCGGTATGCATAAATAGCCTGAGCCGGGCAGAGGCGGCACCCATGTCAGCCAAAGCAAGCACTAAGAGACAACCCAGGTCCAAAGACGAGGAGAGGACAGAATCTCCTTCCGAAGAAGCCCCCGCAATGATGGGGCCATCTAACCACATCTACGTAGGAAAGAAGCCGGTGATGAGCTACGCAATGTCGGCGCTCATCCAGCTCTCGCAGGCAGGAGAGTGCAACATCAAGGCAAGGGGCTTAGCCATCAGCCGAGCAGTCGATGTGGCCGAGATCGTCACTAGGAGACTAGGGAACGGCACGTTCACCGTCAAGAACGTGAACATCAGCACAGAGCAAGTGAAGAGCACCGAGACCGGCGAGATGCGAAACGTCTCGTCGATCGAGATCCTAGTAGGAAAGTAGGACTCCTTTCGGACTCGACATCTCTGGCAACCCAAGCGACAATCACATCTGGCAAGGATAGCCGCAACGCCTAGCGGAGCATGTGCCTTGAGATTCGGCGCTCGGGCCTGGCTCTTGCCCGCATGGGCTTCGTAGCTCCGTCGTCGCTAAATCCATCCGAGAGCTGACTGTGACGGCATGCTGAAGGGAAAGACCTTCGTCTTGGTACCCGGCGCGTGGCTAGGGGGCGTGGGCTTGGCGGCGGGTAGTCCCGCTCCTCGAGCGCGGAGGGTCCGCGGTGTACCCCCTGACGCTCACCGGAATGGGCGACAGGGTCCATCTGGCGACGCCACAGGTGGGCATCGAAACGGCGATGCAGGACGTAATGAACGCCATCGTCTACGAGGGGCTCGAGGACGTGGTCCTCGTGGGGCACAGCTTCGCGAGCAAAGTCGTCGCCGGCGTAGCTGACAGGATGCCAGAGCGAATAGGGACGCCGCTCTTTCTGGACGCCTTCAGGCCCGCTCGTGTGCTCACGGCACAGGGGGACTTCAGCGCAGAGAGTTGGCCTCTGCTCCCAGACGGGTGGATAATTCCACTCACCGAAGACCTTCTTGGAAACTTCGGGAGAGATGTCCAAGGCGCGGATCGAGAATAGATGCTATCGAAAATCACGCCCTGGCTCATGAGATACGCGGGAAACACGGTGACGCTCTCAGAGAAATGGGATTCAGTGAGGAAGGCATACATCTTCTGCACCGCCAGCGGTGACGATGTGGAGAAGATCCTGAAGGAAAAACTGGACGGCGAGCACAGGGTCCTCGAGTCGGGCCACTGGCCGATGATCACTAGGCCAGATGAGCTGACGCAGACGATGCTGGAGCTCGCGTGACGCGCTTCTCTCTCCGACCGCGCAACAACCGAACTTCAAAGAAGACATTTCGCGCGAAAAGATTTTGCGAATCGCACGCGGCAGTTTTTTCTTTCTAGATTCACAATTCTTTTTCCGGAAAAAAATTCGACCGGGAATTTTTTTTGGGAATATGTTTTTAAGTTAATTGTTGGAGGGATTGTGCAACAAGAAAATTGCCTGAAAATCGGGCGCAACCGGTGCCGCGACTGCGGAATGCGGCGCCCAAATTCTCTGACCAAGAATTATTTCATCTGGCTGAGAAGTTTGGAACACCATACTTCCTCATAGACGAGACGGCACTACGAAAGTCTGTCAACGAGCTGGAGCAAGCGTATCAAAAGTTCAAGGGCCCCTTCCGCGTCGCCTACTCGATAAAGGCGAACTACAACCCGGGCGTCATCAGGACTTTCGTCTCTGAGGGAATAATGTTCGACCTCACCGCGAGTAACGAGATCTACTTCCTGCTAAAGTGCGGAGGATCACCAGAGAACGTGATCTACACGAGCATAACGGAGACGAAGGACGAATACGAGCAGGTGATGAAGCTCGGAGTGCGCAAGATCGTCGTCTCAAGCTACAACGGGCTGGTCAACCTGATCGAGGCGAAGACAAGGGTCGAAGGCGACGTTGAAGTCCTCATCAGGGTCAACCCCGAGGTCTCCGTAAAGGCCGAGCTGAGGTTCTCGATAAAGCACGGCAAGTTCGGCGTGCCGCTCGACTCTGCGAACGAGGACAGCGCCATCTCCCTCCTCAAGAAGGTCCTTGACACGCCGGGAATGAGCTTCGAGGGGTTCCACTTCCACCTAGGAAGCCAGATCGAGGACCCTTCGTGCTTCGCGGTCGCCCTCGAGAAGCTCGAGAGCTTCATACTCGGCGCAAGGCGAGAGCTGGGCGACTTTCCGGTGCGGACGTTAGACATCGGAGGAGGCCTTCCGGCGCCTTATGGGAAGGTCGTGCCGAGCGCCTCCGACTTTTCGGCCCAGATCTTGGAGAGGCTCAACAGCGTGATCGAGAGCCTAGGCAAGAAGTTCACGCTCATCGTCGAGAGCGGCAGGTTCCTCTCGGCGGAGTCGACGATCATGGTGTCTCGCGTCGTCAACGTGAAGAAGTTCGACGAGACGAGGTACGTCTACCTGGACGCTGGCTACCACAACCTTCTGGACTCCGCGCTGCTAAAGCACGAGTACCCCGTCGAGGTCGTCCCCGGCGGGACCCCTACCCCTCGCAAGACGATCCTTTCGGGCAGGCTGTGCGACGCGTTGGACATCTTCCCGACCTCCACAAGGTCGAAGCTCGGGGGCGCGGAGCCAGGCAAGCTCGTGGTGTTCAGAGACGTCGGGGCGTACTCGTTCGTGCTTGGCTCGCAGTTCCACTGCCAGCCGAAGCCCTACATCCTCATGCGCACCGCGCAGGGCAACCACGTCGTCGTCCGGAAGGGCCAGGACCTGTCCGAACTGTTCAGCGAGGAAGGAGGCGACCTCCCGACGACAGGCATCTCCAGCGCGCGCCGCTGACACGGCATCTTCCGCCAGCCTGCTCGGGTCACTGGCTAGCTTGAAGAAAGGACCTTCTTCAGGACCGACCTGCCGCTCAGAGTCCCCAACGACCCTCTCTTCGCGTCCTTCTCGGTGAACCTGCATGACCTCTTGTCCCCCTCGGCCTTCTTCCCCGTTATCAGCAACGGCACCGGGTCAGCCGAGTGCATCTTGAGGATGCAAGGCGTGGCGTGGTCGCAGGAGACGGCCAGCGTCGCGGCGTCAGAGAGCGTCTCGCTGACCGGGGCAAAGAACTCAGAGTCGATGGTCTCTATGTTCGCCCTCTTCCCCGTCGCGTCGCCGTCGTGCCCGAACTCGTCGGGCCCCTTGATGTGCGCGTAGACCACCGTGCCTGCCTTCATCTCGCGCTCGAACAGCCTGGCCTTCCCCGAGAGGTCGGCGGGGTCGTCCACCTTCACCATCTTCATCTTCAGCAGTATCGCGATCCCAACCTCCGCGGGCATCTCGACGAGAGCGACCCCCTTGTATTGGTGCTTCTCCTCAAAGGTCGGTAGCTTGGGTATGAACGAGCCAGAGTCCCTGAAAAGTAGCATGTTCGCCGCCTTCTTCCCCGCCCTCTTCCTCTCCCGGTTCACCTTCGCCTCGTCGAGCACCTTCATCGCCTGGGTCGCGAACGAGTTGACCAGCTCGGCAGCCCGCTTGGAGGCGGCGGTGCTCTCGAGGGGCTTGCACGTCTGTATCGCCTCGACCTCCTTCGCTTGCGTCGCCGCACCGAACCCCTTCATGCGCACGTATCCGGGGTCGGTGTTGGAGATCTCGGCGGAGAGCGGCTTGTGCGCCCTTATGACGAGAACCGCCCTGTGTCCGATCGTGCTCCTGAAATCGAACTCCGCGTCCGCGAGCTTCACCTTCTTCAGCTCCTCCTGGAGCGTCTTGGCGTCGTCGGCGGTCATGTCCCTGCCGGCGCGCCTGTCGATGATCTTCCCGTCCGCCCTCGTGGCGAAGTTCGCCCTTATCGCAAGGTCACCGTCTTTGACGTCTATCCCTGCGCCTATCGACTCGACCACCCCGCGCCCCGGATAGCCCTTCTCGAAAGAATAGCCCAGCATGTTGAAGACGGCGATGTCGGACTCCGGCGATATGCCTCTCCCCACGGTGATCACCCTCCCCATCTTCGCCTTTCGCGCGATCCTGTCGAGGTTGGGAGTGCTCGCCACCTCGAGAGGGGTCGAGTAGTTCATGGACGGGACTGGCCTGTCGCTGCAGCCGTCGAGGAGTATGTAGCCGACCTTCTTCACTTGAAGTGCGCACCCTTCGGGTTTCTTCCGGTCAAAGAACTTCGCTTGCCTTTCGCGGCGCATTTATCCCGGATATAACCTTGCGTCGCTGTCGCTGGTTTTCAAGCTGCGCGACACTGCCCTGATGCTCTCGAACGGACTGATAAGCGGGCGCTAGTCCTCTGATCGCCCGTCAAGAGGCTTTGACGCCAAAACGGAATCTCGGGATTTCTAGTGCGGAGAAGTAATATATCGTTTCGAACTAGACACGTGGCATATATGGTGGAGATCAGGAAAGACTACTTTACAGACAAGATTTCAATCGTGACGTCCGACAGAGGTCCTCGCTCGCAGTTCAAGTCCTCCTCCGACCATGGCGCCAAGTGCCCCTTCTGCCCCGGCAACGAGGAGATGACCCCCCAGGCAGACCTCGTGGTCGTGAAGATGGGGGACACGCTCGTGAAGCAGACCGACTCCGAGGGCGACCCCGTCCGAGGGTGGATCGTCCGCGTCTTCCCCGACAAGTTCCCGATAGTCACCCCCAACTCCGCCCCCTCGTACGGGGAGGCGCCCCACTACAGCGAGCCGGCGGTCGGCTACCACTACATCCTGGTCGCTACGCCCAAGCACGACCTCACCTTCCCGAAGCTGGACATCGACCAGTGGACGAACGTCCTCGCCACCCTCCAGGACAAGACCCGTTGGCTGTACGCCCAGCGAGGCGTGGGCTACGTGGCCATCTTCATCAACCAGGGCAAGGTGGCCGGCGCGCTCATCGACCACCCCCACATCCAGCTGGTCACGATACCCAGGCTCCCGCCGGTCGTTGAGTCCGAGGCGGTGACGGTCCAGGGCTCGCTCAACGAGCTGGGCATATGCCCCATGTGCCAGGTCGTGGCCTCCGAGACGGGAGGGCCGAGGCAGATCCTCTCGACGGAGTACTTCATCGCGTTCGCCCCCTGGGCGTCCGCCCACTCCCACGAGTTCTGGATTTACCCGAAGCGCCACCAGACGAGCATGCTGAAGCTCTCGCAGAAGGAGCTGATGGACCTCGCGCTGATCCTCCGCGCCACCTTGGGCGGCATGTCGAAGGTCCTCGGGGACTGCGCCTTCAACCTGGTCGTCCACAACTCGTCGGAGAAGAAGACGACGAAGCAGATTCACTGGCACCTGGAGGTGTACCCGCGGGTCTCAAACTGGTCCGGCCTCGAGCTCGGGTCTGGCGTCTTCGTCAGCGAGGTGTCGCCGGAGGCCGCCGCGGAGCAGCTGGGCGCCGCGAGCAGGCGCGAGCTTGCCCACCTCGTGGGCATCACCTAGGCGGACGCCCTACGGGCCGGCTACCGTGGCCTTCAGCCTCTCGATCAGCTTGATGCTCGAAGGGTCGACGCCGCGGATTATCGCGGCATAATACGTCGCGAAGTCGACCTGGTAGTCGAGGGTGACCAGCTGCGCGAGGTTGCCCTTCCCCTTCCCCCATATCTCGAGGCTCCTTATCCCCTTCATCCCGAGTATGTCGATGAACGAGTCGAGCCTCACCCTCTCATACTTCGGTTCGGCTGTGTGGCGGAGGATTATCGGCACCATCTTCTTCTCGGGAGTCTCCCACGACTCGACCTCGTTGTGGAAGAGCTCGGCCCGGAGTCCCAGGCGGCGTTCATCTTCGCGTTCTCGTTGAGGCACGTCTTGAAGCGCTCCGCCACGGCCTTGGTCACCGACGACCCGTAGATCTTGGGGAGGACGCCTGACGGCGCCACGAGCTGCGCAAGCTGCTTCGCAGGGTTCTGGGACGTGGGGGAGCTCGCGGCGTACGAGGGGGCGACCTTCTTCATGCAGTCGATGGCCTCCTTGACCTCTCGCCACTTCTTCTCACCCACCAGCCCCGCGCTCTTCAGCGCGGCGATTGCGGCGAAGAGCACGTGCGGCAGCGAGTATCTGGGCGCCATCTCGATGGGTATCGTGACGTGGGGCACCTTGAGCTCCATCGCGAGCTGCTGCAGCTTCCCTCCTGAAGAGATCGCCACCATCGTCGCCTTCTTGGCGGCGAGCCTCCTCATGAGGAGTATTGTCTCCTCTGTGCTGCCAGAGGTGCTGCAGACGAGGACGAACGCCCTTGAGAGGTTCACCTTGGGAAGGTATCCCTTGAAGACGCTCACCTCGACCCCTCCCGAGGCCAGGAACCAGTCTGCGATTATGTCCCCCGCGGAGGCGGAGCCTCCGTTGGCCACGTAGATCACGCGGTCGAAGTGGCGCGACCCGACGTCGACCGAGAGCGAGGACTCCTGCTCCGCAAAGCGGGGCCAGGCCTCGAACACTCGGTAGATGTTCCTCGGGTCAGCGCGAGCGATTGCTTGCGGAGAGAGTGGGTCCTGTGGCATCGTGTAATGGCACTTGTGATTTCCTGGATTTGCGCGCTATTGGCCTTTATCACGCGTTTTAAACGCAGCGCCGGCGTCGTCGCGCAGGTC
Organism: uncultured Nitrososphaerota archaeon; assembly: GCA_963838925.1. Taxonomy (GTDB): domain Archaea; phylum Thermoproteota; class Nitrososphaeria; order Nitrososphaerales; family Gagatemarchaeaceae; genus Gagatemarchaeum. Next base: position 504,064 of record CAWISW010000002.1, read on the forward strand.
GTGCGAGAGGAAGCGCGTCAGGGTATCTTCCCGTAGCGCTCGGTGTACGCCTTGTCGGCCTCTCTGTGCGCCTGAACGTCCCCGATGTCGGTGAACTCGCCCTTCACCTTCAGCCCGAATATGGCCCTGTCGTCCTTCGTGGCGCTCTTGAAGGCCTCCTTCATCCCGTAGACCTGGCCGCGAGGGATGTAGCTCAGGAACTTCTTGTCGACGACGTAGCACCCGACGTTGATGTCGTTGGTGATGACGGGCTTCTCCTTCCATTTCGAGATTCGCCCTTCGGGCAGGGTCGATATCACCCCGTACTTCATCCTGGTCTCGTGCCTCATCAGGGCCATCGTGACGAAGGCGCTCTTCTTCCTGTGGAACGCCAGGAGCTTCCTCAGGTCAAAGCCGAGAATCGCGTCGCCGTAGAGGCAGATGAACGTCTCCGGGAGCAGCTTCTCCGCGGACTTTAGCTGGCCGGCGTGCCCCATCGGCCTGTCCGACCGGGCGTACTCGATGCTCACCCCAAAGTCAGCGCCGTCCCCGAAGTACTGCTCTATCATCCTGCCGAGGTACCCTGTCGCGACGACGACGTCTGTGACGTCGTTCGCCTTGAGCCAGTCTATGATGTGCTCCAGTATCGGCTTGGGCCCGACCGGCAGCATGGGCTTGGGCAAGAAGAGCGTGTAAGGCCTGAGCCGGGTGCCGAGCCCGCCCGCTAGGACGACCGCCTTGATGGGGGCCTTACGCTTGCGGCTGCTGTCTGACAGGGGGAATCACTTGAGACCTGTAGGTCGATATAGCGTCCCTATATGCTTCAACCCCGGGCTCGAGAGCCGCCGCGTCGATGCTGATCCCGCGCAGGCCCGACCTCATGACGCTGCGGACGTCCTTGACGCCCATCTTCTTCTGGGTCCTCATCAGCAGGGGCTTCGAGGACAGGCTCGCGAGGACGCCGAGGGTGGCGAGGTCGAGGGCGCTGAAGATGTGGTTCTTCCCCTGAGGCGCGACTATCGCCGCTTCGAGGGCTGTGACCCCGTCGATCTCGGAGATGCCCTTCACCTGCTCGAGCATGTAACCTGGCCCTATCGACACGAGCTTCTCGACCCGGCTGTCCTCCAGGACGAAGGGGGGCATGTGGTGAGCGTACATGTTCACAAAGCTGAACGGCTTGGAGACGATCCTCTCCCAGTTCTCCTCTATCAGCGGCCTCGAGTCCCCGATGGATATCCCGACGGGGACGCTGGTCGTGCTGAGGATGGAGTCTATCGAGTCCTCCATCAGGTCGAAGCTCCCGAAGAGGCCCGGCAGCGAAGTGTCCGTCTTGTCTATGCCTATCGTTATCGCGTCCGCCCCCGCTTGGGCTGCTATGGAGGCGTACTCGGTGTTGTTCTGCGGCAGGTTGGCGATAAGCGCCACAGCACCCGCTCCGGAAACCAGGCTAGCAAGTGGTCTCGGCTGATGCTCGAGGCTTTCCATTGCGTCTTGAGGCTATCAAGAGCGCCGGGACCTTAGAAGAGGCGGGCTCAACAATTGTTGATGCAGCGATGCGACGCTTCTTTACAAAAGAGAGTGGGGACGAAGGCCTTCAGAAGAGCCAGATGTTGATGACGATGACTATGAAGATGACCGTGAGGTAGGGGCTGGAGAGCTTGAAGAGGGTCCAGGCGGTCTTCGTCGTCCTGTCTATCGCGAGCTTGATGCTGTAGCCGAGGATCACTGCCCCCAGCGCCGCCGCAGAGACGATGTAGAACGGGCTGGCTGCGTCGGGTACGAAGAGGATCGCCAGGGAGAAGACGACCAGGAGCGAGCTGGTGATGGCGATGCACACTGTGGCAACCCTCTCGCTAACGATGACCGGCAGCATGGGTATCTTGGCGGCCTTGTACTCCTCCCTCTCCTTGATCGCGAGGCTCCAGATGTGGGTCGGGATCCAGACTATCACGAGGGCAGACATGAACAGCGCCAGCGGAGTGATAGCGTCAGCTATCGCCGTGTAGCCGACGAGGACGGGCATGCCCCCGGAGATGCCTCCGAGTATTATGTTCAGCCAGCTCCTGCGCTTGAGCCACAGCGAGTAGACCCCGACGTTGTCGACGAGCCCGAAGAGCATGCAGGCGGCGGCGAGCCAGTTGAAGTAGAGGCACATGACCACGGAAAGGACCGACGTGACCATCCCGAAGATGAGCGCGTTGCGGGGCGAGACCCTGCCGGAAGGGATCGGGCGGTTGTGCGTCCGCTTCAGCATGCTGTCGATGTCGCGGTCGTGGTAGTTCGTGAGCACCTCCGCGCCGATCGACCCGAGCAGGATGGCGACGAACCCCACCGCCAGCGACACCAGAAGCGACTCCGTCGAAGGGGCTGGGTGCACCTCCTTGTAGGCCACCAGCATCCCAGCGATGCCGGTGAAGACGAGCAGCATTATGATCTTGGGCTTGGAGAGCTCCCAGTAGAGCTTCACCAGGTCCACTACGGAGCTCATCAAAATCGCTGCCTTCTGGGCGGCGTGATAAGTCTTCTGTCTAGCTCCGAGCCCGTCGGCGACCGCGAGCCACCAAGACGGCAGCGCCCGCGACGACGACCACCCCGACGGCGGCCAAGGTGTAGGCGACCTCCGGCGACAGCCCTCCCACCCCGCTCGACGTCGACGAGGTCGGCCCGCCAGTCGTCTCTATCCCGATCGAGATCACCTCGCCTGGGATTACCTCCGCGTGCCCCAGCGGCCCGTGGAGACCCTTCTCGCCAAGGACGGGGTGGTTGCTCCCGCCGTAGGTGAGCAGGATGTGCATCACCCCGTTCGCGTCAGGAGCCATGCTCATGGGGGCGAGAAGGGGCACCCCCAGGTCGATGGTGCGGAGGACCTTCCCCGTGTCCGAGGACTGGAAGACGAGCTCTCCGTCCGGCCACTGGGATACGACCATCCCGCCCGTGACGATGATGCCTCCCCTGTAGTAGATCGGCCTGGTGTAGCTCCAGAGGACGCTGCCGTTCACGGGGTCTATCTTCAGGATGGTGGCGTTGGTCTGCATCTGGCCAGAGAAGTAGAGGTTCGTCCCGAAGACTATCCCCGAGGAGCCCTTGTAGTCGACGTCCCCGATGTAGTCTCGCTCCATCGGCCCGTCCATGACGACCACGTAGAAGTATCTACCGTCGAACGCGTTCTCGGACTCCATCATGTAGGGCGCCTCGATGAACCCCGCCTTCCCGGTCGCGCCTATCGCAGGGCAGACCGTGGTGTTGGCTATCGCGGTGCACGACTGGACCCTCCCGACCCCCGCCAGGGCCTCGCACTCCGCGTTCGTCCCCACCGGGCAGTCGAACTGGGTCATCTCGGTGAGGTTCAGCGGGTCGAGCCCCTCGCTCGCCCTGTATGGGGCCCCCGTGACGTAGCCGTGCGGCCTGGGTATCTGGCCCGCGGCGTACTCCGACCAGAGCCTGTCCCACGCGGCGCCGAAGTCGCAGCTCTCGACGTTGGACGGCACGCACTCGAACGGCGCCGACGCGCTCGAAGAGGGGTCGCTGTAGTCGGGCATGGTGGTGTCCAGGATCCACTTCGGTTGGCCGGTGATGGCGTCCATGCCGTAGACGACACCGCTCTTGCAAGCCTTCAGGACCATCTTCTCCCCTTCAACGGTCGCGAATATCGTGTTCAGGTTGCAGTCCTCGTCGTTCAGGTCTCGCGCGATGCTCTTGTCCGCCCAGACTATCTTGCCGTCGGTCAGGTTCAGGCCGACGATCGAGTTCGCGAGGAGGTTGGGGCCTGGACGCAGCGACCCGTTCCAGTCCGGGCCCGGCTCAGAGGTGCCGAGGAAGGCCATCCCGTCCTGGTCGTCGAGCGCATACTGCCCCCACGAGTTGCTCATGCCCGTGCTGGGGGCGATGTCGGTGCCGTTCCAGCGGCTCGAAAGGGCCGGGTCCTGCCAGTCGTCCTGTACTATGCTCGCAGGAAGCGCCGCGCACGGCACCCCGGCCACCCAGACGCTGGCGGTCTGGCAGAGGTCGACGGACCAGTTCCGCTCGCTGCCGTCGATGGGGGGCATGAAGAAGGTCCGCCACAGCAGGGTGCTGCCCGCCGAGCACGCGCCCCCCTGCTCTGTGGTGCACGCCCCCCCTTGGGCAGCGCAGCCGTCGCCGCTCACGATGTTGGCCGGGTCGAGGGCCGCTGAAAGGCTGCACCCCTCGACGAAGAACCTCCCGCCGCCCGTGCCCTCCGCGGAACCTCCCACGTAGTAGAGGATCTCGTTGTACTTCACGTCGACCTGGATCGCGCTGTCCCCGAAGGAGTAGTACTGCCCCCACCCGCCGTACGGGCTCAGGTCTCCCGGTATGTCGTTGCAGAGCCCCGTCAAGTTGGCGCGGAGCACGCCGGTCGAGGCGTCCCACCCCTGGAGCTGGCACCCGAAGCCGTTCACCCAGATCACGCCGTCCACCAGGTTCGCGCTGTGGAGGTGGCCGGGGGGCCCGGAGGGAGCCCAGGGAAGCTTCTGGTAGGAAGCCCAGTCCATCGCGGCCTGACCAGGGAGGGACGGCATGACCTCGGCGCCTGTGGCGAGGTTGAACGCGAACACGCTCAGCCCGTTCGTTACCACGAAGCCGGTGCCATCCGCGGAGAGCACCGGGGCCATCGTGCCCTCGAGGCTGGTGGAGTACGGCAGGCCAGGGAAGCGGCTCTGCAGCGAGGGGGTGACGGACATGACGCTGGGGATGGGGAATATGTACTGCACGCCCAGGCTGCCCACGGAGGCCGCGTTGATCTGAGTCTGGGGCGAGTAGTCCCACCCTTGCTCGCCCGTGGAGCCTGGTCCTGTGTACTCCGTCCAATCGAGCGAGGAGTAGTTGGAGCCCGTCGTGCTCGTGGCGGCTGAGAGGGGCTCCACGGCGGCGACGATGGGGGGCAATCCTGACGCTGAGGCAGGAGAGGCGTGCATCAAAGCGGTGGAGGCCAATAGGAGCCAAACGAGCACCGAGGGGGTGCCAAACGACCGAAGGCTAGGAGAGTTCGTTTCTTCCCCTGACCGTTCTCGCCCGCCCTCGGCTTAAGAACCTGTCTTGACCGTGGAACGGCTCTCCAAGGGGGTTGCGATAGACCCCTTTTTCGGGTTCTGTTCAATCAACGGCTCTCGTTCTCCGTGTTAAGTCTCGGCTCTTTTGCCGCGTTCTGGATGATGGTAAGCCACTTGTTCTCGCCTTCGACCGTTATCCCGCAAGCCTCGGCGGGAGTCTTTCCCTCAAGGCCCTCGTGCGGTCTGATGAAGTTGTGGAAGATTTGATACCCCTTCAAGGCGGGAGAGTCCACATTCTTCAGGCCCCTCATCACCTTCTCTCGGTCTCGGAACTCTCCGTTTAGCCTCTCCATCTTGTTGTTGTTTCGGTCTCCCTTTAGCGTGATGTGCCGGATGTGCTGAGTCCTCGGATACTTCTGAGTCCAGAACTCTTTCGTGTATGCGTCTTGGTAATTCTTCGCGCCATCGGTGATGAAGGTCAGAGGCTTCTTTCCGGCGACCTCCTTGCTGACGCTCAGTAGCCTCCGAGCGTCGTGGATGTATTTGGTGTCCGCGACCTCTTGGGCTATCCAGAAGCGGGTCTCGTCGTCCATCATCGCGTAGAGATACTTCATGTTGCCCTTCACCTTCAAGTAGAGTTCGTCGGCCCGCCATGTGTCGGAGACGTTGGGTGTGAACTCGCTAAGATACCTCTCCATGAGCTTGACATACTTGCCTATCCAATTGTAGACCGTCACATGGGAAACCGTCACGCCTTGGAGTAGAAGGAACTTCTGGACGTTCCGAAGGCTCTCACCCGTGAAGTAGAGTTGCATCGCGGAGGTTATCGCTTGCGGGGAGGCCGCCATGCGCTCGAAGCCGAGATTCTTGACGAACCATTTGCCGCACTGATTGCACTCGTATCTCTGGATGGTGGAGTTCTTGTTCTTCCGGACTCCGTGCTTGATGATGTCCTCTGAGCCGCACTCAAGGCAACTCTGGAAGTCCAGAGGCACGACCCGCTTCGAGTTCTCTATCCGTCGCCTAAGCTCTAACGAGAGTTCGACCGCGAAGATGTGCTTGCACTTGATTACGCGAGTGAGCGCGTCAGGGCAAGAGCAGAACCAACCCGACTCAGTTGAGACGACTTGGTATTCGCCGTTGCCCGATTGGCTCTTGACTCTGTATTCGGTCGCGTCGAGCCTTCGGACGTTGCTCTCCACCTCTGCGATTGCTTGGCCTCTCACTTTTCGCGCCTCAAGTTCTTGGAAGGTAGCCATCTATCTTTCGCTATCAATAGGTAGCAATCAATAGTCTTATAAAGATATCTAACGCTACCTAATGATGGACATGCAGAAACGCTACATGCTGACCATGACCGAAGAGATGGAAAAGAAGCTAGAGGTGGAGCGAAAGAAGAGGCTCTTAGATTCGATACCGGAGACCGTGCGAATGATATTGAGCGAGTATCTATCAAAGGGTTAGACCCGAGCCGATTGCCCTTGACGAAAAGAAGAGCAGAAACCAGCACCTTTTGGGGTTTAGCGGTTCCGTTGATTGGGTTGGTTCTGCTCGGAGTATACTTCCCGAGCGTGTGGGGATTTTCCTTCTCTTTCCTTGTCTCATTCGCCGTCGCCGATGTAATCATGTATTACTCTCTGGAGAAAGGAACGGGGGCAAAATGGGCGCATGGCGCACGTTCAGAAATCCGCATTTGGATTGTCTTGTTTGTAATAGTGGTGGCTTCTCTCGCAGGGGCGAAGATAGGAGAGTTTGTAACCGGTCTCAATGCTGTTCAGAACTATTGGTTGATTGTCGGTGAGGCATTCCTGACGGTCGTGACTCTCTATGTCTACCTTGCTTGGAGATATAACGACTCATCCCCATCAGAGAACCAAATACCGCAACAATCGTAAGCTCGAAGTTCAGGTTCAGGGCCTTCGCAATAAGGAGAAATGCAATCTCGCCGAGTCCGACCTTCGCCATGCGAAGGTATTCTCTGACCTCCTCTTCGGTCATCCCCCCTTGCCTCACCATTTCAGCGTTCCCGCGAGCCGAGGCTTAACAGTCAGAACGCGAGCCGCCCGTTGAACAGAACCCTTTTTCGCAAAGCGTAAATAGCGCCGACCGGAGGAACATCACAATGGACCCGCTTGAGCTTGTCATCATAGGCATAATCATAGTGGTCGTAGTGGTAATGGGGCCCAAGAGGATCCCGGAGCTGGCAAGGGCCTTGGGATCCGCCAAGAAGGAGTTCAACGCGGGCGCCCAGGCGACTCCAGCGGCCGGCACGAGCGCATCCGTGGGCTCTCCGATGGGGGGAGACGACCTGATGGTGGCCGCTCAGAGGCTCGGCATCTCGACGGAAGGCAAGACCAGGGAGCAGATATCTGCCGAGATCGTCCGCAAGACCGCGGGCGCCTAGAGCGACGAGACCTTCCCGTGTCAGTGCCTGGCAACATTTCTCCTAGCGGGGCTTAGGCAGGCGCTCGCGTCAATCATTTAAATCGAGAACGTTCCCAGGTCGCAAGCAGTTGAGAGCCACCTTGGGCGACGCCTCCTGGTTCCTTCGCTCGCTCGCCTCTGGCTCTCTCGCCCCGGGTCAGGTGTAGAAGCCTGAGCTCAGAGTCCCTCAACATAATGGAGCACCTCGACGAGCTGAAGCACAGGATGAAGGTGGCCTTCCTGAGCTACGTGGTGATCCTCGCGATCTTCCTCCTGGCCCCGGCAAACCCCGCGAAGGCGATAACCTTCACGGGCACCTACGAGCCGTTCGTCGCATTCTTCCTCGCGAGGGTGAAGCTGGACCTGCTTCCGGCGGGCTGGACGCTGATCGCCGGCCCCCTGACGGCGCCCCTCGAGGTCTACCTCGTGGCGTCGGTGGTCCTCGCGGCCGTCTTCAACAGCCCCATATTCGCGTACGAGGTGATGAGGTTCATCACCCCCGCGCTGACGGACAGGGAGAAGGGGCTCCTCTACCCCTTCGTCACCGCGTCGACCGCGCTCTTCGTGGTCGGGGTGCTGTTCGGCTACTTCCTCCTGGCGAAGTTCCTCTTCATCGCCCTGGAGCCGTTCTACCAGACCGCTCAGGCGCAGCCCCTGATCAACGTCACGGACTTCTACTCCATCGTCTTCCTCACTGTGGGGATGAGCGGGTTCGCCTTCACGACCCCCGTCTACGTCTTCATCCTGATACGCTTCAGGATCCTGAGCCCGCAGACCTTCCGCCACAACAGGGTGATCATCTGGGTTGTAGTCTACATCGCCACAGCAATCATAACGCCCGACGGCGGGCCCATCCTCGACATCATCCTCTTCGTCCCCATAATCGTGATGCTCGAGCTCGCCGTGTGGCTGGGGGCGCGCTCGATCAGGAACCTCGATACCGCTCCCCCCGAGCCCAAGTGCAAGTACTGCGGGACGAAGCTGGGCGGGGCGACCTTCTGCCCGAGCTGCGGACGTGCCGCGGCTTGACGCGCGCAGAATGGCTTATACGGGACCGCCCACCGTCGCCTGCTGGGCAAGATGGCTGACATCCCGTCACGCGAGAACGAGGAGAAGCTGAACTCCGCCGAGGGCTTCGACCAGATATTCGAGCTGGTCAAGAAGTCGGTAGACCGGGTTCTCGGGATACACCGCGCGGGGCTGACCTTGGTCCTTGGAGACATACCAAACAACGTAGGCGCCTACCACCAGATGGGGTCGAACGCGATCGTCATGAACAGGAACCTGATGAAGATCGTCTGGCGGTCTACTGAATCCAGGGAGCGAAGAAACGCCTACACCTTCATGATCCTGCTGCACGAGTACCTGCACACCTTGGGATTCGAGGACGACGCCCAAGTCAGGGACCTCTCCAGGAGGATCACCGACGCCTACGTAGGCAAGGGGCACATCGCCGGAGAGATGGCCGTGAGCTCGCTCGACAAGTTCTTTCCCGAGATCAGCCAGTATGCGATGTTCCGGGACAGCGGAGACTTTGAGACGATCCGGAAGTTCGACACCTCAAGCACTTCCTACATCGCCTAGAAACCACAGGAACCCCTATATCCCCAGCCCGAGCGCGCTCGCCTCAGGTAAACCGTCGTGCGCGGCCTGCGAATCCTGGCGGCCTTCGCCGTCCTGCTGGCGACGTACCTCCTAGGCTCGGCCTTCATCGGGACGTCGGCCGTGATGTACGTCCCATGGTACGCGCTTCTCTCCCTTGGGAGGATAGCGATCGTATACTTCATCGCCCTGGGAGTGGGGCTCGGCTTTGGGATCCTCGCGGCCACGAACAAGCACGCCGAGAGGGTGCTCGTGCCCTTGTTCGACATCGGGCAGAGCGTCCCGATACTCGGGTACTTCCCGGTCGTACTGACGTTCCTGATCCTCGTCTTCCCGCACGGGGTCGGGAACGAGCTCGGGGCCGACTTCTTGCTATTCACCGCCATGGAGTGGGACATCTTCTTCGGGGTCGTCGGCGCGGTCAAGAACATCCCGAGCTCGGTGGAGGAGGCGGCCCGCGGGTACGGCTTCACGGGCACCAACAACCTGAGATATGTCGTGCTTCCCGCGGTGCTGCCTGCCCTATTGTCGGCCTCGACGCTGGCCTGGAACGACGGATGGACGTTCGACGTAGCCTCCGAGTTCGTCCGGTTCGCCAACAGCGCGGGAAGCCTCACTACATACCAAGTGGCGGGTCTCGGCTCCTACATCGAGCTCGCGACCAACCAGGGGCACGTCGCGGTGTCATGGTACGGCGTGCTCGTGATGGGCGAGATAATCTTCATTTCGAACCAGCTGATCTGGCACGCGCTTCAGAACAGGGTGGCTACGCACAAGCCGGTGCTGGCGAGCTTCATAAGGCCCGACCTCCAGTCTCCTTTGCGCCTCCGGAGGCGCTTCAGGCGGCTCGTGGGGCTGCGCATGAGGCAGGTTGCGCAGACGGTCCGCGTCAGTGAGCAGTTCAGCACCAGGATCCTCGCCGTCTTCTTCGCGGCCGTGCTCCTGGTGGTCGGGTTCTTGGTCTACGCCCACCTGCCGATAGGAGCGCTCCAAGGGTTTGTGGCCTCCCTGACCAGGAGCGGGGGGCAGCTGCACAACGTCCCGCTCTACTCGCTCTTCACCGTTGGCAGGCTGTTCGCAGCTTACATCACCTGCGTCGGCATCTCCCTGCTATGCGCAGTGCTGGCCGTGACCAAGAAGAACTTCACCCGCTACTTCTACCCGCTCTACGACCTCGGAAGGTCCGTCCCGTACCTGGCGGTCTTTCTCCCGCTCTTCGTCACGCTTCACGGGTCTCTTCCCGCGGGGGTTAGCCAGGAGATCGCTTCGTTCACGCTCCTGTTGCTGGCGATGGTCTGGTACCTCCTCTTCAACGTCGTGACCGCGGCGCGTGCCCTCCCGGCAGAGCTGACCGAGGTCTCTGCGGTCTTCGGGCTCAAGGGATGGAAGAGGGTGACCAACATCATCCTTCCGGCGGTGCTGCCCGCGTTTATCACCGGGTCGCTCCTGGCGTGGGGGGGAGGGTGGAACGTGGTGATATACTCCGAATACGTCCAGCTCGGTACGCAGAGCGCGCCGTTCGTCGTCCCGGGCCTGGGATACCTCCTCGACAACGCGGCGTACGTGCTCGGTGACATCCCGCTGGTGATCTTCTTCCTCTTCATAATGTCTGGGATAGTGATCCTCCTGGAGCGGCTCGTCTGGAGGCGTCTCCTGAGGCGCGTGGAGAGGTTCGGAGTGGAGTTCAATTGAGCACGACCCCGATACTCAGCGTCAAGAACATCGTCAAGATCTTTAGGAACGGCTCGGAGGTCAAGGCCATCGACGACGTCAGCTTCGACGTCAACTACGACGAGTTCATCTGCATAATAGGGCCCTCGGGCTGCGGGAAGTCGACCCTCCTGAGGATAATCGCAGGCCTCGAGACGGCGGACTCCGGCCAGGTGCTCTTCCGCGGCGAGCCCATAACGAAGCCTTCGCCGAAGGTCACCATGGTGTTCCAAACCTTCGGCCTCCTCCCGTGGAAGACCGCCATGGAGAACGTCGAGCTGCCGATGGAGGTGGTGGGGATAGAGAAGGTCGCGGCGAGGGCGGCCGCGGAGCGATACCTCAGGATGGTCGGTCTAGGCTCGTTCGAGAACGCCTATCCGCACGACCTCTCGGGAGGCATGCGCCAGCGCGTCGGCGTCGCGAGGGCTCTGGCGCTTGGGCCGGAGGTCCTCCTCCTGGACGAGCCCTTCTCCGCCCTCGACGAGCTCACCGCCAAGTCCCTCCGCGTGCTGCTCCTCCAGATATGGAGCGACTCGTCGCTGCCCACGAACAACTTCGTCATGGTCACCCACAACGTGGAGGAGGCGGTAATGATGGCGGACAGGATAATCGTGATGTCTCCCAGGCCGGGGAGGGTCGTAGGGGAGCTGAAGGTCCCTCTGCCGCGTCCCAGGTTCGAGCACCTCCGCGACCCGCTCTTCTTCCAAACCGTGGACAAGCTAATGGGCATGCTCTCGGGAACGACCGAAGAGCAGATGTGATCGCGGCGGCTCAGTGCCGAGGCGTGCGTTCCCTTCGCTCCTTCCTCAGGGTCCGCGCGAGGAAGGTGAGGGTGCTGCCTCGCTTGTGGTACTTGAAGAGCCTGTGGACGTCGCTGGGCCTGTCGACGTCGAACCCCACGCCCCTGGAGTAGTACACGGCCACGCGCAGCCTGCGGGAGGTCGCGCTCGCGAAGTGCTTGCGGAAGCTGTCGTCGTCGTAGTGAAGGGGGAGCCCGACACCGCGTGTGAGGAGCAGCATGTTGGTCCCGTCGAACGTCTCCGAAGGCGAGATCACCACCTGCGCCCCCTCGCGGGCCAGCATGGGACCTGCCTTCAGGTCCTCGACGGAGAGCAGGGGTAAGTCTGCCGGGATGATCAGCTGCCTGTCGAACGATGCGGTCTCCTCGAGCCCGCGGTTGACGGCCGAGTTCACGCCCGCGTCCCCGGGCTCGGCGACCGAGTTCGCGCCGAACCGTTTCACGAACTCCAGCACGTCTTCGTCCGAGGATACGACGAACGCGTGGCCTATCATCCTGGCCTTGATCAGGGTCTGCAGCGTGTCCTCGAGCATCGCGACCTGCAGCTGCCTTCGCTGCTTCGAGTCGAGGAGCGAGGAGAGGCGCCCCTTGGGGTTCTCGCCCTTCACGGGGATGACCACCGCGGTTGAGCGGTTTGGGCCCGTCAACGGACGCTGCTCACGCCTCCATAGCGACCTTCGCCAACCTCACCTCGTCCTCCCGAGTCCTCATTAACGTTGAGGTGAAACGGCAAGAGACCCCTAGCCTTTCTATAGAACTTTGCTGCGCGCGGTCGCTCTCGTCCAGCACGAGCACGTCCACGAGCCCCTTGTAGAGCCTCGCGACGCCCTCGGACGTAGGTCTGAGGTTCTTCGCCGCCATGAGGCGCGCGGCGGGTCCGGAGAACGCCCCCTCGCCCAGCATGGGGGATACCGCGACCCTCCTCGCCCCGCTATCGGCCAAGGCGTCCCTCAGCCCGGGTATCGACAAGGTCGGCATCACGCTCGTGATGGGGTTCGCGGGGGAGATGATGACGCGGTTGGCGGATCTCAGGGAGTCGAGGACCTGCGCGGTCGCTCGCGCCTCCCCCGCGCCTACGTAGCGCACGTCCTTCGGGGTCAGCAGCCCCTTCTCCTTGACCCAGAACTCTTGGAGGTGCATCTCCCCCCTTTCCGCCGTGACGATTCGGGTCTCGACGTGGCTGTCAGTCGCCGGAAGGACCGTCCAGCGTCTCACGCCCAGACCCCGAGCGATGGCGGAGGTCGCCTCCGTGAGGGTCTTGCCCTCCCTCAAGAGCGCCGTCCTGAGCACGTCGGTGGCCATGTCCCTGTCGCCGATGTTGAACCAGGTGTCTGGGCTACCTAGCGTCTTCAGCTGGCCCAGGGCTTGGAAGGTGTCCCCCGCGATCCCCCACCCTCTCCTCGCGTCCACTATGCCTGCGAGCGCGTAGGTGACGGTGTCGATGTCGGGACAGACGTAGAGCCCGTGGAACCAGGCGTTGTCCCCGACGTTGGCGACGACTGTGAAGGAGGCGTGGGCTTGCAGACCCCGGAGGAACTTTGCCGAGCCGGTGCCTCCCGAAAGGGCGACGACGATGTCGGTGCGCCTAGGCGTGCTCTTGCTCACCTGAAGAGGTCCGTGCTCCGCTTGCGCACTATGCTCTTGACTCCGGACTCGGCCCGACTGTACTCCACGCCCCTGACCACCGCGACGGGAACGAGGGAGAGCTTCCTCATGACGAGCTCCGCCGCGGCCGCGACCTCGTCCACGACCGCCGGCTGCGTCACCCTGAGGACGTAGCCGAACGGGTCCTTCCTCCCCGCGAGCGACTGGGTCGGTGCGATCCCTGAGCAGCCGATCGCCAAGTCGATCTGACCCTCCCGCCACGGCCTGCCGAAGGTGTCCGTGATGACGACCGCGAGCCTCTTCTTGGTCGCCCTCTCCAGCCCCAGCCTGATCCTCTTGGCGCTCGCGTCCGGGTCGAGCGGAAGCAGGGCGACATAGCCGCTCTCCACGTTCGACATGTCGATGCCAGAGTTGGCGCAGACGAAACCGTGCTTGGTCTCTGTTATCAGCACGCCGTGCCCCTTCCTCACCACCCTCCTAGACTCGCGGAGGACGAGCTCGATGACCCGGGGGTCTTTTCCGAGCTCCCGGGCGAGCTCCGCGGCCCTCTCACCCGGCTTCACTCCTCTCAGCTTGACCAGCCTCCCCTCGCTCTTGGAGACCACCTTCTGCGTGACGACGACGATGTCGCCCGCGGCGAGTTCGAAGGAGTTGGCGCGCAGCGCCGCGACGACCAGCGAGCTCAGCTCGTCACCCTCCTGTATGCGCTTGATCCCCGTGACGGGCACGACCAAGACGTTCGAGGGACTGCGCAAGACGCCTACGGACGCCTGCCAGAAATAGCCCTGCTTATGAAATGTCTCGCATCGAAATAACTATGGTTATAAGGGTGGGAAGGCTCGGACGGAAGAGGATTCTCTATGGTCAGCAGCGAACAGGTCCTCGAAGCGTTGCGACGAGTAAAGGACCCCGAGCTCCAGAGGGACGTCGTCTCGCTCGGCATGATAGAGGAGCTCAAGGTCGACGGGGGGGCCGTGTCGTTCACTCTCAACCTCACCACGCCCGCCTGCCCTCTGCGCGCGGAGCTGGAGGCGGACGTCAAGGCCGCCCTGAGGGCGCTGCCGGGCGTCAAGGACGTGAAGATGAAGACGAGCGCGCACATCCCGGCCACTCGCCTCCCAGACCAGGGCGAGGTGATGAAGGGCGTGAAGAACGTCATCGCGGTCGCCAGCGGCAAGGGTGGGGTGGGGAAGACCACCGTCGCGGTCAACCTGGCAGTGAGCTTGGCGGCGGCGGGGGCCAGGGTAGGGCTTCTCGACGCCGACATCTACGGGCCCACTGTCCCAGTGATGATGGGCGTGCGGGAGCGGCCTGGTGCGGTCGGGAACATGATGGTGCCTCCCGCCGCGCACGGGGTGAAGGTGATCTCCCTGGGGTTCTTCTACAAGGACGACACCCCCCTCGTCTGGCGGGGTCCGATGGTCGCCGGGGCGGTCAAGCAGCTCCTCACTCAGGTGGAGTGGGGCGACCTCGACTACCTCATCGTCGACCTGCCACCTGGGTGCATGCCTGCCGGCACGTTCGTAATGACCGCCAATAATGCTCCCAAACCTATTGAGAAAATCAAAGTCGGCGACTTCGTCTTCAGCTATGATGGCAACAAACTCGTCCCGAGACGGGTTCTTGGTGTAGTCCCTCAAGGCAAACAGAAAGTGTTCAAGGTCAAAACACCGAACAGGACTGTGATTGCGAGCGCAAATCATCCCTTTCTGAAGTATCACCCCAGAGGCAGGCACTATTGGCGTCGGTTGGACCAGCTGAAAACCGGAGACAGAATCATGGTGACGAATTGCATAAGGGGGGGCGTGCCTCTCAGGCTGCCAGCTTTGGCACACAAGTCAGAGCGCATCTCAATTCCAAGCGTCACGACAAGCGATTTCATGCGAGTGGCGGGCCATTTTCTGGGAGACGGATTCGTCAAGAAAGTCAAAGCTCGTAAGAGTCCCGCCGAGCTGAGGATTCGTGAGCCGAAAGGCAGCAAATTCCATGCAAAATACGACTCGCTCTACAAGAAGATCTTCGGAGTCAAGACATTCCTCGATAACGACGGACAAAAACTTGCAATATCCTCCGGTGCTATGGCGGAACTCTTCATCGCCTTGGACTTGGCCCACAGCGCGAGGACGAAGGATGTTCCCGATTGGGTATTCTCGCTGCCACTGGACCAAAGGGTGTCTTTCATTATGGGCTACGCAGAAGCCGATGCGCATATCAGACATCGCGAAGGTCAGAAAATGCTGGACGACTCCACCGGGATGAGTAGGTTGGTCTCGATTGTACAAGACACGGTCTCAGTTGGAAGCACCAATGAGAATCTGGTCAGACGTCTACACGAGCTTTGTCTGATGAGCGGCCTGCGAGCGAACAACGTCAGGTCGAGAGCAAGAAAGGGAAACCTGTTGAAGTCCGGACGGTTTATCGGTCCAAGCGTAGAATTTGGGTTTGAGTTTTCTCTTAAGCCTGACACCACCGAGTTCAAGATTGCGAGAATAACCGGAATCCACCCAGCCGGAGAGGTTGATACATACGACCTGCAGGTCGACGAACACCAAAACTTTGTGGCTAACAGCATCTTAGTCCACAACACCGGGGACGCCTCGCTCACACTTGCTCAGACCGTGCCGCTAGGAGGTGTCGTGATAGTCACGACCCCGCAGGAGGCCTCCCTCAACATCGCGACAAAGTCACTGGCGATGTTTAGGAAGCTCAACGTCCCGATACTGGGGATCGTCGAGAACATGAGCTACTTCACTTGCCCGCGCTGCGGCGAGAAGACCTACATCTTCTCCGAGGGAGGCGGCAAGAGGGCGGCGAAGGCCCTCGACGCGCAGTTCCTGGGCGAGATACCGATCTACCCGCTGATCAGGGAGCAGTCCGACGCGGGGACGCCTGTGTCCGCGTCAGCGCCCGATTCGCCTGAGAGCGCCGCGTTCAAGGACATCGCCTTCAAGGTCGCGGGAATGGTCAGCATAGTCGCCTACGAGAACTCGCAGTAGAGCTTGGCAGAAGAACTCTTGAATCGGGACGCGAAGAAGAAGAAAGGGAAGAGGAAGAAGCGCCCTCCGTACCGTAAGTCGTGGTCGCCTCCCAGCAGAAAGTGAACGTCGCTCATCTTCCTCTCGCGAGGTGGAGCACGTGGGGAACTTCCGGCAGGAACAGCTCCAGCGCTGTCCTAACGGCGTCGGGAGAGCCTGGGAGGCAGACGATGAGCTTGCCCTTCGCGACCCCAGCGGTCGCGCGGGAGAGGGCAGCTGCAGGCCCGATCTTCTTGTAGCTCACGGCCCTGAAGAGCTCCCCGAATCCATCTATCTCTTTCTCGAAGAAAGGCCTCACGGCTTCGATCGTGACGTCCGTCGTCGAGACTCCTGTCCCCCCCGTGAGGACGAGCACGTCCAAGCCTCTCCTTCGTAGGGCGAGGGAGACGGTGCTCCTCAGGAGCTCGGCGTCGTCGGGAACGAGCTCCCTCCTCTGGACGACTCCCTTGGCTTGCTCGATGATGGCCTGGGCGAGGTCGCCCGATTCGTCGCCCGGAGCCATCGCCCCCTTCGCGCGAGCCTTGAATCGGCTCGTGCTGACCGTTACGACCTGGTAGCGGAGGCGGCCCTTCGGCGCCTCGTCCCTGTGCGCCTCAGGAGCGCCCGTTTCCCTTCACCTTCTCCAAGACTCTGATCCCTTCGATCCTTGCGGTCGGGTACTGGCCCCGACCGTCCTTCTCGTAGGCCTTCACCACGTCCCAGATGTTCAGGAGCGCGATGCTCACCCCGGTGAGCGCCTCCATCTCGACCCCGGTCTTCTCGTGTGCGGAGACGGTGACCGTCGCCTCTATCGAGTCGCCCTGCAATGTCTCTACGACTTCAATGTTCTCGACTTTGAGGGGATGGCAGAGGGCTAGCATCTCAGGCGTCTTCTTGACCGCCAGCATCGCCATGGTCTTTGAGATGGCCAACGGGTCGCCCTTCTCGAGTCTTCCTTGCTTGATCAGCCTCAGAGTCTTGGGGCTGAGGACGAGCCTGCCTGTGGCCGTGGCCTGCCTGAAGACCACCGGCTTGTGGGAGATGTCCGCCTGCCTGACGCTCATGAGATGGAGGGCCAGGCGCTCGTTCCGGAATTTAGGCTTTCTTTCCCTGACCGAGGGGCGCCGCCAGACCGGCTCAGAACTTCTTGGCGTCGAAGCCGCTCTTCTCGAACTTCGTCGGGCTACGCCCCGGCTCCGGCTTCCTCTGACGCCGCTTTTCCGAGTCTGAGGCCTTGTCCGCATCGGCGCCTGACTTCGTGGCGTGACAAGCGGGGCAGAGAGCTCGGAAGTTCGAGGTGGGCGACGCCCCCCTGTTCGGTGCCGCCGCCGTCTGCTCGAAGTGAGGCGGGGCCCTCCCCACTGGCTCGAGGTCGGTCTGGCACTTGTCGCACTTGAAGGCCTGCCGTCTGAGGATCTCTGTCTTCCGGGACGAGGTCAGAGAAGATGTCTGCATGGGCCAGACGGGACCGCCACTCCTGATAAGCCATGTGGTCTTGCGAAGGCGGCCCGGGGGCAAGCGAACGGGAAGAATCTCTTTAAAGCTGAGAGAAGGGTTGTGTGTGGGATTCCGTTATCAAGAATGCCTGATGGCAACGAAATTAGGGGCAACACGCTTAAGGTGTACATGCACCTGTTGAAGCACGGCCCCTCCGAGCTCAGAGACGTGCAGCGGGAGATTGGCCTTTCGACCCCCTCGCTCGCCTCGTACCATCTGGGAAAGCTCGTCGAAGCTGGCTATGTGAAGCAGGACGAACTGGGCAGGTATGTCGTGACGGGGGAGGCGTTGGGAGAGGTCCTGGCCGGCTACTCGAAGATAGGCGTGGCGATCGTTCCGCAGCTCTTCTTCTTCGCCCTGCTCTTCACAATCCTCACGGCGTTCTTCTCGATTGAAGTCATCCTCTACGCGAACTTCACCCTCTTCTTGGTCGCCGTCTCCTTCGCGATGGTAGTCATCCTTTGGTTCGAGACGGTCCGACTCTGGAGGAAGCTGGTTTCCTAGTGCCTGGCTTGATATTGGATTTATTGCAATAAACGTGTGAAGTCTCCAGAAGATTTTTAATTTTCAACGCTCTTGAAAGCCCCTTCAGCGGCGTAGCATAATCAATCCTACTTGCCGTTCTGTGCCTTGATGTTCCGCATCAGAACGGCAGCGAACACGGCGGGCAGCCCCCTGGGCGAGGTGCGCAAGAAATGATCGAACAAGAGCTGACTTCGGACTTTGGCGAGACGCCGCCTCTCCGCAGGTTGCGCCCGAGGAGGTCCGCCCTGGAGCTTAGGATGGACATATTGACAGTCGTGAGAGACGGTGCCCAAGGGCCCACCCAGATCATGTTCAAGGCGAATCTTTCTTGGAAGCTCTTGACGCAGCACCTAAGGGAGCTTGTAGACAACGGCATTCTCTCCGAGCACAGCATCAAGAACAGGTTCTTCTACAGGCTGACGGACAAGGGGATAAGCATCCTGAGATCGTATGTCCATGTCGCGGACCAGTTCAACATGGTCGACCGCTACGGGATGCACTCTGACCTGTAGAGTCGGGAAGAAGATGACTCCGCCATCCTCCGATGTCGGCTCTGGCCTCGCCGATGCTATTTCTTACAGCTGCAGGCGCTTCGGCCTCGAAGAATCTCAGCTTTCAAATGCTTTCAACCGCCTTGAAAGTACCCTCACCGGAGTAACTTAATCAACCCCGGCGGTCGTTGTGAATGCGAAGCAAGGTGGCGGCGAAGGAAACGGCGAGTTACGGCCTTGCGGCCGTAGCGATAGCGGCGCTCATCATAGCCGGGTCTGTCATATCCATGACCCTCGCCGCGCCGACGTCCCAGTCAATTCAGACTTCTTCCCAGTTCTCATCGGCCCAACAGCCGCCCCAGACATCCTCCACCCAGGCGACGACCCAGAACAGCTCTAAACTCGTCACGACCGTCCAGCTCGAAAGGCCGGGCTCTGGAGCGTCAAATCAGTCGAGCACGACCCAAGGCCTAGGCGAAAGCGGGATCCTCAGCGTCTATCTCACCGATGCGCCTGCGTCGGGCGCGAACCTCAAGTACCTCTTGGTCAACGTCACCAGCCTGGCGGCCGCGTATCAAGGCAACGGCACCTTGGACGCTTCGTCCTCCACGGCGAGCGCGTCCTCGACTGGAACCCAAGCCCTTAGCGTCTACATCCTCACCGTCCCATCGACGGTCGGCATGAATGTCAACCTGACCAGCCTTCAAGGCCAGTCCCTCCCCCTCGGCGGCGCCGAGTTGCCTGCCGGAAGCATCAGTTCGGTTGTCGTCGACGTCAGCGGCGCGAAGGCCTTCTACACTGACGGCTCGACGGATCAGATCCCGGTGGTGGCGAATGGGGAATTGCCCGTCCCCATCCAATTTGGCCTGCAGCCGAACGGCTCCACGGACCTTACGCTCGACCTCAGTCCCAGCATGGCAAGCATCAACGAGGGCGTTGTCTTGACACCTGTGATCCACGCCATCGCCGTGGAGAATGGACTTAACGGTGCGACCACGGTTACGGTCACAACCACTGAAAGCCTGCCTCCGAGCACGTCCACTGTGACCTCGACTCAGACAGTGACGGCTCCAACCGTGACGACGACAGTCGCATCGCCGACGACGACGACTCAGACGGTGACGGGTCCTGTTGAGACTACCACCGTCACCTCGCCCACGACGGTGACGACCACGACTGGCATCGTCGTAACTTACGTCTCACCGACGACAACGACTCAGACAGTCACCTCCACGACTACGCTTCCACCCAGTACCACGACGGTGACCTCAACTACCACTCAGACTCCCTCTACCGCCACGACTTCGACCACTACTCAGACTGCGACCACAACGACAACCTCCGGCAGCGCCACCACCTCGACCACAACTCAGTCTTCACCTACCACGACGACCTCAACCGCCACAAAGACTTCGACCACCACAGTTACATCAACCACGACTCAAACTCCCCCCACTACCACGACCTCCACATCTACTGCGTCAACCACCTCGCCCCCAACTACCACCACGACGTCCACCGCCACGGCGACATCAACGGCGACTCATACCACCACGACGACCGTGACATCAACCGCCACCACGACGGAGACTTCGACTGCCACTCAGACCTCCACGGTCACAGTGACAAGGACCAGCACCACGACAGTCACGACGACCAGGACTACCCGCAGCGGCGCTGCCGTCCCAGTGGGAGCTAGCACCGAACCGCCATCAGCTGGTGCCTATGCCCCGGCATGGGCGTCCCCCACCCTTGCTCTAGGAGCGCTCTTGGTAACCGGCGCCACCGTCCTGGCGCTACCAAGATTCCGCCGAAGCTCAGGCGGATAGGTGTCAGACCCGCTGCATCGATGACGCCCCTTCTGCCAACTGCGGCTTACTGCTTCGCCCGAATCTTTTGCGCTAGGAGCTTCGCAACCACCCCCGGCTGGGCCCTTGGCTCATCCTCGAGGACCTGGCCGACGAGGTAGCTGAACGCCTTCTTGTCGTTCCGGGCCTCGTCCAGGGCTCCTGGCCTCGCCAGTAGCACGCCCTCGATGACAGCTCCGATGGCCTTCTCGTCGACCACCGCAGAGAGGTTCTTCTGTTGGACGACCTCGCCGACGCGCTTCCCCGTGCGGAGGGCCTCGCGCAGGGCCTCCTTGGCCTGGGCACGCGTTATGGAGTTCGAGGCAACCTTGCGCACGAGCGCCACGAAGTCTTGGGGGGAGATGGCGCGCTCCCCGGCCACTGCGCCCCCCTCGAGCTCCCCGACGATGAGGCCAGCCATCTCTTGATACGCGCTATCGAGCTTCGCGCACTCCTCGAAGAACGAGGAGAGGTCGTTACGGGCCGCCAGCTCCCTCGCCAGCTGGGGCGAGAGGCCGAAGTCCTTCACATACCTCGCGGCCTTCGCGCCCGCCACCTCGGGCATCCCTTTCCGCACGGCCGCGACGGCGCTTGCGCCAAGGACGATCGGGCCGAGGTCGGGCTCAGGGAAGTACCGGTAGTCCTGCTCCTCCTCTTTGGAGCGGAGGGCGATAGTGATGCTCCTGCGCTCGTCCCAGTGCCTGGTCTCGCTCGTCGCGTTCCCAGAGAAGGTCCTCTGCCTGAGTATCTCGTAGTTGAGGGCCTTCTCCACCTCCTTGAACGACGAGATGTTCTTCACCTCGACCCTCGCCCCTCCCGCCAGCGAGATGTTCGCGTCGCACCTCATCGCCCCGTCCAGCTCACCGTTCGAGACCCCGAGCGACTCGATCGTGGACCGCAGCTTCTCGAGGAACATCTTCGCCTCCCTTGCGTCCTCGAAGTCTGGCTCGGTGACTATCTCCACGAGGGCGATGCCCGCCCTGTTGTAGTCCACAAGGCTGTGGCTCGACTTGTCTATGGTCCCCTCGTATGTCAGCTTCCCGGGGTCCTCCTCAAGCTGGATCCTCGTGATCCGCACCCTCTTCCCCTCGACGTCGACGGACCCGGAGGAGGCTATCGCTACGCCACCCGCCTTGTCGTACTGGCTTATCTGGAAGCCCTTCGGAAGGTCGGGGTAGAAGTAGTTCTTCCTGTAGAAGAGCGAGCGGCTCGCCACCTTGCAGTTCAGGGCGAGGGCTACCATCGTGGCATATTCCACCGCCTTCGCGTTCAGGACGGGGAGCGTCCCCGGGAGCCCGAAGCAGACCGGGCATATCTTCTCGTTGGGCTCGCTCTCGCGGTAGTCCGAGGAGCAGGAGCAGAAGAGCTTCGTCTTCAGGGCGGTGAGCTGGCAGTGGACCTCGAGCCCGATCTTCACCTTGAGCCTCGACCCGGCCTGCACGCTACGCGGCCTCCGCCAGTGGCGGGCTCCTGAAGCCCACCTCGCTCCCAAAGATGCCAGCCACCCTAAGAAGGACGTCCTCCCTGAACTTGGGGCTGATCAGCTGCATTCCCACTGGGAGGCGGTCTGCCAGACCGCATGGGATGCTGATGGCCGGCAAGCCGGTGAGATTGGCAGCGACGGTGTTGATGTCTATGAGGTAGTCCTCCAACGGCGTGACCTTCTCGCCGACCTTGGGGGGAAGCACCGGCATCGTCGGCCCGAGGAGCACGTCGAACTTCTTGAACGCGCGGGCGAATTCGTGTGCGAGGAGCGCCCTGACCCTCTGCGCCCGCACGTAGTACGCCTCGTAGTAGCCGGCCGATAGCACGAACGTCCCCAGGAGGATCCTGCGCTTCACCTCCTCGCCGAAGCCCTCGCTCCGCGTCTTGGCGAAAGCTGCGTTCCAATCAGCGGTTCCCGTCTCAGACGAGAACCCGTACCGGACCCCGTCGTATCTCGAGAGGTTCGAGCTCGCCTCTGCCATCGCGATGATATAGTAAACGGCAAGCGAGTAGGGGAGCGAATCCACGGAGATCTCTCCGACATCCGCCCCTAGCGTCTCAAGCTGCGAGCACCCGTCCATCACCTTGGCCTTGACCTTCGGATCGATGCCCTCGGCGAAGAACTCCTTGATCCTGCCCACCTTGAGGCCCCTCAGGTCGTCGAACCTGGCTGGCTCAAACGGCTCCCGTGCGGACGTCGCGTCCTCCGGGTCGTGCCCGGCTATCGCTCCGAAGAGGAGAGAAGCGCTCTCAGCGTCGCGTCCCATGGTGCCTATTTGCTCCAAGCTGTTGGCGTAGGGGATCAATCCGTACCTGCTGACCCTACCGTAGGTCGGCTTGAGCCCCACCACCGAGCAGAAGCTTGCCGGGCACCTCACCGAGCCCCCGGTGTCGGAGCCGAGGGCGACGGAGGCCATCCCGGCGGCCACCGCAGCCGCGCTCCCGCCAGACGACCCTCCGGGGACCCGCGCGACGTCCCAAGGGTTGAACGTGGGCCCGTAAGCAGAGCTCTGGGTCGTGTTCCCCATCGCGAACTCATCCATGTTCGCCTTCCCCAGGATGATCCCGTCCTCGAGCTCGATCCTTTGGATTACGGTGGCATCGTATGGCGGGTTGAACCCCTTGAGGATCTTCGAGCCGCAAGTGGCTTGGAGCGACCTCACGCATATGTTGTCCTTGACGGCGACCCCCAGGCCAGCCAGCCTTCCCAGCTTCTCGCCCTTCTTCGCCCGGCGGTCCAGTTCCTTGGCCTTGGCGAGGGCTCCCTCGCGGTTGAGCTGCAGGTACGCGTGGACCTTCGGCTCGAGCCTGTCTATCCTTTGGAATATTGACTCGATGTACTCCTCTGCACGAAGCTCCCCATTGCCCACCATGGAGGGAACGAGGTGAGAGCTGACAGCGCGGCGCGACTTCGTCTCAGAACACCCTCGGCGCCCTGACATACCTCCCCTTCCTCTGCGGGGTGCCCTCTAGGACTGCGTCGGCGGTCGAGGGCCGCACGACGTCTTCCCTCATCCCTCCACCCTCGGACGCCTCCGAGCCGGGCGCGACCTTTGACAGGTCGACCCTGTCTAGGGCCGCGAAGTAATCGAGGATCGACGAGAGCTCACCCCGCAGGCGCTCCGCCTCCTTCGGTCCCAGGGAAAGTCGCGACAGGTCGGCAAGGCGTTCGACCTGGCTGAGGTCCACGGATGGGTTCCTGGGCGCCTTTGGCTTGCGAGACAAGTCCGAGCCTCTCTCAGCTTTAGGGAATAAAACATTGCTATGGGCAACCAAGGTCCATCCGGCGAACGAGTGGCGTTAGGGCCGAACCTTGATAAGGCGAGGAGGCCTCGAACCGTCTGGCGGTTAGAGAGATTCACCTCGGAGCCAGTAGACTCTGTGAAGGAGCGAATCTTGGCGGTCTGGCCCGAAGCCAACATCCACTGGGGGTTCAACTGGGGGCGGTCGCAGAAGCTGACGGAAGGGCGGATCTTCTTCACGGACACCAGGATGGTGATGGTCGGCCTGGTGAGCATAGTCAGCCCCGGCTTCGTGGGCGTCACCCTGGCTGTCCAGGCCGCCGAGCTGGAGCGCAAGCGGCAGAACGAGGAGATGCGGACTGCGAGCCTCGACAGCCTGCTCAAATCTGACGCCAAGAACCTGCAGATCGGCTACGACCAGGTCTCCGAGATAAGCTACGACGGGAAGCACCTCAGAATCAAGTTCGGCGGCTCGGCGGTGAGGGTGCAACCCGTCAAGGCTGGGGGGCTGCTCGCCTATGCCCATCCCGACGCCGTTGCAGACCCAAAGCTGCTGATGAGGCAGACGGTCGAGGCCATGAGCGCCGTGCCGGCTCTGGCGGGCAAGGTCGTATCGAGGCGATAGAGCCGCTTCCATGTGTCCACTTGGCGCCATCAAGGCTCCAGGGGGCAAAGGCCTCGGCGGGTCTTCCTACAGGCGCAGCAATCGAAGGCCTCCCCTAGTCCCCGCGCGGGGGTTCCGTCTCCGGCCGGCTGCTGAGGACCGCCGTGAAGAACGCTCCCCCGTAGAGAATGGTTATTGTCCTGTAGAGCCAGCTTATCGGGTCGCCAGGGTGCCTGATGAACACGTACGTCACGATGCTCGTCACCACAAGGAGCATCCCGACCACGTACCAGTAGAGTATGTCGGACCGCGTCGCGAGGTAGTTCCTCCCCAGCACGGCGCACGCGAGCGCGAAGAGGGCCGCGGCGCAGATGAGCACGTCGACCGAGAGGGACGTCGGCTGAGACGACGCAAAGAACGGGGGTATCCAGCGCTCCGCCGCTCCTAGCGAAACCAACGCCGCGACCAGGGCCAGCGCCCCATACGCGGCGACCAACCATGACCTTCTCTGGCCAGGAGCGACGACCACGTCGCGCTGGGTGAGCAACGCGCCGGTCGCCTGGAAGACCGCCCCGAAGAAGATGCCGAAGAGGTTCAGGACGATGTAATAGAACGCGATGTCTTGGTCGCTCGTCCCGACCCACGTCGATAGCGTGGCAAGGCAAAGCGCCAGGATCCCGCACCCCATGATCTGGATGCTGAGGTGGCCGTCCCTCAGGAAGGCCTTCGACGAGATGTATGCGACCACCAGCCCGGCGGGCAGCAGGAAGATCGTGTTGAGCCACGCGTAGGCGAAGGGAGGGTTGAAGTAGGAAGTTGGCGAGAGCGGAGCTTGGGGAACCGCCGCGTTGAGGAGAACGAGGAGGGCCAGGACGGCCTGGATGCCGATGAGCGGCACAAGCTTGTTCATCTTCTCGACTCTGCGTTCTCTTCCTCTCGCCTAGGCCTTGGAGCGGCGCTTAGGCGTGCGAGGGGTTGGTCGAGCCTCTCCCCGCCCGTCTGGTTCCTGCATCGGTCCTTGTCTTCGAGGCGTCCGACGTCATGCCTCATGCGACCTCTTCCCTTTCCCCCCGGTCAGGGCGTCCGAGAACTTGCCGGCTGCTAAGTCTACCCTGGCGGTCCTTCTCGCCGAGCCTGTCATTATCCCTTCGTACTCGGAGAACGACGCCCCGAGCTTGAGCCCGCTAGATGTTATCTGGTACTCCCTGAGCCCGTTGTCGTAATCGCTTCCCCTCATCTTCATGATGGCCAGCGCCCTCCTCATCGACGACTGGATCTCGACGGGCTTCATCATGACGATCGAGTCCACCAAGAAACTCGTGCCAGTCTCGGTTATCGCGCCGACGGCCCCCATGAGCTGGGGCGCCTCGACGAGGAGAAGGGAGCTCAACCTCTTCGTCTTGAGATACATTATCAGTCGGTATGTCTCCTTGCGAAGCTCCTTCTCGTCGTCGACGTACATTGACATGTGGCTGATCGAGTCGATGACTATCCTGCGCGGATGGACTTCAGCGATGAACGAGTCGAGCAGGTTCTCGCCTCCGTCCCCGGAGGCCAGCACGATGTCGGGCGAGGTGCAGACCATTCTGAGCTTGTCCTGCTCCTCCAGAGCCCTGACGTCCCAGCCGAAGGTCATCGCGTCCCTGTATAGCTGGTCGGGCAGCTGCTCGAAGGTTACGTAGATTCCGTTCTCGCCGTACTTGGTCGCGCCGTTCACAAGGTACTGGAGGCCGAGGGTGGTCTTTCCTGAGCCAGCGGTCCCAGCCACCATTACCGCATCCCGCTCAAGGAACCCGCCCGAGAGCATCTCGTCGAACTCCGGTATCCCGGTCTTGACCCTGGCGTTGGCCATATCTTCTCACGACTTTAGTCCGGAGAAGTGCCTCTCGAGGGAGGCCTGGATCTCGCGGTCCCGCGAACGGTTCAACTGGATCACCTCGGTCTTCGACCTCCCGACGTTTCTTCTCGTCAGGAGGCCCAGCTCGACGAAGTCCCTCACGTCCGGTGCGACCTCGGCGCCCGACCTCCCTATCCTGACCGCGACCCCCGTCATGGTGTCGACGAGGCCTGGATTGCGATGGAAGAGCGTGAGCAGGTCTGTCTTGACCTCGGACGAAAGCAACCGCTGGATGAG
Organism: uncultured Nitrososphaerota archaeon; assembly: GCA_963838925.1. Lineage (GTDB taxonomy): Archaea > Thermoproteota > Nitrososphaeria > Nitrososphaerales > Gagatemarchaeaceae > Gagatemarchaeum. Next base: position 530,531 of record CAWISW010000002.1, read on the forward strand.
GACCTCGCTCTCGGAGCTCATCTTGCGAACACCTGGTGCTGCACCTGCCTCCCCCCGAACACCTGCCTCGCCTTTCTGACGCTCTCTTCGAACGAGCTTTGCTCATTGGAGCGGGCCGGCAAGAGTCCCATCTTGTCCCACAGCCGCTTCACTATCGCCACCTCGACGATTGGGCTACCGGCGAGAAGGACCGCGCGCAGGTTCCTGCCAAACTCGTCCGGCTTTTCGGCAGACTGGGGAAACTTGAGGTGGAAGAGGAGTGCCCTTCCGGGGTTCTCTCCCACGATGCCCTGGATGGTCTCCTGTATCGATTCCTTGAACACCTCAAGGAAGCGTCGCTCATCGTCATTGGGCATTGGGTGTCACCGGAAGTTGCAGGGTCGTCAAAGCGGCATCTGGGGACGTGCGAGGGGCGGTCGCCGCGGAAAGCGGATTCCGACGTCCCTCCTGTCTCGCCGCAGTTCCCACTGAAGGCAACACAGGCATCAACATCATCGGAGAAATTCGCAATTTCGGCAACCGATATTTAGATATTATGAATCTAAGGACCACCCCACGTCCAGTTAATGCAAGATGTGTGCTAGCCCTTGGACATGAGGCTGGCACGATGACCAGAGCGCCGTCAAACGGCGAGAACGTGGCCTGAGGGCTCGCACTCACGCGCAATCCGGCTTAGGGCGTTATGTCCCGCGAGCCCGGTGGTGCGTTCCGCAGTGCGTCCTTGCCAGACGCGCCCTGGTTGCGCTCTGCCTTCCCGACGATTCCAAGGATCGAGAACACCGAGGTCACGACGTAGTCGATGTCTGCCGAGCGGGTGACTCTAAGCCCAAAGACCATCCTGAGCTCTGGGACTGTGAAGATCGCCACCTGCGAAGTCTCGAACTTGACCGTCACGGACTGGAGCCTACCAAACAGGGGTTCGTACTGGGAGACAGCCCCCTTGACGACGGTGAGGATCATCGAGGCCTTTTTGACGAAATCCTCGGAAAGCTCCCTCTTCTCCGGTATCTCTCCCTTCACGGCGAGCGCAAGCTTGTTTCCCTTCTCGTCCGTAGCGACTACGCCAAGGATCGATGGGTCGGAGATCAGGATCTTGTTGACCATGTCGATGGGGGCTTGAGGTTCGTCCCCGCCCGCTCGCATGTGCGCGTCAGCTGCGGGCAGCGTATTTAAGATGAAAGGGAGGTGCGATGAGCAGGGCCCGCGGCTACGGCACGAGGCGCAGCTTGTCTCTTGGAAAGAGGGCGACCTCCCTGATGTTCTCTTCGCCCACAAGGACCATCGTCAGCCTCTCCATCCCGAGGCCGAACCCGGCGTGGGGAGGCATCCCGTAGTCGAAGACCTTCAGGTGGTGCTCGAAGGCCTGCGGCTTTAGCTTCTGCTCCTTGAGCCTCTTCACCAGGAGGCTCTTGGAGCTCACCCTCGAGCCGCCGGAGGCCAGCTCGAGAGGGCCGTGCATTAGGTCGAAGGACTCGCTGACCTTGGGCTCGGAGTCCTTGGGCTTGATGTAGAACGGCTTTGTCTGCGTCGGCCAGTCGTCGATGAAGTAGAACGAGGGGTGCTCATTACCGAGCCTCTCGGTGGTCGGGCCGGTGAGGTCCTCGCCCCAGGTCACGTCCTCCCCCTGTTTTGAAAGCCGTTCGACCACGTCGGTGTAGTGCAGGCGCTCGAACCTCTCCGGGACGGCGAGGGATTGCCTCCCGAGCTTCTCCAGCTCCTTGGAGCAGTCGTCCTTTACCGAGGCGACGACGTGCTTGACCAGGGCTTCGAGGGTGTCCATCACGTCGTTGTAGTCGACGAAGGCCTCCTCGATGTCTATCGACGTGATCTCGCTCAGGTGCCTCTGAGTCCTCGACTCCTCCGCCCGGAAGACCGGCCCTATCTCGTAGACCTTCTCGAAGGGGAGGACGAGCTCCTCCTTGTAGAGCTGGGGGCTCTGGGCGAGGAACGAGGGCCGGTTGTAGTAGAGGACCGAGAAGAGCGACGCCCCGCCCTCCGTCGCGGTGGAGATGAGCTTGGGGGTCCTGACCTCGAGATAGCCCCTCCCCGCCAGGAACTCCCTCACGGACGAGAGCATCTCGCGCTGTATCTTGAAGGTCGCCTGCGCCTTGTCCCTCCTAAGGTCCACGGCGCGTATGTCCAGCCTCTTGTCCAGGGACGGGGTCTCCCCGCCATAGACGCTGAAGGACGGGACCTCGGTGGCGATGCTGAGGACCTTGACCTCCTCGGGGACGACCTCTGCGCCGTTTGGCGCCCTGGGCATGGCCTTGACGAGGCCCCTGACCGCGATGCTGCTGTGGGGCTTGAGCGCATCCACCCTGGTCAGGGTTTCCTTGCTGGCCTTGCCCTTGTTCACGGTGACCTGGACGTTGCCGTCCCGGTCGGTCAGCATGATGAAGACGATCCCGCCCTGGGTCCTTATGCTGCTGACCCATCCGAAGACGGTGACCTTCTTGCCGTCGAGGGCGGGGGTGATCTGGATGGAATAGTGCGTCCTCCTCCAACCGCCCAGGCCCTCTTCGATCTTGGTCATGACGACATCGCTTGGTGCACGACCGCGAACTGCAAATCTATAAAACTCTTCGAATCTCGAAGAAACCTTAAGAGCGCCTCGGCGGCTTTTTCGGCTTGAAACCCTTTGGATTTTCAGTCGCAACTCCCTGAGGAGAGGAGCGCGCTGCGAGAGGGAACGCTCTCGGACTCCTTCGGGAGGATCGCAAGCAAGCTGCGCGTCTCCGTGACCGACAGGTGCAACTTCCGGTGCGACTTCTGCATGCCCGACAAGCCCGTCTGGCTGGAGCAAGGCGAGGTGCTGACCTTCGAGGAGATCACCCGGGTCACCGCGATACTCGCGACCATGGGGGTCGAGAAGGTGCGGGTGAGCGGCGGCGAGCCGCTGGTGAGAAAGGACGTCGAGCGCCTCGTCGGGATGCTGGCGAAGGTGCGGGGCATCAGGAGCGTCGCCATGACGACCAACGGCGCCCTCCTGAAGGAGAAGGCCTCCGACCTCAAGGCCAACGGGCTGAAGGGGGTCACCGTCAGCTTGCACAGCCTCAGGCCTGAGCTATACGACCAGATCACCGGGACAAAGGACATGTTCTGGAGGGTGATGGAGGGGATAGAAGAGGCGGAGAGGGCGGGGCTGAGCCCTGTGAAGATCAACTGCGTGGTGACGCGCGGCTGCAACGAGGGCGAGATACTGGAGTTCGCCAAGATGGCGCACGACGGCGGCCGGTCGGTGAGGTTCATCGAGTACATGCCGTTCGACGGGACCAAGTTCTGGGACACCGCGATGGTGGTGCCCGGCAGCGAGATAGTCAAGGCGATCTCTGAGAGGTACCCGCTCGAGCCCCTTAGGAGCGAGCACGGCTCGACCTCGAGCAACTACCGGTTCAAGGATGGGTCGAAGGGCGGCATCGGCACGATCACGTCGATGTCCAAGCCCTTCTGCGGGGACTGCGACAGGATCCGCCTGAAGGCGAACGGGAACCTGGTGCCCTGCCTATTCAGCGTGGCGGAGTACGACCTCAAGCACCTTCTGCGAGGAGGGGCGACCGACGAAGAGGTCGAGGGCGCGATACGCAAGTCGTTCTCGCAAAAGTTCGAGGGGGTAGCGAGCCTCATGGAGAACAAGGTCGAGGTCAGGCACGTGAGGCCGATGTACACGATCGGTGGTTGAGGGGGAGCCCGGTGCCCGTCCGCGTCAAGGTGCTCTACTTCGGCCAGGCGAGGGACGTGGCCGGAACGTCGACGGAAGACGTCTCGCTGCCGGGAGGCTCCTCCGTGGGCGACCTGCTCAAGCGCGCCACGAAGGCGCACCAGCGGCTGAAGAGGCTCCTCGGAGTCTTGCGGATCGCGGTGAACGAGGAGCTTGTGGGCGAGGCGCACCTCCTGTCGGACGGAGACGTGGTCGCCTTCCTTCCGCCGGTCGCAGGTGGTTGATTGGCTCGCGGGGCGGGTCCGAGGCTGACGAAGGACAGGATCGACGCCTCGGAGGTGCTGAAGGCGGTGGAGGACCCCGGCGCCGGCGCGGCCGTGCTCTTCCTCGGCGTGGTGAGGGACAACAGCGAGGCGGGCCGCGTCGACATGATCGAGTACGAGGCGTACGAGCCGATGGCCGAGAAGAGCCTCGCCAAGGCCGAGGAGGATGTGAGGCGCAGATGGCCGGCGACCAAGGCCGTCAAGATCGTCCACAGGCTGGGCAGACTCTCCGTCGGCGACGTTAGCGTCGCGATCGCTGTGGCCTCGCCCCATCGCGCCGAAGCCTTCGAGGCCTGCCGGCAGGCCATTGACACGATAAAGCACGAAGCCCCGATCTGGAAGCGGGAGAAGCTCGTCGGCGGGACGGAGGTCTGGGTCGAGGGCGTCCCCATCGGGTCTAGACGGACGGGTTCGTCTCAAAGCGGGAGGCGCGGACGCACGCGAATCAACCTAAAATAACGCGGCGCGGGTGCGCAAGGCGATACCGATGTCAGTCTGTCCATATTGCGGGAAGGAGAACAACCAGCCTGATGCGGCCTACTGCCTCTACTGCGGGTCGAGCCTGCGGGGGCAGCAGGCGCGGCAGCCTTTGGCGATGAGCCCAGGCCCGACGTCCGGCCAGGGTTACTCGACCTCGGGCGGCATCCCGGGAGCGACCCCTGAGGCTTCGGAGCGGTACGAGAGGGCGCTCGCGAGGGTCGAGCAGCTGGCGAACATCGTAGTCATCCTCGCGGTCGCGACGCTCGTCCTGGTCCTCATCTGACCCGATGGAAGAGCGGTGGGAGACATGGACAACCAGAGCGAGCGCGCGATAAGGCGGCTTGAGCGCCTGAGGATGCTTCTCACTGGCGCAGCGGTGGTCCTCGTGATCGCGATAGTCCTCCTCCTGCTCCTGGACTTCGGGCCTTAGCGCGCTCTTTGTTCAGGGAGCTCCCCAGATTGCCTTCCACTTTCGACTATACCCCTCTCGGCGACGCGCTGGCTCTGCTCGCGCGAGCGCTGCCTCCGAAGGCCCGCGGCGAGAAGGCGAACGTCAGGGAGGCCTACGGCAGGATACTGGCGGCAGACGTGGTCGCCCGGGAGGACTCGCCTCGGCGGGACGTCTCACACTTCGACGGGTTCGCGGTGGTCTCGGCCGACACGATGGGCGCAACCCGCTCTTCTCCTGTCACCCTGCGCTTGAAGGGGGGAGCCGACCGGATCGGCACGGCCCCCAAGGCGAGCGTGGGCAGGGGGCAAGCCGCCAGGGTCCTGACCGGGGGCTATCTCCCCAGTGGGGCAGATGCCGTTGCTGCCGTTGAGGACGTGTCGTTGAGGGGAAGCCGAGTCGTCGTCAGGGCGCGCGTGAAGCCCAGAGAGCACGTCTACCCGGCGGGCTCCGACGTAAGGAAGGGCGAGCGCGTCCTGGTCGCCGGAAGGACCCTCGTGGGGCAGGACCTGGTGCTCCTCGCCTCCCTCCACATCGAGAAGGTACTCGCATACAGGAAGCCCAGTGTCGCCATACTTCCCACTGGCTCGGAGCTGACGACGGACATAGGGGACCGAAGCAGCGGCAAGGTCGTCGAGTCGCACAGCCTCCTGCTGGAGCACCTCGTGGAGGAGGCGGGGGGCACGGCCACGACGCTGCCCGTCGTGGTCGACGAGAAGCGCGCCCTCTCCGCGGCCGTGAGGGCCGCCCTGAGAGGCCACGACATCCTGTTCACGCTCGCGGGCTCCTCGGTGGGCGAGCCCGACCTCGTCGAGTCGACCTTGCGCGGCTTCGGGAGGTCCACTACGGCGCTCGTCCACGGCATCAGGGTCAACAGGGGCAGGGTGATGGGGTTCGCGGTGGTCTCGGGCAAGCCTGTGGTCATCCTCCCCGGGCCGATACAGGGCGCGCTCAACGCGTTCATCGTCCTCGGCTACCCGCTCATCAGGTACCATCTCGGGATGGGCTGGGAGCGCCCGCCCGCGGTGCCGGCGACCGTGGGGGAAGACTGGGACCCGACCGGCAAGTTCAAGGACTTCGACCAGGTGGTCTACCTGCGCCTCACGAAAGACCCCGCCACGACCGGCGGGCTGCTGGCGACCCCGTCCGGGGCGGAGACGGAGAAGGTCAGCTTCTTGGTCTCGAAGAACGCCTACGCGCTCCTCCCTGGGGACGACCCTAGGCTGACGAAGGGCGAGCGCATAGAGGCCCGGCTCCTCCCCGGCTTCTCAAGGCTCGAGTAGCCGCCGGGCCTCCTCTAGGTCTTCGCGGGTGTCTACGTCCGAAAGCGCCCCCTTCTTGGTAGCCTTGACCACGGTGAGCGAGCCGGCGTGCCTGCTGATCACCGACCTGGCCCCCTCGTCTCCTCGCAAACTCTCAAGCTCGTCGAAATAGTCCCTCGAGAACAGCACCGGCGGGGCTACGAGGCGGCCGTACCCCGCAGCCACTATCTTGCCCTTTGACGACCCCGAGTCGAAGCGCCGTATCATCCGCGTCAACAGCGACCTACTCACGAAGGGCTGGTCTGCGAGTAGAAGCATCGCGCCCTCGGCATCCGGGGCCAGCGACGATATCCCCGCTCTGATCGAGCTTGCCAGCCCGGTCCGGTAGTCCTCGTTGAGCACGAACCTGACGCCCGGCAGGCCGTGAAGGGCTTTCTCGACGGCGCCAGCGCGGTGCCCTAGGACCACCACCGTCTCCCCGACCAAGGCGCGTGGGACTGCGCCGAGGACCATCCCGACCAGCGTGCCAGGCCCCAGCCTCGCCAGCTGCTTGGTCCCGCGGAAGCGGGTCGACCTCCCGGCGGCGAGGACGACGACCGAAGGCCCCCGCCTGTGGGAGACGGCTTCCCTTGCCACCTGCGTCCCGGTCCTAGCCCTCATCCTTTCGCCGATGAGCAAAGGGAGCAATAATATATCTGCCCGTTTGGGGCTGAGGAGAATCCAGACAATGCCGCTCCAAATCCGGTCGAAGGACGAAGCAGAGACCCTGATCGAACAGGCGACCGAGGTCAGGGTGGTGAAGGGCAAGGGCGACAGCGTCAAGCTGAAGCTCAGGACGCCAAAGGCGCTCTACACCTTCGTCACGACCGCTGACGAGGCCGCCGCGATGACAAAGGGCCTGAAGACCCCGATCATCGACTTTTAAAGGACGTAGAACGCGACGAGCACGGCCACCCCGAGGAACATGGGGATGGGCAGGCCTGGCAGCAGCCTCGCCTTTCCCAGCAGGTAGAGGGTCATCACCACCCCGACATCAACAGCGACCAGCGCCAAGAACGCGGGCCCGAAGCCGAACTGGTAGTAGCCGAGAGCGGGCATCATCGCGTAGAAGACCGTGTCGCCCGTCCCGATGGAAAAGTCCCCTACCTTGGACGATATCGCGGCCAGGGACTCTGCCGGAAGGGTGGTGATGAGCGTCTTGAGGGGCCCCCTGAAAACGGTGTAGATGTCGTAGAGCGAGAAGGCAACGGGGAGCAGGAGCGCGGTGAGGATCGGGATGGTGGACGCGAAGTAGCTTCCTACCTCCGCGGAGAGGAGGCCGGTGAGCACCAGGCCAAACTGCGACGGGATGCGCCGAAGGGTGACAAGCGTCAGAAGGACGAGCGCAGCCGCTGCGAAGGCCAGAGAGAGGTAGAGGGAGGTGTTTGCGTCGAGATAGTTCGAGGTCACGTCTATCGACGCAAGGAGGGTGAGGAGGAAGAGGGCCAGCCCGGTGCCGATGTAGATTATCGCCATGAAGACCTTGGCCTGCCTCTTCCGCGCCAGCCACACCGCGGCGAGCGTCGTCGCGAAGACGAAGACGACGAGTATCGCGACGTTGGTTATCGAGCCGCCGGACGAGGTTCCCGCGGGCGCGTAGGTGTACCCGCTCGCCTGCACGACCGGGGCGTTGACCTTCGTGATCAGCAGAGCGAAGAGCTGTATGACGATGATGAAGGCGACCGTCTTTGCTGTGCCTACCGAGCTCGGCGGCTGCTCTTCAGCGTCTCCGTTCCTTGGGGGCTGGGGGATCGCGCCTGGCTGAGCCGGCACTCCTTCGGGCAACTGTGCTCACCCGTCACACGTCGTGGACTTCTCCGACGCGGGGAGCGAGCGCCTCCACTCCGAGCTCGGTGTGCAGCTCCTCCGCGAGCTTGAGGCAGCTCTCCTCTTCGCCGTGGACCGTCATGAACCTCGGGGACCCCTTTATCGCCCTGAGGTCGCCGTGGAGCTCGGCCTTGCCGCTGTGAGACGAGAAGTCGAACCTCCTCACCTCTGCCCTCACCTTGACGGGCTTGCCGGCTATCAGCGTCAGGCCCTTGTCGATCAGCGTCCGACCCGGGGTGCCGGGAACCTGGAAGCTGCAGATCGCAATGCCGTTCTTCTCGCCCATGGCCAACCGCTCGTTGTAGAAGACGGAGGTCCCTCCGACGAGCATGCCTGCGGGGGCGATTATGACGCCAGGCTTCTTGATGAAGTTCCTCCTCTGGTTCCAACCCGAAATGCGCTCCACGTGCTCCAGAGTGCGCCTGAACTCGGCTGGGTCCCGGAGCGTCTCCTGGTTGCGGATGAGAACCTCGTTGACCTTGAGCGCCATGCCGTCCATGGCGATGGGGTGCTTGAAGCCGTGCTTGTGTAGAGTCATGGCGAGTTCCTGGGCCCTCCCCACCGAGAACGCCGGGGCGAGAAGCACTCCTCCCCTCTCCACTATCGAGTTGGCGTAGTCCGTGAAGTCCCTCTCCACCTGGACCCTCGCGGGGTGGTCGGCCGTGGCGTACGTGCTCTCGGTTATCACTAGGTTCGCCTCCCCGAGCTCCCTGGACGACGAATTGAGCAGGTTGGTCTCGGACCCGTTTATGTCGCCCGTGTAAATCAGGCGCCTGTTGCCTGCCTCGACCGCTATGACGCAGGAGCCGGGAATGTGTCCCGCGTCATAGAACGTGACAGTGAAGTCCTTGATCTGGAATGACTCCTTGTATGGATGGTTGACCGTCGAGCGGTTCATGGCCATGAGGTCGATGAACTCGAACGGCAGGTAGGGCCCTGAGATCTTTATGAAGTCCTCGATGAGCATGTTAGAAAGTTCGGCGGTCGTCGGGGTGCAGTGGAGCTTGACGTTCCCACCCAAGAAGAAGACGGGCGTGGCGCCGGAGTGGTCGAGGTGCGCATGGCTCAGGATGAGGCCGTCCACCGTCTTCGGCTGGACGTGCATCGGGAATCCGGGCTCCCTCGTGGTGAGGGCGCCGTAGTCTAGAATTATGTTGGAGTCGCCGTGAGAGACCAGAAACGCCGATCGGCCCACTTGTCTCGCGGCGCCTAAGACCTTTACTTGCATGCGTTGAATCCGTCTGAGCTTTTCGGCCCGTTGCTCCCTCTTTAAGGGTTTGGATGGCGAGAGGTGGAGTTTGGCGGTTCGCGCAAGGGCCCTGAATTCTCACGGACGGCCGCCATAGGCTTAAGTGTCAATTTCGGGGGCGACTCGTTGATGTCAGACGATCAGTTGGCTGCGGCGAAGGTCGAGGAGATAGACAGGCTGATCGCCGACCTTCAAAAGCGGAGGAGCGAGCTTCTGGGAGGCGTCGTCGTCGCGGGGCCCGTCCCGGCAGCAGCGCCGCGGACGGAGGCCGTCGCGCCAGAGGCGCCGGCGAAGGTCGAGAGGCCGCCGATGACCGTCCCCAAGAGGCGGGAGCCGGCCAAGCCGAAGAACGCGCTCGAGGGGGCGCTGGACGCGCTGCCATGGAAGAGCTTCAAGAAGAAGGAGGGCGAGTGGGCTTTCCTCAGGGACAGGGAGGGGAGGCTGATAGACGAGCTCCAGTCCGAGAAGGAGTTCGTCGACAGGGTGAGGAAGGAGGGCGAGCTGGTCGTCGGGAAGTACCGTTACCAGGTCTCCGAGGACAAGTTCCTGAACAGGTACTACGCGGCCACCTAGGGGTCCAGCCGCAAGGAAGGCAGGAGAGCTAGCTGATCCCTATCTCGGGAAAGTGCGCCTTCGCGAGGCCCAGCTGGACCTGCAGAGTCCTTATCCTCTCGGCGTACTTCAGCATGTTCGGCGTGTCGGCCTGAGCTTTCGCGATCTTGTAGGCCCTCCAGGCCTTCTTCAGGGCAGCCCAGCTCTGTCCCACGCTGTAGGGCACCCGGCCCTCGACCGCCTCTGGTTCTTGGGTCCCCGGTCGGCCGAGCGACTGTCCTGGGGCCGTCTCGATCACCCGACGACGTCCGCTTCGACGTCGGCGCCCGAGCCATCGGCCTCGTATTCCGGAGTGCTCCGCTCCTTCGCCAGCTGGTCGGGCCCCTCGCCACCCTCAGCGACCGGGACCGCTTTCTTGAACCATGCCATGGGACGTCCCTGGTCGATCGTGACCGCCGTCAGCCTATATCCCGCGCCCTCGACCCGCGTAATCAGCGCCCTGCTTATCTGGTTCTTGCTGGGTTCGATGCTGAGGATGTCGTCGAGGATCACCCCGATGGTGTACAACGGCTCCACCTTCCACCTGAACGCCTTGAGCACCTTCGATATTCGCGCCGCCTCCTTCTTGTTGCCCTCTCCTCCCTGGATGTACCACGACTTGGAGACGAGGAGATGGGCGTCCTCGTCGTCGGGGCTCGCCAATGGGCTCGACTGCGCCTCCGCATGCGCGGGAGCAGGTTGCACCGCCGCCGGCGCGTCCCTCCGCTCGAGGTCGAGCTGCTGCTCCTGAGCGCTCTCCTGGGGCGAGCATCCGAGCTGGACCTCGGCGAGCTTGTCCGCGACCGTGGCTTGCGCTGAGGGAGTGGTAGAGGGCTCGACGGACGTCTCTGCAGACTCGGCCCTGCTGGGGAGGGAGGACGAAGCTCCGCTCGCGCCGGCCATCGCGGAATCTTCCAGGCGCTCAAGCCCCTGATCGCTCTCGGGTTCTGGCGCGGCGGCCCCCGCGGAGAAGCCCAGAAAGTCTCTGGCGTCCTCGTCGTACTCGATTGCGGCGGGCTCCCAGAAGTACCGCGCGCCGTCGAGGTCGTCGTCCGCATACTCGCAGCTGGCGAGCAGCTGCCTGACCCTCGTGCGGTTGTCGAAGCGCAGCGTGGTGACGAAGGCCTCTTCCATGTCGTCCTTGAGCCCGCGGACCCGGAACACGGGGTCACGCAGGGCGGGAAAGTTCGCCATGTCGACCATCACCTTGGAGAGCTTCGTGCCCGTCTGTCCGTCCGGGGGCGTCTCCTGCCTTAGGGCGGCTTTGACCTCTTGGGGCCCCGAGGTCGTCCCCCCTTCGCCGCCTACTAGGACGTCGTGTCCACGGTGGCTTGCCCTGAAATGCTCCACGCTGAGATTCGAGTAAAACGACTCCGACACGCCACAGGAGTTGCACTTCACGGGGATCTTCTGCAGCGCGCTGTACTCGCCGCGGTCAGGCTGCATCAACGGGCGGCGACCTCCTCTTCGGGCGGCGCGAGCGGAAGCCCTCCCGCGATCAGCTCGCTCGCCGAGTCGCTGACGCTAAGCCGGCTCCTTGTCCTCTTGCTCTTGGCGGCGACGTAGTCTATCAGCCGGTTGTACACAGAGTCCTCCAATGACACGGTGATCTTCCTCATAGCCGCCAGTGCGATAGTAGGACGAGCATATCAACGGATTTGGCGCTCTCCAGATTTCAAAGGGAGTCCCGTTGATTCTTCAAACAATCTGCGCGACTCGGCGCCGAGCACACGGTCGGACGTCCCGGCAATGGGACCCGCGGGCGCGCGAGTCAAACTTTAAGGACTGCATCTTGAGGAGCCGAAATAATCGCTCAAATGTCGTCCCCACCGCCCCCGCCTTACTCCTCTATCCGGATACTGCCTGAGGTCATCGGGCGCGGAAAGATCGAGGCCCGCGCGCTCATCGCGGGCTTCCACGGCATAGGCGCCACCGGCTACTGGACGGTGAAGTTCCTCATCCAGGAGCTGAAGGCGAGGCGCGTCTGCTACATCGACTCCGAGTTCGCTCCCGCGGTCTCGTCGACCGTCAAGAACGAGATATCGACGCCCTACGAGCTCTACGGCGTGGGCGACTTGCTCTTCCTCAAGGCCGAGGTTCCCCCGTTGAGGGAGAACGAGACGAGGTTCTTCAGGGAGCTCAGCCAGTGGATAATGAGCTCCGGGATACAGGAGGTCACGCTGATCGGGGGCCTCGACGAGTCGCTCCGCTCCGACGACACAAAGTACAGGCTCGTGCTCACGGACGCGATGAAGGCCGGTGAGCACGGGCGGGGGCTCGAGGCGGAGCCGATCCTCGAGGAGGGGAGGATGATCGTGGGCCCGGTCGCCGTCATGCTGAACGCGTTCCAGATGCGGGGATACCCGGCCGCCGCGATCCTCTCCTACTCGAACACGGAGCGCATAGACCCGAGGGCGGCAGCAGCGGCAGTCGACTTCGTCGCCAGGAGGTACGCGCTCCAGGTGAACACGGAGCCGCTCATCAAGGGCGCCGAGGAGCTCGAGAAGGAGCTGGTGGGGCTGGCGCAGAAGGACAAGGACAAGGGCGGGCCTTCCGGCGCGATATACTCCTAGGAAGAAGATACCTTCGCACAGGAGCTAGGCGCCGCGAGAGCGGAAGGCCTTGTCCTTCTCAGCCCCGCCGACCAAGACCTTCGCGTATCCCATCGCCTTGAGCTTCTTGACGCCCGCCTTGACCGAGGCCTCCGGGGCCGCCCTGTCGGAGATGGTCTGGGCGAACGGGAAGACGAACTCGAGCTCCGCGGGGTAGGGCCCGAGCAAGGGGTTGATCCTGAAGATGTCTGCCTCCTCGAGATGGGGGATCCTCCTCAGCTTGCCCGAGGTCTTCGTCAAGGGAGGCGCCGCCGAGCTGGGAGCCAGGACCGCCGTCCTCCGGGCCCTCCGTCCCGTCCCCCTTACCATCAGCTTGTCGAGATGTCTTCTTGCGAGCGCGAGCTCCGGCCGGAGCGTGTCCTCCTCGCTCCTCACCATCAGCCCCCTGAGCTTGAGAAGGCGCGTAGGCTTGACCAGCCAGTCGGCGTGGTCCCGGATGAGCGCCCTGAAGGCGGCGGCGGAGTTGGTGTGCGCCATCGCGCGCTCCTCCACGAGGTCCCAGAGCCTGCCCTCGTAGATGGCCTCCTTGCACCTCAGGACGTCCGCGCGGAGCACGTGGAGGTTGTGGAGGGCGACCTTCCGCACCCGGTCCTCCCTCGGCGTCGCGCGGAGGCCGTTCAGGCTGGTCCCGTTGCAGACCGGGCAGCTGCAAGGGAGGTAGGTCATGCGGTCGAGCTGCAGCGTCCCCCTCTCCGTCATGTACCGCTCCTTCTTCGCGTAGAGCATGTAGCTCGCGGAGTCGAACGTGTCGCACCCCAGCGCGATCGACATGGGGAGTGTGAGCGGGTGCCCGGCCCCGAAGAGGTGGAGCGGCATCGAGTAGGGCATGCTCTGCCTAGCGTTGACTATCATCTCGACGAGCGGCGTGAACAGGTAGCCCTCCATGAGCTCCACGGGGCTGCCCAAGGCGAGGACCTGGAACCCGGCCCTGACCAGGCCTTTGGCGGACGTCCTCACGAGGTCGCCGAAGGTGCCGCCCTGGGCCGGACCGACCCACACGGTGTCGGACTCCCCGAACTGGCGAATCGTCGCCTTCGCCGCGTCCAGGCTCTCCACCATGGTCCTGCGGGCGTAGGCCCTCGAGTTTGTGTAGCCGGTGGGCTTGTCGAGGGTCACGGCGAGGTCCGAGCCTATCCTGGACTGGAAGTCGGCGATCTCCTCGGGCGTGAACTCGGTGTCGCCGTACTCGAGCACCTGGTAGCCGCCCGAGTCCGTCATCATCACCCCGTCGTAGCCGATCAGCTCGTGGAGCCCCTTCTCGATGGCCTCGGCGCGGTTGCGCTTGTAGAGTATGTAGGAGTTGGTCATGATCATGTCGAAGCCCATCGACTTGAACTGGGAGAGCGGGATGTCGCGCCAGATGGGGTGGATGACCGGCGTGAGGCAGGGGGTCTCGACCCTCTTCCCCCCTACCGTCATCGTCCCGATCCTGCCCATCAGGTCGGACTCCTTGACCTCGAAGGAGAAGGGCTTGGTCATCGCTGTCGCCGCGGCGAGCCAGCGCTCCACATATGAGGGTTCCTAGAGCCTGCCGGGGTTTCGGGCTTGTTCTCTGGCGTCCGGGACACGGTTAAAGCCGCGGAAGGAGGGTCCTCGACATGAAGGTGGAAGGTGGTGCCTTGGCGTCCAGGCTTCGCGGGCTAGATTTCAAGTACCAGTTCCTGGTGGCCCTCTCCATCTTCGTAGGCCTGTTCTTTGTCGAGTATCCTCCCATCTTCCTCCTGGGGTACTGGTCGTGGGGGGCGCTCGTCCACAAGACGCTCACGGGGATACTCCTCATCCTGAACCTCGTCCTGGCGCAGTATTCCGCGAAGCGGCTTGGCCTGTTTCAGAGCAAGGCGACGATAGGGCCGCAGGAAGTGGAGCAGAACCCGGCCAGGCTCTAGGCCGTGCCGAAGGCCCTGCGGGCGAAGTGCTTCCCTCCCTGCCCCTGGGCCCCCTTGAACCGCTCCTCCTCGTTGACATCGCCGCGCTCGTGGTAACCGAAGGCCTCCCAGTAGCCGTCGGCGTAGTCGGGGATGAACTCGATCTTGCCCAGCCACTTCGCGCTCTTCCAGAAGTAGAGGTGGGGCATGAACGGCCTCGCTGGGAACCCCTGCTCGGCGGAGAGCGGCCTGCCGTTCATCTTGAGGGCGACTATCGAGTCCTCCATCAGGGCGTCCTCGACGGGGATCGGGGCGGTGTAGCCGTCGTAGCAGTGGAACATGACCCACTTCGCCTCGGGTTTGACCTGGGCGGCGTCTGCTAGTGCCTTTATCGGGACCCCCTCCCAAAGGGGCTTCTCAATCGACCATGAAGTCACGCAGTGGGCTGTCTTCGAGTAGCTCTTCATCGGGAGGCTCAGGAACTCGTCGTAGCCGAAGATGAGCGGCGTCTTGACCAGCCCGGTGACCTCCAGCCTCCACTTTGCCGGGTCGACGTGCTGCACGCCCAAAGCCGCGTAGACGACGAACTTCTTGCCCCAAACCTGGCCGGGAGGCAAGGGCTCCCTGGCGGCGGGAGGGCTGGGCTGGGACAACTGGGATTCACAGCCCGTCCGCGAATAAAATACTTTTTCCAGGTCAGGCTATGGCTCCATCCGATTTCCGGAGGCCATCGCTTGAGGGTGATTAAATACTAAATCCCTCTTTCCGAGTGTGAAGGCTGTCGAAGGAGTCAAGTTCGCATATGACCCCACTCCTAAAACTCGAGAACTCCTCTCCACTTTCAGGGAAATGGTCAACGACGCCATCCGAATCTGCCTTGCAGAGAACATCAGGGGACGATTGAGGCTCAGGGACAGGATCTACAAAGAATTCCGAGCTAGAAACAGACTCGCTTCGTGTTTTCCCTATTCGGTGGCCGAAGTCGCGTGGTCCATCGTCAAGAAGCACAAGCGCTGGCAGAGGAAGCCATACGCGAAGAGGCTGATGTTCAAGATGGATTCAGCGAACTTCTCGCTCAATTACTCCATCCTCTCTCTCCCACTCAGGAAGGGAGAGCGGGTCCACGTCCCGTTGAAGTACGGCGAATACCAAGGGTCGTTCCTGATGGACAAGACGCTCAAGCGCGGCTCGGTCATTATGACAGAGTCGTCGATCATCATCGCCTTTTCGAAGGATGCTCCAGTGAAAGAACCGTCGAGGAAGGTCGGCTACGACCTCAACGAGAAGTCTATTGTCGGAAGCGACGAGAGTAGGCATGACCTCTCGGAGACGGCGAGGCTACACACCCTCTATGGAATTAGGCGCTCTAGGTTCTACGAAAGACATCCGTATGACAGGCGTCTAAGGAAAAAGTTCGCAGCCTCGAGAAGGGAGAAGGAACGTGTGAATCAGGTTCTCCACAGGGTCTCAGCTCTCATTGTGGAGAGGGCGAGGGCGAACAACGAGGCGATCGTGCTGGAGAGGCTGAAGGGGATCCGCTATGCCCATAAGCGGGGTAACGGAGAAGGAAAGGGAAAGCGGCGAAGGATTGCCCTCTGGCCCTTCCGCCGGCTGCAAGCCTACATCGACTACAAGGCCAGGTGGGCGGGAGTACCGATAGAATACGTCTCTCCGTCATTCACGTCGAAGAAGTGCAACTTGTGCGGGTTCATCAACCACAAGCTGAAGCTGAACGAAAGGAGTTGGCTATGCCCTCAGTGCGGTGCCAAGCTCGACCGCGACCTCAACGCTGCGATAAACATAGAGCGTCGCGGGAAGATAAGATGTCTGGGTGAGGCTCACCCAGGAGCGCGGGGCAGAGATGAAGCCATGAAGGGGAACGAGACGACGACTCCAATCCTCCGAGCAGAAGCCTCGAAGTCGAGTCAGGGGTAACCCCTTTAATTTGACAGAGCCTTTTATACGCCTCAGCGGGAGCCATGCGGAAGGAAAGGCGCTTTGGTATGATTCGCAGTGAAACGTCGACAGCTTCACCGCCACCGCCGGCCGCGCGGAAGATGCCGGCCATTCTCCCGATCGTGGTCATCATCCTGATCGCGATCACGGTGGTAGCCACGGGCGTCGGCTTTCTTGCCACTTCCGGCGGGCCGACGAACTACGCCTGCATGAGCGTGGCTCACCAAGGAAGCAACCTTCAGGTCACGACCACCGGGCTCTTGCACTACCTAAAGGCCCAGTACTATGTCACCTGCAACGAGGGGTCGAGCCTCCCCACGAGCGCCCTGACGACCTCGTGCCTGACGGTCACACCACAGGTAGTCCCCGCACCGATTGGCGTCGGCGCGTCGACGTACTACTACTACCTGTCAACGTCGGCCGGGCACACCATCACCTTGGTGGGCGCCCCGGCACCGAGCAACGGCACCGAGATCATCACGCCCACTACGATCTCCCTGACAGTGAGCTGCTGAGCATCCGTTTCCACGGGCCGCCACTCGATAGTTTGCGCCTCAGGTCGTCGGATTGCTGGATTGATTAAATACGCCATGCAAATGAGGCGTGAGCGCAAACCTGAAGCAAACTAGAGAGAAAAAATGTCATCAACGTCATCATACCAATACCTGAGCAGACTGGAGAACGCGGTCAAGCAGCACGAGAGCTGGAGGAACGGCGAGTGCCTCAACATGATCGCATCGGAGAACTTCAGCAGCCCGCAGACCCGCGGGATGCTCGTCACGGACTTCGCCAACCGGTATACAGCTCCGGACAAGTTCTACAGAGGGGCGCGGTTCATGGACGAGGTCCAGGCGCTCGCGGAGGAGGTCGCAAGGAAGGTCTACAACGCCAAGTTCGCGGACGTCAGACCCACGTCAGGCCACGCCGCGGACATCGCGGTTCTGCTCACCCTCGTCAGCCGCGGGGACAAGATAGTCACGGTCGGCACCGAGAGCGGTGGCTACCCTGGGATCTCCCACCTGGGGCTGGGGAAGATCCTGGGGCTCAAGAACCTCTACTTCGCTTACGACGAGCAGAACGTGAACATCGACGCCAAGGCGACCAAGCACCTCCTCGAGCAGGAGAAGCCCAAGCTCCTGATCTTCGGCTCGAGCTTCATACCCTTCCCGCACCCCGTGCGGGAGGTCTCGAGCATGGTCGACCGCGACACGGTCTGCGTCTACGACGGCTCGCACGTCATGGGGCTCCTAGCGGGTGGCGAGTTCCAGGACCCGCTGCGCGAGGGATGCTCGATGCTCTTCGGCTCCACGCACAAGAGCCTCCCCGGCCCCCAAGGAGGGCTGATACTGGGCAACAACGAGGAGGTCTTCGAGCGCGTGAGCTCGCAGATACACCCGGGGATAATCGACAACGTCCACTGGAACAGGGTCGCTGCGCTCGCGGTCAGCCTGATGGAGATGATGCAGTTCGGCAAGGCCTACGCCCAGGCGGTGGTGAAGAACTCTCAGGCCCTGGGCAAGGGGCTCGCAGACCGCGGCATCCTGGTCAGGGGAGCCGCACGGGGATACTCAAAGTCGCACCAGGTCCTGCTGGAGGTCGACAAGGCGAAGGGGGAGCTTTACGGGAAGAGGCTCGAGGAGGCCAACATAATCATCGACAACGGGGGCAGGGTCGGCACCTCGGAGGCGACGCGCATGGGCATGGGCCCTGCGGAGATGGACCAGATAGCCGAGCTGATGGCGATTGTCATCCAAGGCCGCAAGCCCAGCGACTTTACCCAGAAGAAGGTCCGTTCGCTCATCAGGGACTTCAAGACACCTCGGTACGTGCTCAGAAGCGTCGTCGAGACCGAGAAGGAGTAGGCCGCCAGCCGGAAGGCCGGCTGACTCCCCGACTAGCGCATCGGCTCTGCGATTCCGAGGGTGCTGTTGGTCTGCCTTACAGAGTCGGCCTGGCTAGACGTGCCCATCATCGCTCTGATCGCGTCGACGTTCTCGGGCGTGACGATCGACTCCTGCTGGACGCCTAGGAAGAGGTAGAGCTCGTTGTCGTCCACTACGGTCACGGACTCCTTCCAGATGCACGCCTCGTAGACGTCGTTCCTGGGCCTTCCCTTCCACCTCGCCCAGTCGATGACGTGCGAGGTCGACTTGAACCCCATCTTCCCCTCGATCACCATTATCCTCTGCTCCCTCTGGAAAGCGGCGACGACCTCTTCTGCGCTCGCCTTCTTGCCTAGGGTGACGATCAGGGAGTGGAGGTGCATGTGGGTCGTGGGTATCTTGATCGCCATGGTCGTTATGTTGAGGTCTGGAATGACCGTCATGACGTCAGGGCCGTGGTGCGACGGGAGGGTGACTGGGTCAGGTACCACCGCGTCGATGGGACCCTTGCCCACCTCTTGCGGGTCGGCCGCTCTCCTCGCGAGGACCGCCCTTGCCTTCTTCACGCCGAAGTTGGTCTTGAGCGCGTGCAAGGTCCTGCAGAGGGCGGTTGTGTTGCAGCTCACCACCCGCACGTATTTCCTCCCCTTAGCTGCGTCGTAATTGCAATTGGAGTTGAACGAAAAGCCGGTCAGCTCGTGCTCCTCGCCTCCCTCGAATATGGCCCTGACGCCGGCCTTCTCGTAGATCTCCTTGTTGCCGGTCGCCAGCTCGGCGTCGGTGGCCTCGACCATGACGTCGACCTTCTTGATCAGGTCCTGGAGCGTCCCTTGGGTCGGGATCTTCGCCTTTGCGAACTTCGCCGCGACGTCGGCATCGGGGACGTACACTTGGATGCCCCTGTCTATCGCGAGCTTCGCCCGGTAGTCTGGAGTGAACTTGGTGACTCCGACGAGCTCCATGTCCTTCTGCTTGCTCACTGCATCGGCGACCCTGCCGCCGATGGTCCCGTAGCCGTTTACTCCTACCTTAATCATCGCAGACCCCTGTGGATTTGGGGGATTTAAAGAACCTTGAGGCCGCATGATTGACATTTGCATTCCGCAGGCATTGAACTCCCGCAGCAATCTCACTAGCCTTTCCCGAATGCTGGCAGCACTTGGCGGAACTCGTGCGTGGGAAAGATGCGACTCGAGTAGCACCACGTGCTCGGTGCTGGTGGTCTTTGTCTCTCCGCGAAGGGTTGGACTACAGGCGACAATCGCCGCCAGGAGCGCCACTCGGCGTAGGGGATAATTTGAATAAACGGCTGTAGAACATACAAATATTGTTGTCTCTACTGAATCTTACAAGTAAGATGTATGCCCTCTCGTGTGCCTTGGAATAGTTTCCCCGCAAGCGCGGACGAGGACTACGCTGATCCGAGGGCCGCCACGACTCCGATTGCAAGTGCTAGAGCTCCTAGGAAGAGAGTCACCTTGTAGACATCATTTCTCTTGGCGAACCTCAACAGGGCCGAGATTGCAACGATTCCGACAAGGGCGGCTGTGACGATGGCGACCGTGAGTCCGGCGGCGTCGAAATTAGAGAGAGCGACAGATAGCTCAGACCTCGAGAAGACTATCGTCGTCAGGAAGCCGCCAAGCGACGCAGGGATGTACGCCAAGTAAGAGAGCCTGAAGGCGTCCTTGGGGTTTACGCCCATGAAGAGCATTGTAGACACCGTCATCCCAGACCTGCTCACTCCGGGAAGAGCTGCGAAGCCTTGCGCCGCCCCTATGATGATGTAGTGCTTCATCCCCAGTTCGTTGAGCGTGCCTGTGCGTGGGGTCTTCCTCGAATATCTGATGTATATGCTGTCCCCGATCAAGAAGCAGCCCAGGAGCATCATCGGGATTCCCAGGTTGTACGCTCCGGTCAGCAGCTTCTCGGCGAGGAGGTAGAGCGGGACGCCCTCCGCCCCAGTGACTATCGTCACGACGAGGAGGTACACGAGCAGCTTCCTGTCGTGCAGCAAAGAGAAGATCTCCCTCCTGAAGTAGAACGTCGCCGAGAAGAGGGAGCCTATCTCCATGAAGAGGCCGAACGCCAAGGCTACGTCGAGCGGAAGTCCGAACAGTATCGTCGACACGAAAAGGACCTGGGTCTTGCTGCTGATGGGGAGCCACTCGGATACGCCCTGCACGAGGCCGACGATTATGGAGTAGAGGAGGTTCGACAACCTGCGCTGATGGACGCCGTTTGCGCCTGTCTACTTAACCTCTCCAACGGAAGGCCCACCTGCTCCCCGAACGAGTGAGGCGAGAGACTTATCTGAGACGACGGAATTCGTGCGAATCATGACCAGCAGGAAGGCTGTAGTGACTTGGGCGGTTTTGATCCCTATCATCCTTGGGGTGTCTACGTTGGCGTATGCATCGATGACCGCGACAGGATCTAATCCCTCAGATAACAATAACAACTTTTTTGGAAATCCGCGCTGCACGACGACCGTTACAGGTGAAAATTCAGGCAATAACGCTATACAGACTGCAATCAACTCCGCGCACAGCGGGGACGTGATATGCGTCGCCTCAGGCTCTTATCCAGAGCAGCTTTTGATAATAACATCATTGACGCTTCAAGGTCTGGGGACACAGCACAATCCGACAATCATCTCCCCCACATCAGTAGCGGCGAACGCCGTGAGTCCCGACTCGGGGGCCTCAGAGGCGGCCATAATCGCTGTCAGCGGCGCGATGCACGTTACAATCAGCAACCTTGTGGTGGACGGTTCCGCCGTGGCTCTGTCCTCAATACTGAGCTGTGGCCTCAGGTTCTTTGGCGTCCTGTACCTTAACGCAGGCGGCACCTTGGACAGTAACACGGTGCAAAACGTCACCTGCGGTGCGGGCCTGTACGGAGACCAGAACGGCGACGCAGTCCTTGTCCAGACAGGAGCGTATAACGGTGTAAGCAACGTGCAGGGAACGGACTTGTCGACTGTCACGATCAGCAACAACAATGTGCTGAACTATCAGAAGAACGGCATCACCTGCAACGACTCAGGAAGCACTTGTAACATTAGCGGCAATACGGTTTCACCTCTTGCAGCCGCACAGGCTATCATTGCTTCCAACGGCATCCAGGTAGGCTTCGGAGCAGTAGGCACGGTGTCCGACAACACCGTCAGCGGTAACGAGTGCGGAAACAGCAACTGCGGCCCGAATATCATAAATCTGTACCAAAGTGCCGGGATCCTCACCGACGGATCGGGAAAGGGGACTGTGGTCAGCGGCAACACGATCAGCGGCAATGATGTTGGAATCCTTTCCTACGGTGACACGGCAACGTCTACGAACAACCAGGTTCAGGACAACAGGTTCGAAGGGTTGTTGCTCGCAGACGGGTCGTACACGGCCACCAACAACGACATCTCATGCGGACAGGGCCATCACGACACTGCGACTTGCCAGATAGGAATCGCTGTCGTTTCGGACGGCTTCGTCGCAACAGCGACTACCGCCAACCTCGGTAACAACGGCTGCGCCAACTTCAACGGTAACTTCAACGGTAACTTCGGTAACAACAGCTGCGGCAACAGCTTCGGCGGCAACTTCGCGACAGCGCAGGTGCAAGTGACCGCCTACAACGGTCCGGGGTCAGGCTCAGGTAGCTGCGACGGTGCTTGTGGCGGAAGCAATGCGGCTCCCGCCACGGTGTCAATAGGCGGATTCACCGAAACGGTGACATCGGGTGTATTGACGCCTTCGGATGTAGCAACATTCGTGAACCTGACGAATCTCCCAAGCGACTAGGGCCAGGTAGATCCTGAGGAGCACGCCCTGGCGTGCCTTCTACCTGAGACCTGACATCGTGGCTTGTGATTCTCGCCCCTGCGCCTGCTAAGCAGAGGATATCGACGTCGATATCAATCTCGCTATCAATTAAATGAGCACGAAGACCCCTGTCATTCACTGGACTTTGACCAGGTCGTTCCAGCCTTTTGCCAGCTGCCACGCCTGCTTGACGAAGCCTCCCTGGGGCCCTCTCTCGGGGATTGGCTGTAGCTTGAGCTGGTACACCGCCTCCGTCTTCTTCCTCTTCTCGTCCCAGATCAGGACGTCCTTCTCGATGAAGCCCAGGTCGAGCAGCTTCCTGAGGAGCTTCACGTAGAAGTTGTGGTAGCTGTACTTCACGCCGAGCTTGCCCTCCTCGAGATCCTTGGCGAAGAACCTGAGCTGCCTCTTTGTCATCGCGAGGTGCTGGTCCGCCCTCATCCTCTCGACGAGGATCTTGGCGACCGAGAGCGTCTCTTTCCTGTCGCCGAACAGGAGCGTCAGGATGTCCCCGGTGGCGACCGTCCTGTCGTTCCAGTACAACTTGATTGACTTGGGCGCCGACACCTATCTGCCCACCATCCGGTCGCGCCTCTTCACAACCCGGGGGGCGCTCTCCCACCTGAGCTGGTCGCCAGCGTTGCGAACCGCGTAAAAGTGCATCCTGGCCGTCATCTCGGCGGCTTTCTGGCCCTCAGGGCTAGGCGTGGAATTCGTTGCCTGGGCCTTTGGGCTCGGTTTCTCTATCTTTAGTTGCATTGCAGTTAGTTCCCCTGCAGGGTCTAGTTGTCCGGACAAGGCGAGAAATGTTTAGTGTATGCTCAAGGGTCACTAACCTACCCCTGGGGGCAAAGGATGGTGATGGCTGGCCAAGGTCATCCTAGGGCGCCGGTTGTGTCCCTGGGAGGGAACTGCGACAAAGGAGGCGGCCATGTTGATCGGCTCGACAGCCTCCGGCACCCGCGGACGCTGGGCCGCGCTCAATCACGAGCCCACAGATGACACTTTTCGCCCCTGGACCCCCTGGTATTTCGACTCACTTTGCCCTGTCTTGGGCAAGGACCGTGCGGGAGAACGTCCCTGGCGCAGCCTCCTTTACACGCGGCGACCTCTGCAAGCGACTTGGCCAAGAAAGACGTGGCGAAGACGGCGTTGTTCGTCGCACGAAGAAAGCGACGGGCAAAAGGACCCGCTGACGCCGGAGGGCTGAGCCGTCGACGCCCTTGCCATAAGAATTCCAGTCCGAACACTCTCATCCGTTCAAAGTGCATCAGGTCATACGTGCAGATTCTTCCGCCGTGATGGACCACAGTCCCTGTGACCATTGTTGCGCTTGACTGAGCACGGCCTGACTACGCTCTGTAAGCCGCTAGAACGAGCAATGCGCGACCACGATCGTCCCCGGAGGGCAGACCTATGATAGAAAAATCGGCGGAGTTTCGAAAGGTCTCTTCTTGATCTCTCGGGTCAGTTCAACCTCTTCTCGTGCGAAGACAGGAACGGACCCTGTGACATGCGCGACTGCGAACGTATAGGAATCCGCAAACGCTATGGCTCTTTCGCACTTTATCCTCGATGCCTCCATGTGGACTCGATCTTCTTCCTCCAATCTTATGAAACCTGAGTCGAGCAAGTCCTTCGCGGCCGCTTCCGCCTTGTCAGGCCCGACCTTTCTGCACATCACATATGTCGCTTCTGCGAGGTTTACCCTGCTGGTGTAGGCGACGACGTCCTCGTCTTGGAGTCTGGCGTACATCAAGTTCCCGAGTTGAGAGTCGCTGAAGATCTCCACCAATACGCCCGAGTCGAGCGCCAGATTCCCGCTAACGGGCGTAGCGACGCTCAAGCTCTTCCTCGTGCTTCTTATCTTCCGCCCTGCCCTCACGAAGAGTCTTTCTGAACTCTTCCGATGGGATTCCTGAGCCTATCATGGCTCTACGAAGCAATTCTGGACTCCTCCTAGACCTAAGTATGAGATATTCGATGGCATCCTGATAATCGACTTTTTCCCCTCTCTTCGATTGGAGCTCGGCGGCCACTTTCAGCAAATCCTGCCGGGTCTTCTCTGAGACCGTTATTGTCGTCATCTTCATTGTTTCCATTGACCTAGTAGAAGCTATGGATATTTAAGCATCTACTCCTGTCAGAGGTCAGGCACTGAAAGGGCGGGCAGGTATTCAGATGAATCATCGACGTCGATATCGTGGTCGATATTGCTAGCGGCCGCGCGCAAGGCTCTCTGAACGCCATCTCAATAGCCTAGTCGGGAACTGAGAGGTCAGCTCAGGACAGCCAATCTAACACGTTCGTGCGGACGACTCTTGTGCGCAGGAGTCAATGGTCAAGGCCAGACGATGAATTCCATCCATCCCTAGAAGGATAGTTTCAGCTCCCTTGCATGTCTCGACCAGGCCATCCAATTCAAGCTCCAGATCCGAGAATCGCAGCGTCCCATATCCTGAGCGCATGCGCACTGACGATCCGTCAGCAAGACGGCCGGACGTGCTCTCGAGGGTCAGATCGTCGAAGCCCAACCGATTGAACAACTCCTCGCTCAGCAGAACAAAGCCAGAGTACCCTGTGTCGACGATGGCGGTGACGGAAGCTGACTTTTCTTCTCGTCCGCTCGCGAGAGTATTGACCACGGTCACGGGTATCGTAGGACTGCCCTCAAGAAACGGCCACATGTTACCCTACTTTGTCCTTGAGCGAACAGGGAGTCCCAGGTTGACCACCTTTGGGTGCGCGGGTATGGTCTGAATTTCTACTCTTCTAGGATCGAGGCCCTGGCTCCTCAGAGCCATCGCCAGGAGTCTCAAGTCGGTTCCCTCTGCGACTCTTTTCCCATCGGAGATGGCGATGAATGTCCTTGCCGGCCGCCCTGCCCTTCTAGAGGCTGACAACCAAGTTGTGATTGCCTCTTCGACGCTCTTCGATATCGCGCCCTTGGAGGCCCCGTGCAACTCACCCGCTCTCTGCCTGAGCGCACGCTCTATCTCATCATCAATCTTCAATGTGATGACGCCCATGGCATGTAAATATTAATTTATGTATTTAAGCGCCCCGGTCGTCAAGGACCTAGAGCAATCGAGCTCGCTATCGACGTTGATGACCGACCTTCCTGACCTGGGCCCAGATCGGCCGCCACCTTCAGCAGGTCTAGGCTGATTCTCTCCGATATCGTTGTTGTTGTGCAAGTCAACTACTCCATAAGAGCAATAGAAGCCATCGTCGTTTGACAACGCAGGCCTTGTGACCCCAGCCTTAACTACGCGCCCAGCTATTCCGTTGCGTATCTCTTGACTAGATCCGAAGTCGCAAAGACCGCGCTTTTTGTCGCGGCCGTCCGCGCCAGGGAGACCGAGCGGGCCGACCCCCTCTTTCGCGACGAGCTCTCCTCATTGCTGGCCGGTCCGGAGGGCATGGCGTGGCTTGCGGCCAGCGAGGCGGATCCGACAAGCAACTACCGCCGGGACGGCTTCCCGTACCTCGAGGTGAGGACGCGGTGGTTCGACGACTGGGCGCGCGACGCCGTTACTACGAGCGGTGCGAGGCAGCTCGTGCTCCTCGGAGCCGGGATGGACACCAGGGCGTTCCGGTTGCGCTGGCCTGAGGGGTTCCAGGTCTGGGAGGTCGACACCCACGAGCTGTTTGCACTGAAGGAGGCGCGTTTGCATTCTGCTGGCGTGAGGGCAGGTTGCAATCGGGTTGTCGTGGAGGCCGACCTGAGATCGAGCGGTTGGGTCCGAATGTTGCAACGTCGCGACTTTGACGAGCACAAGCCTGCCGTGTGGCTCGCTGAGGGCCTTTTCCTTTATCTCACTGCCGTTGACGTCAAACAGATACTGCGAGGTGCTGCCTCAATCTCCCCCGACGGGAGCCGCTTCGGCGCCGAGATCATCTCGAAGGAGTTTCTGCAGAAGCGCTCGCACCAGTGGGCACTCCAGAGGAGAAAAGACCGCGGGACCCCCTGGGTGTTCGGCTCAGATGACCCTGAGGGGCTCTTCCGGTCTAGCGGCTGGAAGGTCGACAGGAAGGTACGCGCTCTGGAGGCGGCGAAGGCGCTGCGACGGCTGCCAAGGACCAGCTCGAGCTCTTCCGGCGGTACGCGGTCTGGTTCAGAGCCCGGGCCGTTCTTCGTCTCAGCCACGAAGGCGACCGAGAGCAAGAGCGCCCGTTAAGCAGACTGAGAGGGCGTCCGGCGCCTTTCATTGATATCGACGTCGATATCGAGGTCGATTATTGTGCACTGGCGGTGCGCACGCGCTCTTGACCGCGGCCGAAATAAGATCCGAGATCCGAAGAGGCCGGGTTATGGCAAGTCCGAGACGTAAACGTCCCTCTTCCCCGAATTGCCGCTGACCATGGCAAAGACGCCGCGGACCAGCCTGGAGAACGGTTTCCTCATCCAGACGACTATGAACGCGTCGAAGAGGGCATATGATACCCCGAGGAGGAAGTTGGATTGCTGGATCCCGATGGTGTAAGCAATCATGACGCTTATGACATCCACGACCGATGCAACTGCATTCTCGAATAGTTCGTGGTTGCTGATCATTGTCCTCGTGAGCAATCCACCTGAAGGCAGCGTCCGGCTAATAATCACTCTGAATCTGGAATCCTAGTTCGCGCTTCGCACCATCTCGCTCATGAGCAGGAAAAGACAAGGACCATGAAGTATGCAGAAGGAAGGAGAAAAAAGAGAGAAAGAAACCAGGCGGTCTGCCTAGTTTCTAGATCCTACCCTAATGGGACCCATTTGGAAGCCCGATTTCTGCTGAGAGAGGAACGTGCTCTCGACGCCCGTCAGGACCACCATGACCCTCGCGGACCCGCGCATGTTCGGCTCGACGCGTGCGCCCCACACTATCCTCGTCGTCGGGGGTAGCGACTTGGTCACGAGCTCTCCGGCTCTTGTGACCTCCTCGAGGCTCACGTCGTCACCGCCTGCCACGTGTACCAGGACGCCCTTCGACCTTGTCACGTCCTTGATGTCAAGGAGCTGCCCGTCGATGGCTTGCCTTACGGCGACCTCGACCCTGTCGGGTCCTGTCGCCTGGCCGACGCCAATCGCTGCTAGGCCTCTCCTCTCCATGATAGCCCTCAGGTCTGCATAGTCGATGTTGATGAGACTGGCTGTGGTGATTGTCTCGGTGATGCCCTTGATGAACTGGCCGACGAGTTCGTTGGCTACACCTAGTGCCTGCTGCAGAGGAAGATCACCAGCGACCTTCGACAGCTTGGTGTTGTCGATGGCCACTACGGTGTCGCAGTACTCCCTGAGCTTTTGCAGGGCCTTCTTCGCGTTCTCATAGCGGTAGCTCTCGATCGAGAAAGGTAGAGTGACCACTCCGATCGTGAGGCCGCCGTTGCCCCTGAGCTCCCTTGAGAGAGCTTGGATGGCGCCGGTGCCTGTGCCTCCGCCGAGACCTGCGCATAGGAAGGTGATGTTCGACCCATTGACCTCCTTCTTGAGCTCGGACATGCTCTCCATGGCGGCGCGTTCGCCCCGCTCTGGGTAGCCGCCGCACCCGGTGCCGTGGGTGAGCTTCTCACCGATGAGGAGCCGTCTGTCTGCTTTTGTGATTCCGAGGTGTGCTGCGTCTGTGTTTGCTGCGATGAGCTTGCCGCCTGAGACGCCGCGCTGCTTGATCCAAGAGACGATGTTGCTTCCAGCGCCTCCCAGGCCGACCACCGCGACGTTTGGGCGAGCCATTCGCATGGCTGCTTCGATGCGTTCTGCTTCCAAGAAGTCAGTGCTTTCCGTAGACAGTTCCATGACTCCAGCAAAGGAGTGTAGACAGGATAAAAGCCCCGTGAATATGCAGACTAGATGAGCGATTCATCAGGTGTAAATAGATGGCGAATAAGAGAAAGAGATGGAGCCTCATTCTATAACGGGGAAAGATTCATGATATAAGCCGCGCTCAAGGAGGCTGTCTACCACGAATCTGGTTTCTCCGTAAGGTTTTTACGTCTATTCCTGCTCATATCGTCTCAAGAAGATGACCATGTCCAGGCTCAAGGGTCCAGAAACCGTCTGCGCGTTCTGCATGCTGGTTATCCAGATCGGATACGAGGAGCTTACTCCTGACGACATCGCGAAGGTCTCGGCGCACATGAGGATCGCCCACGGGCTCGAGCGGTTCCAAATCTCTGCCTGAGGCGGACACTCTCGCGGGGCCTTGCACCCGTGCGGTGGGCATCGACGACGATATCGACGTTGATACCAAAATACGCTCCCTGGCTCAAACCGATTTGTATTTCAACGGGGGATTTGGAGCCCGTGTCACTCAATGTCAAAGCCTCAGAAGCGAGGGAAGCTCAGAAACCCGCCAAGGGCGCGGCAGTACGCATACGTCGCGATAGTCGTCGTCCTTCTGGTCGCAGGGGGCTCGGGCATCTACCTTTACGCGAGCAGGGCGCCCTCGCCTTCGACATCGACGACCAGCGGAACCTCCTCGGCGAGCACTTTCAATAACACCCCTTGCATCGAGTCGACCACGACGACACCAGCAAAGGGAGTCAACGGGACTTACGCGCTCATCTGCACCAACCTTGGCCTGATCGAGGTGCAGCTCTTCCCGGCGGACGCGCCGCAGACGGTGGCGAACTTCGTGAAGCTCGCCAATTCGGGCTTCTACAACGACCTCGTGTGGCACCGGATCGTACCCGGCTTCGTCATCCAGTCAGGAGACCCGACCACCAAGAACGGCGGAGGAAACAAGACCCTGTGGGGGACCGGCGGCTCGGGGACCTCTGTGCCGTTTGAGAACGACGGCAAGCTGCACAACACCGCTGGGACCATCGCCATGGCGAGCACGGGCGCGGGGGTCGGGGGAACCTCCCAGTTCTACATCAATCTCGTGGACAACAGCGCTTCGCTCGATGGCAACTACGCCGTGTTCGGACAGGTCATCAACGGAATGAGCGTCGTCACAGCGCTCGGCAACGTCCCGACAAACACGACCTCCCAGCAGCCCCTGGACCCGTCGCAGGCTTACATCATCAGCGTATCCATCGTGAACACGCCCTAGTCCGCAACCACGGCACGAGGGTCACTCCGCAGCGAACGCCACTTGGGCTAGACGATGGCGAAGATAAAGAGGACTCCGAGCAGCAGGGGAACAAAGAACCCCGCCCAAAGAAGCTTGTTCCAGCGGAACACCTTCGCCCCATCCAAGGGCATTATCGGAAGCATGTTGAAAGTTGCAAGAAACAGATTCACAGGGAAGCCGATCTGCCCGATGTCGCTCACAAAGCCGTTTCCTACTAATCCTACAAGTAAGAATATGAATGCTATCACGACGTTCGTCGCCGGGCCTGCCAGAGAGATTATCCCGTTTTGCCTTTCTGTGATGTTGTTTCCCTGGATGTAGGTCGCTCCTGGGGCGGCGAAGATGAAGCCGAGGGTCGAGGTGATCAGCGCCAGGACGATCCCCATGACCCACATCCTAAACTCGGCCCAATATCCATAACGTTGAGCCGTGAACTTGTGCATCAGCTCGTGGAGAACGAACCCGCTGCCGACCGCGACAAAAGCGATGGCGAAGAGCTCCGGAAAGCCGCCGCCTACGAGGGAACTCCCGCCCGCAAGCCCTCCGCTGTAAGCTATGGTAAACGCGAGAGCAAGCGCCGCCCACGCGATCAGGATGTCCCTGACCTCCTTCTGCGAGAAGAGGTACGGGCTCGACCGGCTCCGGGAGGAGGAGCTAGAGTATCCGGCGCTGTCCCACGACCGTGTCGTCATCGGGTTCGCGACCACCCTGCGGGACAGGTCCCCGGCGCACGCGTGGGCTTCCGGCAGCCTGTGGTCGGGGCAGAACGTCCCGCCGCAGTAGTTGCACGTGAAGGGCAGGTCCACGTCGGCCCCGCAGAAGTCGCACTTCAAAGGAGGAGAACGACGCGTTGCGCGGGATTATTTAACGATGCTAACGGTTCGGGCCCTGCGCGTGCCCCGCTTGGGGCGCGGCTACCTCCGGCTCACCCGCCGGTAGGCGATGGCGCACAGCGCGATCACCGGGAGGTAGACCACGACCGTGTACGCGACGCTCGGAGGCTCGGTCCCAAAGTACATTATCGGGTCTCCCGAAAGAAGCACGAGGACGAACAGCACAAGGATGAGCATGATGGCGATGATGCTCGCCCTGACGCCCTTCCTCTGCTCCTCGGTCAGAGCTGGTTGTGCCATTTAGGCAACCCCTCCGGCCTTCGCGACTGCGATCAGGATGTCCGCGATTATGGTGAGGAGTATCGCGACGACGAGTATGGTGACCGTCAGCCTGAAGGCGAACCTGGCGGTCTTTGCGCTCGGGGTGTATCTGTCCTTCAGGAAGATGCCCTCGATCCTCCCAAGGATTGCGACAGGCTTGCTCTGGAGGACTGTGTAGTTGAAGAGCAGGTCGTAGAAGAAGATGAGGCAGAACCACCCCACGAAGTTGTAGATCGGCACCCCGAAGATGTACACCGAGGGGTTGATCCACTGCCAAAGGGAGTTCGCGACCGCGACGGGGTCTATGACGAGGTCGATGTTAACCGCGAAGAGCCCCGCGCACGCAGCCTGGAGGAAGGGGCTCCTTCCCGGAAGGAGCACGTCGTGGAAGAGAACAAAGAGCGAAAGGGCGACGATGACCCAGCCCAGCTCGATCCACAGGGGGACCTGGCCTATCCAGAACAGGTATCCTGCGTAGTGCGGGCTGAAGAGGCCGGCGTACGTGTAGTAGGTGTAGGACTTGTCTATGACTCCTAGGTTCTCGATGATCGACGTCCAGAGGACCGAACCAGCGAGGAAGTACGCCGCCCGCTCCTTCCCGTACGCCTTTACCCCTGCGTAGGCCACGACCATGGAGAGCAGGATGGTGCCCAGCTCGGCCATCACCGGGATGTAGTACGGGAGCATGGCTACCAGCCTCCGCTCAGGGTCCTTCGCCTTCGGGCGAGATTGCAATTAATGGCGTTGGCTGGCAATTTCGGCACCGTTTTTCGTGAATTTTCTAACTTTCTCTGAGATTAGGCTATAAACAGAGTGGAGCAGAAATCTAGTCGGCCGCCACTTGGAGGCGGGCCGCTCAAGGCTGGATCTCGTCCTTCAGTCCGTGCTCCTGCTCGAGGTGCGCCTTGAACGTGGACCCGTCCCTCTCCGTCATGCCCTTCAGGGTCGGATACGTGGTCAGGATGAACCAGCAGAACGAGCAGCTCGTGCTCGAGGGCGCCTTGACCTGGATGTTGACCGAGTAGGCCTTCCTTCCGCCGTTTCCGTCGTTTGCCGGGTTTTGACCGTTGCTCATGTTTCTGACACCACCCATGAGCGTGGTTGCTTTACTTCTGGATTCTAGCCGAAGACTCGACGTCGCTCGAGGGTGTTTTTGGAATTCGTGTGGAGTCCAAAGATGGATTCTGCCTCCATGATCGCCCGAGTGTTGCTTCAACGCGCAATGGCTGTGCCTTCCGACGGCACGCGGCAGACAAGCACTGGACCGGCAGCGAGCACGTACGGGCAGGAACCAAAGGTTGCGGCGGCGGGCGGTTGTTGCCGTGACTCGCCGGACTGGTCCGGCAAGTCCTCACCCTAGCTAATTCCCGACGTGCTGGAACGTCATGAACGCCGAGTTGACGTAGTCGGTCACGATTATCGTGTAGTACCCCGCTGTAGCCGAAGGCACCGTGAAGGTCGTGCCCGCGGGGATGTTCCCGGCGGATGTCATCGTGATCGTCTTCAGGGTGGTGACCACGCCCGCGGAGTTCATCCACCCGATGGTGGCCTTGGCGTTCGGCGTAAAGCCACAGGGGCTCGTACAAGTCACGCTGACGCTCGACCCCGTGATTCCGGCCTGCGGCGACGTGGCAGCGTTCGCGTTCGTCACATATCCCGTGGGGTAGGGGATGGTCGCCCCGAACAGCGTGCCGTCGCTGTATTGCCCCGAGAGCTCGAACGTCGCTTGGAACCCCGCGATTTCGTCGAGCAGGTCCGTGGCGGTGGCCAGCGGCGTCATCGACCCGAAGTACATCGTCACTGGGGTGTCGTAGGGAAGGACCGTGAAATCCTGCGAGGAATTGTATGCGACGAGGCCAGTGCCGTCGACGTTCACCCCCTGGATTATGAAGAAGACCGTGTTCTCGAAGAACTCGTCCTCGTCGGTGCCCACGGTGAGCACGCTAGTCGGGAACACCGTGATAGACCGGTGCTGCGGGTCCAGGTTCGTGAACGTCTCGCTCCACTCGAGCTTCACGTTCTCCGGCACCGCGAGGGCGGGGTAACCTCCCACCTGCTGGCCGTTCTGCGGGTTGACTATGGCGCTCAGAGAGATGGCTGACTCCACCCACGTGCTCGAAGCGCTCAGGGTGAATGGGGCAGTTTGGGAACCGCTCGCGCTGGTCAAGTACTCGCTGCACCCCTGGGCAGCGTGGGTCGCGTCGCAGCCTCCTGTTCCAGTCTTCACCGACACGTACGTACCTCCCACGGTGCCCACGGTGTAGTCCGTCGTGGCCGAAGCCGTCTCGACGTTCCCGATGACTATCGGGCCGCTCCCCGGAGGCGTGAGGGCGGGGCTGACCGCAACTGCCGTGGAACCGGCCGGCGAGCTCCCGGTTGAGCCGACGAACCCAGAGGTCGTAAACCCGTTGAGGTCGTAGACCGAGGCTACGCCGCCGGTCACCGTCGATCCGAAGGTCGCCGTTATGGTATCTGTGCCCGTGCCTCCCGCGGTCGCATACCACATGTAGGAGTAGTAGGTGGTGGTCACGGGGGCGAAGGCCATCGCGGCCTCGACCCAGGGGGAGGACGGGCTGATGGACATGGGCACTGTTGTTGCCGAACCCACGCCGGTCTGGTATTCCCCGCATCCTGCGACCGAACTGCAGTTGGCCCCTGTCGGTAGGGAAAAGCCGCTTCCGGCCGTGTATGTGGTAGAGGTCGACTCCGCGGTCCCGATCACCACGTACCCCGCGCTATTGATCGGGATCGATGTGACCGAGGTGGCGGACTGGCTCGCCGCATTGCCTCCGGTCTCGATGAGGATGCCGCTCGCCGTCGTCACCCCGCTGATCTCGTATATCGAGACCGTTGCCGCGACCGTCTGCCCGAAGGACCCTGACGTTATCGTGTCTGCGTTTGAGCCGGATCCTCCCGCGGTCGCGTACCAGATGGCCGTGTAGTACGTGTTGGTCTGCAGAGGAGTGAAGGACATCGCCACCTCCACCCAAGGCGTCGAGGCGCTGAGCGTGAACGGCGCGGTGGTCGAGGAACTTAGCCCGGTCTCGAACTCGTTGCATCCTTGAGACGCTAGGGTCGGGGAGCAGCCTCCCGAGGTAGTCTGGACGGAAGCGTAACCTGACCCGGGGGTATAGTCCGTCGCGGCAGAGCCGGTCTCCACATTGCCCACCACGAAAGAGTTCGAGTTGGGCAAGAAAGAGCTCACGCTAGCCGCTGTCGAGCCTCCAGACGAGCTCCCGCAGGTCGGCGCGCAGCTGACTATCCCCGAGGTGGTGGAGTACCCCGCGATCTCGTAGACCGAAGCGGTGCCCGCCACTGCCGCAGCGAAGGTCGCGGTTATCGTGTCGGTGGTCGAGCCTCCTGCGGTCGCGTACCAGATGGCCGACTCGTATGTGGTGGACCCGGCGGTGACGTATTGCGACACTCCGAGGGTGAAGGAGTCGCTGAAGGTGTCGGTGACCGCGGGCAACCCGCCGGTGCCCTGCGACGTGCTCCCGAAGCTCGTCGTCGGCATCACGTTGCTAGGGGGGTAGGCCCGAGCGCGCTCGAAGTTGTAGTTCACAGACACCGTGAAGCCGCCGTTGGTGGAACCGTACGCGCCCAGGTAGACGTTGGTCGCCCCGCTTATCGGGTTGTTGTTCACCGTGCCGGCGTAACCACCCGTAGTCGAGTAGAGCTGCGGGGCCAGGTAGGCGGTCCACGACGACGACCCCGTGCCTGGATAGGTCATGCTTGCATACTCCCACGCTGTGGTCGCCGTCCCCGCGCCGTTCTGACCGAAAGTATACGCACTATTGACGTCGGAGGCCTGTTGGAAGAAGTCGTTCCCTTGCCCGTCGCCTGTTTCAATGCCATTGGTGACGCTCCCAGGCGTGGCGTTGTTCACCAGTCCGTCGATTCCCGTGCTCGTTCCGGTGTTCGCGTTGGCGAAGCTCGCCTCTGTGATTATGCCGCCGTTGGGTATGGCCGCATTGAAGGCAAAGAAGACGCTCTGCGCGTTGTACCCGCTTACGTGTATCGCGTTGATGGTCGCCCCACCGGGGCCCGTCACCCCGGTCGACTGCGACACCGCGAAGCCGCTGCCCGCGGTGAAGCTGGAGGGCGCCGTGTTGCCGTTGAAGTAGGCGTTGAAGACGTTGGCCCCGTTGTCGTACTGCGCGTAGGTGGAGGACAGGTTTGGCGCCTCGCCCCCATAGACGCCGTCGAAGTTCACCGATGTGAGGTCGAAGACCATGTAGATCCTGAGCGTCCCCCCGTTCGCGGCTATCGAAGACGTCAGCTTCACCCATGCGGTGGCGGACGTGGAGGTAGACCCCGCGGTGCTGCACGCGCTGGAGCACGACTCCAGCCATGAATAGAGCGTGCCTGCACAGGCTGTGTCGCTGCAGAACCTGACGTTCCCGAGGTTGGTTGCCTCGTAGCTGGTATATGTCGCAGGGTCCCAAGTTATCATCTGCTGGAAGGTGTTCGGCGTGGCGGTGGTCTGGCTGTTCGTGATGGTGATCGGGACGTAAGCGAGGGTAGCGCCGCCTCCGCTCGTCGTGCCCAGGGAGACGGCGGGCATCGAGCCGTTGGGTGGATATGCCCGTTCGCGCGCCCAGTTGTAGTACATGGCAGCCTGGGCGCCCGAGTTGGTGGTGTAGCCAAAGCCGAGGTAGAGGTGCGCCGCGCCAGATATGGGGTTGACGCCTTCGCTTCCGCTGTATCCCCCAGTGGTGGAGTACAGCTGCGGCGCGACGTACCCCGAGTACAAAGTCGCCGAGGTGCCCGGGTACGTGGTGGAGCCGTAGAGCCACGCCTCCGCGGCCGTACCCAACTGGTTCAAGCAGTAGCTTTCCGTGCCGCCGCTCATGTAGTCCTGGTTGAAGTAGGCGGTCTGACAGCCGGTGTTGGTGCCTATGTAGTTAGTCACGCTCGCCGCCGCGGCGTTGTTCATGAGGCCCGACGTGCCGGAATCCACCGTGTAGTCCACGTTCTCAAAGTTGCTCTCGACCACCCCGCCCGTGGTGGTCAGAGCCACGTTGTACACGAGCGGCGAGTCGTTGGTGCCGTAGCCTGTGAGGTGAAGCGCCGAGACGGTGCCCGAGCCGTAGGCGACGCCGGTGGACTTTGCCAGGGTGAATCCGGAAGCGACCGAGAAGCTGGAGGTCGCCGTGTTGCCGTCGAAGTACGCGTTGAACACGTTTGCCCCGTTGTCGTACTGCGCGTAGGTGGAGGACAGGTTTGGCGCCTCCCCCCAGTAGTTGTCGTCAAAGTTCACCGAAGTCGCCTCGAAGACCATGTATATCGTGAGCGAGCTTCCGCTGGAGATGGACGAAGTCAGCTTCACCCAAGCGGTGGCGGACGTGGAGGTAGACCCCGCGGTGCTGCACGCGCTGGAGCACGACTCCAGCCATGAATAGAGCGTGCCTGCACAGGCTGTGTCGCTGCAGAACCTGACGTTCCCGAGGTTGGTTGCCTCCCAGCTCGAATACGTCAACGGGTCCCACGTCACCATCTGCTGGAAGGGGTTCGGAGTCCCCGAGGCGGGAGCTGCTTCGACTGCGTCCCCTATCTCGGCCCACTGGTTCGAGCCGCCGGTGCTCGTTGTGAACGGGATCGCCAAGCCGCTCTGCGTGGCAGTCACGGTCTCGTATTCTTCGTCGGAGTTCATGCACGTGTTAGCGCCGAGAGCGCTCTCAGCCAGGAATTCGCTGAAGCCAGTCCCGTAGGCCTCGGTGTGGCACACGGCCGCCGACGTGTGCTCGTTCGCAAGCATGCCGACAATCAGGTCGTTCGCGTTGGACGTCGTCACCGAAACCGAGGGAGAGGCGGTCGTTCCGGTCGCCGTCGCGGCGAGGCTGCCGTTAGGGTCGAACGGAGTAACCAAATTGGCGCCGCTGACTCCGAAGGCCGTGAAGACGTTGTCTCCTGTTGCTGACCAAGTGACCGTGATCGAGTCCGCGGACAGCGGGGAGCTGGCTACGGTGTACCACTCCTCTTCCTCGACGCTGGGCGAGCCCGTCTTCGTCTGCCGATGGGTCCACGCGTGGCCGCCAGCGTCCTTTATTGACGAGACGGTGGTCGAGGATGTGGAGGTGCCGGTGAAGAGCACTATCACGTCGTTCGCGTTCGTCGTCGTGAGGCTGGCCGAAACCGAGTTCGTCTCGGTGCCTGCTCCCGTCGAACCGTCGATGGCCGGAGTGCCGGAGCTGCAAACGGAACCCGCGGAACCCTGGATGGCATCGCCCCACGCCTCGTTGGCGTCGGACGCAGAGTTGCTGTAAGTGAGGCTCAAGCCGCTCTGCGTGGCCGAGACCACCTGGTACTCAGAGCCCGTGTAAGAATTCGCTACCCCGCTGGTCAGCGCCGACCAGCCGCTGCCGATCGTCGGGGCGCTCGTGGTGTTGGTGTTCTCCAGACCGAAGATGAAATCGAGGGCGTTTGAGGTGGAGACGCTCGCGTAGTTCCCGTTCCCGGGGAACGAGGGAAGGCCAGAGTGCGAGTCGAAGGGGGTGCTCGTGTTGGCCCCGCTGACGCCGAAGACCTGGATGAAGCCCTGGGCGGTCGGCGCAGAGCTCCAGGTCACCTTGATGGAGTCACTAGACAGCGTGGAGGCGGATATCGCGTAGTAGATCTGGCCGAAGAAGGAGTTTCCGCCCGAGTTGTTTATCTCCTGATACGAGCCCACTCCAGTCCACGTCAAGCCTGCGCCGTCCGACATCGTAGCAGTCCGATACGATCCCGTCGCCGTGTTCTGCCCGTAGACGATGGCAATTATCACGTCACTCGAGTGGGTCGTCGTGAGGGACGCCGATAATGAAGAGGTGGTCCCTATGTTGTAGTTGCTGCCGTCGAGCGCCGGCGCGGACGCCACGAGCTGGCAGTTCGTGATGGTGACCGGGACGTAGTTGTACTGCGGAGTCGAGGGCCATCCTAGCCCGAAGACCAGGGTGTTGCCCGCCGTGACCGGCGAGGTGGTGGCTATCGAGCATGTCGCCGAGCTGCAGTTTGCCTTGTACGCCTGCTGGACCACCGAGGGCGCGGTGGGGTTCACCGTGACGTAGTTTGACTCGCCGGGATGGAACGTGTCGCCGAGGGTGTCGGTCGGAACTGAGGCGGGAGTCGCCGCGTTAGCCCATCCAAGGCCGTAGACCAGCGTGTCCCCCGAGGCGACGTTTGAGGTGTACGGCAGCCCGCAGGTCTGCGCGTTGCAGCTGCCGGAGCGGCTCTGGACCATCGAAGGGGTGGCGGTGTGCACGACGGAGCTTGACGCCGCCTGCGCGAGCGTGAATGTGGATCCGAGTGTGTCCGTGGGGACGCCGGACGGCGGGCTCTGCCCGTACCATCCAAGCGCGTAGATGAGCGTGTCAGCCACTGTCACCGAAGAGCCGGTGGTCACAGCGCAGCCGCTCCCGCTGCAGCCGGTTGTGGTGTAGCCCGTCTGGCGGACCGAGGTGGGCTCGGCGGTGAGAGCGTGCCACCTGAACTGGTTCAGGTTGACTACCACGGACTCGCTCGAAAGCGCGTTGTTCGCGTAGTTGGTCGAAGCCTCAGGGTACGTCTGGACGTAGGTGTTGCCGCGTGCTGTAAGCACTTTCACCGTGACGGTCCCCGTTGTGTAGACGTATTCCGTGTCGATTGTAGGCGATCCCTTGCCGGCGTTCACGGTCACCCAAAGCGGCGGCACCGTGTTGACGCACCCCTGCCCTGATGGGAACCCGAGCCCCAGACACTTCAGGAGAGTGCCGGTCGAAGATAGGACGAGGACAGCGGTCATGTTGACCGTCAGCGCGGAGGTGTCGTTTGCGTAGAACCCTATGTCACCGTCGGCGTCGAGGAGGGTGGTGATGGTGAGGCTCTCGGTGAGGCCTCCCTGGACCTTGTTCGTCGCCGCGAGAAGGCTTGAGACGTAGCTCGCGTTCTGCGAGTTGACGAAGATGAAGTAGGACGTCCCGACGGTGAAGAGGATCGCGAACATGATCACCGTCGCCACGATGCCGGCTATCGCCCTCCTGGACCTGCGTCTTGAGAACTTCATGGCTCAGGTCAATCCTGTTGCGAGAGTGTGTTGGTGTTGCCGTAGACTCCCGTGACCACCACCGTGTAGGTCGTTCCGGAGCTGATTGTCTGGCCGAAAGATGGGCAGTTGCCTTGCGGTCGGCGGGATCGTGAGCGTGTACACCTGCTCGTTCGTCGTCCTTACCGTGGTGCCCGTCAGCGACGGTGACTCGTACGTGGAGGCCGCGGTCATGCACTGCCCGGAGAGTGTGCTCTTTAGGTCGTAGACGTAGTCCGCCTTGCTCGCGCCGCTCCCGCTCGAGCTGTAGAGCAAGTTTACCAGCCCGGCAGAGTCATAGAGCCTGACAGAGGCGATCTGAAATGTGAGGCTCCCGGTGTTGTAAACCCAAAACACCGCGGAGCAGGTGTTGCCCCCGCTGCAGGCACTCCCAGACGCCTGATTCGTGCTGTAATACATTGTGAAGACGGAAAAGTGCTCGCTGAGCATGTCGTTTGTGGCGACCCCGCCGGACTGCAACGCCCCTTCGCTGCTGGCCGCCTGGCTCCTGACGAAGCCCCACGCAGCCGCGCCCGCGATTAGCGTCATCGCTATGGCGAGCATCGCCCCTACCGCTTCTGAAGCGGCAACGCGTCTGCGGTCCCGATAAAACCTCAAAGTCTGAGCATTTTGGAGCCCCGGAGCTATATTATCGGTTATGGACTTGCAATCTGTATCAGAACTCTTACGCGGGTCAGCCGTGACAGAAAGTCACCAGGACGGCGCAAACCCTTCTGATAACCTCTGAAAACGTCGTGCCAAATCACGGGTTTTCGTTAGTGCTTGCATGAACAATTTCATAAACTATATATGGATACTCTAATTATCTTCTAGCTACTCGAACCAGAATGACATACCTGCAAAAACCGGCGGGCATGGCGGATGGAGAGCAAAATACTACGAAGCGGGTTGTGAGCAGGCGGTCACAGCTCGAGATCAGGATGGACATCCTCAGGGCGATCATGGAGGGCGCGGAAGGTCCCACTCAGATAATGTACAAGGCCAACTTGTCCTGGATACTGCTTTGCGACCACCTCAGCGCGCTCGGCGACCAGGGGTTCGTCGGCGAAAAGACGGTCGGGAACCGCAAGAAATACTCCCTTACAGGCAAGGGGATAGAGATCGTTGGAGCTTATCTCAACCTAATCAGGGAGATTATCTTCGACACCGCCGCAGCGCCAGTGTGATTGTGAAGGGCGGACCCAACCAAAAACACGCGAATCTCGCTCACTGGGGGTTCGGTTAAAAGGTTAATATGCCAAATGGCCCGTTACAAGACCGGCTACGGCATGGGGAG
Organism: uncultured Nitrososphaerota archaeon; assembly: GCA_963838925.1. Classification (GTDB taxonomy): domain Archaea; phylum Thermoproteota; class Nitrososphaeria; order Nitrososphaerales; family Gagatemarchaeaceae; genus Gagatemarchaeum. The sequence continues at coordinate 570,089 of CAWISW010000002.1, forward strand.
CGACGAGAGAACTGCCGGCTCTTACATTAATTGCAAGATATGCGGTAAGGAATACAGGGACCGCAGCGACCTCATCGAGCACCTGCGCACCGAGCACGAGATCCTCGAGCTGGCGTCCTACACCGCGGCGACCATGGCCTCCGAGCAGGAAAGGGACAGGACGGCAGGGGAGTTCAGGCGGAGGTTCGAGCTGCTAAAGCGCGAGCTCGCCGGGCACGAAGCCGAGAGATAGGCTCCCCGGACTTTTCCATCTACGACTTAATAAGGGCCGAAACGACGAAGGCCCGTTCCCAATGGCTGACGAGCCGATCATCGACATGACGAAGGTTTCCGACAAGGGCCAGGTGGTCATCCCCAAGGAGATCAGGGACAAGCTGAAGTTCAGCGAGGGCTCGAAGCTCCTTGTCATCGCCACCGAGGACGCGGTGATACTCCAGAGGATAGAGAGCGTGGCGGGGAAGATGCGAGTGAAGGACATCATGGAGAGAGTCCGCTCCATCGCCAGCAAGATCAGCCTGGGCTGAGGAGGTTGCAGGACGACGGGTTAGATTGGTGTCAGTCTGACCTAGGGCAGTATCTCTTCGATGAGCCCGTGCTCCATCTTGAGGTGCTCACGGAACGTCCCTTCGTCTCTAGGGGTCATACGCTCGAACTCTGGGTAGATGTTAAGGACGAAGGCGCAAAACGAGCAGGCCACACCCGAGTCGGTCTGGTCCTGAACACCGGAGGCGTACGGCTTCCGTTCCTTCTCCTCTCCCGAAACGCTGCTCTTCATGCCCCTACTTGACGAGAGGAAGGCGGCGTACTTTTCATTTCTAGCCGAAAGAGTCAGCTCAGGAAGCGTGTTTTCTGGAATCTGAAAGGAGCCTCGACATGAATTCGAGTTTCATAGGCAACAACGGTGTCACCACGGAGAGCTGACCTTATTGTCTCGGGAGAGCCCTATTGGCTGGGATTACTCGAACGAGGTATCAAACTCTTCGTCGGCTGTCTTCCCGCCGCCTCTCCTCCGCCTGACGAGGAAGATCGCTGCGACCGCCCCGCCCGCGCCTCCGATTGGAACAAGGACCAGCGGGAAAGTCGTTAGCTCTTGCGTAATGCTGGCCTTTGGTTTGACCGTCACGCTGGACTGCGGTGGGGCGCTCACCGAGACTGTGAAGTTGAGCGTCTTAGAGAAAAGCCCGCCAGGTGCTATCACCGCGCTTACCAAGACATTCCCAGCCTTGGTCGGGTGGAATATGACCGTAGACGTGCCAGTCTTGTCCGTAGTGTCGTTCACAGATGGTAGTCCTGCCTGGACGGCCGCGGTCGTAGTGGACTTGGTCTTCGTGGTTGTAGTGGTTGTGGTCGAAGACGTTGTTGAGGTGGTCGAGGCGTTTGAGGAATGAACTGTAGCAACGACGAGTCCCCCGCTAGCTGCCTTCCAAGAGACCGGCGCGCCATTCAGAGGCGACCCGTCCAGGGCCAAGTCGATTGCGATTACTGAGGTCTGGTTCGTGAAGATCTTGGCAGGGCCGCCAGAGATGGTCTCCACGCTAGGGTACGACAAGAATGTGACGAGGATCGAGGTTGTCGAAAGGCCAGGCGTCGAAAGCGTCATCGTCGTCTTCCCGGGGACACTTGCCGACAGCGGAAAAGCCGCGTAGTCTTGGCCTACTCCAATGACGGCTGACAGGACCTTCGAGATTACCGTGCTGTTTGATGATGTTATCGTAATATTCATTGGAACTCTAGCCCGAGCGGGGTTGCCTCCCGAGTCTTGGAGCTGTACCGCCAAGAGAGGTTGTTGATGCGCTGAACGGGGGGTAAACATCACGGTGTTACCATCCGGTGCGATTGCCGAGAGGGCAGAGGGTGCTGGAATGACCGTCGAGAGGTTCACGGATGATGTCGCGTAGCCTGTTGTGGACGAGAGCCCAAGGCTGGTAAGCTGGACGAGGGCTGTCACGTTGGCTGTTCCTTGGAGAATTCCCGCCGTCACGTTCACGACAGCGTAAGCCTGTCCGCTTGGAATCACGGCGTTCGCGACGCTCACCACGCCGGCCTGTGAAGAGGAAAGGCTTACTGGGATATCAGAAGCCGCGAACGCCGGAGAGCCAAAGGCGTCTTCAAGCGCAAGTTCAAGAGCAGGGTGTGGAGATGCATCAGCAGGAAGAGGCGTGCTGATGGCGCTGAGTACGACTTGTGAAGGCACAGAGCCGTACGTTGCAAGTGACGTCTGGACAGGTAAGACGTTCTGGGCGGACGCGGTAAGTTCTGTCGTGCCCACCTGATAAGTGGAGGTGAAGGTCACAGCTGCCCAGTTTCGCCCCTCTTGGATTGGAAATGTGATTCGCGTGAAGTTCCCAACACCAGTAACAGATGACGTGAGCGTGACCTCGGTAGGTCCGGTATCATTCACGGCGGGAGCTAACGCTCCTCCAGGAGGAGACGACAAAAGTGAAACTACCACGGAACTATATGAACGATGGTCTGCCAGAACAGGACTTGGCCCAGCAGAAATCTGGAGAGAGCAGTGCGATTGTCCGCCGGAGGTGCACAATGCAGGAGTTAAGACATTTGGCTGAGAGACCGTGATTCCGGCGAAACTCGACGCCAAGCCAGGGGCGCTTGCCGTGATCGTGACCGAGTCTGATGTGGAACCGGCGGGAAGCGAAGTTGCCGTTACCAGGAACGTCGCAATCGCAGAGATGTTGCCTGCGTGAATTACAGTAGTTTCGGATGCGTTTACAACTTCGAGGTTGGAGCTCCTGATTTGGACTTCGATGTCGCGGGTTGCCAGCGTGGGGTTGCCGTTAAGATCGGTCAGAGCCACAACGAGCCTGCCCACGCAAGCATCGGGATTCACAGCGGTCACGTTGGCGTCGCATAGGATCATGTTGCTAGGTTGGGCCTGCAACTTCAGGGCCAGTGGAGGGAACCCAAGGACCGAAATAGTCACCACACCTGAAGAGAAACCGGTTGCCGAGGCAGTGATGACGGCCGACCCCGGCACGAAGCCGCTCGTATAGTTTATCTCCTTCAGATAATCCCCCTCCCTCATCACTGCGGTAGCCGCTGTCACATTGACAACGTTGGTGTTGGACGAGTAAAGGGAAACTGGGACGTCAGAGATCGCCTTTGCTGGAAGCCCGGCGGCATCCTCAAGCTCGAGTATCAGGTTGCCCCTACTTGCCGCACTCGCCGGAACAGTATCCGGGACGGCGGACACCACCAAGTGAGTCGGATATCCCACGGCAACCACCGTGGTTACTACGGTCTTCGCTGTAGCGAGCCCTGAAGTCGTCGCCGTTACGGTCGTCACGCCCGGAGTATGGGTCGTGGTGAAGTTCGCTATCGCGTACGTTTCACCCGCAGGTATCTGGACGCTCGGCGTTATCTTCCCGACGCTTTCCTGCGACGAAGTCAAGGAGACATTGATGTCGGCGAGCCCCACCGTCGGCTGACCGCTGGCGCTCACGATCGAAACCACCACCGCAGGGTAGGTGTTATTGTCAGAAGGTAGCTCCGACGGTATTGTCGACAATTGAAGGGCGACAGGCACGTTCGATGCCGTTGCTGCCGCGTGAACCGCTTCGGAAGGAAGGGCACCAATCGCCGCGAGACCAATGACAAGCAAGCATATGCCTAAGACCCTAGGGGTTCTTCGCAACTATTTCCGAAAATGACCCCACATGATGATATTTAGACATAGTAGATGTCCTAGTCCAGATTTCGAATCCATCGCGACTGTGGTTCCGTGGCCCTGCCTAGAGGGAGTGGCCCAGGATGACGCCGGACAAAGCCACCATCATAGCCCCGATGAGTACCAACGCGAGAGCATGCTTGAAGCCGTCGGCCACCGTCCCGCCACCCATCTTCCCCGCCACGAACCCGATGACCCAGCCGTCGAAGATGGACGCAGTCAAAAGGCCCTGTACCGTGGCGGGCGTTATGGTAATCCCTGGAGTGGGGGCGGTGGACCCGGCGAACTTTATCGGTGTTGAGAGGAAGTAGACCATCATGAATGTGGTGAGTACCAGCATTATGCCTGCCATGTACACCACGAAGATGTAAGACCTCAACGCAGCGCGCTTGTCGGACTCTATCTCGTTGACTTTGCGGGTGAAGTCTGCCATCTGCGAAAAGCTGTTCACCGTGCCGCCGCCGACGTCTACGACCTCCACCATGAGCGTCCCGATTGCCATGGTGATCCAGCTGTCGACGGAATCAGCGAACGTCTTGATAACCTTGAGGATAGGTAGCCCCCACGAGATCTGAGAGCCCATCGTCTTAATCGATTTTGAGAGTCGCCCGTAGTTCTTTGAAGCGAGCTGTTCGATGCTCCCCTCGGGGGAGAGACCGATCTTGCGCCCCTCCGCCACGTCCCTGATGAAGTCGGGCAGCGCCTTCTCCAATCCGGCCCGGTTGCGAGACTGCCTGAACGCTGAAATCGAGGGGATGATCATTATCGCGATGAGCGCTACCGAGACGTGTAGGCTCAGCTCCAGAGGGAGCGGGAGCAGGAAGAGCACCGCCCCGATAGGTGTGCAGGCCAAGAACACGTAGTACGGTCGCTTGTTGAAGATAGGTTGCTTGGGCTGGGTCCCATCGATGATGAAGATGAACAGGGCGGAAAGCGCCGGGACGACCAGATAAGAGAATGTGTAGAGGGTCGTGAGTCCTGAGTTGTTGTGGGCTATGACACCCTCCAGCTGGAAGAGACTGAATAGGGTTATGCCCATGACGGCTGTCACGGTGAGGTAAGCCTCGGCAAGAGTGCCCACGGAGTCAGTGATCCGCCTGACCTTTGAGGTGCTCAGGTCGAGGGTCTCCTTCAGCTTGTTGTTGACATAGTTCTTCACGTCGCCTCCCACCTTCAACACAGTCGTGTAGCCGTAAAGGAACTCTGCGAAGGGTTTGTTGGGCATGTACTTTGCGGCGGTTTCGAAGGCCGTGATCGGGTCAGTCCCGAAGACGTCTATGTCTACCAATATCCTCTTCGCTTCTTTGGCAGACGCCGGGAAGACCTTCGACATGCCCGAGATCCTCCTCAGAGTGGAGATTGGCGACACCCCTCCGCCCGAGAGGACGCCCAGAAAGCCGATCAGCATGGGCAACTCGTTGTCGAGGGCCTGGGAGCGAGAGCTTTGGGAGGCTTTCGGCATGTTCCAGAAGACCACAAATACGATGGGTGGAGCTATTACGACCAGAAACAAGAACAAGATATGCAAGACCAGGCCCAGGATCACGCAGATTACGACGGGGATGATGGAAAGCACGGTGGCGAAGAGCGCCAGCGACACCAGCCCTTCCGGCGTGATGCGCATGTTGGACTTTAGTATCTGGTCCCGCATCTCCGGGGACGAGGCCGCGAACCTCTTGCCCTGGGCCCCGAAGAGCTTGTAGGCGGTGGACGCCATCCGGTCGAACAGGCTCAGCTTCGAGCTTTCCTTGGCTTGGCGGGTCTTCTCTAGCGTGCCGACCTGGGTCAAAGCTTGAACCTTTCCCCCGTCTCTGCTTGCATGACGAGCCCGGCCTTCCCCAGGTCATCGCGCGCCCGGTCGAATATCTCCTTCGAGTGGGACCTGTACTCTTCGAAGATTAGCGAGAGCTCCCTGAAGTTCCGGATGTCTCTCTGCTGAGCCCACTTCAGGACTATGCTCCTCCTCTCTATCTCGCTCATAAGCTCTGGAACGGTGGTCCCGGTGTCTCTGGCGAGCCTCACCAGCTTGACGCTGGTCTTCAGCGGCGACGCCAGCTGCTTGTCGCTCCCCGGATCCCACTTGAACATGCGCACGTAGTTCCCTACGCCGACCACCTCGTCGACGGACAGGACGCGCCTCATCGTCTTGAAGCCCCCGCCGGGCGTTGGGATGGCGATCCTTCGCACCGTGAATACGAGGTCGAGGAAGGGGATGAACGACGGGGGCACGTCCATGGGCTTCGAGGTGAGGCGCTGGACTGCCGAGGTTACGTCGTCCGCGTGGAGTGTGCAGAGGCCTCCGTGGCCTGTGCTGATGGCTTGGAAGAGGACGTACGCCTCCTCTCCCCTGACCTCTCCGACGACCAGGATGTCGGGCCTCATTCTCATTGTCGCCTTTACGAGCTGGAAGAGGCCCACCTCTCCGCTCGTGTCGTCGCCCGTTCCGTAGCTCTCGCGCGAGACGAGGGCCGACCAGTTCTGGTGGGCGATGTTGATCTCCTGGACCTCCTCGATGGTGACGATCTTGGAGTTCATCCTGGTGAGCGTCAAGAGGGCGTTTAGGAGCGTCGTCTTGCCGGAGCCTGTCGACCCGCAGACGATGGCAGTGGCCCTGTTCTCCATCAGGAGCCAGGTGTAGGCGGCGAGGTTCTGGTCGATGACGTTGTAATTCATCATGTCGATGATGGTCAGAGGGTCCTCGCGGAACTTTCTGATGGTGAGCGTGCCTCCGTAGGGAGAGATCTCTCGCCTGTAGGTCGCGGCGAGGCGATGCCTTCCTGGGAGGGTGCCTTGCACGATGGGGAACGCGGTCGAGACGTGCTTCCCTGCCATGTGCGCGAGCCTCGCGATGACGTTGTCCAGCTCCTCGTCGTGCAGGAAGTTCATGTTCGTCTCGATGTTGTCGTACCTCCTGTGGAAGATGAAGAGCGGCTTGCCGACGCCGTCCACGGTGATGTCCTCGATCTGCGTGTCCCTCATCACGCCGTCGATGATGCCGAAGCCGACAAGGTCCCTCTCGGCGAAGTAGTTGATTTTCGGCCAGGAGAGCTGAGAGGCCTTGATCGAGTACTTGGTGACCAACCTCTTGGCTTGCTCGAGGAAGTAAGCCCGCGGGTCTATCTCAGAGCGGGGGACCGAGAGCTCGCTCTCGAGCGTCTCGAGCAGGTAGGTGTAGATCGACGCCTCCCTCTGAGATAATACTACCTCGTCCACGAAATACTTTCTTGTCCCACTCCCCGGATCTTCGGCGACTACAGCATAAGCGAAGGGAGCGTTGAGCGGGTACTTGTCGACGACTTTCCATGAAGGCGACAGAGGAGCCCCCACGAACGGGTAGCGAACCGTAGGCTTCGCGTTCTTCGTTCCCGGGGCCCCGTCCTTCTTCTTCCCAAAGGGGAGGTTGACCATCCCTACTCGTCTCTCCCGAGTGAGCGGCGAATGGCGCTTATGGTCTTTACGCTGGGCAATTCAGGATTCCCTTTACTCTCGGGTATCCTCGCAAATTTGAAAGAAATCAGGCCATTCACCTCGAACTTTGGCTTTTTTGCGCTTATTTGTCATAAATAGCTTATGCACTCAGAATCAATGAATGATTCGGACGGTGCGGAGAAACGAAACGCCCTGTCTCGCTTATTCTGCCAACGTGTTGCTCTCGTCTAGCCGACTGAACCTTCGATACCCGAGTCCGGTCAGGTAGTCGATAGATGAAGACAGGCTCGGCTCGTTGAGGTACTCGAAGATTATGGCGGGATTCTTCGATTCCAGGGTCCTGCGCGCCCCCTGCAAGACCTGCAGCTCGCTACCTTCGGCGTCGATCTTTATCAGGCTAGGAGCGGCGCCGCGTAGCAGGCTGTCTAGGGATACTGCTCTCACCAATCGCTTTCCTTCGGCAGAGACCCGGCTGGTGTCTGAGTAGCCTCCTTCCAAGAGTCGGACCGTTCCGTCGTTGGACCAAGCGACGGCGTTGTATGTCTCAGACGCACCCGCTCCGAGGTTCTTCGTGACGTTGTCGACAAGGCACGAGTAGGCCTTCGGGTTGGGCTCGATGGCCATCACCCTGTTCCCTTGCCTTCCCGCCATCACCGAGTAGAATCCCATGTTGGCTCCGACGTCGACGAACAACCCATCGCGGTATCGCCTGACCGCCTCCTTGACCTTCACCTCCCAGTTTGGTGAGAACTGATAGGCGGAAGCAGCGTCTACACAGTGGAACGTCCCGACCGGAGTCCTCAGGTTATAGTCCTGATCCGTCAGGTCGATCAGATTTCTTGCAAGCACTCCCTTGACGACTTTCAGCCTGTCTCTCCCGTCGACGGCGTACAGGAGACCGAAGACCAAGGATTGGAACCTCCACGTCCCCAGAAGTTGCGATGGCGGTCTCATCGGTCAAGCCCTTCCTTTCTCGAGGTGCTTCCGACGCGTGGCCCGGGAACTTCACGTTCCCGTCTTGGCCGACCAGCCGGGGGGCGAGAGGGCGCGCGACCTCCCCTGCCTCTTGGAATCAAGGAAACGTCTCTGCATGGCGACAGCCGCCATTTATGATGCCCATCTCCGCGGAATCGTCAGCCTTCAGCAGACATCTACAATAAAGAACCTTCGCTTCGCGGAGCGGGCAGGGGCTGGGCGGAGGGTTGGCCGAGGGCAAGAGGGGCGGACGCTCCATCACCTGATTCCGCCTTGTGAACCCACGAACTAGACTGGCAATCCACAAGGGTTTTTATTCCGTTGAGGTGAAATTTGGTTCAGAAGGCCTTGGAAACGCACCTTGAGAGCCCGTCTGAGAGACCACAGGTCGTCTCCAAACCGGACCAGGGGCTCAGGCTCGCGACGCGGCGCTCATCCAAGCAGCACGTCCTGATCGTGATATGCGCCTATAACGAAGCGAGGGTCCTGCCTGACCTGCTCGAGGCGCTTCGACAGGCCGACGTCCTCGTGGTGGACGACGGGAGCAGCGATGAGACGGGCAGGCTTGCCGAAATGGAAGGAGCGATCGTGCTAACACACAGCAAGCGCATGGGAAAGGCAGCGTCGCTTCAAGACGCCATAGACTACGCTCTCGACAATGGATACGGGATCGTCCTCGAGATGGGGGCGGACGCTGTGCCGACCAAAGGGTCGATTGAGAGCCTCATCAGCTCGCTGGATCCGTCGGACGTGGGGGGCGCGTCGGTTAAAACAGATACCCGTCGGCCCAACAGAACGCCAGCTACCACATAGACGAGCTCATTTGGTCGGTGCTCGCGCACGGCAAACGTCTCCAAATGGCCAGCCACGGGACATCCCACCTCGGGGGGGTGATGTATGCTTTCAAGCCTGAATGCGTGAGCTCGGTGGAGGGGTCCGTAAACGACGACGAGCACCTAAGCGTCTGCATCAAGAGCAAGGGCTACAGGACGGTCTTCGTCCCTAACGCCGTCGCTTATTTCGACGCTTCTAGCTCAGTCGGCCACATCTTGCAGCGAAGGAGAAGGATGTACTTTGGGCACATGGTGTACAGCGAGAGCACTGCGCCGTCGATGGAGGCCAGCATTGCGGCCTCTGCCCTGATGAGGTCTCTCGCTGAGAAGCCTTCCAGACTGCCCTGGATGCTGCCCGCCGTCTTGCTTGACACGTTCTCACGGTTGTGCGCATGGCGGGATGCGCGAAGTCCAAAGAAACGGGGGCAATATTCGATGTGGGTGACCACCTTCGAAAAGAACGTGGTCTCTCGTGCCTTGCCCGGCCAACGGTAGCCAAGAGCAGCTCCACTGCAGGACGATGAGGACTTCACAGAAACTCTTGGCTTTCGATGCTTGAGCGCTGCCTGCCCAGGTCGAGCAGGATCGCCATCGACAGGAGCGCAAACAGCGGCATCACCTCTTGAAAGATGCCGCTAGGGGTTACCAAGCTGATTAGTGAAGTGGCGATCGCCACGACCATCAGGGAACGTTTCCAACTTGCGGCTAGCAGCATCGAGTATACGATGAGAAAGTAATACCTGTAGAAACCAGGGTGGATCGTCAGCGCAAACAGCACGAAGACCACCACCGAGGAGTATGCGCCCATGAGAAACACGAATCCTCGCTCTTTTCTCACAGAGAACAGCGCGACGCCCACCAAGAGCGCGAAAGGCAGCAGTACGAACCCGCCCACCTCGTTCAAGATCACGTAGAACGAGCCAACCGACGACGCTACCGCCGACTGCGTTACCACAGTCCCACAAATGGAAGTGAGCGCGCTTGTGCCGAAAGTCGCACAAGAGCCGGGTGCGATCGATGTGGCCGAGATGAGGCCGCTACCAGTGGGGACGTAGCTCAAGGCGGGCAGACCGAGCTTCTCCAGAACGCTGAACGAGACCTCAACGAGAAATTGCGAGGGCGCGAGGATGAGAAACGGCGTGCACCCCGCTAGAACCGTCAAAGATGCTGTCCCAAACCACTTGGAGATTTGGCGGGGACGAGCGGACCACATCGCAGCCAAATAGGCAGGAAGAAGAAAGAGGGCATCCTGCTTGAACAGCACGGCTACGCCAAAGCAGACTGCGGCGGTCAGAACCTTGCGCGTCTGCATCAGGTAGAAGCTGAGAAGAAGGAAGAAGACCATCGGCTCGCTGCTGAACCAAAGGTACCCTTCGTAGAGCAGCATGAAGGGAGAGAGAGCGTACACGAGCCCCCCCGCGATCGCGATGTTGCGGTCCGCATAGCGTCGGAGGAGGAGGTAGATCACCACTGCGCTCCCCGCATCTGACAGGACTATGGGCAGCCACGCCAGTGCGGCCCCGCCCAAAGCGTAGAACGGATAGAGCGAGTAGAGAAACAGCGGGGGATAATTGTAGGCGAAGTCCCGATAAGGCAAGAGCCCCTGGCTAATTTGCTGTAACTGTGAAACATAGATGCCGCCGTAGTCATTGAATATCTCCAGTTGAAGGACTGGGGGTCCCCACACACCGTGAACGAGTCTTAACGTCGACATTAGCAGCCTCGCAGCAAGGGCGATTGCAAATATGGCGAGTGCTTCCCTCTTCAATTCTTGCCATTCACCAAACGTGTCTTGTCAAGCTCTTTCAGGGAAATACCCAGACCTGACGTCGAGAGCTGGCTTGAGGTTCCATTCCAAATGTGAGCCAGAGCAGCCAAACGAGCGCTTATATTGCTCGCGATGCCTATTCGAGTCATAGCAGCGCCCCGACTCCGGTCCTCGCACCACGGGAATTTCATGAGCCGAAGGTCAATACTGAATGCGCGCCGCTTAATCGCCTACTCAGACACCAGGGGCGCGAAAAATGCATCCTGTCAGCGCCCGTCTGTTCTCTAGGCCTTTTCGTCTAGTTCCAGGTACCTGGAGAAGCAGAACTGCTCCGTTCCCCATTGTTACCGTGCCAGTGTATGATTGACCCGTCACGGCGTCGCTGCTGAGCGTGTCTGTCGCTGGGATGTTGAGGCTTATCGGGTTACCGTTGGTGGTGGCTCCTGTCTTCCTGCCGCCGCGACGGTGCACCCGGTGGATGGGGTGAACGTGTTGACCGCTCCTGCCCACGTGATGGTCACTCCAGTGACCGTCGTGGCTGCGGTGCCGGTGTTGGTGATGGTGAGGTCGTTGGCTGCGCCCAGGGTGCTGCAGGCGAAGGTGGTTGTGGACCCGCTGGCCTATGTTGTCCGCTGCGATGAGGTTCTGCGAAGTCACTTGAGACCTGCGCGGAACTCGAGGACGAGCCGAAGATGCCGAAGACGAAGCCACCGATTGCGACTGCCGCAATCAGGGTGACCGCGATGATCAGCACGGTGGCTATGATCGGCGAGATGGCCTTGCGTTGGTGAGATCACGTTCTATCTTTATCCTTCGCAATGACATACGTTTTGGCCTATTTACCCGTTGTGAAAGCGCAATCTGGAGTCCTGGAACGGCAAGCCCTGTCGCTCGGCGTCCGATTGGCAATGGCCAAAAAGGAGCATCAAGACCAGCTGCGAGATCTGATTTTAAAAAAGAGGAGACTGGAATCCTGTTTTGCCAGGATTCCGTCTGTTCGTTAGTCCTTCTCGCCTAGTTGAAGGTGCCTGTGAACAGGAGAACGGCTCCGTTCCCCATAGTGACTGTGCCAGTGTATGTCTGGCCTGTCACTCCGCTCACGGTGAGCGTGTTGGTTGCTGGGGAAGTTGAGGGCGATTGGGTTACCGTTGGTGGTGGCTCCTGCGTTTCCTGCCGCCGCGACGGTGCAGCGGTGGATGGGGTGAACGAGTTGACCGCTCCTGCCCACGTGATGGTCACTCCCGTGACCGTCGTGGCTGCGGTGCCGGTGTTGGTGAGGACGAGGTCGTTGGCTGCGCCCAGTGTGCTGCAGGCGAAGGTGGTTGTGGATCCGGTGGACTTGTTGTCGGCCGCCAGCAAGTTCTGCGAAGTCACTGAGACCTGCGCCGAACTCGAGGACGAGCCGAAGATGCCGAAGACGAAGCCACCGATTGCGACTGCCGCAATCAGGGTGACCGCGATGATCAGCACGGTGGCTATGATCGGCGAGATGGCTTTCCTTTGTCCGTACTTTCCGTTCCGTATTTTCATTGTTAGGCTCTCTGGGCGGGTTTGGTATATAAGAACCGTGGGAATTACTAGTATGGTTTTGAAATCCATAGGAAATTAAATACCTAGACCGCGGCGTTATCTCTCATCTCATGAGTCGTCTCACCGATGGCTTCCGCAGGGCCAATGAAAGAGACAGGGCGTTCATCATGAGCCTGAACCTGGGTTTCCTTGACAAGGTCCTGATCCCTCTATACGCCGCTTTCCTGTGCCTAGACTTTCTTAGATGTCTACTCGACTCTGATGGCGATGAAGAGCAGCTTCGACTTCAAGGAGCTGAACCCAATCGCGTCGGCCCTCTTCTCGATGCGTTTCGACGGCTTCCTCATCGCGATCGCCTTCAAGTATCTCCCAGCGATACCCCTCTTCTACCTCGTATTCGCGAGGGACTCTTCGGGGCTCCACCCGTTCCAGATCAGGCTGGTGAGGTTCGTGGGGCTGGTCGCGCTCGTCGCCGCCGACGGCCTTCTCGGCTACATAGTCGCGTGGAACAACATTCCTACCCTCCTGTCCTTCCTGACGCACTAAGACCGCCCCTCGCGCGCCCAGAAGGAACATGAATTACTAATACACAAAACTATTAATTATGGCAAAGCCTTCAAAAAGCTCGTCTTGAAGTCAAGAGACCCCATCTCTGACGACCTTAACGGCGACTCCTCAGGGAGCATCGTCGACGACCTGACAACGCTCCAGAGCGAGTTCGCCCAGCTGTCCGAGCTCGACGAGATGGAGCGTAACTATACCAGGAAGCTCATAGAATCGCTCAAGGTCCTGCAATCAGAGGTGGATGTGGCGCTCCCTCTCCAGAAGGAGAGCCTCGGACCAGCCTATTCCAGCGCGAAAGAGGCGTATCTTGCCTCCGATTGCGTGGTGATCGTCGTAGGCGCGGACGACGGAAAGAGCTCGATCCCGCTAACCCACTTCGACCCGAAATACGTCCTTTCGATAGTGAAGGAGGCCACCCCAGCCCTCGCTCAGATAATCTCTGAGAAGCGTAAGGAGGTCGGCTCGAGGGTAGACCTGCTCGAGAGGATACTAAAGGAGGTCAAGAAGGCCGGGAACATGGCCAAGCAGACCGAACGGAGCGCCCCGCAGGCCGCATCAGAGGACCTGGTTCAAAACTCAATAACTAGCGAATAGGAAGCTGACGCTGAGTTCCGGGTAATTGTCCCAGCGGCATCCTGATCTAGCGACCGGCTTGATGAAATTCTATACCCAGGCCGAGATCATCAAGTACATGAAGGAGGTCTCGGAGTACTACCAGAAGGAGTCCGAGAAGTACGGGGACAAGCTTGGAGGGATGCTGAGGACGGGTCCGGGAGAGGCGCCAAAGGAAGAAAAGGAGAAGAAGCAGGACAAGGGCGACAAGAAGAACGTCCAGAAGGGAAAGCCCAGCAGCGGCGGCGGGTGGGTCAAGATGGGCTCAATGATGATCAACACGGCGAACTCGGGCCCGGCCATCACGGAGGTGATGTACCAGGTGCACGAGGACCTGAAGTCCAAGCTGGCAAGGACGAACGAGGCGCTAAAGTCGTTCGAGCAGAACGCGAGCACCCTGATCCCCCAGAACGCGGTCGTTCCAGCTGTACGTCCGCAACGGGGTGCCCGAGAGGCTCGTCGTGGAGGCGGAGGAGGCCAAGAAGACGGTCTTCAGCTTCGACGGCCAGTTCAGGGTCGTCTGAGGCCCTTTTAGGCTCTGGACCCCCAGCCTCCCAGCTTAGAACATGTATGACCGCTCGCCTCAGGACTCGGGATCATACCCTCATCGCCTAACTGGGAAATCACTAGCCTGACAAAGAAAGTGTTGCGCTAGGTCCGTCCAACGTCGTGACAAAGGATTCTAAGAATCTCCTTCCCACCAGCGTTCTGCCACGTGACGGGGCGGCATGAACAAGTGTGCGCACTCGCCATGAGCCTGCCTTGACTTCTTCGCTCGCAGTGTACAGCGCCACCCTCCTTGAATCAGGCATGACGACGAGATATTCTTCTGGGTCGAGCTCCGCTAGGAGGCCGAGCGACTGGAAGGTCGAGAAAGGTATGATGATCCCGCCAGAGAATCCGGTATCCACGACGCATTCAAGCATCATCCCGGCCAATTCGACCGAGACCACCGGCGCACTAGGACTGAATCTCGTGCTGTACTTCCAGGTCTGGTCCAAGCTCTAGCTCACGGGTTTGCGGCATCTTGTCGACAACGAACGTCAAGGCGACCTTGAACCGCGAGGAGAAGCCTCGCGCCTCTTCATAGGAGCTGAAGACACCTTGAAGTTTCCTTCCAGAAATCACCACTGCCTCGCCTTTGTGGCTCTTCAAGTCGTTCCAGTGGGCCTTCACGTACTGGACGTTACGCCTCACTTCTTTCTGAATGTCATCTTGAGATCGCGCGCTCTCGACCCAGCCTCTAAGGGCTTCGCTCACGGCCAATCCCATCGAAACTCCTTGGAGCGCGGCCGCTGATTTGGCCTTCCTGTAGACATCCTCGTCGACGTCCCTAATCAGGACTTGCTTCTTCACAGTAGTTATCATGTTAAACATGATAATAAGCATCACTGCGGAGTCTTGCACTCACTAGAAACTGTATGCCAGCTCGAGGTAGGACTTTGCGAAGGTCTTCATCATCTCGTAGGGGGTGCTCAGGACGCAGTTGACGGGGAAGTACTGCTTTATCGCGCCGCTGTCCACTCCCACCCCCATGAGGTAGATGTCCGACTTGGCGAAGCCCTTTATGACGGAGACGAGCTTCTTCTCGATGTCGTTGTAGCCCGAGGGGTACCCGTCCGAGACGACCACCAGGATCCGCACCCCGGCCTCCCTCGTGCTGAGGGCCTTGTGGGCCACCTGCAGGGCGTCCGGGAGGAGGGTGGTGCTCCTCTGGGTGAGGCCCCCGATCCTTGCCTTGGTAGTCATGTCATAGTTCTCGGTAAAGTCCTTGATCACCTGGATCGAGTTGTTGAACGAGAGCATCGCCCATTGGGTCCGCTGCCTCATCATCTTGGTGGCGACCTCCGCCAGGCAGGTGGCAATCCCTCTGGTCTCCTGGGCGAAGCTGGAGAGGCTCTTGCTCGCGTCGATCAGTATGACCCACGCCTCGTCCTTGTACATTGGCTGCAGCTGCTCGAAGACGTCGGTCCTATCGGACTGCGTCGCCATCACCTGCATGACCGCCTGGGTGTCGAGCTGCGACCCCGCGTCGTGTCCGGAGAGGTCGTCGAGGACGTTCTTCACCATCATCAGCTGATCTCTGACGTTCTTTATCGGGCCTGCCAGCTCTGACCTCACGCGCTGGAAGGCGGCGTAGTCGCCGGGAGGGAACTCGATGCTTTCGAGCCTGGTCGGCGCTATCAATCCCTCGTAGTATGCCATGATCTTGGCCTCCCTCACAGTTGAGGTCTCCGTGCCTGTGAGGACCTCCTGCGCCTCGGACTGGAATGTCGCGTCCGTTGGGATGGGGTCTTCGGTGAGCCCCACCCTTCCTAGTGCAGACCTGAGCAACGAGTCCCCCCTGACCAGGGTCGTGTTCCAGAATCTTGCCGTCGAACAGGTCGCATGGGCCATGGGCCTCGGTGAAGGGGAAGCATGGTATCTCGGGCAGCTGCCCTCGGGAGCTGACCGCCAAGTAGACCGCCTGTGCGGCCTTTACCAGGATGGCCTTCTTCTCAGGCGACTTTGCCTTCACGTATTCCTCGACGTCGATTCTGACCCGTTCGTCTACGCCGAAGACCTCCGCGTCCTCCTCGCGCGAGAGCCTCCCTCCGCTGGGCTTGAACACCCCGGCCGAGCTCAAGAGGAGCTTTGTCGCCACGCGAAGCGGCGAGTTTGTGATCTCTTCCGGGTCGGAAAGGCGCAACGCGGAGAGGTAGCTGGCGTAGGCCAGGTCGGCGAGGACTCCGGCCCATTTTGACCTCGCCTCGGTGAGGATGTGGATGTCCTCGACCAAAGAGACGGCGAAGGTCGCCGCGCTCACGTCCTTGGCCTTTGCCCAGGGGGCGTAGCCTCTAAAATCTGAGAATGCCGCGTGAAGAGAGAGGTGGAAGAGCGACGCCCTGAAGGTGCGCCAGGTGGTCTCCCAGCCTTTGGAGTCCTGGTCCGCGTATAGGCCCTGGAGCTGATAGAACTTCTCGTCGACGATCTTCGGGGACGGAAGCTTGGCTACAAAGCCCCTGCTGTCCCCAGAAAGCATGGGGACCTTCAAGGAATCGTCGAGGATGAGCCTGAATGTGTCGTAGTCGCGCTGCGCTATGCTCGTCGCAGTGTTCCACGCGTAATCAAGGATGTTCAGTCTTTTCTACCGGCTTGGTCGTTGCGGGGCTCGCTACGGGGCTCGCTACGGGGTTGGTCCCACTGCTGCTGCTTGCCCCGGTCGTTCCGGAACCGAAGACCAGCGCGCAGATCCTTCTCACGATCGCCTGAACCTCGGCGTCGTCTGAGGTCAGCGAGACCAGGGTCTCATCGCAGGCCGCCTTGGGGTCGAGTCCGTCGGCGATGAGAGTGGACCAGTTGAGCAGGTCTCCGACCGACGGCCCGTAAGGCAGGTCTCCACTCTTGTACCTCTTCCTACACTCCGCCCCGACCCGAATCACCTTTTCCGCGATGTCCATGGGCAGCTTCGCGCGCTCCGAGAGCATCTTTACCTCGCGCGCAGATATCCTCGTCCCGACGCTCAGATAGTCGAAATCTATCCAGACGCTCATGCGCCTCCGGAAGGCAGCGTTGAGCGGCTTGGTGCCCGAAAACTCGGAAGAATATGGGTTCATGCTGATGACGACGTAGCCGAACTGGTGCCTGGGTATCACCTCGTTGTCCTTCTCGTTGAGGACCATGTGCCCTCTCGTGTCGAGGACGGGGTTGAGCCTGGTGGCGATGTCCTGCTTCATCATGTTCGCCTCGTCCAGATAGAGAATCCCGCCGTATCTCATCCACGAGACTATCGTCCCGTCGATCCAGTTGTCCTTCCCCAGGCCGACGAACCTTCCGAACATGTCGTACACGGACGTCTGGAGACCGCAGTTGATCTCCCAGAGCGGGAGGCCGGCGATCTGGGCCACGAGATAGACGATGTGGGTGTTGTGGGTCAAGACGCCGCCGAAGCCGGCTGCAAAGGTCTCTGTTCCCGGGACTTCGAAGTCGTAGACCCAGCCATCGTAGGGTTTCCGCTCGACGCGTTTCACTGTGTCCCAAAGGACGTCTGTCTCAGCCATGTCGCCAAGATCCGGAGAGCGAAGATCGGCCGCAATCCTTGAGAGGGTCAGGAGGCCAATCAGGCCCGTGCGCGAATAGAGACGTGATACGGTTCGTTTGTGGTAAGCTTTTGTCTTCAGTTGCGCGGGCAGCCGTTTGTAGGCCCTTTTTGCAATCACCAGCATCCCTGGAGTAACTCTGACTTTCTCGACGTGCCCCCTGTTGTCGGTCGCGTCTGTAAGCCCTGTTATCTTGACTCCAAGTCTAGCGGCGCCGTCCCTCGCCATAGACAGCGCGTAGGCAGTTGCTCCTTGCGTCTTCTTCACGCGCATGGTCGGGAAGATGCCGAGCTGCTCACAGAGAATCATGAGCCCATTGGCGAGTTCTTTGCTCGAAGTGCCAAGCAAGAGTTCCGAACCCTCCTCCTCCCAGCCGTCACCCTCGACAAAACCACGCAGGAACGCGACCTTCGAAGCGTCCGAGGCCGCAAAAAGAAAGTCAGGGACCTTCTTGTACCTCGCTTGCGACCCTTTTCCGCTACCTACTCTCCTGCTGACGGTAGCCAAAGAGAGCATGGAAACGAACGCCTTGCTGAAGACTCGAACCTCTGTGAGCCCTCTCTGTAGTCTGGTGGATGTGACAAGGCCCATTGACGTCAAAAGCTTCGCACATCTCTCAATCACCAGTGCTTCCTTCTGATACAGGGAGGCGAAGCCCTGGCCTACGTAACCCTCAGCGACGAAGAACCCCAAGAACCAGCAGAACTCCTCACTTAGAGCGATGATTGCGGGAGCTGGAATCTGGATGGATTCTCTTCCCCCGAGAACCACGCCCCTCTCGGTCAGCTTGGCGCCCGGAACCAGTTCCGCAACCGCAATCTCGGTGAGCGGCGAGCAATCCAGCTTGGGTATCCTACGCATGATGGGTATCCTCGTTCCGGGCCTGACTTGTCCCGCTTTGATCTCTGCATCGTCGGTGATGAATGAATGGTCTGGAGTCGCCCTTATCGACCTGTTCCGGCTGGTGGTTACCTCTACGACGGCACCCTTGTACGCCGATCGAGCGATTGCGTGGGCCCTCTTCCAGGAGACGCCGCCTGACAACCTGTCGATGGACAGGACTCGAAGGTCGAGCGCGTCGAGGACAATCGTCTCCCACTTGTCTTCGTCTAGCCCAACGGGGTATTTTCGCCCCAGTTCTTCGAACAGCGAATCAACTGTAATCAGCTTGGGCTTTCCGTTAAGCATAACGAAGACCGGTTCGCCAAGGCAAACGCTCTTGCCCGTGCCGCTGGGACCGATGAGGGCTGTCTGCTTGAAATAGTAGAGGGCGCGCATGATCCTCTCGACGTAGCCCTCGCCTTCGTCGACGTAGTCCGGCACCTTGGAAGGGATCATGGACTTTAGCGACTCCGGGCACGGGATAGCCGACGCCGAGGTCGTACTTTGAGACCCCGTACCGCTCCTTGAGCGACTGCTCGCCTGTGCGCGGTGTGACCGAGAGTTTTACAGAGAGACGGGCTCCCTTTCCTTCCGAAGACGTGGTAATGGTCGTCTTGGGGTTCTTATCGTCATGAGAGCTCATCGGACAGGGCAAAACACGCTAACTTATAATTAAATGCTTATGGATTCGCAGTTCATAACCGTGGTTCGTATACGTTTAAATTGACTTGAGTGATGTTCCTTCATCGGTCGGTCAGGTCATTTCCCAATGGTAGAAGTAGAAGTCCTGGTGAAGAACGTGGAGGCGGTTCGCCTCAGCGAGGAAGCAGGGGACGAGACTAAAGTCACCTTCGACGTCGCGGCATCCATGACCGAGGTCGACCACCAGGCTGGGCAGTTCACTCTCAAGTTCAGCATAGCCATCACATCCCAGCCACCGGTGGCGAAGATGGACGTATCGGGGACCGCCCGGATCACCGGCGAGGAGCCCGAGATTCAGGAGCTCTTGAAGACCCCAGACGGGAACACGCCTCCCCCCGTCTTCATGAGCATCTACCAGAAGGTCTACGCGATCCTCTACCTCCTCTCAGGGTCCCTGAAGATACCCTACCCGTCTCCAGGATTGATGAAGGTGGTTAAGATGGCGTCTCCGAGCGAGATGGGCTCCGCCAAGGAAGAGAAGGCGCCTTCGATATCGGTCTAAGGCGAGTTCCAGCCACAAAGCATCTTTAGGCTAGTTGCAAACGCGGGCTTGGACCTGGTTTTCGTCTACCATTCTTGCTGAGGAACGCGAATTGCGCTTGATGCCCAGCCTGTGAGTCTACTGGGCGATGGGTGCGATGGGCTCGGCGATCGGCACAGTCAGAGGTGCCGGCTGAGGCTCTTCTACCATCACTCCAGGCGCCAGGTGGACGTCTTGGATGAGCCACGGGGAGGGTGCTGCCAGTCCCGCTGTCTCCAGCGTAAGGTACAGCGACTCGAAGTTCTTCTGGTAGATCTGCATCGCGATGGCCGAGATCTTGTCCTCGCCTAGGGCTTGCAGGTCGGTCACCTTCGTTATCCTCGGGCTTGTTATCGTCACTTCGCCTTCGAGCTCCGCCCTCTCGACCGCGGGGTTGGCGTCGATGAAGAGGGTGTACCTCAGGCGGAGCCTTCCGTTGGCGGTCTCGATCTCCTTGATGTCAGCGCCGAGGTCGAAGGAGACCTTGGGCATCGCCGCGCTGCTGTGACCGAGAGTGAGCTTTGAGACCTTGATCCTGGAGAGAGTGCAGTTGAAATCTGTAATGTCTAATTCGAATGGCTTGTTGCCCTTGTCGCTGTACATCACCACCAGATGGGTGCGTTGGAGAGTTAAGCGATTTAGGGGTAAGCCGGACTGTTGTCTCCGAATCTTATGGAAGTCGGCAAGAGAAAAGACGCCGATCTCGAACCCTCTTGTGGTGTTGATCCACGAGTCATCGCGCGATGTCTGGATCCCATCGAAGTTCCAGCACCGTAAAGGCTAGGATGTGGTCTTCCACCGTTAGAAACGGCCATTGCACGCCTGTTTCGCGGTTTTGGGAAGGATTTCAGCAGGAAGGAGCGCATAGGCCGGTATTCCGCTCGCTAATTTTTAAGAAAATGAGGAGGGGGAGCCCGCCTTTGCTCCCCCGTGCTTGCCTACGTTGTTACAGTCACTGACTACAGCTGCGACAGGAAGTTGAGGATGCTTCCCCAGCCGCCGTGATTCCCTGTGCTCCCAGTCTGCCCGACCGTCGCGCTAACTGTCGAGGTGAACCCGTATGCTGGCACGCCCCACGAAGTGGAGTATGTCCCAGACATGCCGGGCGCCCTGAAGTTGCCGTTGGACTGGAACCCTGTGAGGGTGCATGTGTATGGAAGGGTTGCTGGTGAGCAGTCGCTCGACCCAGCTGATGGGATGTAGTCTGACCCCGAGTAGGTGCCTCGTGAGTTCAGTGATGCTATGTTTGTGTTGAATTGGATGGTTCCGGTGTCGGTCGCGGTACCCGTGACCAGATTCTCGTTCTCGATGGATGTCTGGCTAAAGGTTCCTGAGACTGGGTTCGAGCCTAGGGTGCCACTGATGTAGCCCCCGGTCTGTGCGCCAGTCCACAGGATGGTCGCCTGCGTGTAGGTAGCCACGATGACTATCGCCGAGTCTGGTGAGACCAGGTATATCGGGCCGCCGTATGGGTTCCAGTATGGCGACTCTACTACTAGAGTCTCTGGAACTGACTGGCCGCCCATGGTCATCCTGACGTTCGAGCTTCCGATGAAGTCGAATGGGAGTACCTCCGTGCAAGTTGTCGTGCAATTTGCTGGAAGCCCCGCGCCCATGTCCTCACCGTTGATCCCGAAAGTTCCGGTTACGCTGACCTGCATTCCACTGACTGTGCCGGAGAATTGGATGTTGCCGAACCCGTTGGTGTTCATCCCGTTCTGGTTGGCGAACACGCTGAAACGGATCGACCCTGTGTTAGTGTCGAGTGGTTGGCCACCGATGTACGCATAGACGACTTGGCCGCCGCTGTAGGCGTATGTCTGGTTGCCAAGGTTCGTCACCGCGCCCTGCATCGAGGCGTTGAGTGTTTGAGTTGGGGTTGCTGCGAAGGCGGCTGTCGTCCCGCCAAGGAGCATCGCGATTGCTAGTGATGTCAGTACTGTTCTGCTTACGGAGATCTTCATTGTTTGAGTGAGGGCGAGATTAAGCGTATATCGATTCTTGGCGTAATCCAGAAAACCGCCCTCGTGATGCTCTCAAAGGCCAACTATCGATCATTTTCCTATCGAATAACCCTAATTGCGCTCTTCCACGACGCTGGGCATCGCGCCCGCCTTTTCGACCAGCTTTTTCTTCATATTGACCCCCTTCACGTATCCGCCCCAGGTCTCCGCGAACCTTGCAGTCCCTATGGCGAATATGCTGACCGAGGCGAAGAGCGTGGCGTCCCTAATCCCGCTGGTCTGGACGCTGAACATGTTCATGAAGTCGAAGTAGGCTCCCTCAATGACCCAGAGGGCGAAGAAGAGCCCTGCCATGAGTATCGGGATCCACTCGTGCTTCAGCATGCTCAACTCCTCGTAGTTGTAGATCTGGAGGAGCGTCCTCACGAGATAGTAGCCAGGGGCGAGGCAGGTCCCTGCGAGCAAAACGTCAAAAAAGACGTTAAGATTCAATGATTTTTTAACCTCCGAGCTTATTAAAAGCGTTCTGAACTCTAAATCCATCCCGAATCCGGAATCAGGAGCCGAAATGGCGTTTCGGACGCCTGGATGTCAGGGTGTGTAAGGCAGTATTTCCACTCCGTGGGGAGTGAAAAGCACGCTGTGGAACTTCCTGCTGTGCTCCGTCCCGCGCAGCTTCCTGATGAGGAACTGGGTCTTTATCTCCACGTCGCGGGAGATGTAGTTTCTCAGCTCGAATATGCCGTCGGCGACGAACTCCTCCACGCCAAGCTCGGGCGCGACCGCCAAGCCCTGCGGCCTGCTCGCGGTCATGAGGGTGGTAACGCCCTCCCTCTTGAGGGTCTTGTAGATGAGGTGCATGAGGAAGCTATAGTCGAACTTCTGCTCCGCGCCGCTCATGAACGCCGTGAGGGAGTCGACCACGAGCCTCCGCGCGCCGATGTCGTCGAGCGCCTTCAGGAGCGCCTCGATGTTGGAGCCCATCCCCCGCCCCTCCAGGGCCTCGAGGTCGAGGATCTTGATCTTCCCCTCCTTCTCGAGTGCCTCGAAATCCATGCCGAACCTAAGCATGTTCCTCTTCAGGCTCCTGGTGTCCTCTTCGAACGTGGCGAAGACGGCCTTCTCGTCGTAGAGCTTAGCAGAATTGTAGACGAACTGCGAGGAGAAAATGGTCTTCCCCGTGCCTAGGTCGCCGAGCAGCAGGATGAAGTCGCCCTTTTGCAGCCCTCCCTGGATGAGCTGGTCGAGGCCTGGGATGCCCGTCTTCAGCCTCGTTTCCGGTACGACCGTCGCCAAGACCTTGAATGCTTCCAAGCCTTACTAAATAAGGTTCGTGAATTCCAAAGAATTAGTGCGTTGAGGAAGACCCGATGTCCTTTCCCCTGACCGCGAATAAAGGGCTTCTCTTATTTAAGCTTCTTGTCGCATGGAGCGGGAATTCACATCGCTTTATTAGCCCAGACGCCGTCTTTCGTCGTCGCAAGATGATGGAGTTTGAGCGGCTAAAGCGCCGCAACCAGGACTATCTCCTCATCGAGACCATCAAGCGGGTCGGGCCTTCCAACTATTCGCTCCTCGCGAGGCTGACAGGGCTCAACGCAGAGACCGTGAGGTACAAGATCAGCAAGCAGCTCGTCAAGTTCGGCCTGGGCCTGACCGTCAACATCAACTACGGGGAGCTCGGCTTCACCCTCGGCCTGCTCAAGGTCAAGGCGAACTCCAGCTCCGGCAAGTCCTGGTTCGACCACGCCCACTATCTCATGCTGCTCTCCAAGGTCGTGGGGACGGACAGCTACGTCTGTCTCTACGGCATACCTTTCCGATTCAAGAAGAAGTACGCCGAGAGCTTCGAGGAGCTTAAACAGAAGGGCCTCATCGAGAGCTACGAGCTCACCGAGCTATACTGGATCAGGTACCCTCCGTTCAGGTCTGAGCTCTACAACTTCGAGACGAAGTGCTGGAACGTCGACTGGAAGCGCATCGAGACCACCACCCAAGAGGCCGGGGTGACCTCCTTCTCCGTCAACCGCGACCCCAAGGTCGACGACGTGGACATCAAGATCCTGAAGTACCTGATGGAGGACCCGACGTTCGGCCTCGCAAAGGTCGGTAAGGAGATAGGGGTCAACCCCCGGACTGTCCGATACCACCACGCCGAGCACGTCGTCAAGGGGAACCTCATCATCGGGAACAACATCCGGTGGACGTGGCCACTCCAGCAGGGGAAGAGCAGCGAGATCATGCAGGTGATGGCCGGCTTCAAGGCCCTCGACCAGGAGGAGATCAACACGGTGCGGAAGCTGTTCAACAAGCTCCCCTTCACCTGGGTCGAGGGCGGGACAGAGGGCAAGGACTACTTTGCGTTCATGGACATCCCCATAATGAGCTTCCATGAGTGCGTGGGGTTCATAGAGTCGCACCTCGGTCCAGCCAAGAGCAAGCTCGAGATGTCCATCCTGGACTCCTCGAAGACAAAGTACCTCAACGTCCCCGACGAGATGTTCGACAAGAGGCTCGGCTGGAGGCTTTTCGGGATATCAGAGGAGGCAGGGCAGGGCATGACGCCGACGGCGGAGCGCGGAGAATCGCGGCAGGCCACCGAGGGCGAGCGGGGCCGCGGCGCATGAAGCCCATCAGCGTCGTCTACAGGGAGCTGGTGCTCGGCGGGCACCTTCTCGCGCTCGGGACGGCAAGCATCGCGGGCGCTGCCGCATTCCTCTTCGGCAGGAACCCCACGGTGGTCCTGCTGGTCATGGCGTACCTCTTCTCGTTCGGCGCGTACATGATGAACCGGAGCGCCGAGATGGACACCGACCTGGCCTCCCACCCCGAGAGGACGAACTACCTATCTCGGAGGAGGAAGATACTCCCAGGAGTGGTCGCGGCCTCGTTCCTCATCGGCTACGCGCTCGCCGCCACGGTCAGCCTGGTATTCTTCGTGGCGCTGCTCGTACCGCTCGGGTTGAGCCTGCTCTACAGCGTGGGCTCGAAGCGCCTCATAGGGCTCATCGGCGCAAGCAACCTGAAGCAGAAGGTCCTTCTCAAGAACGTCTCGATATCGTTCGGATGGTCGCTCATACCCATCCTGGTCGGCCTCTACTTTGGAGGCTTCAACCTGGCCCTCCTGCTCCTCGGCCCATTCATCTTCCTTCGGCTGATGACCAACACCATCATCTTCGACATCAGGGACACGGATGGCGACAGGGAGAACGGCGTCAAGACGGTGCCCACCCAGCTTGGGGTGCCGAGGTCGTTCAACCTGGTCGGGCTCATCGACGCATCATCGGCGGCCTACCTGATCATCCTGCTGGCCGTGGGCCCTCGTCCCGCCGTACGCGCTCACGCTGATGCTGCTGCCGATCTACTCGACGATATACAGGGCCTTCGCGATGCAGAGCAACGCCAACCTGAGCTTCATCTGCGACGTGGTCGCCGACGCCGAGTACATACTTTGGGGACCGTTGATCTACCTTGGCAAGATACTCATCTAGCGACGGTACGGAGAGGGCCAAGAGCTTGCAGGAAGGCCACCCCAACCCGCTCCTTGCCCGGTACAGGCTCGAGGTGGAGAAGCGCCTCTCGGAGATATACAGCTTAGACGGATGGATATCTGCAGCGGCGAACGAGGCCATCAAGGCCGGCGGAAAGCGCCTGCGCCCCATCCTCGCAATACTTACCTGCGAGGCGATCTGCGGAAACCCCGAGCCGGGGTTCCCGGTGGCCATGGCCTACGAGCTCGCCCACTTTGCCTCGCTCATCCAGGACGACATCATCGACGAGTCCGCGGTGCGGCACGCGAGCCCCACCGCCTACAAGAGGTACGGGCTCGCGAGGGCGATCATGCTCTCGGACAGCATGATATTCGAGATCTTCAACCTCCTTGCGCGCTACGACAAGACCGATGTCTCGAAGGACGCCCTGGTTAGGCTGCTCCAGCTCCTGGGGACCGCGGCCAGCCTCGCGGCCGAGGGCGAGATGCTCGAGGTCGCCCTCTCGAGGAGGGGCGACATAAAGACGGAAGAGTACACCAAGGTGATCGGGGCGAAGACAGGCGCCCTCTTCGCCGCGAGCGCGGCCTCGGGCGCGGTGGTCGCGGGGGCTGACAAGCAGACCGTGGACAAGATGTACGAGTTCGGGATGTCGCTCGGGATCGCGTTCCAGATAGGGGACGACATCCTCGACATGACGGGGGACACCCAGAGCACAGGCAAGCCCCTCTTCAAGGACATCGAGAACAACGCGGGGAACGTCGTCCTGCTGCACGCGCTCTCGAAGGCCGACGCCACCCAGAAGAACACGATAAACTCACTCTTGTTCAAGAAGTGGTTCACGTCGCTCGAGGCCGACAAGCTCCTGACCGTCCTCAAGGAGCTCGGCTCCTTCGAGTATGGGGCCGCCCTGCTCAGCTCCCAGACGACGAAGTGCAGGTCCCTCCTCGAGTCCCTCCCGGCGTCCCACGCCAAGAGCGCCCTGGACGAGCTCACCCGGACCATAGAGGTCAGGAAGGAGTAGGGACCCCATGCCAGAGCATCAAGCTGAAATAGTGTCCCAGGCAACAGGAGCGAAACCCATGAGCAGCGCCGTCAGGATCCCCACGGGCATAGAGGGCCTCGATGCCATGATCGAGGGCGGCCTGATTCGGGGCGACATGCACCTCCTTGCCGGAGCGCCCGGGACGGGGAAGACCATACTGGCGTCCACTTTCGCTTACAACGCGGTCACTGGCCAGAAGGAGAAGGTGGTCTACGCCACCTTCGAGGAGTCCACCGAGTACCTCATCAGGAACATGAAGAAGCTCGGGGTCGACCTCGCGGCTGCAGAGAGGGCGGGCAACCTGAAGGTGATAGACCTCGACGCGCTGAAGGGGAAGGAGCTCGAGACGAACATCCAGCTGCTGATCTCCGCAGTGAAGGAGACGAAGAGCACCATCCTGATCATCGACTCCCTGACTGCGTTGCTGCTCGCGACAGAGTCCAAGTTCGAGCTTAGGGCGTTCATGAAGAGCGTCTACAAGACGCTGAAGAACCAGGGGATAACCACCCTCATGACCATAAGCCAGACTCCCGGCGCGGGTTTCGGCATAGAGGGGTTCGTCGCCGACTCTGTGATGCTGCTCGAGAACGTGGTCGACAAGGACCAGTTCAAGACCCGGCTGATAATCCTGAAGATGAGGGGTACCGAGCACAGCAAGCGCTACCACACCGTCCAGTTTGCGCCAAAGATGTCAGTCTCGAAGTACTGACCCTCCTTCCACCAGACCGGGGTTCATCCATGGCAGCCTGAAACACCCAAGCGGCGACTAGATTTCTGCTCCATTCGCCTTATAGGCTAAAGATTCCGAAAGTTGGAAGTTTCACGAAAAAAGCGCGAAAACATTGGCTCTAAACCCCACCGCGAGAAGGCAGCTCGAGGTTTCCCTCCACTTATCTAGCGTAGTTTCCCCGCTCAGGAGGTAGGGCTCACCCTGTTCTCCATCTTGGCGTCGGCCGCTCCCTTGACCCCGGACATCTTCCCATACCTACTCTACCCTCTCGTCCACATAGTCACGCTCGAGATCACGGCGCTCTCTGCGTACCTACATATACCGCCAGAAGATAACCGCGTCCAGTCCACGAAGGGGCTCCTCCTCGCGGTGCACGTCCTCTTCGCGGGGGTGGTCCTCTTCGAGTTCCTTCGCACGGCCTTCCTCTCGATCGACTTCATCACGACCTACACGATAGGCGGGACGACCCTCATCCTCGCGGACGTGGTCCTCCTGACCCTTCTGGCGGTCACCGTGTACATCGTGCCGTCTGGCATCGGGAACAAGACCGTCGTCAACCTCCTCACGGAGAAGAAGGGGCTGCTAGCCCTGTACGGCGCGTACACGGCGTTCATCGTCTACGCGGGCGCGTACCTCATCGCTGAGCAGCCGTTCACGAGCAAGATGGTCGCGAGCGTCACGGGAGCCGCGGTGCCCATCACCGTCTTCACCCAGTACTACCTCGTCCTCCTCCTAGTGGTCCTGGCCATCTTCATCCTCTTCCCGTCGTCCCTGCTCGTCCTCGCGGCCAGGAAGGTCAAGGACCCGTCAGTAAGCAGGGTCCGAACATCCTGCCGATAATCTGGAGCGGCATCGGCGTCGACCTCCTCTTCTTCAACGGCTACCTGCTGTCGTCGAACTTCGACGCCACGCCTTTCGGGTACCTCATCGCCTCGGTGGCGTTCGGGATAAGCGCCCTCGTCTTCAGGCGGGCGTCGCTCCTGACCGCTTTCTTCGAGCCTGTGAGGCCCACCGGGAAGTTCACGGCAGAGTTCCCGTTCACCCAGCGGCTCGGCGTCGAGAACACCTTCCTCACAGGCAGGACGCTCCTTCTTGAGACAGACCCTGCCGTCGCGTACGAGCAGGTCACCTCAGACTTTGCGAGGCAGTGCCTCTCCACAGGCCACACGGTCTACGTGTTCACGGCGAAGGGGAGCCCGATCTACAACGCCCTCCACAAGATCGACGGTGTCAGGTTCTACATACTTTCGGCGAAGGTCACCTACCCGAAGCCGGAGGAGAACGAGCCCTCGCAGATACTCATCCCGAGCAACGACTACGCCGTCATCCTTGACCTCATCGACAAGACGATAGCGGCATCCGCGGCCCCCGCCCAGGTCGCGATCATCTTCGACAGCATCTCCGACATGGTGCTCTCCTCGGGGTTCGAGGGGACGTACAAGTTCGTGAAGCAGGTCAACGAGACGACTGGGAACGGGAGGACCGCCACGCTCTTCCTGATGACCCTGGGCGCCCACGACGAGAAGGTGGTGAGCTTCGTGAGGAGCCTCTTCCCGACGCAGCTCGTGGAGGACGCCGAGGGGCTCAGGCTGACGCGCTCGCAGTAGGCACCGGAAGCGCAGGGCAGAACACTCCTTCAAAGCACTTATACGCTGGGTCGACACTGTGATAGACAATGGCAATGGTACTCCCGCCAGACGCATCGGTCACCTTCATACTGGCGCTCCTGATCCCGCTGGTACTGGGGTTCTTGGTGGGCGTCGTGATAAAGAGCGCCCTTAAGATCGGCGCGGCCATAGCCGTCATCATCATCCTGCTGATCTTCGTGGGGATCCTGACGCCCTCGCAGGTCATCCAGCCCGTGATGTCGATGTTCAGGTCAGGCTCGCAATTGACCACGCTGGTGAACCGGGTGGCGGGATTTCTACCCTACTCCTCCATATTGTTCATCATAGGGTTGGCAATCGGCTTCTTCAGGTAAGGAAAGCGCAGCGTACCAGTGATTGGCTTTCGCTGTGGAGCCCCGAGCCTACAGCAGCCATTCTTTGGGCGGGCCCTGCCCGCCAGCGCAGTGGACCTCGCCGGTGACCCTCCGCAGGAACGACGGGCAGAGAAAACAAACCAGGAAGCCGACCTCCGCCTTTTCGACCGGGCAGTCGACGCTCTCCTTCTTCATCCTCGCTATCGCCTTCGCGCCCGCGACCCCCTTGAGCTGGACTGACACCTCCTTTGGAATCCGCTTGGGCTTTGCGGCCTCGCGGACCTTCACTACGAACTTGTAGTCGACTGACAAGCGCCTTTAGCGTCGGCGAGAGACGAATAAAAACCTGAGTCTCATTTGCCTATCGTGAAGGCGATCCACTTCGGCGAAAGCGGGGTCGCCGAGAGCCTGCTGACCATCATGAACCGCCCCTGCTCCGAGAACTTCATCCTGATCGTCCCGTCGGTGGCGTACTCGACTGATTTTACCGTCTTTTCGTCGTGGACCCCCTCCTCCAGGAGCACCAGTCCTGTAACTCCCCTTGTCTGGAGCTTGGTGTGGACCGTGTCGAGTAGCCGCAACGCCCTTTCGGGACCGCCGTAGTTGATGACGTCGGTGAAGGAGTCGATCACTATCCTCGCCTCGTCCTCGGGGCCCACCCCGGCGTCGTCGACTATGGAGGTTATCCCCACGGAGACGTCGGTGAGAGACGTTAGGCTCGCCGAGTACTTGGACTTGGACTTGCCCGACTTCCACGAGTAGCAGTCGAGGAACCTCAGGTACTTCTCGACGCCCTTGTTCCAGTTGAAGAGCTGCATCGTCTCGAGCGCCCTGTCCTCCCCCTCGCTGGTCGCGACTAGGAACGCGTCCTTCTTCTGCTCGATCCCGGTGTAGAGGTAGCGCTTGCTCAGGATGCTCTTCCCCGCCCCCGGCGGCCCCAGGACCAGACAGAGGGAGCCGACCGGCATCCCTCCCAGCATCATCTGGTCCATGTCCGGTACCCCCAAAGGTAGGCGCTTCATTCGAATCCACGGGTAGCCGTCGTGGCGTTATTAAGAGCCGCCCGAGGGCAAGGAATCGCGCCTAGCCTCTTCCTCGCGCTCAAGGTCTAGAAGAGCCTCGCCAGGCGAGCAGATGCGGATGTATTTCTTCAGCTGATCTTTGCACTTCTTCCGTAGAAGATGTCGTTCGTCGGTGGTGACGAACAAGCTGCAGCCTTCCGCACTTGCTACGGCGAGATGATGAAAATCGGCTGAACCAATTCCGAATGCACGTTTCAGCTCCCTGAACTCCAACATCATCTCTACCGCCATGTCCGCATGAGACTCGAAGGGAGAAAAGCTCAGGCGGAAGCCGTCTATTAGCGAGAGTTCAACGTCAAATATATTCTCCAGCGGCATCCTAGTTGAGGACGCCAATGCTCCTGGAACTTCGATTAGCGCCAAAGCTGAGCAAAACGCCGCATGGTTTCCTGACCTGATCTTCTCGGATAGACGCAGGGTTTCAAGGTGATGTTTCTCGCCGTCTCGTTTGACGGAGGCTACCATAACGCCGGAGTCCAGACCGATTTTCAAGCCCGTCTTCTCTCGCGCTCAATCATTTCAGCAGCAGTTATTTTTGGGTCAAAATAGACCGCGAGCTCCTTTGCCAGCTCCGCGAGAGGCCGACTCCGAGCCCATCGAGGGGTCTTCGGCAAAGGTCTCGGTGGAGAACTTAGGAGATAGATGTTGACCCTGCCTTTCCTGATCACCACGACCTTTCCCGTCGCGACAAGCTTCAGGAGGTGACCCTGCGCCGTTGCCCAAGCAGTCCCGAGCTTTTTCGCGATTTCGTCCGGCGTCGCAGGACCTCGCTCCAAGAGAGCCAAGATCCGCTCGTCGGAAGACTGTGTCGTCGGTTGCATCTTGAGATACATCACAGATTGCGTTATAAACGTCTATCTTTTTCTGGTTCTGCTAGCTTATCTTCACCCGGTCGCGTGGCTCGGATATCGTTGGCTCAGAACGCGAGCGAATCCGTTTTGGTGAAGGATGGTTCAGACTTACCCGATAGTCGTCGAAGCACTATTCCTCTTTCTTCGCCTGAAAATTGGGACTTACAGCACTAAAATATCTGCTCGCTCGCGAACACTTCGATCCCGTGTTCGGTGATGCGGTATGGGTGTGGCTGGGTGTCGTGCGCGACTCCGCGCATCTTCTCGATGCTGAACACCCTGGTGAATGTCGAGCCCGCGAGGATCTTCGAGAGGACGATGACGCCCTGGGTGAGAAACTCCTCGAAGACGTGCGGGCGCTGGAGTTGCGCGTCGTTGAGCTCGTCGACGAATATCGTGGTGCATTTTGTCTTGGAAGCGGCGGCGATGAGGTCTAGGAACGCGATGCGCCGTGTGTACTCGTCGCTGAAGTGGACGATGAGCGTCGAGATAGGGTCGACCACCAGGCGGGTCGCGCCCACCTTCTTCACCGCGTCCACCAGGGACGATATCATGGTAGAGAGCGCGAACTCGTGGCCGCCGACCTCGGCCCCGCCGAGCTTGATCTTCGCAGGGAGCAGCCTGATGGGGGACGCGTCGACTATCGCTATCTTGCCCTCCTTGACCGGTTTCGCCAGGTCGACGCCCATTTGCTTGGCGTTTGCAAGCAGCCTCTCGGGGTCCTCGTCCATGGAGAGGTATACCCCGTTCTCGCCCGCCGCCACCCCGGCCTGAAGGTATTGCAGGCTGAATATCGTCTTGCCGCTCCCGGGCGCCCCTAGGAGGAGCACGGAGGAGCCCTTGGGCACCCCTTTGTTGTCTAGCAGTGAGTCGACGCCCTTGATCCCGATGGTCACGTAGGAAGTTCTGTCCGGATGTCCGGACTTGGAGGCATCGACTGACCGGCTTCGCTCCGATTCCATCGCTTCACTTGCCTCCCGCTCCTCGCCGAACCACAGCGAGACATCTTTTCTTGGGAGCCCACCACCCC
Source organism: uncultured Nitrososphaerota archaeon (assembly GCA_963838925.1). GTDB lineage: Archaea > Thermoproteota > Nitrososphaeria > Nitrososphaerales > Gagatemarchaeaceae > Gagatemarchaeum. The sequence continues at coordinate 601,839 of CAWISW010000002.1, forward strand.
TCGGGGCATTGATGGACTGTGCTTATGGGCATACAAGGGCGTGACTCATGCAGTGAATATGAACTTTGCATTTAAGCGCCCATCGATCCCCAAGCAACAAGCATCCGAGAAGTCGACAAGGTCTAGTTCGAGCTCTTCGAGATGTGGCTCTTAAGCGATTGTTCCCACGCTTGGGGGTTCTGGACCTCGAAGGTGGCTATCTCCACGCCGTTCTCGGTCTCGATTGTGAGCATAAGCCTGGAATAACCCTCGGAGTCGTCGAGGAAGCCCGGGTGCGTGTTGATCGCGCGCTCCCCCGAGCTCTTCTTCTCAAAGTCCTCCTTGTTCTTCCAGTTGGGGCGGCTCCTCCTCGCGCGCACCCCGGACTCTACCGTCACGTCGATGATGGCGCCCAGTCCGAGCGAGAGGACACGGCCCGTCGAGTTGAGCCTAGCGCTCTGGAGGACCCCGGTGTAGCGGGGCTCGTAGATGTGGAATATCAGATATCGAGAGTTCAGGATGAGCTTCCCGACCATGATGTTAGGGTACGAGGAGAGGTGGCCCTCGTAGTAGACGAAGACGTTCGCGGCGATCTTGGAGGTCTCGAGCGATTTCTGGCTCGTCTCACTCGCCTCCGGCGCGCTGCTCCACGGTCATCTCCTTCCTTCTCTTGGCGGAGAACGGGTCGAAGGTGGCCATCGACTCGACGTCGTGGATGCCCCTCGCCGCGACCAGGCAGCCTCCCAGAGTCAGGACCGCGCAGGCGGCCGCCAGCGGGACTGGGAAGAGGATCCCGACCACGCCGGTCTCGGCGGCCAGCGTCCCGCTCGCCGCTATGAGCAGGGTCACCTGGCTGAGGAAGGAGCGGCTCCTGTGAGCAGTAAAGATGAGCCCGACAGCGCCCAGGGAGAGCCCGGGGACTATCAGGTATAGCCAGTTCGACGAAAAGGCGATAGTTGCGACGGAGGTTACCATGAACATGAAGCTACCGGCGAGCGATAGCGCGAATCCCCTGAGCTTCCTGCTCCTCCCTTCCAGCTCGGGGTATAGCTCTGGATACATCGGCCTGTGGTTGCGCATGCCAGACTTCACCGCGAGAGTTTAGAAGTTTAGACTGTTGAGTCGATTCGGGCTATTCACCTTCGACTCGATTGGCACCAGCTCGGGGGAGATCATGCGCTGGATGTCGATGTACTTTGCGACGAAATCGCTCCCCTTGGGGGTCGCGAGGTATACGACGCGGTCGTCCTCGTGGACCGAGTCCAGAAGGCCCGTCTCGGTGAGCTTCTCGATCATCCTTGTGGTGACCACGCTGTTCACGTTGGCGAAGAGCATGATGTGGCTCTTGCTCGAGGGCGACCTGCAGCAGTTGAGGACGTCCGCCATGACGTCTATCCTGCCCCTGTTCTTGGCGTGGGACTGCTTGGACGCGCGCGTCTGCGTGGGCGCTGCGGGCGCGATGCCTGCCTGTGCTTGCCTTGCGTGCTGGAATGACTGCATTCTAGCGCAGTAGTAAATGTGGACGCGATTAGAACGGGTGTCGTGCAACAGCGTCCGAGTCGGCCCGGAGGCCCGTCTGTAACATTGTTACTTGCGACCCCCCTCCTTTTTGCAAGACAAAGCGCAAGCTAAGCGAAGTTCGCAAGCAGTATGATGGCCGCGACGAAGAGCATCAAGCCGATGATGATGAAAAGCAATCCCTTCCAGTTGAAGGGCTCTTGGTGCCACTCCGGGGCTTCTTCTTCAGCCACGCCCGCCACTCGAGAATCTGGATGATATGAAGGTCGTTGTTCCTCGTCAAGTCGAGGTATTCTCGTTCGAAGCCTGGAGGAGGTCGGCGGCCACACGAGGTCAGGATTAGCCGATTCTGGCGGTGGTCTCGATTATCAGGCCGTCGGACTGGACGACGTGCCTTAACGTCTTGGACTTGGCAAGACGCTGCTTGGGAACTCGGGCAGGTCAACCTTTGATGAAGCAGACTTATAGGTAAGGAATCCTTACACTAACGAAGAGTGCCTGTGGTCGATGAGATTGTGAAGGTGACTTCGAAGGGCCAGCTGACAATCCCTGTAAAGATTCGCGGGGAGACGGGCATTGATGAAGGGAGCCACATCTACATCAAGTCTCTGGGTAACATGGTCGTCATGAAAAAGGTCGACGACTTGACCTTGGACGAGATTTCTGGCCTCCTGGAGGCCGTCGCCCGCGAGAAGGGGATGACTAGAGTTCTTCTTACAAAGGAGGTCGACCGCATCCGGACCGAAACGTGGAAGGAGAGCCTTGCCAGGCCGAAGGGTGCTCGTCGACACTAACATTCTGGTGTCCGGCCTTGTTTTCACGAAGGGCAATGAGCACCAGATCCTCCAACTAGCCGAAGACAAGAAAATCACCCTCATCGTCCCAGAAATAGTCGTGGTCGAGACGGAGCATGTGCTTAGAGAGAAGTTTGCCGGTTTCGAGGGATTGCTGGACGTCTTCTTGGCACGGCTTGAATCCGAGTCCGTCGTAATGGGGCGAGCGTCAAAAGCGGCCGAGGAGTCTTTTAGCTTGGTAAGCGACGCAAAGGACGCGCCGATTTTTGCGGCGATAGTTGTCGCAAAGCCAGATTACGCCATTACCGGGGACAAAAGACTGCGGGACGACTTGAAGAAGTCCCCTGCCGTGGCAAAGGAGACAAGAATCCTGTCCAGCTCTGAGTTCCTTAAGGAATTCCTGGGGCAACGCCGACACCTCGATAGGTTTCGTTGACCTACAATCCGAACGTAAGCGCTAACCTATTCTCGCTGTGGTCTCGATCACCAGGCAGTCGGACTGGACGACCCCTGAAGGCCTTTGACTTTGGAAGCACCCGTTTCTGAGCTTGTGGACCTCCGCCTCATCTTCCGACTGCTCACGGCTCTCAACGTCTTTTGGCAACCGCTCTCTCGATCTCAGCTTCCGCGTCTGCCATCGAGTACTTCAGAGCCACTCTCCTTCGTCTCAGCTCGTCGAGGAACGCCCACAGGGACACGCCTGCCACAGCGGACGACTGCTCGAGGGACGATTTCTCCTTGACGTACCGGTCCACCGCTATATCCATCTTGGCCTCGGCGACCCCCCTGTCAACCAGCTTCCTCAGGAGGCTCGACTGGTCTTCCCCCGTCAGCTCCTGCAACTCTTTGAGGGATCTCCTGAGATGCTTGGGAATAACGAAGGATATCCTTTCACTCAAGCTCTTCCCCCCTCTCGATGAACTCTTGGATTACGTCGCCGCTTATCCAGCCCTGAGAGCCGTAGTTCTTCACGTTCTTCTTGTAGTCGATTCTTGTTAGGGCTCTGACCGCGAGCAGCTCGAGCATGAGGCCAAGCGTGGTCGTCGTCTCTATTCTGTAGGATTCTGCGGCCTTCCTCCCTTTGAAGTCGTCGATGAAGAGCCTCTCCTTCTTTTCGAGGGCCAGGGCTATGGCCTCTGCCTCTCCAGAACCCACGGCGCCTGAGAGTTCCCTTGCAATAACCTCCGAACGAGGCGAGAGCTCGCACGTCTTCAGCCAGCCTTTCTTTTCGAGGCCCTCGAGGATGAGCGCGTCGCCGTAGCCTTCGGACTTGCCCTTCGCGATCGTCTCCGCCCTGACCGCGGGAGGTATCATGATGGACGAAAATGCCTGTCTAGCATAAGCCAGCTTCCCTAGCCTCGAAAGGTGAATCAACGGGCTCGAGTTGCTGACCGGCAATGACGTTTCTGAACTGGTGCCGGGTTCATAATAAGTATTACGACGTATGCAATCGTAGCATCCAAGCGGAAAGCCACATCGATTGGCGGAGCGGCCGGGACTCCTCGCGGATAAAGTGAGCCTGGGCCTATCCGATTCTGGCCGTGGTCTCGATCACAAGGCCGTCGGACTGGACGACGTGCCTGAAGGTCTTTGACTTTGGCAGCACCCTTCTGAGCTTCTGGATCTCGACCTCGCCCTCCGCCTGCCCGAAGCCCTCCACGAACTTGAAGCTGAGGACGCCGTCGACCAGGTTCTTGAGGAAGGTGACCTGCCTCTCGTCGTGGGCACCCTGTAGCATGAGGACGAAGTGGACGCCCCCGTACTTGTGGACGGCGTTCACCCAGAAGAGCATGAGGTCGTTGATCTCCTGGGGGGTGTACTGGTTCATGAGGTACGATATGTTGAGTATGCTCCAGCGGTTGTCCTTCAGCCTGCTGAGGAAGTCCCTTGTGAGGCTCCCCAGCCCCGCGGACGACAGGTTGAGGAACTGCTCGGTGGGGACGCGCGGCATGAGCCCCACCAGTCCCTGTAGCGAAGGGGGGAGAGGCCTCACGAAAACGAGGCTGCCGTCGTCGACGTAGCTCTGGAAGTTCCAGCCGTAGAGGTCGGTGTCCTGCACTATCTCGGTGCTCGAGGTCTCCGACGTATAGTAGACTGCCTTGCCCTTCTTCTGCATGTGGGTGTATATGGCCTGCTGGGCGAACGTGGTGTAGTACGTGCCAGGCTGCCCGGTGAGGATGTAGACGCTGTCCTCCGGCATGCCGCCGCCTAGGACGAACTCTAGACCTTGGATCCCGAGGTTGCTTAATTTTACCTGATTTTCCGCCGCAACAGCGTCAGATCGCTGGCCGCTAAAGGCCATTGAAACTTACAAGAATTGGATATGTTCTAGTTGTATTTATACGAAGCGGTAATTTTTGCAGATTTTAAGCGTATTTTCTCAACGATTGTCATGCGCGTCGGGGACTGGTTCGGGGTCTAGAGGACAAGGGGGACTAGGGTTCCCATAGGTCGTAGGTTGTGCGCCTACTTTACGACGTGGTAGAGCTCTATCGCCCTGTTGAGCGCGGTCGGGTCCCTCTCGACTCCCGCCTTTGCGATTTCAGCGCCCAGGATGCCCTTCAGCTTGTTCCTCAGGCTTCCCCCTCGAAGCTCTTCGAACCCCAGGTACTCGCTCGCCGCCGCGAACTGCTCGTCGCCCCATACGTGTATCGCGTCCTTCGCGAGCCTCTCCACCTGCTGGGGCTCGTAATCGCCAAGCTCGAGGAGCAACCTGGGCAGGAAGCGCTCCTTCCGGTACCTCTGGTCGCCGTACATCCTGCGGATCATCTCCCCGAAGATGGGTTTCGCCATCTCCACCGCGCAAGAGCCTCCCTTCGAGAGGATCAGCGCGAGGAGGCTCAGACTAGAGCTTGCGTACGAGGGGTCCTCGAGGTCCTTCGCGATCGCCTGCATGAGCAGGTAGGCGCGCAACCGGGCGTCGCCGCTCCAGACCTTGATGTCCGGCGAGAGCTCAAAGAGGATGGGTTTCAGGCGTTCGAGGGCCTCGGACCTGGAGCCTGGCCCGTCGAGCGTCAAGACCTCGGCGAAAGCCCTGTCGTATTTCTTCAGGAGCTGCTGCTTGTCTAGCGGTTTCCCGTTGTCCTGCCTGGGCTTCGCGCTCTCGCCACCGGACACTCCCGGGAGCTCTCCTACGGTGCCGATCGGGGCCGACTTTCTGCGAGTAGAGCTAGCCCCCACCACCGCCGTCGCGGTGAAGAGACCCGCCCCTCCCCCGAAGATCACAGAGTTGTAAGGGGCAGGGATGACGTCAAACAGGTACGAGAACATTGAGACAACCGCAACGGACCCCAGCACCGCTCCGCCCACCGCTTCGAGCAGTTTCATGGTATTGATGCTGAAAACGGATTTGCAGTATAGGATATAACACGCCATGAATCCCGGGTACACTTAGAATTAGCCTTTAGACCCCGGTCAGAGTGCAATTATCGTATGTTAGGTCGTGTTACCTGCAAGAATCTCACGATGAAAGAGAATTGCATGATTTCCCGGACGATTTTCGGCCAAAATCCAGCCATCGTGGTGTCATGCCGAGGCCCTTGGCGTTTTTCGTCGATTGCCGTCCCAAAGTGCCGGCTGGAACGGCACGACCCGTCGCGCGAGCGCTGGCGCCGTCTGCTCGATGTATGGTCCGTTTTCCGCGCGGACGGTCATCTGACCAGGTGGTAGAGCTCGATTGCCCTTGCGGCAGCGATCGCGTTCCTTTCGTTCCCTGCGTTGACGATCTCTCCCTGATGAAGCTCCTGAACTTGCCCTTCATCCCCTTCAGTGCGAGCTCGTCGAAGCCGAGATACTCGCTCGCGGCGCGGAACTGGCCGTTTCGCCATACGTGTATCGCGTCTCTCATGACGTTCTCCACCCTGTGCTGCTCGTAGTCTTCCAGCATGAGCATCACCCTTGGCAGGAAGGGCTCGTCGTCGTACTCGGGCCTGCCGTACATCTCCACGATCTTCTGCTGGAACATCGGCCTGGCCATCTCCAACGCGCTCTCCCCTCCCTTGGAGAGTATCTGGACGAGTAGGCCCAGGCTCGCCTTGGCCAACCTTGGGTCTGACAGGTCGGGGGCCATCTCCTGCATCAGGAGGTAGACCCGAAGCCTGACATCGCCGGACCACGACCTGATCTCAGGCGTGAGCTCATAGATTATCGGCTTCAATCGCTCTAGGATCGCCGCCCTCGAGGCCGGCGCATAACAAGAGACCAGCTCGGCAAGGCCCTGTCGAACTTTCTTAGGATCCGCGCCCTCTCCAGGGGCTTTCCTGTTGCGTTGCGGGGACCTTCCGCGGTGCTCGGCAGGGACCCCTGGGAGCACCCCCACCGCGCCGATCGGCTGCGATTTCTTGTGTTTGACTTTGAGTGCCATCGCGGTCGCCGCGAGCAACCCGGCCCCTCCGCCGAAGAGGACGGAGTTGTAGGGAGCCGGAACAAGGTCCATCGATGACATCGAGACGACCGCGATTGACGCCAGGCACGCTTCGCCGATTGCACTCGCGATTCTCATCTCATGAACGGACTTTCTAGATTGCGAAACAGAATTTAACTAACATGAAGCGTTGTTCTATGTTTCGATTAGCATTTTTGGAAGTCTATCGCGCAAATATTGTGTGATATCTCACAGAATCCGCAAGAAATGTGCTTCCGGAAAGAACGACAGCCCGTTGCCTAAGGACAACAGGTGATTTGCGGGGTTAAGGGCCTGTTTCAAATGCCGGGGGGCGCCATGAAACTGGTGAGCATGATGGGAGCCGGTCCCTTATTGGCTAGTTCCCACGGTCATCGTGTAAGAGAACAATCCACCGGTCTTTGTCACAATCTTTAGCACATGGCTCGATCCGGCCGTGATTGCCGCAGAGGCGGGCAAGCCCGTGTAGCCGCCCCCGCTCGTGAAGCTCGCCCCGTGAGCGAGCAGGATGTTCGCGTTTCCGTGGGTGGAAAGGGTGATCGGCGTAGTCACGAGCGCGGCGTTGGGCGTCAGCGGCAGTCCGTCGAAGTATATCGAGTCTATCGTGATCGCGCTGCCGCCGGCATCCTTCATCGAGATGTTGATGCACGGAGCCGTCACCGTGGTGTTGCCGCCGCACCCTGTGCCTGTAAGAGTGACAAACGAGTAGACGTGAGCTCGATCTGCTCCGAGGTCTGCGTTCCTCCGCCCCGGTAAGGCCGTTGCTGAGCCGCTCACGAAGACGTAGACGATGATGCCTGCTGCGACTGCGATGGCGATGAGTAGGAGTGTTGCGATGATTGGACAATTCGAGCGAATCTTGAAGCAGTTAAGGATGCAGAAGCTGGAAGAAGTCGCTTTATTGAGCTTGAAAAAGGTGAAGCAGCCAGCAGGAGGGGTTTACCCTGTTCTGCCGGCTACGATTGTGAATACCGTTTGTCCACCGCTCGTCGTCACGATTTTGATTGTGTGTGTTGTGCCGCTAGTTGCTGGACAGAATGGGAACAGTATCGTGGCACTGCAAGCATGCCCTTCGGCCCCAATAACCAGCTGCGCTGAACTTTGGGCCGCAAGGGGTGCAGTTCCTGATGCACCACCGGTCTCGGTCTCTGCTGTTGCCGTTCCGGCGCCATTCTTCGTAACTATGCAGATTGAGCTAGTACTGCATGTAACCCCGCCGGCTGCATTGCAGACTGAAGCGCTCCCTGTGTCCGATGTGTCCGATGTGTCTATGAAGGCGTTGGCGGCTGTGGGGATGAGCATGTAGCAACCGGCAGTAGTTCCGGTCCTAGGTTGGGAATGTCGAAGTACTTGCCGTATGTCCCTGTGGTTCCAGTGCCCCATTCGGTAAGGGCTGTCCCGTCAACATAGACTTGGCTGATTGAGACAGCGGAGCTACCCACGTTCTCAATATTCAAGTCTATGAACTGTCCAGTCCCCGACCCGGCGGTGTTGAAAGAGTATGCTTGGAGTTGTATTTGTTGCGAAACTTGGTTGCCCCCGCTGGAGGTTAGGTTACCTGCGAGGCTGTTGACGTAGACGTAGACGATGATCCCTGCAGCGACTGCAATTGCAATCAGCAGGAGAGATGCTATGATGGGCGAGACTGCTCGTCTTCGGGAGAACTTCATGCCTATCCGCTCCTCCCTGCGACTATGCTGAAGACGAAGGTTCCGCCGGTCGCTGATACGACTTTGACGGTGTGTGTTGTGCCTGCTGTCAGTCCAGTGACTGTCAGAGTCATTGATGTGTATTGACCTGTCGAGCATGTTACTGGAAGAGCAGTAGCTGCCCCACATGGGTTAGTTGCTGGTTCTACGAAACTTGGAGCTGCGGTGCACACGGCGTTACCCGTTTGGCACGCATTTCCGTCGAAGTAGACTGATGTGAGAGTGGTCGATGAGCCCCCGCTGTCCCTAAGTCCGAGTACCGGAGCTGTGAGGACATTGAAGTTGTACGAGTCCATCGAGACTTGCTCTGAGACTTGCTGACCGCCTGACTGGGTTAGACCGCCAGCGAGGCTGTTGACGTAGACGTAGACGATGATTCCTGCTGCCACCGCGATTGCGATGAGTAGGAGTGTTGCGATGATTGGATAATTCGAGCCGATCTTGAAGCAGTTATGAGAAAAGGGGAGAGTGGCCTAGCCAGACTTGCCGGCCACTACTGTGAAGACGTTCGTAGCGCCAGTCGAGCTTACAACCTTGATTGTATGAGTTGTCCCCGACGCAGGCGCACTGGCCACGGTATAGGTTATCACAACCTGTCCCGTCAGCCCGGTCGTGTAGGCTGTCTGTGGAGTCACAGAGCTGAAGGCGAAGGCGTGAGAAGTGGCCGAAGAGAGCGTTGTCCCTGTTGGTACGACGAACACCTCGGTGTTAGCCAAAGCCGTGTCTGTATTGGGTGGTGTAGTGATCGCGTACGATACACCGTCTACGTAGACGGCGCTTATTGTCGTCGAGGCGCCTCCAGAGTTCAGCAAGGAGATCTGTATGATAGATCCCGAGCAAGCACATCCCCCGGAGCCTCCTGGGTTCACGTTGAAGTTGTAGGCCTGCAACTGAAGCCTCTCGGACGTCTGCTGACCTCCTCCTTGCGTGAGTCCTCCTGCGAGGCTGTTGACGTAGACGTAGACGATGATTCCTGCTGCGACTGCGATGGCGATGAGTAGGAGTGACGCGATGATTGGCGAGACGGCCCTCTTTCTGCTGAAGTTCATGTCTAACCGGTCCTCCCAGCGGTTATTGAGAACACGAACGTGCCGCCATCTGTGGTGATGATCTTGAGCGTGTGGGTTGTTCCTGCGGTTGGTGCGGATGGAAGACTTCCAATCGCTTCAGTGAGTGTGGTCACCCCTCCAGTGTTGAGGGAAGCGCCACCGTTTGTTGGAGAGATAGGCAAGCCATCGTAGAACTCAGCGTTCAGCGTTATTGCGCTGCCGCCGGTATCTCTGACGGTCACAGTAAGACTGCCTGAGGTCGGGAAGTTGTATGCGTCCATGGAGAGTCCCTCGGAGACCTGCTGGCCGCCTCCGCTTGTGAGGCCGCCCGCGAGGCTGTTGACGTAGACGTAGACGATGATGCCTGCCGCCACCGCTATCGCGATGAGGAGCAGGGTGGCTATGATTGGGTCGACTGCTCTGCGTTGTGTTTTCATCATTAATGCACATGGGCCGGGTCAGACTATATAATGCGACTGAACAACAAATTCATGTTCTCGCGGAAGACGCGACTGGCGCTACGAACGTGTTCACAGTCGTGGCCGGCAAGTCTGGCTAGCCACCTCCCCTTTCTTCTTATCGCTCTCAGGTTTCGCCTGAGTTATTCTGCTCCTTTCACCCTTTCAGTGGCCGATTAAGGTCTCGACCCAAAGAGGAGAAATCCTCTTCCTCACTTCGCGGCCCGGAAGGTCGCGGAGATCCCTATCGCGATCAGCTTCTCGAGGACCCCTGGCTTATAGAGGACGCAGGCTCCGCAGATCCCGGTATCCTTGGGAAGCAGCTTCTCCTTGCCGCACTCGGAGCACTTCGCGATGACGAACTTCGTCGTCTCAGCGAGCGGGCTGGGGCCGAGGCTCATCGCTGGTTTGCCTCCACCCGCCGGAGAGTCACAGGTTCCCACCCCATTGTGCTTCACACTCGGGATGAAGGTAGATCACCTGGTCCTCCCTGACTAGCGGGCGTCCGCCGCGGACCTCGGGATCCTGACAAACTCCTCTTTTTTCGCCAAGACGACCGGTGCGAGAAGGGTCATGCGGCTTTTAACGGCAGAGGCCTTTGGGGGCCACCCACAAAATAGGACGGCCACGGTCTTGGAGCTACCGAACTCCACGCGCTCGACTCATTGACACGGAGAAGGATCCGCGCCGGGCCCGGGGGTCAGCTGCCATCTAGGATGGTTCTTGCTGAGATCCGGGCTCGCTGGACATCCGCTGAAGCGCAAGGAGGAGCGCTCGAGACATCCAGACACCCTCGACCCGCACGATGCCCCTTTTCGCTAGATCCTCTGCTTTCATATCGATAGGCTTGGCGAACGAGCTGAAAATGGCTCGATGTGAAGACCGATTGACCAACTGAATTGCGACTACTCCCAGGGTTCGAGCCCGGCACGGTTTGAGCCGAGGAGGCGTCTACAACTTCCAGGGTGGCGCTCACAGTCCTCCGTATGGAATCAAGTCTCCGTCGCATCGCGGGCAGTGGAAGAGGAACCACAGTCCGTGCCTTCTGCAGAGGCTCCAGTCCGGATAGCTCGAGGATTTCGGCTTGGGACCCGCTTTCCTGGCGACCGCGTCAGGAGGCGCCTCAGAAATCGGGAGCGAGTCGAGCTCCAGGGCTGCCTGGGCTGACGTCAAGGTTATGCAATCACTTTTGGCATGTGTGGATGCGCGCCGTCGTGCCTCGCCATGTGGATGTAGCAGTAGGTCGTGCCGCACACGTGGCACGTGAAGTGGTAACCAATATCCTCGAGTTTCCTGCCGCAGTATTGGCAGTGAAGGACAGGCTTGGACTCGAGGCCCGAGCGTGCCCGGGCCGGGCTCGAGATCACCCCGGCCAGTCCCCTAGTCGTCGCAATTCTTGCACCTCCGCGGAGGGAGGAAATGCATCACCCCCACAGGGTCGTTGTAGATCTCGTAGTCTTCGGGCGGAATCTTCCTTGGATTGTCCTTGGGCATGACATTACAGGTGATAGAAGATAAAAACACCCATCTCGCACTGGGGTTTTGCCTTTGCATGGACCGTGGGCTGTTTCTTTAGGCGAAACCGAATGTGTGATTGGCTCTGCCCACAGGTCGTGATGAAGCCGGTTCATTTAGGAGATCGCCGTCCAACTCGGAACTCGTGGGCTAGACCACCGCAAGTTTGGTCTTCGGCTTCGCATGACTTTTCTCGAAATCCGTCGAAGAGGAATTATTACGCTTCGCCTTTCTCATCGACTATAGTTGAGCTTCGAGGGCCAGTCGCTGGATACTTACAGCACTCCTACCTCAGCGCCGAAGGGCGTTCCTTACCTGCGGAAGCGCGCCCGCAAATGCCGTGTGCGGACAGTAGTCCGTCTCGTCCATTTC